>NZ_VRTT01000120.1 GCF_008017805.1 Paenibacillus sp. N3.4 | reverse complement strand
GAAAGTGGATCACAAAGCGAGATACCCAGGGGTATAAAGCTGTTTTTCCGCGTTACAACAGTCAGAAAGAGCAACACCCCTGCTGTAACGCTGAAAATAGTGCTTACAGACAGGAAAGTGGATCGCAAAGCGAGATACCCAGGGGTATAGAGCTGTTTTTCCGCGTTACAACAGTCAGAAAGAGCAACAACACTGCTATAACGCTGGAAAGCGCGCTTGCAGATAGAACCGTCAGAAGGATTTTTTCTTTCTGACGGTTTTTCTGCATTCGAGGGTAAATGTAATCCAGTAACTGGCGATATCCGTTTGGATCAGCATATCCTTATTGTCGTCTTGTTTTAGCAAGCCCGTTCGTTGCCTACTTTAAGTTTGATGCACGCATTAGCCCCAAAATGGTTTATGTCCGCCCCAATTAGCTAACTCAATGAAAAATCAACAAGTTTTCGATATCGTCTTTTCCTTAGCATTAAAAGGCTTGCGGCTTACTAACATCCGCCATCATTTGTTTGTTCACAAATTAGACACATTTTTTTAATCTATTTTTCAGATTTGCTTAAGGTTGGTTTATTGTTGCACGGGTATAGTGATGATGGTTTATATGAAAGAAAGTATGAGAATGGGGGATCTTGGATGCTTGAGGTCAAACAAGTCAGCAAGCTGTACGAAAATGATCGTGGTGTACATAACATCGATTTCTCGATGCAGCGCGGCGAAATCGTCGGCTTCTTAGGGCCGAATGGTGCTGGCAAAACAACGACAATGCGCATGATAACGGGATATTTGAATCCGACGCGTGGTCAAATTTGGGTCGATGGCCTGTCCATGGCAGACAACCCGAAGAAAGCCCGCCGCAAAATCGGCTATTTGCCAGAAACACCGCCGCTCTATCCGGAAATGACGGTACAGTCTTACTTACAGTTTATCGCGAATCTTCGTGATGTACCTGCACGGGAGCAAAAGCTGCGAGTCGGCGAAGCGATCGACAAGCTTGGTCTGCAAGGACGGGAGAAGCAAATTATCCGCTCCTTGTCTAAGGGCTATAAGCAGCGCTTGGGTCTCGCGCAAGCCATCCTGCATCAACCGGATCTGCTTATTCTGGACGAGCCCACGTCGGGCCTCGATCCCAAGCAGATTATCGAAATCCGCCAGCTGATTCACGAGCTGGGCGAAAATCATACGGTGCTGCTGAGCACGCACATTTTGCCTGAAATTAACGCGATCTGTAACCGCGTTTTGATTATTAACCAAGGGCGCGTCGTTCTCGACGAGCGACCCGAGCAGCTCGGCCGTACGATGGGCGAGACGTTCGAGGTGTCGCTCGAGGTCAAAGGACCTCGCGAGCGGATTTTGACCGAATTGCGCAGCCTGGAGGCGGTCTCCGCCGTCAAAGAAGTCGGCGCTGATGCTTCTGTGCCGACGGAAGCTTCTACAGCGGTTGAAACAGACGCTGTTCCTCAAGACGCGGATGCTGCTGTGCGAGCCGCAGCTGAGTCCGTGAAGCTGCTTGTGACCTCAGCGGATCGCTCCGATATCCGCGAAGCGCTGTTCTTCCGCCTCGCCGAGGCAGGCTACCCGATTCTCGAGATGAAGCGGGAAAGCCTCAGCTTAGAGGATATCTTCCTCAAGCTGACAACAGACGAGCCAACTGCTCCCGAGTCTTCTTCCGAGAAGGAGGTAGATACTGATGCGTAGAATCTGGGCCATTTGCTCCAAAGAGCTGCAGATGTATTTCTTTTCGCCTGTAGCTTACGTGGCGTTCGCTTTTTATATGCTGCTATCCAGCTTCTTCTTCTATATTAATTTCGTTAACGGTCAGCCGCCGATTGTAGATGCGCGATCCGTTATCGGCAATACATCTTTCGTGTTTCTCTTTATTATCCCGCTCTTAACGATGCGGCTCATTGCGGATGAGTTCCGTCAGGGAACGGATGAATTATTGTTGACGTCGCCTGCAGGTATCGGCGAAATCGTGCTCGGCAAATATTTGTCGGCTTTTATCGTACAGGTAGGGCTAGTGGCGATCAGCTTAATTTACCCACTGATTATGTCAGCCTTCGGAACGTTAGATAAGCCCGTTATGTGGCTGTCTTATCTCAGTATGTTCTTGCTTGGCTGCGCGATGATGGCCATCGGCCTCTTTGCTTCGAGTTTGTCCAGCAATCAGATGGTTGCGGGGATATCCGGCTTTGTTATTTTGCTCTTATTGTGGCTGCTCGATTGGGTGAGCGGCAGCATGACAGGCAAGATGAAGGATTGGGTTGCTCAATTTTCGCTAACGAGTCATTTGAGTAATTTGCAAAAAGGCGTCCTGCATGGCGGAGACATCCTTTTTTATATCACATTAGCAGCCGTGTTCCTGGTTCTTAGCATACAAGTCCTTGAAAGAAAGCGTTGGAGGTGAGCGGGATGAATAAGTGGATACGGGGTACTAATGCGACTGTTTTATCAATCGCCGTTATCGGCATTTTCATCATTCTGACCATCTTCCTTCATTCGCTGAAAGGCTTTCAGGTGGATTTGACGAAAAATAAAAGCTTCACGCTCTCGGAGCAAACGGTGTCGACGCTAAAAGATTTAAATCAAGATCTTCACATTATCGCTTTCACCAATAGCGGAGACACAAGCGAGTTTGTAACGCGTCAAGCAACGGACATGATTGCCGAGTATAAGAAACAAAGCAGTAAAATCACTGTTGACCAATACGATATGCTGAAGGAGCCTTCTAAGGCCAAGCAGTACGGAGTGGATCAAAGTGGAACTGTTATTTTTGAGATGGGCAGCAAGAAGCAGAATGTGAACTTTACCGAGTTATTCAACGGTCAACAGGACGGTTCCTATACGTTCGGCGGTGAAGAGAAGTTTACACAGGCTATTAAGAGTTTAACTTCCACTGAGAAGCATACGGTTTACTTGCTATCCGGGCATCAAGAATACCCGCTTAATGCGCTAACGATTTTGAAAAGCAGTCTGGAAGGCGCCAACTATGTGGTGAAGGACCTTAATTTGTATCGCGAGGGTAAAATACCGGACGATGCGCAGATGCTCATGCTGCTTGGACCTCAAAACGATCTGAATGATAAGGAAGCTGAGCTGATTCAAGCTTATTTGAAGGATAAAGGCAAAATTTATCTCGCTCTTGGCTTCAACAAAGATATGGCAACCCAGTGGAAAAATATCGATGCCATCATGAAAACGTTCGGCGTTCAGGACCAGCATGCTGTGGCAATTGAGCCTAAACAAACATCACTGTATGACCCGTTAACGATTATTGCAGAGTATGGTTCCCATGATATTACGAACAAGTTGGCCAGCAATAATTTGATTACCATGTTGTCACTGGCGATCAGCCTGAATGCTGACGATAGTGCGCCAGACTGGACGAAATCGCTGCTGCTCAAAACAACAGATAAAGCCTACGGTGAAACGGATATTATTTCACTAGCGCAATCCAAGACGAAGCAAGATGCTGCGGATATCAAAGGTCCGTTGAATCTTGGTTATGCGATTGAAGGCAAAGACAATAAGCCAAAGGCTGTTATTTTGGGAGGCTCTACGTTCGTACTGGATGAGGACATCCAAAATCAAGGGAACAAAGACTTTGCTTTGAACAGCATCGGTTGGCTGCAGGAACAGAAGGATCAAGTGACGATCCGCCCACGTCAAGGGGATGCGTTCCAACAGGCGATGATTACGCCTAGCCAAGCGAATACGATCTTCCTCGTCACCATTGTGTTCCTACCGCTTCTGTTCTTACTTATTGGCGGGTTGATCTGGTGGAGGAGGAGACGCGGATGAAACGGTTTATTCCTACAGTTCTGTTAGTTGTCATTTGTATCGGCGGTTTCTGGTACGCATCGACCAAAGACTTCTTTCAAGAGAAAAAAGATGAACCGACTTCGCTCCTGACACTGAAGCAAGAAGACGTACAATCCATCAGTCTGAAAACGGAAGAGCAGCAGGTTGAACTAAGCCGTAACGGAAACGGTTGGGATATGAAAAAACCGGCGGCAGCGCCTACAAGCACGAATCAAATTGGCTCCTGGCTGGATGCTCTTGGATTAGTTGCTTCCACAAAGGTCGTGGAGGATAAAACGACTGACCTGGCCAAATATGGTTTAGATAACCCCCTTGGTACTTATGAAGTTACCTTAAAGGATGGATCAAAGAAAGGGCTGCAGGTCGGTGCGGCCCTTCCGATCCAAGGATATTCTTACGTTCAGGTGGAGGGAGCTCCGCTGTGTATCAAGTGAGCGATCAATCTCTAGCCTCACTTCAAAAAGCGCCTGTTGATTTTACCGCAACGAGCCCGTTCTTGTTCGATAACGATAAGGTACAGAACGTGAAGTTGACCTGGAAAGGACAATCTTGGATGCTCGCTAAGACAGACAAGGATAAAGTCACTGCAGAAGCGAGTTGGAAACTTGGCGATAAGGATTTGAAAGGCTCGGAAGCAAGTCCGCTGCTGGATCAACTGTCTTTCCTGCATACGGCTCAGCTCCCGCAGCCTGCTTCATCGCAGTCTACTGCGAACGGAGAGTTTAAAGTAGAAATAGGATTGTCTGTGGACGGCAAGGATACTACTGAGGTTTATGAAGGCAAGCTTAGTCAAGATCAAGTCTGGCTGGCGAAACAAGGCGGCGAGTGGGCTTACTTATTGACTGCGGCAGATGTGCAAAAGGTAGCGGATGCTTACGCTGGCAAGCCGGAAGAAGCGTCTAAGTAAAAAAAGACGACGATTATTTCCCTTATGGGAAGTAGTCGTCTTTTTTCTCGTGCATACATAAAACGGAATAAAATGGGAAATCTATAAGCAAGAACGGAAAGGAGGGTAACATTCACATGTACAATCAAGGAAACCAAGCAATTTCCGGCAAAGAGCTCGCCTACATATCAGATTCATTGAAAAATGAAGAACTGCTTACAAAGCTTTGTGTACAGGGCGCGGTAGAATGCCAAAGTCCATCTTTGAAACAAACATTGTCTCATCTTTCCCAGGAACGTTTGCAAAACATCAGCAATCTGATGAACACCCTGCAGCAACAATCCGGAATGACTCATTAATTTTTAAAACCAGGAGGTGTGTGAACCGTGTATCAGCAAAATGGTTATCAGCAACAGTCCTTTGGCTCGTCCCCTTATAATCAGCAAACGCAAAGCCAAGGACAGCAGCAGCAAGTCTATTTGGAAGAACAGGATTTGGCTAACTTTGTCCTGTCTGAATTAAAACGAACGGCTCGCGAATATACGACGGCGGTATTGGAAGCATCAAACCCGCAGGTCCGCCAAACCTTCCAAACCTTACTGCAAAAGACGCTTCAAGATCAATCTGCCGTCTTTCAGGAAATCCAGAAGCTCGGTGGTTATGAAATCCAGCCGGCAGCGTCACAACAGATTCAACAAGAAATTCAGAAGCAAAGCCAATGCTCGGCAAAGCTTCAATCCTTCGTCCAGCATAATCTGAATCAAGCATCAGGTAACAACGGTTATCAGCAACAGCAGAATCAGCAGATGAATCCGAATCTGGCTCCGATTCATCAACAGAACCAAAATCAGAATCAGATTGCAGCCATACAGCAAGCGTCTTTCCAACCGCAGCAAACGATCAACGCTGCCGCATTCCCGAATGCGGTCTATAATAATCAGGGTTATGCGTCCAATCAGCAGGTTCAACAGCAGTCCTACAGCGACCTGCAAGGGATGCAGGGGCAAAGCTTGCAAGACCAAAGTTACGGGAATCCAAATCAAGGCTACACAGCTTCGGCATCTTCCGCCTCGGATGCGACCGGGTACACGGTCAAGTCATCCCATTCAGGCCAGTCAGCGCGGAGCCCTCAAAGCGCTCAAAGCTCCCAGTCTTCCGACAGCTCGAACAGCAGCCGTCAGCACGAAGGAAGCAAATACAGCTTCTGATTTCGATCAAAGACAACTTGTAGGCGCCCACAGCATGTATGCTGAAGGGCGCTTTTTGGATTATCAGCGCTTTTGGAGATGTCTGGATTTTCGTGTGCGAGGCAACGTGGTAGGCGATTGCTTGCGAATCCATTTGAGAAAGCTGCGCATTTCTTTGTTTTCACGCAGTGCGGCAATCGTGTTTAAGCTCTGTTCCAGCTGTTCATTCGTAAAGAGAGCATGAATTTGTTTGTGGCATGGGATGCATAGCGCTGCTGTTGGCAGCGAAGAGCCCTCTTTTTCACGGGGGACCAAATGGTGCTCCGTCGTAATGACGCCATGTCGGCTGCAAAGTTAGCATTGTTCCAACGTGCCCATGAAGTGTTTCACTGCTCCCTGATTCGTTTTCTATATTTCGTCCTATTTTAAAAAATTCATGGAATGGAAACAGCTTGTCACTCATATATAAGTTAGCAGAGGATGTCCAATCTATGTGGGAAAAGGGTGGGTGAATTGCTGATGAATGCAAAATGGGTGTATGGCACAGCTTCTTTACTACTATTAGGTGCAATTACAACAGCTTGTGGTTCCAAAGAAGTGGCAGTGACTGGAGCAGGCACAGGGAGCAAGGTAACAACAACAGTTGCACAAACCGGCACGGAGAGCAGCAAAACGACAGTGGCTGGAAAGCAGCCAGCAATTGACGGAAAAATTACGCTGGACGGACGCAACGCAACAATTACGTATACGACGAGCAATTTCCAACTTTCGGCCGATCACATGGATAAGAAAAATGTGAATGGCGAAGGGCACCTGCATCTCTATGTAGACGGCAAACAGAAGGCTATGCTGAGTCAAAATGCACCTGTGAAGCTATCGAATTTGGCAACGGGTAAGCATGAGATCAAGATTGAACTGCAGCAGAACGATCATACCGACCTACATATAGAGAAGGTTTTCAATATCGAGGTGAAATAACAGGAAGAACAGCTGGTCCTCTAGAAAGGGCCGGCTGTTTTTATTCGTTTGGAAAACTGCCATACATTTGAAACTAGGAACATTCGTTCTTAAATTGCTGTCTACTCCCTTCTTGGCCACTGGACATTTATTTAATGAGAAATTACGAGCAAAGGCGGACATTTCGTCCGTCTTTTGTCATTTGACACGTCCGAATGTGTAGCATAGACTGTTGATAGTATGGCAAGTTGTCGCCTAATCGGAGGGAAACCATTGATCGTCGATATACGCAAGTGGAAGCATGTATTTAAGCTTGATCCGGATCGAGATTTGACAGATGAAACACTGGACCGGCTTTGCCAGTCTGGGACGGACGCCATTATGGTCGGCGGCTCCACGGGGGTAACCTTCGAGAATACGGTGGATCTTCTTTCACGGATTCGCCAATATGAAGTGCCTTGTGTGTTGGAAATCTCCAATCAAGAGGCTGTTGTACCCGGCTTTGATTTGTTTTTGATTCCGGTGGTACTGAATGCGGATGATCCCCTATATATCGTTGGGCATCATCATGAGGCATTAAAGGAATACGGTTCTATGTTGAACTGGGACGAAGTCGTAGCCGAAGGCTATATTATATTGAATAAAGAAGCGACGGCCGCAAAGCTAACCTCGGCTCGCACAGACTTAGATGCGAAGGATGTAGCTGCTTATGCGCGTATGGCAGACAAGCTTTTCCGCATGCCCATTGTATACATGGAATATAGCGGGACCTTCGGTGACATGGAGCTTGTTCGGCGCACACGTCAGGTTGTGGATCATGCGCGTTTGTTCTATGGCGGGGGGATCGATAGTTTGGATAAGGCCAGAGAGGCTGCGGAAGTCGCGGATACCATCGTAGTAGGCAACATCATTTATAGTGATCTGGAGAAGGCTCTTCAGACCGTGAACCTTGATAGAACAGGAAGGTAACTTATGAACGAGACGGTAAATATTTTAGATGCCATTAAAAGGCTAAATCCGCAGCAGCGCAAAGCGGTTGAAGCAGTTGACGGACCTCTTCTTATTATGGCTGGAGCGGGAAGCGGCAAGACACGGGTACTGACGCATCGCATTGCTTACTTAATCGGCACGCGCAAGGCGGCCCCTTGGAGCATCTTGGCCCTTACGTTTACGAACAAAGCCGCACGCGAAATGCAAGATCGTGTCGGTAAGCTGGTTGGCGGAAGCGGGAATGATATTTGGGTTTCCACCTTTCACTCCATGTGTGTGCGCATGCTGCGCAGAGACATTACTCGAATCGGTTTTACGTCGAATTTTACCATTTTGGATTCCGGCGATCAGCTTTCTGTGATTCGAACTTGCTGCAAAGAGCTCAACATCGATACAAAGAAATATGAGCCCAAAACCTTTCAAGCAGCTATTTCCACGGCCAAAAACGAACTCATTTCTCCTAAGCAATTTGAAGATAAAATCGGAGACTACTTCGATGGTCTAACCTCAAAAATTTATACGCTTTATCAAAAAAAATTACGAAGCAACAATTCCCTGGATTTCGATGATTTAATTATGGCGACGATTCATTTGTTTAAAGAAGTTCCGGAAGTGCTGGATTTTTATCAAAACAAATTTCAATATATACATGTCGATGAGTATCAGGATACGAACAGGGCACAGTATATGCTTTGCCAAATGATTGCGGCTAAACATAAGCGCATTTGCGTCGTCGGAGACAGCGACCAATCCATATACCGTTGGCGTGGAGCCGATATTTCCAATATTCTTAATTTCGAAAAAGATTATCCGAATGCGACCTCGATTCTGTTGGAGCAAAATTACCGATCCACTTCGAACATCCTGCAAGCTGCCAATAAGGTCATTGCCAATAATACCGGCCGTAAACCCAAAAATTTGTGGACAGATAAAGAGGGCGGCGTTGGCATTAAGCTGTATCAAGCCGACTCCGAATATGAAGAAGGTTATTTCGTTACCAACGAAATTAATAAAAACAAATCCAACGGCAAGAAGTTCGGTCATCACGCTATATTGTATCGGACGAATGCTCAGTCCCGGGTGATAGAGGAAATTTTGATCAAATCCGATATTCCCTACACGATCGTTGGCGGCGTGAAGTTCTATGATCGCAAAGAGATTAAAGATATTTTGGCTTACCTGCGTCTGATCTCCAATCCTGACGATGATATCAGCTTGAGTCGGATCGTGAACGTTCCGAAGCGAGGCATCGGAGATACGACCATGGATAAAGTAGCCGACATGGCGGGGCGCAGAGGCATTTCGCTCTATGCGATGCTGGAGGAAGTCGATTCCTTGGAAATCAATTCAAAAGCGAAACATGCTTTAGCGGATTTTCGAGAAATGATTGATAACTTGAACCGTATGGTTGAATACTTATCAGTAACGGAGCTGACCGAGAAAATACTGGAAATGTCGCAGTATCGCTTGGAGATGCAGCGGGAGAATACCATTGAATCCAAGGCTCGTCTCGAAAATATTGATGAGTTTCTGTCGGTGACGATGGAGTTCGAGAAACGGAATGAGGATAAGTCGTTGATCTCATTCCTGACGGATCTGGCGTTAATAGCAGATATTGATACACTCGATAAAGATAAGAGCGAAGAAGAACAGGATGCCGTTGTACTCATGACGATGCACAGCGCCAAAGGTCTGGAATTTCCCGTTGTCTTCATCATTGGCATGGAAGAAGGCGTCTTTCCGCACAGCCGCGCCTTCGCGGATAATGAAGAGCTTGAAGAGGAGCGGCGCTTGGCCTATGTGGGTATCACGCGCGCCGAGCAAGAGCTCTTCCTGACGTGCGCGCGTATGCGCACGCTCTTCGGCCGCACCGCCGCCAACTCCCCATCGAGGTTCCTTCAGGAGATTCCGAAGGAACTCCTGGAGAACGTCTCGATGGGCGGCTCCGGCGGTGGAGGTTTTTCTCGAGCTGGCCGTACCAGCTCGTGGGGAAGCAGCGGCGGCAGCAGCGCCGCCAGCAGTTCTGCGAGCCGCAGTTCCAGCGGCTCTTCCGCTTGGGGCACGCCGTCCGCTTTCGGACGGCCTAGCAGTGGCGCGGCTGCGCCAAGTCCCGCAGCTGGGGCGAAGCCTGCGTTCCGTGCTCCGCAGCCTGCCGCAGGCGGCGCGGTGCCGGACTACAAAGCCAGCGACAAGGTGTCGCATGGCAAGTGGGGCGTCGGCACGGTCGTATCCGTGAAAGGCTCGGGTGACGACACCGAGCTGCAGATTGCTTTCCCGGCGCCTGTCGGGCTGAAGCGGCTTTTGGCCAAGTTCGCTCCGATAACGAAGGTATAGGAAACAAGATCATGTATTCCCAATAGAGAGGAAGAGCCCGTTATGACAGATGCCATCGCGGCAATGACAACCCTCATCCAAGAAATCAGCAAGCACAATCATAATTATTACACGTTGGATAAACCCACGATTTCGGATGCAGAGTGGGATGCTCTTTATGATAGATTGACCGCGTTAGAGAAGGAGACAGGCATAGTCCTGCCTTCTTCGCCTACACAACGAGTCGGGGGAGATATTCTCAAAGGCTTCGAACCGCATCGCCATTTATCCCGTCTGTGGAGTTTGGACAAAGCCCAGAATGCCGACGATTTACAGGTTTGGCATACACGTGTACTTAAGCTCATCGCGGACTATAATACCAAAAATCCGGAACAACCACTGCCTGATCCGACCTATGTCGTGGAACTGAAATTTGATGGGTTAACACTTAACCTGACATACGATAATGGCCAGCTTATTCAAGCCTCTACTCGTGGCAATGGTACCGTCGGCGAGGGTATTTTAGCGCAGATCAAGACAATTAAAACGATACCTCTTGAAATTCCGTATAAGGACGGGAGGATTGAGGTGCAAGGTGAGGGAATGATGTTCCTCTCTGTACTCGAAGCGTACAATCAGACAGCCGCAGACCCGCTCAAAAACGCTCGCAACGCAGCTGCAGGGGCTCTGCGTAATCTCAATCCGAAGGTAACCGCTGAACGGAAGCTGAATGCTTTCTTTTACAATGTTGGTTACTCAGACGGGATCCAATTTAACAACCATCAAGAGATGGTGCAGTTCCTTCAGGACAATCATTTTAAAATCAGTAATCGCACGCGCTATTTTAACGCGATTGAGGACGTAACAGCTGAGCTGGAGCGAATTGCTGAGGAACGCTTAAGCTTTGACTTTCTGATCGACGGAAGTGTCGTGAAGCTTACCGATATGCGGACGCGTGAAGTGCTTGGTTATACCGAGAAATTCCCTCGCTGGGCCATTGCATATAAATTCGAAGCGGAAGAAGCCACGACCATTCTACAAAGCGTATCTTGGGAAGTTGGTCGTACTGGCAAAATCACCCCATTAGCTCGCGTAGAGGCCGTTGATCTCGCAGGAGTAACCGTACAGAATTGTACGCTCAACAATATCGGTGATATTGAACGCAAGAATCTTAAGCACGCCTTAGGCAGTCTCGTCTACATCCGTCGCTCCAACGACGTCATTCCGGAAATTCTCGGTAAAGTGACCGAGGAGAATGACGGCGAAGAAATTCCGTATCCGACGCATTGCCCGTCTTGCGGCAGTGAACTGGAGATGCGGGGAGCCCATCTGTTTTGTCTGAATCGTCTCGGCTGTAGTCCGCAGCTGGTCGGACGGATGGCGCACTTTGCTTCGCGCGATGCGATGGATATTGAATTTTTCAGCGAAATGACGGCTTCACAGCTGCATCAAGAGCTGGGTGTTCGCGATCCTGCTGATCTGTACACCTTGCAATTCGACGATCTCGTTAAACTCGATCGCTTCGGCGAGAAGAAGGCCCGAAATCTCTTGGATGCGCTTGAGAAAAGCAAGTCTCGCGACTTGGCTTCCTTCCTTTATGCGCTGGGCATCCCCAATTCGGGCAAAACAACAACCAAGGTGCTGTCGGACTATTACCGCAGCTTGTCAAAAATCATGGCTGCAGCTCCTGAAGAGTTGATTGGACTCCCAGATGTGGGTGGCATCGTAGCGGATAGTATTTATACATTTTTCCATGACCCTGTTATGGTATCCAGTATTGAACGTATGTTGGCAGCGGGTGTAAATCCGATTGCAGAAGAGCCGACAGTCGCTATGGCGAGCCCGGACAATCCGTTTTTTGGTAAAACAATCGTCCTGACAGGTACTTTGCCTACTATGGGTCGCGACGAATGCGCGAAGAAGTTAGAGGCATTAGGCGCCAAGATCACGGGTAGTGTTTCTAAGAAAACAGATATTGTGATTGCAGGGGAAAGCGCCGGTAGTAAGCTTACTAAGGCGCAAGAGCTCGGTATTCGTATCATTGATGACGAGCAGGAGCTTCTACAGTTATTAGGTGAAAGCTAATCAACCATGAATGATATCTATGCTTAAGTAAGATATGAGCGGGCGGGAAGCAGGACATATTTAAGCATTGTGTGATTCAGTATATAGAAGGAACTGTTTGGATGGGATAGTAATAATACCATCATGACCCTGTTGGACCTGCTTATGTCTGACAGGGTACTTTTCTTAGAAGATGATTTTGAATGACACTGATCTGGATGACAAATATGGGTTAAAGCATCAGAATGCTATAACCATGGGGTTTTCGGGGCTGTCAGATAATGGATGAATAAATATGCTTGCATTTCGTTTTGAAACCTGATAACATATGTTCTTGTCACCGCAAGAGCGACGCAGTAACGCTTTAAACGGTAACGGAATAAAGCTCCTTGAAAACTGAACAAATGAATGAAGCAAATCAGCAAATTCAGTCACGTAAGTGACTACAATTGAGATTGCAAAATCTCGCTAGCAACGCAAATGAGCAATTAAGCTTTCAGATATACGGACGAGCAATCGTTCACTATTATGGAGAGTTTGATCCTGGCTCAGGACGAACGCTGGCGGCGTGCCTAATACATGCAAGTCGAGCGGAGTATTTCCTTCGGGGAATGCTTAGC
>NZ_VRTT01000011.1 GCF_008017805.1 Paenibacillus sp. N3.4 | reverse complement strand
AGAAATTGAATCTTTTGAAACGTCTAAACCAACAAATTTTGTGAAATCCTTCATAATAGCGGCTCCTTTCGAATTGTAGCTCTGCATTTGGTTTTAAGTAGAATCCACTACTCATTCTAACCAAAAGCAACCTACGTTAGGCGAATGAGGGCCGCCTCGTTCATTATGACTAACGGGAGAACTATAGCTCCACGACAACAGGCTACCGAGATTATCGGTAGCCTGTTCAACGGGCAGAATAGCATATTCCCCGTGCAAAAAAAACTCAAGCATATTTACGCTTGAGTGAATCAATCCCGACTTGCATCGTAAATCTTCTGTGCCAAATAAGCCGGTCTTGTGCGTGTATCCGTAAAGTGGTCCCCATCGCCAACGATCAGGCGGAACAGACCCAGTCGTATTGACATGTGGGGATTCCAACCGTAGCCTTCCCCTTGAGGCAATACATTATCTTGGTAGAAATATACATAGCTTTTGGGGGTTTGTAGCGCGTAGAACGCTTTAAGATCCAGTTTCTCGAAAAGCGGTTTAGCCGGCTCAGGAGCTACACTTGTATAAAAAAGTTTAGCATCCTCGGTGGTGGCCGTATTTACGAACAAAACTCGAAACAAATCAAACGGAAGCATGATTGTGTCGTCATTCGACATGGCTCTAAGCTGTTCAAAACCTTTTCTCGTTTGAGGCGGGAACTCATCAACAACCGATTCTCCGTCTTTTAATACGAACGCATCCCAGAAGACCAAACGTTTAATACGATCAGGTACCTGTTCAGCAACTTTTTGGATGACTGTTCCACCAAAGCTGTGCCCAACGAGAATAAAATCGTACAGGTTCAGGTGTCTAATATAATCAACGACTGATTTTGTAATCATTGCATGAGTGACATTTTTATTTGGATCAGTTCCATGGCCTGCGTATTCTGGAGTGTAGACTATGTTCCCTTGACTACGCAGTACCGCAGCTACGCCATCCCAAAAGTGAGCATCAGCCCAGGACCATGCACGAGGACAAAAGTAAGCCGTTGAGAATGCCGAAAACTTCCTTCCGATTCTATGGGATAATGCCATCAAAACCATCCTGCTTCGGAATAAGGGTTATAATATTGTCCCTGAGGTACAGACCGGTAATAAGGATTTGGAATTTGATTTTTCCCCGAATGATAAGGAAACACGAACAACATCCTCTCAGAAACGATATAATTGAGCGTATGCCTAAGGCTTCGAAAAGATATACACTTTCTCCTGTTTTGGAATGGGAATACGATAACATTAAGTATGAAACCATTGAACAAGCTTTGGAAAGAATAAAAAGCGAGGATTAAACTAAACTACGGAAAACGATAGTTCAATGAATATAAACGGTGATCTGCAGCTGCGGATCCCGTTTATATTGTGATTTTGGAAGCATTTCCTTGCCGTTGTGGCAAAGATATGCTTCAAGCAGCATATACATCGCTGATGCTCCTCCCATGTCAAAAATTGAACAATTAACTTAATGATATTAAACATTTATGTTAAGATATTAAATTCTGAATTGACGCTCAGCTCTTTATAATAAAACTATCGAATCCAAAAAGATTCAATTTAAATGAAAGGGCTTACAGTCAAACAAAAGAAAAGGAGCCAGCACATGAAAAATAAAGGGCTTAACAATTATTTAAGGATTATGAGTCTATCGGTCGTTTCATTGATTATGATTTTGAGCTGCACGCTCACTCCTGCTAATGTGTATGCAACGGATACCGTATTTACGCAAAAAGGTTCCGGTATCTTGGGGTGGCATGCCACACCTTACAGTGGAAGCTTTACCGAGGCGCGTATGAAAGCGAATACAGATTGGATTGCAGATAATTTCAAAGATTACGGGTATGAATATATAAATTTAGACGGTTGGGTTGGCGACGCTACGATGCACAACTCAGACGGATACATTACAAATTATAAGAATGATTGGCAGCATGATTGGAAATATTGGTCGGATTACGTTCATTCAAAAGGCTTGAAGCTAGGAATCTATTATAATCCTTCCTGGCTTCATCAGGATATTGCCAAAGATCCCACCAATTTGAAAGTCGTGGGCACAAATATTCCTCTTAGCAGTATCATCAGGGATGATCCGAAATATATGCATCAAACGAGATACATGGTCGATCCCGACACACCCGGATCGAAGGAATACGTTCAGGGTATGATCAAATATTACATTAGCGTAGGGGTAGATTTGCTTAAAATCGACTTCTTACGTTATTACGAAAACGCATATGGGCATGCGGCTGTGAAAAAATTATATGATTGGATGAGAGAGGCTGCTGGCAATGATATCATTTTATATTACGCCAACACCAATAACGTCAATCACGCAGCCGATGAAGTAGTAACGGCTGATTTATTGAGAGCCAGTGAGGACTGGAGAACAGATGCTACTCAACCAGGCGTTTGGTATCACACCAGCTTACGTAATAGAGGCACGCTTAGGGCTGACACATGGCCGCCAGCCTATAATTTATTTGACGGACTCGTTTACTTTTCGGATTTATCCGGGCCGGGGAAAGTTGTCCTTGACGGTGATTTCAGCATTATGAGTTCCGGCGGAACGGATGCGGAAAAGAAAACAAGAATGAGTTTGCTGGCTATGGCCGGAAGCAGCATTTTTATTGGTGATAATTATTCGAATATCGCTAATAATGATGTTTATTATAAAAACTGGGAAATTCTCGATATGAATAAACGGGGCTTTGTTGGCAAACCGTTGTCCAGAGACGTGAAGAATCCGTTAAGTCAAATATGGAAAGGCCAACTGCCTGACGGTACTTGGGTCGTCGCTTTATTTAACAGGGAAGACACCCCACAGACAAGATCTATAGATTTCGCCAACGATTTGGGGCTTAGCGGTAGTTATCTCGTTAGTGACATGTGGTCTCATTCCATCATTGGCACTAAGTCATCGTACAGCGAGAGCATTGAACCTCATGGCGTCAGACTACTTAAAATTTCCAAACTATCTATGGAACCTTATGGTTCAGAATTTTTTGGAACGCAGCAAATTACTTTACATACTGTCGATCCTCAAGCGGAAATACGTTATACGACAGACGGAAGTACACCAAATGCCGGTTCCAACTTGTATACCGGAAGCTTTACAATCAACCAATCCATGACACTGCGCGCAAAAATAATCAGCGGAAACGGCCAGGGTTACGAAGCGCAAGCGAGGTTTATCGCTTCTCTAAAGGATCCGATTCTAAGTATCGCTTCAGGAATTACGAGCATTACAGCTCCGGTAAAAGGCGAGACGAATATAACACTACCTTCTGTGCCATCCGGATATACGATAAGAATCAAAAGCTCGGATAAAACAACGGTTATTAATACGAACGGAACAATTACCCCTCCGTCTTCCGATACTACAGTAAAATTGGTGCTGGAAGTAGCACGAACATTTGACGGCATCACGAAGGATACAGGCAATATTACGGTAATCGTACCGGGAACAAGTCAAAGTTTAGGTTCTTTCATTCTCTTTGAAGAGAAAGACCTTACACTATCAAACCCTTCAAATTTAACGAAGAAAACAAATAGTGAAGCAACTGCAAGCGGGGGCGCAAATTTACAGCTTACCTTTACTGCACTCAAAGATCAATATGTTGAATTTACAGGCAACGTTCCAACAGCCGGTACTTACGAGGTCGTATTTGGCTATAAGAGAAATGATGCCAGAGGAATATTCCAGACGTACGTGGATGGAGTAGCCCTTGGCAGCCCTGTCGATCAATACGTCGTTACGACTAGTGCAGGATATCTCTCCACAAGTCTTGGCAAACATATATTTACTCCGGGCAACCATACTTTTAAATTTGAGATCGTAGGCAAAAACCCGGCAATGACGAAAACCTATGAATTTGTTATCGACTATATTAAATTAATCCCTGAAAAAGCCATAACAGGCTTTCAACAGGTGAGTGTCACTACATGGCCAACGGTGGCTCCAGTTATGCCATCAGTCGTAACAGCGGTATACAACGATAATACAACCAAATCGGTTGATGTAACGTGGAGTAGCATAGACTCTAGCCAGTATGCATCTGTAGGAAGCTTTACCGTAACGGGAGCCGTCTATGGTACAACAATTCAAGCTGTAGCTAATGTAGAAGTGCAAGAAGCAGATCCTGAGACGATAGCTGACTCCATTACGTCAATTCAGGCTCCTGCCAAAGACGCCACACATGTAACACTGCCAAACGTACCTCCAGGGTTTACGATCTCGATTCAACAAACGTATGATCCTTCCGTTATTAATGTAAATGGAACGATTTACCCTCCAGCTGCGGAGACAACCGTACTTCTCGTGCTTGAGGTAACCCGTACTTCGGATGGACAATCTGCATATACCGACATCATTCCGGTGGTTGTACCTGCAAAAAGCATAGTTCAACAGACAGCAGCAGAAGTTGCGGCGACAATCACGACGATCACAGCGCCAACGAAGGATGCTACTGCATTAACGCTGCCGACGGTGCCGTCAGGGTTTACCGTAGCGATCAAGAATTCAAGCAACACAGGGGTTATTGCTCTTAATGGAACGATTGTTCCGCCAACAGCACAAACAACCGTAAATCTCGTATTGGAAGTAACAAGAACATCCGATAATTCCAAAGCGAGTGCAGGAAGCATTGCGGTAGTCGTACCTGCGAAATCTATAGTCCAACAAACAGCAGCAGAAGTTGCGGCGACAATTACGACGATCACAGCGCCAGCGAAGGATGCTACTGCGTTAACGCTGCCGACGGTACCGTCAGGGTTTACCGTAGCGATCAAGAATTCAAGCAACACAGGCGTTATTGCTCTTAATGGAACGATTGTTCCGCCAACAGCACAAACAATCGTGAATCTCGTTTTGGAAGTAACAAGAACATCCGATGGTTCCCAAGCGAGCACCGCAAGCATTGCGGTAGTAGTAATTGCGAAAACCGTAGATGGTGCACCTATCGGCGGAGAACAAGACTATGGTCCATACGTTGGAAGCACATCAGGTAATTCTGGACCTACTGTTCCTGTCAATGATAAAAAGGATCAACAAGTAATTAAGGACGAAGATCTCAAAAAATCGACTGCTGACGGTAAGGTGACACTCAACGTTCCGTCAACTGCAAAAGAAATCGTTCTTCCAGCTAACACGACTGATTTGATCGGAAAAAATCAATTGGCGATTCAGCAGGATAAAGTAACTCTGGACGTACCTGCAGAACTGATCAAACAACTGACGAACCTAGTGCCAGAGGCCAATCTGAAGGCCGGCAACATCGTTTTGAGGGTTAATCCTCTGCCAGAATCTGAGGCGATAAATATTCTTGGCAAAGGAGAGGCTCTCAGCCAAGCACAGCTGAAGCTTTCTGGCGAAGTATATGATTTTGGCTTGTCTCATGTGTCTAAAGACGGAATAACAACGAATTTAACACAATTCAATCAACCTATTACGATTCGCTTCAAAGTCGATCCTTCAATGAACCCGAGTTTGACGGGAATCTATTATATCGCCGACAATGGATCAGTTGAGTATATCGGAGGACGATATGAGAACGGAGAACTGGTTGCGGAAGTTCATCATTTCAGCAAATATGCGGTTCTTGAATTTAAAAAGAATTTTACTGACGTACCTTCAACACACTGGGCATTAAGCATGATCCAGGAATTAACGTCTAAGCGCATTATTGATAGCTCCGCATCAACCTTCGAGCCGGAACGTTCGGTCACTCGCGCTGAATTTACGGCTATGCTTGTAAGAGCATTTAACTTAACAGCGCAGGGAGAGCTGAAGTTTACTGATGTTGCTTTAGGCGCATGGTATGCAGAGCCCGTTTCTATCGCAGTTAAAGCTGGCTTTGTAACTGGAAAAAGCGAGTCGATTTTCGAGCCGAATGCCAAAATCACACGAGAAGAAATGGTAACCATGATGATGCGAGCGTATGCATCGGTGAAGGGAACACCATTGACAGGGGCTTCTGATTCTTCATTTAACGATGATTCGGAAATAGCGGATTGGGCTAAGTCTTCTGTAAGGGCAGCCGCATCGCTTCAATTAGTCAACGGACGAGAACCAGGCAAATTTGTTCCGAAAGATGTTTCAACCCGTGCAGAGGCCGCGTCCATACTGAAAAGAATATTGCAATAAGCGAGATTAATAACGAATATTTGTATTGTTGAACAACGTAAAGAGATCGCTCTTTTGGTAAAATGGAAGCACAACCATCCATTCCAAAATGAGCGATCTTTTCTTGTATAAACAGCTGCAGATTAACAATGACATATGAGAACTGGACGAATCGGCGAAAATGGATGGGTGCAATTCATTCATGATCCTAGTTCGAAATTCATTAATTTATATAACCAGCGTGAAAAAATAGTCCTGAGTCGAACTCCAATGACAAATATCAGGACTTCGGACATAGCCATTGGCATAATGCCTTGATGTGGGGGGATGGCATCAGCAACGTCAAAATTACCGGAACAGGGACAATCGATGGCAACGGCATTCTTACCTCGAGCGACAGTCCCGGAAGCGGACAGGGCGACAAGGCCATCGCGCTGAAGCTTAGCGACCATATTGAAATCGGCGGTGTGGACTCCGGCCATAGGCTCAATTTGCAAAGATTCGGCCATTTTGCCTTGTTAGCGACAGGGGTAGATAATCTGGACATTCACAATGTGCACGTTCCGAATTTCGACACCAACCAACGAGACGTTTTCGATATTATGCAATGCAACGATGTAACTGTAACCGACATCTACTCGGAAAACAGTAAGGATGACGTTGTGAAACTCGGCAGCGATTATTCCCTGGGTTATGTACGATCCATGAAAAATGTGAGAGTCGATAAAATTACGGCCGATTCCAATTGCAATGTATTCCAAATCGGTTCGGAGACGGTTGGTAGCATTACCAATGTGCATGTATCTAATTTAACGGTATTGGGCGCAGGCAAATCCGGTTTTGGTATTTCCGTCAATGACGGCAGTATTGTGGACGGCGTAACCTTGGACGGTACGAACGTCATGACAGGTACGACGTCTCCTTTCTTTATCGAAATATCCAATAGAGGTCGCGCGCCTAGCGCCGGTATTGGTCAAATTAAAAATGTTTCCATCAGCAACGTAACGGCTACGAATACGAAAGGTTCCCGTGGTGAATACACGGCCAGCATTTCGGGTTATAAAGATGGAAGCGGCACCCATTATGTTGAAAATGTTACGCTGAATAACATTAAAATTACGGCGAAAGGCAGCCATCCGTTCTCCGATGCGTCGATAACTGAGCTGATAAAGCTCTTTATTTATCCATCTGGGATGATCGAGCGAAAATGCCGCTATCTATAATAGAGCCGACACCTCTGCAAAAAGCGCGTGTTAGTGACTCGATGGAAAAAAAAGAACGGGAAATGGAGAGCGCCGTCTGTGTTCGGACAAATGATAGCGGTAAATGGAACGTGTACATGATTGATTAATTAACATAATTAATTAGTTGAACTGCGTGAAACAACTATAGTATATTTTAAGAATCATTCGAAGGTCTTTGGTACCTTTTGGTGTTAGGGGAGGTACATCATGGAGAAACATACATTCATTCAGATACTGAAAAGCGAACTCGTTGTCGCGCTTGGTTGCACGGAGCCGGTGGCAATAGCTCTAGCTGCGGCAAAGGCTAGAACCTATATGCCAGGCCACATTGACAAAATTACGGTGAAAGCCAGCGCTGGAATTATCAAAAATGCACTCGCAGTTGGCATACCTGGAACGAAGCTGACAGGGATTGATTTTGCTGCGGCATTAGGGGCCATTGCTGGCCAAGCGGAGAAACAGCTTGAGGTCCTCGCAGATATTAAATCAGAAGATATTTCTACGGCTCAGTACATGGTTGAGCAAGGCATATCTGTATTCCACCTCGCGGACACGACAAAGAAATTATACATTGAGGTCATTGTCGAATCCCAACAAAGATATGCCAAGGTTGTTATTACAGATAATCATACGAATATTACGCGGATCGAAGTCGACGGGCAGGTTGTTGATACAGGTGGCTGCGCGAATGCCAGCTTTAAGAGTTCCAAAGAGGATCGGAACGAGCTAACGATAGACACTATTGTGGATTTCGTGAATACAGTCAATCTTGAAGATCTCCATTTGGTCAAGCAAAGTATTGAATTGAACCGCAAGGCAGGTTTAGATGGTTTGGCGCATGCCTATGGGCTTGAAGTTGGGAAAACGATTAAGGAAAATGTGGCAAAAGGAATATTATCCGACGATCTGACTTCGCATGCCATGGCTCTTGCAGCCGCTGGATCGGATGCTCGTATGGCTGGATCCACGATGCCAGTCATGGCGAATTCCGGTAGCGGCAATCAGGGCATTGCAGCGACAAACCCTGTTATCGCGGCAGCTGAAAAGTTAGGCGCATCGGAGGAACAACTCATTCGTGCCGTTGCTTTGAGCCATTTCGTCACTATCCATATCAAATCCAAGTTCGGCCGATTATCCGCATTATGCGGAGTTACGGTATCGGGTACGGGAGCAAGCTGCGGCATTACCTATTTGCTTGGTGGTGGGAAAACGGAGATTAGAGCAGCCATCCAGAACATGCTTGGGAATGTGACTGGCATGATGTGTGATGGAGCAAAAGGCGGCTGCGCGATGAAAGTAGCGACCTGTACGAGTGCAGCGGTGCAATCTGCGCTTCTCGCTTCAAAAGGTATGGCCATTTCCTCGACGAATGGATTTATCGAAGAAGACGCCGAGAGGACAATTGATAACTTTTGCCGTATTGGGAATGAAGCAACTACGGAAATTGACAAGCTTATTCTCGAAATGATGATGAATAAAGACATATAATATAGAAGAGAGTTCTTTGATTATCCCCTTTATGTAGGCACTTAAGCTCATCTGATGGTGAGTGAAGAAGTGAATACGTGGAAGGGATATTTTAATGCTACAAACGTTGTCATAGATGTAGATGGAGCAGATATCTTCGAAAAGTTGGATGACTAGTTACTAGATCATGCGATTACTAGAAAGAAGGGTGGCAGAATGAATTCCTAAACCCTATTACATATATCTGACATTCATCGAACTAGAAAACATGTGACCAACTAGGACCTCATTAGTTCCATCGAGTCTCCGCTTGATCCGATTATGTTTAACAGTACGAATCTAATTTTGAATATTTTGCAGGTATTTAGAAGACGTTTTTCAGCAAAGACAGAGATACCCTAGGGGTATCTCTGTCTTTGTTGTTTTAGGAAGGAATTTTCTTGTGTCATGTATAAATAACAGGGGTACAAGTTGCTCCCTAAATGCGTTCTAATCGCTGAACCAGTGAGTAAATTTTAGGGATGAATTTGGAGCTGCTAGGGGAGGTTGATCACGATTGAATGCTTACTTCCTTCTAATGCTTCTCCTCACGGGGGGCTGGACACAGGTGGGGCAGCAGGGAAGCCCGTTGGATTCGATTTGTTCGACTACACATGTGAGTGCATCCATCAGTTCGCCGATTGACACGAAATCGATTCATTATACGAACAAAGCTCTGTTTTTAACCTATCATCATCTGGATGATCAGGAATCTTTCATCACAATTACACCCAACAAATTTAAACAGCATCTGCAGGCTTTAAAAGAAAAGCATTATAATGTCATTTCTATTGAAGATTATGCCTGTTTCCATGCACATCGGAAGACGTTACCTCCGAACGCGGTTGTGATCACATTTGATGATGGATACCGGTCTTTTTATGAAAAGGCGTATCCTTTGCTTAAGCAGATGGGGTATCCAGCGACGAATTTTGTTATTGTGAGTGATGTTGATTCCGACAATCCTTCCTTGCCATTTCTGACCTGGAGTCAAATCCTTGAAATGAAACGCGATGGCTTTAGCTTTTACTCGCATACGTATGATCTTCATCAGAAAAAACGTGATGAGGCAGGCAATTTAGTTCCCCCATTGACCAATCGGATCTTCCTGCCAAATGAGAAACGAATGGAATCTGAAGAAGAGAGGAAGCAGCGTGTGAGAGGGGATTTGCTGTTAGGAGAGGCGTTTTTGAAGACCAAGCTTCACAATCAGCTTTCATTCCTCTGTTTCCCATTAGGGGAATACAATCAGACGGTTGTTGAGGATGCGAAACAGCTTGGATTTTCTTTATTTTTTACAACAAAAGAAGGCATTAACACAGGAAGTAGTGAGGAAATCACCCGCCTAAGTGTGGGGATGCCGTATGTGTCATCTGATATTTTGCTCAAAAAAATGCAGCAATACGATTATAAGTAGTCAACGACCGACAAGCGAATGGCAGTAGAATAAAAATAGGATGTCCACTTCGAGCGACAAATTAGTTAATGAGCTTGTTGTATTTAAAGGGATTGATTCAGAGAAATGTGTATTAGAAAATCAAGAATTTCTATACTATCTTCAAGCCTTGTTAAAGGCAGGTTATATAAGCGAATAAAATATTTGAGGTAACTAAAAACATGACTGAACTAACTGAAAACGATAGGACGATAGCGTAGCGTATACGCTCGTATACGAATGGAGGACCTTAATTAAGGTTTTCTTTTTCAATAAAAAACAGAGTATCTAATTGAATACAAAAGCAACGAAATTTAGGATACTTTAATGTGGTAGGAGCGAGATATCCATGGAACCACTGGATAATGATTTTTATGAAATTAGGGATATGTGGGGACTGCCCCTTTTCGGTCTTGGTGCAAAAACTTCCCTCATGGTATTATTGGCTGACTGAAAACATGGGATGAGGCTACGGCAATGGGCTGGGGGTCAGAACCCACGCTTCCAGAGCAAACAGCGGATCGCTGAGCCCGCTCGGTGAATTTGGCTAAGTGGTGTTGCCGGCTGCTTGGCCATCATCGATCCGGCTTCGAAGCTAACCGTCATGTATGCACAGCATTTGCTGAACAATCAGGAGCACTATGTGCATCCGCGTTTGATTTTCTCAGCATTCAGATTTGGTAATGTTACCATCTTTTTGAGCGTAATAGCATGTAGTGGATTGACACTTTATTGCGGTTTTGTTATGATCATCCTGAAGAAAGAAGCGCTACCATGATGTGTTTTGGTAACGTTACCAAATTTGGAGGGGAAATTGTGCGAGGATCTGTACTGTCTGTTGATTTAGGTGGAACCAAAATATTAATCGGGGAGGTCTCTGTTGAAGGGGAAGTGCTGAGGTCGAGAGTATATCCGTCCACAGTAACTTCACAGCAGCAAGCGTTCGAGGCTATTGTCTCGGGACTGAGGGATTATATCGAAAGTGTCGGCCTGCTTTATGAACCGATAGCCATCGGAATCGGGGTGGTAGGTCGGGTGGACACGGCAAATGGTACTTGGTTGGAGATTGATCCGAAGAAAAGCCAGGCTATTAAGGTTGCTAAAAAAATTCAAGATCTCTTTTCGCTTCCTTGCGCAATTGGAAATGATGTGTATTGCGCAACGCTTGCGGAGAAAAAATGGGGCTGCGGCAGGTTTTCTGATAATTTCATTTATATGAATATCGGGACGGGGATAGCAGCTGGTTGTGTGATTGACGGTGATCTGGTTGTAGGCAGGCACTTCAATGCTGGGGAAGTCGGACATCATGTAGCCGATTATGATAGTGATATTCAATGTGTCTGCGGCCGGAAAGGCTGTGTCGAGCTGCTCGCTTCAGGTTTGGGGATACATAATCGGATTGTGGCACTAAAGCCCGGTTATCCGACTTCTAGGGTGATCATTCCTGACCAAGGCCGCATTGAAGTAGCTGAATTATTTAAACTCTATGATCAGGAAGATCCTCTGGTTATCGCAGTGATTGATGCAGCTCTGCAAGCTGTTGCGGAAACGATCATGAACATGGTCAGATTCTCCGACCCAGATACCATTATCTTAGGTGGTGGGGTAACGAGCGGCACTTGGTTTATTAAAGAGCTGCAGAAACGTTTGGAGCCTAATACCATGAGGTTCGTTCTAAACGGAGTGAGGAAAACGACTATAGAAGATGGTTTGATCGGGTTAAAAGGTGCTGCTTTACTCGGCACTGACTTGGCCTGTAAGCATGAAGTGTAGGGGTGAGTTATATGGCAACTAAGATTCAGCGTGAAATCGCATATTCTAACTGGCTACATAAACCCTTAAAGGTAGATGTGAGCAATTCTTTGGAATTGGCAAGCCAGAAGAAGAAGATCATGCACAGAACGGCAATTCTCGATTCTACAACGAGCGCAGATGTATGGATGCATAAAGGAGCAGGGTCCTTCCGGATGTTGGCTAACCATACGCTCGAGCTGACCTCTCCATCCATCATGGACCGCTGGCCTGAAGGCTCGCCTAGTGACGGCGATTACAGTACATACGGCCCTGTAGCCGTGTTTCGAGCCTTTGATCATGTGAACTGGGAGGACTTCAACCGAATATCATTCGAAATTTACCCGGATTGCCCTGGGATGGCTAACCCGCACATTAAAGTAGCACTTAGAAACGACGGAAAAATCAAAATTCCTGATGTGTACAATCGTGAGGGCTTTAATGTCATCAATCTGAAAAATCGGGAGTGGAACTTCTGTACAATGGAAATTCCCGATTTGCCGAGGGATGAAATCACAGAACTGAAATTCCTTTACGATATGTACGGTAAGGATCGAGCCACTGGAGACAATCTAACGTATATGATCAAAAATGTATATGTGGAACGAGTGGAGAATCCGGATATTTCAAAAGGGTGGCAGCCAAGAAACATAGACCTAGTCTTCTCTCACAACGGATATCATCCAGATCATCCCAAAACCATGATTTTGGCGGAGAGTCAGGAATCAACGTTTTCAGTCATTGAGGTGGATTCAGGAGCAGAGAAATTTGCAGGTAATGTGCAACCTGTGACTACAACCATCGGGACCTTTTCCATCGTGGACTTTTCTGAATTTCGAGAAATTGGGAAGTATACCGTAAAAATCGGGGATTTGGAATCCAAGCCTTTTGAAATCGGTAGCTTCGCAGATCGATGGGAAGACTCCATATGGAAATCGCTCAATTTTATTTTTTGCGAGCGCTGCGGCTGTCCTGTGCATGGTATTCACGGAAGCTGCCATGAAGATATTTTGGCCAGACATAAGGATGGAATGATCATCTTCAACGGCGGATGGCATGATGCCGGGGACGTTTCCCAACAGCTCGTACAGACAGCAGAGGTCGCTTGCTCATTGTACGAGATGGCGAATCAGGTGAAGGATCATAATATGCCGCTCTATCTTCGTCTAATTGAAGAAGGGGAATGGGGCGTAGATTTTATATTAAAAACCCGATTTGGTGATGGATACCGGGCTACGAGCGCAGGCATCCGTATCTGGTCGGATGGCATCATCGGCAATATGGACGATATGCAGGCACGCGTGCACAATAACCCGTATGAGAATTTTATTTGCTCTGGGATTGAAGCGCAGATCGCGATGTTCATGAATGAAGGAGACATATTGAAGAATAAGCTCATATCGTGTGCCATTCAAGATTTTCAATATGCGGTTGAACAATTTGAAGCGAATGGGTTCGCATCCAAACCAATCTTCTGGGAACATACGTATATGACTTCGGAAAGCTTGTTTATGGCTACGGCGTCATGGGCAGCCTCCCTGATATACAAAATGACAGGCGATGAGATATACGCTCATAAGGCTGTAAACTACCTGGATTATGTGGTGGATTCTCAAGAGCGGCCAGGCATTCGCACCGATGACGGACAGGTGGTAACAGGTTTCTTTTACCGTAATACGACTAAGCAGGTAGTCCAGCATTTCAACCATCAAGCCAGAGAACATATGTATATGATGGCCTTTAGCGAGATTCTTCAATCACAGCCGAACCATTCCAAAAGAGCAAGCTGGCTAGAATCCGTTCAAGATTACGGGGCGTATGTGAAGTTTTTAACTGCTTTTACTGCGCCGTATCCAATGATATCAAGCGGTATTTACCATGTGGATGAGCACAAGGAGAGTGAAAGCTTCGAATTGCAGCATCTGCTGGTTGGTGAGGAAGCCACGGAACGTTATACGGAACAGCTTAAACAAGGATACCGTCTGAATGAAGAGTATTATCTAAAACGGTTTCCGGTCTGGTTTTCTTTTAAGGGAAATACGGCGATTGTGCTATCGACAGGCAAGGCTGCTTCCTTGGCGGGCTTGATGCTGGGGGATCGGGAGCTGCTGGTTATTGCAGAAAGCCAACTGCAGTGGATGATTGGCAAAAATCCGTTCAATCAATCTCTGATGTATGGAGAGGGTTATAACTTTGCCCAGCAATATACGGTATTAAGTGGTGAAATGGTCGGTGAAATCCCGGTCGGCGTCCAAACGTTCGAGAACGAGGATATTCCTTACTGGCCGCAAATGAACAGCGCGACTTACAAGGAAGTTTGGGTAGGCTTGGCTGGTAAATGGTTATCCTTGCTAGCCGATTTATATGAGCAGGAAAAGCGGTAATGTCATCTTGCTCACAAAGCAATGGGCTTGAGTACATTCAAACAAATAAGGGGAGTTGTTCATATGACATCTTGGAACATGAAAACTATGCTTGCGATTTCAGCAATTACCGGAGTCTTTACCTTGACGGCCTGCGGAGAGGCTGCTCCCAGTAACGGGAATGAAGTCGCTGGCAACAAAGAGGCTGCGGATAAGCCGGTAACCCTCACTATGCAGTACAACTGGTCCAGTCCCAATGTCGACAATAAGCTGTATAAGGAACGGATTCAGAAGTTCAAGGAATTGAACCCAAATATCAAAATCGAAGAGCAGGATGTACCATCGGGTCAATATATCACTAAACTCCGTACGCAAGCTGCAGGCAAAAGCTTGCTGATATGTTTGTTTTGTTCCCAGGGGTTGAAATGGACCCTTTTATTGCGGCGGATGTGCTGATGCCAATTGATGAAATTATGGGTACATGGAAGGGCCTGTTACCGGAGCAAGCTCTTGCCGGTTATAAGGTGAACGGGAAACAGTATGCAGTCCCGGCTAAGCGGACTTTTGTAGATATTATTTACTATCATAAAGACATGCTTGCCAAGGTTGGATACAATGAATTTCCTGGAAAATACGCGGACTTCCTGAAGATGATGAAAAAATTGAAAGAATCCGGCGTAACGCCGATGGCTATGGGCAATAAAAATAGATGGCCGATGGAATCTACCTTTATGTCTGCCGTTGAAGATCGGCTTACCGGCAGTGACTTTCTGCTGAAGGTCAATAAGGGAGAAGCCAAATTTACCGACCCCAGTTATGTAAAATCGTTAGAAGTTTTAAACGACTTCGTTAAAATCGACGCTTTCAACGCAGACATCAACACCATGGATGAGGTTCAGCAACAGGATTACTTCCTTCAGAAAAAAGCAGCTATGACTATGACAAGTTCTACCATCGACGCGAAATTCAGAGTCGCCAATTCGGACAAAGCCGCAGCTGAGAATATCGGCATTGCCTTGTTCCCTGCTGTTGAAGGTGGCAAGGGTGATCCTACCGCCAGCGCGGGCGCAATTCAGTATGGGATCGGGCTGAACAAGGAACTGAGCGGAGCGAAGAAGGAAGCAGCATTCAAGTTCTTGAAGTTTTTCTATGCGCCTGAACTATATCAGGATTTATTGAAACAAGGCATCATTGTTCCGGCTAATGTGGAAATCCCAGCGGATGTGAACCCTTATTTAAAGGAAATTATGCAGTTGACCAAAAATGGTTCTGCACTTGTCTTTGACGGTACAATGCACACAACTGTAAAAGATGTATTAATGAACGGCATTCAGGCCATAACAACCAAGCAAAAGACTGCAGAGCAAGTGGCTAAGGAAATGCAGGATGCGGTAGATAAACTGGGCAAATAAGAATTCCATATTTATTAGTGTGAGAAGAGGTTGCATATGCAAGTAACGAGAAGAACAGGATGGATTTTATTCGTCGGCATGTTCTATGCGTTTTGTGGGGCTGGATAATTTTATTTCCATTTTGACGGACCCGGTCTTTTGGACCGGGGTGAAGAACAATATCTTCATGCTGCTAACCGGTGTATTCGGTCAACTGCCGCTGGGGCTGTTGTTTGCCATGCTGTTAAACCGCTCTCTGAGAGGGCTCAAGATTTACCGGTCCATGCTATTCGTACCCGTCGTTATTTCGACGGCAATTGTATCCCTTACATGGGGCATGGTATACAGGAATGAAGCTGGCTTGTTGAACAGCGTCTTATTGATGTTTGGATTGGACAGTTGGACTCGGGATTGGCTGGGCAGTCCGTTGTTCGGAATGCCATCGATCAGTTTGACGTATATTTGGCAGAATTATGGCTTCTATATGGTCATTTTCTTGGCAGCTTTACAAAACATTGCAGAAGAAGTCAAGGAAGCAGCGGTAATGGACGGGGCAACTGGCTGGAAACAGTTCTGGTATTTGACGCTTCCGATGCTCAAGGAAACTATTTGGGTAACAGTCGTATTTGCGATTAGCAACAGTTTCCGTGTTTTCGACCTGGTTTTCGTAATGACTGCAGGAGGTCCTGCGCATAATACGGACGTGATGACTATTTATATGTACAACAGCGCTTTCCAGAATATGAGCTTCGGTTACGGGAGCGCAGTGTCCATCCTGATCTTGCTGTTCAGTCTAATTGTCATCTATTCTGCTAACTTGATTACTCGACGCAACAGCTAGGCGACTGGTGGAGGAGGATGTATGCAAACATCGCGATTAAAGCTCATGTGCTTTCATTTCATTTTATTGATTACCGGTCTGGTTAATATTTTGCCCATTCTGTGGATGGTGATGAATTCCTTCAAATCTGAAAACGATTTTTCGATTAATCCGCTAGGGTGGCCAAAACATTGGAATTTTAACAACTACACAGCGGCTTGGGAAGTAGCTAATCTCGGCGTATATTTCTGGAACAGTATATTGGTCACCGCCATATCCATTGTTGTAACTGTACTACTGGGTGCATTGACATCGTATTTTATAGCCAGATTCAGCTATAAATTGTCCAATTGGGTGTACGGTTTGTTTATCATCGGGTTGACCATACCTATTCATGCTACATTGGTTCCAATCTTCACGATTATGAAGAAACTTCATTTATTGGATACTCATCTTTCACTTATTTTGCCGAATACCGCTTTTCATCTATCTATTACGATCTTTATTTTGGTTGGATTTATGAAGTCCTTTCCCAAGGATATCGAAGAATCCGCAATCATCGATGGCAGCGGTATTTACCGAATTTTCTGGTCGATCATACTGCCGATGACTCGTCCGGCTTTGGCCACGGTCATTATTATTAATTTTATTTACAATTGGAATGAATTCCTGTTTGCTCTTGTATTGATTAGTAAATCGGGGTTGAAGACAATTCCGCTAGGGCTTGCGAATTTTGCCGGTACAGAGACGAAGTTTCAAACGCTGCAGATGGCTGCGCTTACGACGGCCCTGCTGCCTGTGCTGGCGTTCTATGCGCTGCTGGAAAAACAATTAGTACAAGGGATGACAGCCGGTGCTGTAAAAGGGTAATATGGTAACGTTACCAAGAAGCGATGAAAGTGTGATGGTAGGATATAGGAGGCGGAGCATTCAATGAAACCAACCATGATGACGTATATTCATGAAGAACAGGCTGTAACTGCAGATATTTTGGATGCCTATCCGCAAAATGTTGGCTTGTTTGCGGAACTGGCCTCCCAAAACAAGAAGGAATGGCTTATTTTAGCGACCGGGTCAAGCATTAACGCCGCACTAAGCGCCAAATACTACATTGAAAAGGTTGCCGATGTTCGAATTGACATCAAGGAACCCTTCAATTTTACTCATTACGACAAAGTAAGCCCGCATTGCGATCTAGTCCTGGGCATTTCGCAAAGTGGACAAAGCACGTCGACGATCGGAGCCATGGCGCGCATCCGTGAACAGACAGGTCTAAAAACTATTGCCTTTACAAGTGATGTCACAACGGCCATCTCGGAAGTATCTGACGTAACGATCGATATCGGATGCGGCAAGGAACGCGTCGGTTACGTGACGAAAGGATTTATAGCAACTGTTCTCACCTTGATGCTCGCTGGACTACGGACAGCAGTGACGATGGGGAGGCTCACAGAATCGGAGGAGCAGGCCTACTTGGCTAAGTTTAGAAAAGCTTCTATGGCAATTCCGAACGTGATTACCAAAACGGAAGCTTTTTTTGAGAAGCATAAGGTACAGTTGGCTAGTGCGCCAAGGTTTACGGCAATAGGGTACGGTCCTACGGTCGGTACTGCAAAAGAAATTGAAACCAAATTTTCAGAGACAGTTCGTCTTCCTTCGCAAGGAATCGACCTTGAAGCCTTCATGCATGGTCCTTATCTCGAGGTCAATCCGCAGCATCGTATTTTCTTCATAGAAACGGAAAGCCCGATTAAGGAGCGGATAAAGCTGCTGCAACTTTATGAAAGCAATATTACCCCATATACGTATACCGTAACGTTGGATGCCTCTACAGATGTGAGTGTTTTGGGACTGGATGTGGATTTAGATGAGTACATGGCTCCTTTGTTCATGATCATTCCTTTTCAAATTTTGGCGCATCATATTGCAGGAGCCCGAGGAATTGATTTGACACAACGAATTTACACGGATTTCGGAGTTGCGATGAAAAGCAAAACCCAGCCGGGGGATTATGCGTAAGGCAATGGGGATGTGTGGCATACAAGATGTTCGTTCATGCGCGCAGAAAGTAAGAAAATGCAGCACAAAAGTACGCTGTGTGGTCTTATCTCACGAAATGCCGCGAAGTAAGCGGAAATAAGCACAATTTGCTTGCCTATTCATCCCCGAGTGCACAATTGTAGAGAACCTAGCCGCAGGCTAGGTCTTTCTAATAAAAAAACATCCATGTCGGAGCAAGAGTTATTCCTTGTTCCGATATGGATGCTGTAAGGAGAGCGGGGTTAGGAACGGGTGATGGACCCGCAGGATTCCCGAATAACTAGTTGTGGCATGTGTTCTACGCTGATTGATTCTATGGAACCATTAATGGCACTAATCAATTGCATGACGGCCATTCTGCCCAAATACTCATTGTGCTGATCCACTGTTGTCAGTCTCGGAGTGAAATAGTCGCTATGTAGAAACTGATCGCAACTGGCAATGGCTATATCCTCTGGACAGCTTAAGTTAGCATCTTTCATTGCCCGAATAGCACCTAGTGCAACCATATCGTTAATTGCAATTATGGCTGTTGGTAACTGATTATTATTGTCGTCCAGCAACTGTTTCATCGCTTGATAGCCGTCTGGGGCGTAGTAGTCTGACATGACTATATGGCTCTCTAGCGGTTCTTTGCCAAAGGTACGCATACATTGTCTGAATGCATTAATTCTTGCAGTGGTGATCCTAATGCCTGGTTCACCGCCGATGAAGCCAATGTTAGAATGTCCCAATGCCTTGAAATGATGAACTAGTGATGTGATGCCTTGTTTGGAGTTTCGTTCAATGAATAAGCAATTGCAGCCTTCGATTTTGGAGCCGACAACGACAACCGGCACATTGCGGTGGAGCTCATTGATTGCCTCAATAAATGCAGGAGAAATCTCTTCTTTATCGATCTGCCCTCCAAGAATAAGAACGCCATCCACCTGTTTTTCAAGAATAATTTTGAAATAATCTGCTTCACTAAGCGGCGTTTCGTATTTTTGATGATTTTTAGTATACATTGTATTGAATAGGATAGTCGCATACATGTTGCTTAATGCAAAGTGCTCCACTTGAAGAAAGAATGACGCAAAGTAAGGGTTTGTTATATCCGGGAGCATTACACCAATGTTTTTGGTCTTATGATTAATCATCCCACGGGCAAAAATACTTGGCGTATAGTTATATTCATCAATAATCCGCAGGATTCGTTCCCTCTTAGCCGGAGATACTGACGGACTATTGTTTAAAACCCTTGAAACCGTTGTAACGGAGACACCGCTTTTCTTGGCGATATCGGTAATGGTTATTTTCTTTGACAAATTGGCACATCCTTTGAGACCATTTTATTAATCTTAACCTATATTTTTTTAAAGAGCAATCCTTTTTGGTAACGTTACCAAGCTGATGATATGTGCCCCGACCACCGACAATACAGACGATGCTGAAATTCGGGCTCTTGGGACGAGCGAAGGAAAAATTAAATTCATACGGAATTCCAGGTCATTATGGAACTTAGGCGAAATTTTAAGGCTTTGAGGCAGATAAAATACCCGGTCCCGCGTTGCACGGTTTACAAGCAGCAACCATGTTGTTTTCAGTTCAGTAAAAAGAAGAACCACAAATATGTGGTTCTTTGGCGTCAACTTAACCATCATAGCACACTCGGTCAACAACTTCTTTTAACCTTAATTCTGTTTACACGAAACAACAAGCATTCATAACCGTAAAGAGATTGTTTAACTCCTTGTAAAGACAGGGCTGTTCTCAAAATCGTCGCAAGATGATGTTGAGAACAGCCCTGTTTTTATCTTATACGTAATCATAACCTGCTTCCCGTCCTTCACCGCCCCGCATTTTCTGCTTATACTGCCTTGGGGTACAGCCGCTAAACCGCTTAAACAGCTCGTAGAAATGTGCCATGTTTTCAATGCCCACTGCTATGGCAATATCCGTTACGTTCTTATTGCCGATAGCGATCATTCTCTCCGCTTTGGCGATTCGCTTCCGGTTGACGAAATCAGTGAAAGAGATGCCAACCTTCTTCTTAAAATATTTAGAGAAATACGCATAGCTCATTCCTACGATTTTGCTAACATCCGCCATATTAATTTTTTCATCAAGGTGCTCCTCAATGTAGGCGGAAACTGGACGAAAAACGTCCGCATCGACATACTCATGCGCGAGCAGAAGCTCCTGGTCGTCATTGCGCAGCAGGATTAGAAGCAAATGCTTGATGTGCATGCTGACTGCGATTTCGTAACCTTTCTTTTTCTGCATCACTTCCTCATGTATGCGGAGTAGAATTGTACCGACCTCAAGCTGCACATGCGGAAACTTACGAAAGATGTAGTTCAATTCTTCAAGTGGGTTCAACACTTCCATGAAGTGTCTTGTATAGTGCATCATTGCAGGGTCGAAGTACGGTTGTAGATCAATGTGAAGGACCAGGAAAGTTGCGGACTGTCCGGCAATGGTCAGTGGTCTATGAAGCTGAGAGGAACCAATGACGATGACTTCACCCGGCTTTAATACATAAGCTTGCGTTGGTGTATTCATGCAATGGATACCATCCAAAACAAGGATAAACTCCACTTCTTTATGATAGTGCCACCGCACGAGATCGTCTGACTCGGAACCCATATGCGTAAATTTCCATACTTTTATGCATAATTGAGGATTCTGATAAGGGATTGGTTCTTGAAATATTTCCACAGTAACAACCTCTCAATTTTTTTAGGACGAATATGGATACAAATCTGATGAATTGCCGCATATACTTGCGTCTTTCTCGACTGTATCATTTTCCTAAGCGCACGTATATATCAAGTGAAGGAGATGGAACTATGAAAGTAGCTGTATTAGGTTGCGGTGGGTTAGGACGTGTCCATGCCAACATGTATGCGAAGATGAAGGACGTGGAGTTGACGGGTGTTTGTGACCAGCAATTGGAACTGGCCCTTGAATTATCCGAGGAAACAGGGGCTCTCGCTTATAGTTCCTTCGAGAAGATGCTGGAAGAGGCCGAATTTGATGTAATCAGCATAGCACTTCCAAGTTTTTTGCATAAAACATATACGCTCCAGGCGGCTAAGGCGGGAAAACACGTCATTTGCGAGAAGCCGATCGCCCTTAGTCTGGAGGATGCGGATCAGATGATTCGCTGTTGTGATGAAAACAATGTTCGCCTGTTCGTCGGACACGTCGTTCGCTTTTTCCCGGATTATGTGGGTATGAAACGATCTTTGGACAGTGGGAAATTAGGCAGGGCTTGCGTCGCCCATGCCAGTCGCATTGGCGGTCACCCTGGGAAAACGAAAGCCTGGTACAACGATCTTGAAAAAAGCGGCGGTGTTATTGTGGATCTGATGATTCACGACCTGGACTTTCTGAGATGGACGCTCGGCGAGGTCAAAACCGTTTACGCATTAAACCGCAGTGATGATCAGTTGGATTATGCGCTGGTCACGCTCCAGTTCAAAACGGGTGCCGTTGCCAATGTGGAAGCAAACTGGGGGTTTCCCGGACCGTTTCAGACGAAAGCGGAGATTGCGGGAAGCGAAGGTATTGTAATGGCGAACAGTATGAAAAGCAGCTCCCTGCAAATTCATAAGGTTTCATCGGCCTCAGAAGCAAGTGCTTTCGTAACGGTGCCGGAAAGCCCAGGATTCCAAAGCCCCTATGAGTTGGAGCTTCGGCATTTCATCGCGAGCATTCGTGAAGGAACGGAAGCTATTGTTTCCGCGAGAGATGCTTATCAAGCGTTGGAACTGGCGCTGGCCGCACGTGAAAGCGTGAAGACGGGGAAAGCCGTTCACCTGCCACTAAGCCTTTCATGAAGAACAAAATCAGATCTATTAGGAGGAAGAATACATGAAAAAACTTAAAGTCGGCATGATTAGCTTTGCACACGGACATGCATTTTCTTATTTCCATGCGCTGCTTTCTTTACCTGAAGTAGAGATAGTAGGGATTGCTGATCGGGTTAAAAGTCGTGTGGATTCTCTCATAAATCAGTATCAACTGCCTTATTACGAAGACTATCGGCAATTGCTAGCTTCAGATATGGATGCTGTTATCATTTGTTCAGAAAATGTGTATCATGCCGAGATTACCATCGAGGCGGCGAAAAGAGGAAAGCATGTGCTTTGCGAAAAACCGCTCGGCATAACCGCTGACGATATGCAGCATATGATCACGCATGCCGAGAAAACAATGTACAGTTAATGACGGCATTTCCGTGCCGATACCTGGCGGCCGTGATACAAGCCAAGGAAGCGGTCGATCGCGGAGATATTGGCCAAATTGTCGCCATCAAAGGTACAAACCGGGGCAGCTACCCAGGTGGATGGTTCGTTGATCCCAAGCTTTCTGGGGGCGGCGCTTTATTGGACCATACGGTGCATGTCATGGATCTCATAAATTGGTTCACGGGTTCTGAGGTGAAGGAAGTCTATGCATATGCAGCGGCTTTGTTTCAAGAGAATCTGGCTGTGGAGGATGCAGGTATGATTCATGTGAAATTAGCAAATGGCGTATTCGGGGTGCTGGATACGAGTTGGTCAAGGAGAGCTCCGTTCCCGACGTGGGGAGATGTGACTATGGAAATCGTCGGTACCAAAGGCGTCATTTCAGTTGACGGACTCGCCCAAAAGAACGAGCTCTACAGCAGCACAATCGGTAAAGGTGTATGGGACTATTGGGGGGATGATATGGATGCGTACATGATCCAAGATTTTGTGCATGCGCTTCTCAGAGGCGAAGCTGTTCCCATCTCTGGCGAAGATGGATGGCATTCGGCGATTGTCGCGCTAGCTGGGTATAAGTCTCTTCAAGAAGGTCAACCCGTCCTGTTGTAACAATTTACTGCCCGCGGCGATCATTTACCCGTCGATTATTTGCAAAAGGCACCAAACCAGCCAATTGGAATGAGGAACTTCCGAGGCTCGGAGAATTCTTAGACAAATAAGTCGAACACACATATTATTGTCGTTTAGCTGCCGTTACTGGCAGCCTTTTTTTATTGAAAAAAGAATAAAGCTAGGACTCCCATAGATGAAGATACGCTCAAATGGGAGAGATGCGATCGCTGAATCATTCTATCAGCTCTTCGATTTTATCTGCTAAGAATAAGCGATATATTCTCACTAAGATAATCTTTACAACCATGTAAGCGGGGATAGCTAGAATAACGCCTAAAATCCCTGCAATGTCACCGGCCACCAGTAATAGAATAATAGTTGTCAATGGATGGATATCCAAGCGTTTGCCGTAAATGTGCGGCGATAGAAAACTGCTCTCAATTTGTTGAGCAATGACCGTTACGATAATTACCCAAATAATCATAGAGGGAGCATCAATAAACGCAACAATTAAACAAGGAATAGCACCGAGGAACTGTCCGATATAAGGAATAATATTGAGCACCGTGGCAATGACAGCTAGAAGTAAAGCATAAGGCAAGCCAATAATCATAAAACCGATATATAATAGGACACCAAGCAAGCATGTAATAATCACACGTCCTACTATAAAACCGCTTAAAGCGGCATCAACCTCCGCAATAACCTCTTTTCCATCTTTACGATAACGTTTTGGAATAAGATGAAGAATAGACTCAGGTATATGCGAGCTTTCTTTTAATAAGTAATAAAGAATAATCGGTGCTGTTGCAATGACAATCACAAAGTTAGTAATGATCGAGAGTACATTTGAAACATAATTTGAGGCGGTAGTAATCGCAGCATTTAAATACTCGGATAATTTAGCGGAAATATCAGAATCCTTGCTGACAAACATGGAAACAAGTCGTGATTCCTGTATCTTATTGATTTGAACCTGAAATCCTTTAATCAGTTGCGGAGCGCTTTTAATAAAATTTTCAATTTGTGTTTGCAGATGCGGCCAGATAATAATGACAAAGATAACGGCAATTGCGGAGAGAACAATATAAATGAGGATTATGGAAACGGTTTTATGAATTTTTCTTATCTCAAAATAATTCACGAGCGGGCGTAGAAGATAGTAAAAAAATCCCGCTAACATAAATGGAATAATTAAAATATTAAATATTAAAAATATGGGTTTAAAGACAAAACTAATTTTGGATGTCATAAAAATAATCGCAAGAATTATCAAGAATGTTAATAGCGTGAAAAAAAACTTCGCAAATTTGCTATTCATGGACATAGCACACTCTCCCTTTTCGTATTTTTATTGAAATCCCCAGGTCATCGTCAAAAGACCAAATTAACGAGATAATCGTATAGTTAGTAAAATTCTGCCAATTTCAGTGCTGCTTATTAAGGTTAACATAACTATGAATGTTTAACTATTAGTTTATAGAAGTAAGATTCAGTGTTTCAGAAAACGTTTATTAATAGAATAGAAGATTATTATCCTTTTATCCCATATACATAGTTTTTAAACGTATTAATGATGTGTCTACACCTGTCTCAGCTTCATCCCCAACGGATTGCAGGTTGTAGCATGATCGAAAGGAGCCTAACGAATGGAACGTAATCACACGATGATGCAATTTTTTGAATGGCATATTGAATAGTGATGAAGAAATGAAACGTATGTTCGTAGGTGCCGCTCGTGCGGGTGAAGTATGGGCTGATTTAACGAATACAAGAGATGATCACCATATGAAAGAACCTTCGTTTATAACACGTAAACGAAGGTTTTTCTGCACGCTCACAGGGAAATAGGGACAATATCTCAAGTAGGAGGAACAGAGCAATTTGAAAAGATCTTAAACAATTCTATTAAAATATTAAACACTCTAAGCAGGTGCTTCTCTTTATAATAGGATTATTACATCAAAGGGGGATACCAAATGCTTCAGAACACCAAGAAAGCGCTTGCGAGAATCCAAATCCTATCCATGTTATTTTCTACAGCAACCGTAGGTGCGGTTGCAGCAGCAGAGCCAGCGACAGCAGCGGTCAATGCTGACACTATTGTAAGTGCATTGGCATTCGTAGACACTGCTAATCACTGGGCGAACAAGGAGATCAATCGATGGTCTCAAAAGGGTATTGTTAAAGGTTATGCAGATGGGACGTTCAAACCTAATGCTTCAGTTTCCAGAGCTGAGTTTGTCTCCTTAGTGAACCGGGTATTTGGGTATACGGATAAAGTGAATCGTTCCTTCCCTGATGTTGCATCTAACGCTTGGTATGCAGAGGACGTCTCGAAAGCTGTGGCGGCGGGGATTGTGACCGGCGATGAGAAGGGCAATTTCAGGCCGGATGCCTCGATCAGTCGGCAGGAGGCAGCAGTTATTCTTTCTCAGGCATTCGATCTGCAAGCTAAGGATAAAAAAGCTTCCGATCGTTTCACCGATGCAGGCAGTATAGCAAGCTGGAGCAAGGGAGCTATCAATGCCTTGCTTGAAGGCGGATATGTGTCGGGGCGGGAAAATGGCGCTTTTGATCCACTGGCTTCTATCACGAGAGCAGAATTTATCAAAATGATAGATAGCATGGTTGGAGAATTGAAAAACGCAGCGGATACGTATTCAGGCAATATCTCTACTAATTTGATGATTAATACAAAAGATGTACATTTAAAAAATATGGTCATTGCAGGCGACTTATACATGACACAGGGTTTGGGCGACGGTAATATGTCCATGGAGAATGTAATAGTCAAAGGTCGAACCATTGTGCGTGGAGGCGGCGAGCATAGTATCGTCATCAATAAATCAACGCTTGAAGGTCAATTAATGGTTCTCAAACAGGATGGCAAAGTGCGTATTGTCTTACAAGGTCAAACAGATATCCCCAATGTTCAGCTGAAATCTGGTGCAAAGCTGGAAACAGAAAATAATAACGGTAAAGGCTTTGGAAATGTCCAAGTTGTTGGGTCTTTGTCTGCAGATCAAGAGATTAAATTGGACGGCAACTTTACCAGCGTTTCGGTTGAAGTCCCCGGTGTGACTGTCCAGGTGATAGACGGTTCCGTCGATAAAATCGACGTGAAGGAGAGTGCGGTCGGTTCAAGTGTGAAGGTTAGCGGCGGAAACGTGAATCAATTAAACATCCAGTCTAAGACGTCTGTTGAACTTATGGGCGGGAATGTGGTCAATGTCGATATTCAAAAATTGGCTGCAGGTACGATCGTACAAATGGGTGAGAAAGCAACTGTGACGAACTTCAAAGCGGATGCACAGGCGGAGGTTAAAGGGACGGGCAATATTGAAAACGCTATAATCAATGCGGACGGCGTAAAAATAGAATCGAAGCCGGCACATGTCTCCGTAGCGGATGGCGTGAAAACGGATGTGTCTGCACGAACACCATCTGGAGGAGGTTCATCCGGAGGAACGTCGTCTGACGGAAGTCAACCCATAAGCAAGACAGCGGCAGAAGTTGCGGCGACAATTACGACGATTGCAGCTCCAGCGAATGACGCTGCTGAGTTAACGCTGCCGACTGTGCCAGCAGGATTTACCGTAGCGATCAATACATCAAGCGATACAAGTGTTATTGCACTTAATGGAACGATTGTTCCTCCAACAGCACAAACAACGGTGAATCTTGTATTGGAAGTAACAAGAACATCCGATAGTTCTAAAGCAAGCACCGTAAGCATTGCGGTGGTGGTACCTGCGAAATCCGTAGTCCAACAAACAGCGGCAGAAGTTGCAGGGACTATTACGACGATTGCAGCACCAGCGAAGGATGCTGCTGAGTTAGCACTGCCAACTGTGCCAGCAGGATTTACCGTAGCGATCAAGACATCAAGCGATACAAGTGTTGTTGCACTCAATGGAACGATTGTTCCTCCAACAGCACAAACAACGGTGAATCTTGTATTGGAAGTAACAAGAACTTCCGATAATTCTAAAGCAAGTACAGGAAGCATTGCGGTAGTTGTACCGGCGGGAACTAGTGTGAGTAATACGGACATCCAATTGAAAGACCTTGCTTATAACTATGTTAGTGAAATAACAGGTAATTCAATAAATATTACATCAGGCAACACATATATTTACACAGTCGATACACCCGATACACCTGCTGATGGTCTTACCACATTGACATTAAAAACAGTGGGGGAACTATTCAATCAAATTACTTCTAAGACTTCTGCTGTTCAGACCTATGCAGTCAAGAGTTCAAGCGGGACGGCTAAAAACGTGTCTTCTTCATTAGTACAGGATGACGTTTTAACTGTCAGCTCAGGACCAGATTCTCACGATTATAAGGTAAATGTTATCAAAGGCGCGTTAAGGGGTGACTTGCAGCTAGTAAATAGCGAAATGACTGCAAATACTGCATCAAACGTCGTTTTGAATTTCTTTGCAGGGATGAGAAGTCCAGCAGCAGAGGTTGTACTCAAGGTTCCGAATGGTATCCATTCGACGATGGATAACACAAAGGTTAATGTCATTGGCAGAGGTGATGTAAAGCTTTCCGGACTTGCGACACAATCTGTAGGCAGAACGGGTGCAGGATACCGATTCCCACAGGTGGGTACAGTTGCAATTGTTGACAATAGTGACAGAAGCCAGGTCATCACATTTAAAGGACTTGATTTAAGACCGGCCAATGGAGCAGACCTTCAAATTACCTTTGAAAATGTGACGATAGGCGCAGGCAGCTATGATTTTGAAGCTTCCTACAAGACAGCTGAGCCGGAAGTATTAACAAGCCCCTCGGGCGCAGTTAGATTAAATGTAGTAAATACAGTAAGCAACTTTAATCGAGTTTTGGATAAGAGCCTTACTTATAAGGAAACCGCTGACACTTATACAAAGGCAAAGTTCAGTTGGAGTGCTGCTAAGAATGCCACTTCCATTAACTTGATGCAATCAACGGATAAGGGAGTAACTTGGACAGCCAGTAGTGCTGTAGTTGGTGCAACAAGCAATGAAGTGGAGGTTGCTAACCTTACTCCGGATACAGAGTATTTCTTTAAGCTTGCAATTACTGGCGGCGAGAATAAGGGAGACTCTAATTTTGCCAAATTTTATACAGGTAAATTCAACGCTAGGCTTATGGGTGCAAAAGGTAATGGTTCAGCTGATGACACGCAAGCCATTGATAATGCCATTTTGTATCTGAATTCTTTAGGCGGCGGTACCCTGCTGTTTGAAGGTGGCACATTTAATGTGAGAACCGTTCATCTGCAAAGTAATGTATACCTGTATGTCAAAAATGATGCGACCATCTCTGCTTTAAAAGGCGGCGATGCTCCGGAGTCAGCTTATTTCTCAGATTTAGCATATCGCGCTGGTACATCCGCAACGGACACGGGGCCATACAGAAATCCTGAAAATTACATGACCAAGCAAGATGTAGGTCATACTTATTTTAGAAACACTATGTTCTTTGGTGAAAGATTAGATAATATCAAGATTATAGGTAATGGCAGAATTACAGGCAATAATAATCTGACGACCAGTGACAATGTCATGAATAATGCTGCAGGCAGTCGTTCAGATAAGATGCTTACGGTAAAGTTGTGTACGAACGTTGAATTTGGCGGTTTGGATAACGGACTTGACCTGTGGTATCAAGAGACAAGTTCACCTACCACTGACGAACCCTATTATATTAAAAGCATTAATGCTGATGGCACAAATGAAGTAAAGCAAACAGACATCAGCAATATGCTCAGAGTGGATAAAGCGGGCCATTTTGCTATGCTGGCAACCGGTTCGGATTATGTCAACACGCACGACTTTTATTATGGCAAGGATGCAAGCGGCAGCGCCAGAGATGTCTTTGATTACATGCAGACCAGCCATGTTTATGCGAAAAACATCTATGCCAAAGGTACTTCCGATGATATTGTAAAGCCGGGCAGCGACTCTTCACTAGGCTTTACAAAACCTGCAACTGATTTTTGGGTTCGTAACATTATCGGCGACACCAACTGCAACCTGTTCCAAATCGGTAGTGAAACCGTAGACGATATTAAGAACGCCTATGTGGATAATATTTATGTACTGGCAGGGAATAAAGCCGGATTTTCAATTTCTACGAATGATGGCGGTCATGTCGAGAATATTTATTTGAATTATGGTTACACAGGTACAGTACACCATAAGTCAGAAATGAGACGCACTCGGGCACCTTTCTTTATTTCAATTTCCAATAGGGGACGTGTGATCGGCGGCGACGCTAAAAGAATGAAATGGATGGAAAATGGTAAACAGAGAGACGAACTGTTAAGCACAAATGTAAATATCGGATATGTAAGAAATGTAAACATCAAAGATGTTAATATTGAAGAGGTTTATCAAGGAAGTCAATATAGTAATCCATCCAAGAGATGGGTTCCATATAGCGGAGTTTCTACGACAAAGGCATCGCCAATCATTGCAGGTTATAAGGTCGGCGATGGCGGACCGACTCTTCCGGACGGACGCAACATCGGCTATATTGAGAATTTACACTTTGAAAATGTTGCTGTTTTAGTCAAAGGTGGAAATAGTTTTGCTGATTCAGAAATTAGTCCTCCAGAGATGGGTGTAGGGAAGTACAACATCGGCGACATCGGGGAACAACCATCCTATGGCTTCTGGGCAAAACATGTGAAAGGCCTTACTTTCACCAATGTCACAACAAATTTCGAGAAAAATGATGATCGATATGCCATCGTGTTGGATGATGTTCAAGATGCCACCATTGATAATATGAAAATGGTCAGCGGACTGGTAATCCAAATGTCATACAGCTCAGGAATTCAAGTAATATTACAATTAAGAATTCTTCTTACTACAAGGATACATGGGGCAATGGGCTTACTTCACTTGCGGCCGTGAACAATGTAACTGTGCCAACCAAACAGACTTATCCGAATACCTTAGTAGTGGATGTCACAAGTACTGCAATTCAAATGCTTTCAAGCCATCCGAATGTAATTTCGGTGGATACATCGGCCAATTCGGTAACGTTAAAAGGCAATTCACTTGTTTCCGATCTTTTGAGCCAAATCCAGTCCAGCAATGGTACGACACAGACGTATTCTGTAACGAATTCGATTAATGCCGCTAAGAACGCAGATCAAATACTTGTTACAGGAGATATCTTAGTCGTCACCGCTCAGAACGGGACAACGAAGAGGGATTATCAAATTGTTGTAGATATCCGTAATACTGCAATTCAAGTGGTTGCAAGCGGACATCCTAATGTAACGGCTATTGATACAAAAGCTAATTCGGTAACAATATTAATCGGTTCACTTGTTTCCAATCTATTGAACCAAATCGAATCCACCAATGGTACGACACAGAATTATTCTGTAACGGATTCGAGTAATGCTGCAAAGATTGCAAGTCAAATACTAGAGACAGGAGATATCTTGGTCGTCACTGCGGAGGACGGGACAACAACGAAGAAGTATGCGATTACTGTACCGAATCCTGAACCGACTGATATCGTGCTGCTTAAAGCTGCAGATGTATTATCTAAAGTGAAGAAAAGCAGCGGAGTTACAACACTATCAACTTCAGCAACAAATGGAATCACTTATTTACAAACAAGTTCAAGTGCTGTTGGTGAATGGATTGAATTCGACGTGCTCGTCCCAGCAGGAACCTATAACGCATCTTTCCAATATAAGACTAGTAATTCTGGAAGAGCTACGGTTCAGCCTTATGTCAATGGAGTGGCGACAGGTTCGCCGGTCAATGAGATGAATGCTACAGCAAATCTGTTTATTCCAGTTGATCTCGGTCAAGTAACTTTCGCTACTGCAGGTACGTATCCAGTGAGATTCGTAGTTACGACCACAGGCGTTGTCGTCATCGACTATATTAAATTTGAATTAACAACACCTGCAACAGGATCCAGCAATACGGACATTCAACTAAATGCTACGCATCCTAATGTGACGGCAGTCGATACGGCAGCCCATACGGTTACAACTGTATACGGGACTATCGTAGCCCAACTTACAGCTCAAATTAGCGCTACGGATAGCTCAACGCAGACTTATGTCGTTAAGGATTCAAGCAACGCTCTGAAAGGTGCAGGAACGCTCGTTAACGGAGATAAGTTGGTCGTTACTGCGTCTGACAAATCGACGACAGTAACTTATAACATCAACGTTTCACCAAGCACAAACACCAACATTCAAATGGCAACAATTCATCCGAATGTGACGGCAGTTGATAATGCGGCAAAACCGTGAATGTAACTTCCAATACAACGGTAGCACATGTCACAACTCAAGTCGTCTCGACTGACGGATCGACTCAAGGTTATTCCATCAAGGATGCTGGCAACACATCAAAACCAACGGGTGCGCTTGTTACCGGAGATCAACTGGTCGTAACGGCGGCTGATGGAACAACTAATGTCCCTTATACGATCGATGTCGCACGGGCGCTTAGCAACAATACGAGTATTGCCTTGAATTCGTCTCATGCGAAATTGTACGCTGTTAATGCAGCATCCGTTGTCATCGTAGCAGGTGCGACCGTTGCAGATTTGTTGACACAAATCGTTTCCACGGATGTATCTCCGCAGAATTACGTTGTTACTGATTCAGGGAACACGCCTAAAGTATCTACTGATGTACTTGTAACAGGTGATATTCTGAAGGTTACGGCAGCTGACGGGGTAGCGCACAAGGATTATTTGATCGCTTTCCCTACTACGAACTTGCAACTGAATACAGGCAATACTACAGTCATTGTTGTAAATAACGCAGACCGTAGAATTGCGACGTCAGGAACCACTACAGTTATTACAACTATAGCAGGTCAGTTGAAATCGACAGACGGAACGATTCAAACGTATTCAACTACAAATGCTACCGGAACTGCAAAGACTACCGGGAACGCAGTGAATGGGGATAAGTTAGTCGTTAAAGCGGCAGACGGCACGACAACTGCCACTTATACGATTGCAATTGCAGCTTCAGCATCAAGTACGTATGCTCAAGTAAAAACAGCATCACATCCTCATGTCGCAACATTATATAATTCAGATCGAACAATTCTTGCTTATACCGGCATAACCGCAGCAAATCTTTTGGCTGAGATTGAATCGTCTGACGCAACGAACCAGTCGTATTCCGTAATGGATGCAGTCTACGCTGTTAAGACCGGCAATGCTCTTCTTCAAACAGGGGATCTGTTGAAGGTAACTCCCCAGGATGGCTTGTCAAGCCCGTCATTTTATACCATCAACTTAGTGGACGTAGTACATGACCTATACGCAGCTAACCCAGATATTACTATTACTACATCCAATAGTAACACTATAAACATGGGGAATGATGATACGGCTGGTAATCATGACCGAAATAGTGCGGTAAACAATTCACATTTGCAGGTGAATTTTACTGCAGCAAATCAATACATCGAGTTCCAGATTAACGTTTCCGTAGCCGGTACCTATAATGTGCTTTTCGGTTCAAAGAAAAGTAATTCCGGTAGAAATACGATGCAACTATCTGTTGATGGAACCAATGTGGGTAGTGCGGTAAATGAGGTAACCGCAAACCAAGGAATGTACTCAACAAATATTGGGAGCGTTAATTTGACCGCAGGCAGCCACATGTTCAGGTTCAAAGTTGCGGGTTCTGCAAGTGGCCAATCCTTCGACTTTATTGCCCTCACTAAAACTAATTAATACTATTAGCCATACGGGTTGATTAGTAATTGCGAACAAAAAAACATCAGTTACAAGTACTTCGAAAAGGACGTCTCTAATTGAGGCGTCCTTTTCATAATCTCGAAAGCATATCTGTAATCTCGTCCTCCCCAAATCGAGAAGAATATGGTAAAATATCCAATACTGTAGATCTAACAAGGAGCCATTCCTGTAATAAAGTAATTTGAGCTTTGAATGAAAAAAGCGCCTCTAGTATACTGGGAAATGTTCTGGCCGAACAAAAACCCACATACGAAAAGAAGCATTCACTATGAAGCATAAGCTAAAACAGAAACAGAATCAACGGATTACAAGAATTACCGAAAAAACGCTCGTTGTTAGTCAAACCCTCAGCTTTACTATTAACATTCCAACGGCTGGTACGTACACTGTACTATTCGGTTCTAAGAAAAGTAATACGAATAGAACTAGTATGCAGCTCACGGTGGACACTGTATCCAATGTAGTAGGCTCGGTAGATGAGACAGTAGCAAATTCGAATGTACAAGGGATGTACTTAACAAATGTCGGCAATACTACTTTGACTCAAGGCAGTCACACTTTTACATTCACGGTTTCGGCTATCGCTAATGGTCCATCCTTCGACTTCATTGGCCTAACGAAAATAAACTAAATCGGTTTGTCGGCAATATAAAAAATAGTGGAACGGGGATATTTCCCGTTCCACTATTTTTTATTTATACAAACTTATGGAACATCTATAGTTCATTTATCTGTTAATAATCTTAAACATTCTGATAATGATATTTGATTCTCCACAGAGCATATCTGCCCTACAATTGGAATATAGAAACGGATTCAATTGAAACTCAAAAGACTTGAAGCGGAGGAAACCCAGTGAGTACAAATCAATCTAACGTTATAAACCGGACGATTGTAAAAAAACAGAAGCAGCGCATTCAGTGGTTGCCTTACATCTTGATCGCGCCGGCGATTGTCTTGATTATCGTCTTTCTGTTCTACCCGGTTGGGAATGTATTTTATTTCAGCTTTCAAAAGTTTAATCCCACGAAAGCTTACGAGAATGGATTTATTGGGCTCGATAATTTTAAAGCTATCTTCACATCGGATAAGTTGTTTTTTTCAACATTGTGGGTTTCGGCTAAATGGGTATTCGTAGAGGTCGCGCTGCAGCTCTTTTTCGGATTAGGAATTGCCCTCATGTTGAATCAAGCCTTTAAATTTCGCGGACTATTCAGATCGGCAGCCATTCTGCCTTGGGCCATATCCGGGGTTGTAACCTCGACCTTGTGGCAAATCCTATTTAACGAACAAATAGGACCGCTCAACGATTTATTAATGAAGCTAGGTATTATTAATCATAAAATTGCATGGCTTTCTGAAATACACACGGCATTTCCTGCCATAGTAACAGCTGAATTATGGAGAGGCATCCCTTTTTTCACCATCGCATTGCTCGCCGGCTTGCAAACGATCCCAGGTGATTTGTATGAATCAGCAGTGGTAGATGGAGCAGGGAGATGGAAATCCTTCCTTCATATTACGCTCCCGTATTTAAAAACAACAATTATATTAACAACTCTGCTGAGAGCTGTCTGGGAATTCAATAATGTTGATTTAATATTTGTTATGACGAATGGTACAGGCGGACCTATTGATTTAACGACAACACTTCCGATGTACATCGTCAAACAAGCAATTGTCGCGCAAGACTTTGGTTACGGCTCGGCGTTAACAGTAATTGGCTTTATCATTCTGTTGCTGTTTGCAGTGTTTTACTTAAAATTAAGCGGATACGGGAAGGAAGAGTAAGCATGAAAAACGCGCAAAGTATGAAACCAACTCCAATCCTTTCTAGGTTAATGGAAAGAACATTTTTATTATATGTACCGATGCTGCTGGCGATGGTATTCACATTATTTCCATTATTTTGGGCGCTCGTCACCGCATTTAAGAGAGAAAGCGATATTACCAAGCTTCCGATCAAGTACTTGCCGATGCCCGCAACGTTTAAAAACTTTCTGATCGCATGGAATAATGTAGGTTTCTCCAAATATTTCGTCAATAGCTTAATTGTTGCGGCCTTGACTGTACTCATTGTGCTAGTTTGCTCCATCCTGGTAGGCTACGCAATCAGCCGATTTAAATTCAAAGGCAAAAAGCTTTTCATGCTGTTGTTGTTATGCACCCAATTTATTCCGGGAGCGATGCTTCTTATTCCGATGTTCGAGATTTTCAGAAGTTTGCATCTGACTAGCAATTTATTGGCACTGGTCATTATTAACAGTACGTTTCAACTTCCTTTCAATGCTATATTGATGAGCGGTTTTATTACTAACATTCCTGAGCAGCTTGAAGAAGCGGCTATGGTTGATGGATGCAGTCGATTGAAATCCGTATTCTTAGTCATTTTTCCGATCCTTGTGCCAGGTATTGTGGCGACCATGGTTTATACATTTATCGGTTCCTGGAACGAATTTCTGTTTGCACTCATGCTCATTAGCAAAAAGGCGCTCTTCACACTTCCAGTGGGGCTTCGGTACATGCAGGGTGAATATGACATTCAATATGGCGCATTAGCCGCAGGAAGTGTAATTGCTTTACTGCCAGCCGCAATCTTGTTCGCCTATGTTCAAAAATTTTTAGTGCAAGGCATCAGTGCAGGAGCAGTAAAAGGTTAGTCATGTTAAACTAATTCTCTCTTCAAGGCTTTATTTGAAAAGAGATTTAGCATATATTGATATTATAAAAGGAGATGTTAACATGTACAAAAAGGGTCTTAAAATGTTAATGGTAATTGGCTCGGCCGTATCGTTGACCCTAACAGGATGCGGCAATGGCGGAGGTTCAACTACGAATGGAACAACAGCACCAACTGTAACGCCAACTACAACGACATCAACTCAACCCTCCAAACCAGCAGAAAAAGTAAAACTTACCTTCTGGGATGAGAACCCTGGACCAAACCGAACTCCTTTTTATGAAGAACTTATTAAGCGTTTTCAAACCAAGAATCCAAACATCGAAGTTGAATATGTGGGAATCCCGGCAAGCGGTGCCAAGCAAAAGTATGATGTATCCATTGCTGCTAACGACACGCCCGATGTAGCGGGTATTAATATGGTATGGTTATCCGATTTTGTGGCGAAAGGAGCTGTGCAGGAGCTCGATCCCTATTTCAAGGATTGGAGCGATAAAGATAAAATCGCTACAAATATGGTGGAGTTCGACAGAGGCTTATCTGCGAACAATAAGCTTTATTATCTCCCGCATACGATGTTTCTGGACATTCTGTGGTATCGCACAGATTGGGTAAAGGATGCTGGATTGAAAGCGCCTACAACTTGGGATGATTTCTTCACCAATACGGAGAAACTGACGGATATCAAAAATAACCGTTACGGTTTCAGCATTCGTGGAGGTTCCGGAAGTATCAATCAGCTTACTTCTATGATTTATGCGTATTCCGGTATCACAGAGTATTTTACGCCTGATGGCAAGGCTACGGTAAGAGATCCGAAAATTGCTGAGTTTTTGAACAAATACGCGGCACTGTATAAAAAGAATACCCCTGTAAGTGACGTGACAAACAGCAATAAAGAAATGAACGCTACGTTTGATACGGGAACTTCTGCTATGATTCAACATAATTTTGGTTCCTTCAATGATCACGTAACCAATCTAGGAAAAGACAAATTTGCAGGTGTTATTCCACCGAAAGCCGCTAATGGCAAAAGAGTTGTCGTTCCAGTTGCAAATGGATTAGTTATGTTTAAAAATTCTAAGCATCCACAGGAAGCTTGGAAATTCTTAAGCTTCCTGATGAATGCTGACAGCCAAACCTATTGGAACCAAAATATTGGTCAAATGCCAACCAACACCGATGCGCTCAAGAGCGATTACGTGAAAAACACGCAGCATATACAACAAGGCGCAGAAGTGCTTGCTGACAAGGATACCGTTGCGCTGAAACTTCCTTTCCATCTGCCGGATTATACGAAGATTACGACGCAACAACTCGAGCCGGATTTCCAAAGAGTACTTACCGGTAAAATGAGTGTTGACGACTTCCTTAAAGGCTGGGCAACTTCGATGGAGAAAGCAAAAGCAGACTATGACGCATCTTTGAAGAAATAAATAAAGTTACTTTCAACATTTGGGGTGAGCGATTATTCGCTCTCCCCAAATGTTGTAATGAAAAGAGGGAGATCTCATTGCCGGTATTTCGTTCATTAAAATCGACGATCATTTGGCTCTTTATCCCAATCATCATTGTGTTTGTACTAGTCACAGGGACGATCTCTTTTATTCTGGCGTCTGAACAGTTGAAAGAAAATGCGTACACCAACTTGAACGACACAATAGCCCAAACAAAAAGCATATTAAGCGATAAATTAACGGCTTTTATTGTGGAGTTAATAGGCTTGGAAAATAAATCTGAATGGATTTCCATTATGAATCGGACGGATGATCCTTATGCATCTCTAGAACCTGAGGATTACATTTTTATGAATAAGGCATTAGATTCTTATTTTGAACGTTACTCGATGCTGGACTCTGTTTTGTTTTATTACAATGAAGGACGAGTATCTATGTACAAGCATAATTCATTAACCTCAAGCGTTGATATTTCCTTGAATGATTACAATTCTAAATTAGACAGCGAGCGCCTCTCGGTAATTAAATGGCTTAATATACATGATGAAGATGTCTTAAATACACCTCAGGTGGTCAGTGCCTACCGCATGTTTGGTAAAGATAAATCGCAAACAAAGGGCATTTTCATGATGAATTTGAAGAGCCGCTTTTTTAGCGATTTATTGAATAATGCCAAGATCAGTACCAATGGATACCTGTGCGTTGTGAGCGACGATGAGGTTATGAGTTTTAAAAATATAGAAAAGCGATACCAAATCGATGAAACAGTTTTACAAAACAAACTAATGGCAATGGAAAAACCTTCAGGACAATTTAATATTAAGAGTAAAAACGGTGAAAAAATGTTGATTGTATACGATACGCTAAGCTTAAATAAATGGAAGGTCGCTGCTATTGTGCCGGAAGTTGAGCTTTTCAACAAAGTGAACTCCATCGGATGGGTAATCGTTACCGTGATGCTGTTAGTCATTATTTTTGCTACTTTTCTTTCAAATATGATTGCCCATATCATTACAAAGCCTCTAACTAATTTGACACATAAAGTGAATCGGATTGAAGAGGGAAACCTGGCCATTTTTTACACTAAGGTACCTTCCAATGAAATTGGCGTACTAAGCAGAGGCATTCAGGAATGATGCTTAGAATCAAAAATTTGTTAATGCAAGTTAAGGACGAACAGGAGAAAAAAAGATTAGCGGAGCTGGCTGTGCTGCAGTCACAGATTAAACCGCATTTTCTGTACAATACATTATTTTCGATTAAGCAGCTTTGTGAAATGGGAGAAAATAAAGATGCCAGTAAAATGGTGTCTGCTTTATCTAGCTTTTATAGAATTAGTATAAATAAAGGGAGTGAGATCATTCCTATTTCCTTGGAAATCGAGCATATCCGGAATTATTTATACATTCAGCAGATGCGATATGGCGAAGATTTTATTTATGAAGTGGATATTGAAGATGATGTTATGCCATGTAATATTGTTAAGCTGACGTTGCAGCCACTGGTTGAAAATGCCATCTATCATGGCATGAAGCAAAGCCGGGGACAAGGTTTGATACGCATTTGGGGGCATTTCGTCAATCAGGAGGTAAGATTGTATGTGGAGGATAGCGGCAACGGCATGTCGGAAGAAGAGTTGAAAGCAATTAATCTCTGTTTAAATGAGGAAGCGGATTGCGACAGTGTATTAGGCTTTGGCATCGGTAATGTAAATAAGCGGCTTAAGCTGAACTATGGGCCATCTTATGGGCTTATGTACGAAAATAGACTTGGTGGCGGTATCATTGTAACGGTCAAAATCCCGGTTTATAGATAACACAGAAAGGGGGTAGATTGGATGAATAAAGTGATAATTGTCGATGACGACAGCATTATTCGAAAAGGGCTGTCACTCACGATCCCATGGGAACAACATGGATTTACACTCGTTGGTTCCGCTAGAGATGGTGAAGAAGGCTTGAGCTTAATAAAGGCAATGCAACCGGACCTCTTGATCACTGATATCCGCATGCCTTATATGGATGGATTCCAATTGACGGAAGCTGTGAAAGAAAAATTTCCGCATATTAAAATTATTATGTTGACCAGCTTTGATGAGTTTGAGCTTGCGCATCGGGCGCTGAAACTAAAGGTTTTCGATTATTTATTAAAGCCTGTTGATAATCAACTGCTTTTGGATACGGCGAAAAGGGCAATGGCCGAGCTTGAATATGAAAACGAAATGAAGCGGAAAGTCATAGAAGGCATGCCGCTGTTGCGTCAAAGATTTTTCGGGAAAATGATTAAAGAAAAGTTGTCCGATGATGACATCCGTTCCCATAGCGAATTTCTCAATTTCAACCTTCCTAAGGCCAAATATGTGGTTATCTTATTAAAAGCAGACGATTACAGCTACCCTGATTATCAGAATCGTTTTGGCAAAGAAATGTTAAAATACTGTATCTTGAACGTTGCTGAGGAAACGGTTTTAAGCGAATATGAGGGAATCGTTTTTGATTCCGATGATGGGGAAATTGTCATTATTTATTATGGGGAAGGGAAGCAGGACCTGATTGAACAGATCTCGATACAAATAGCAGAGACGATTCGAGCGAATGTAGAAAAATTTCTGAAAACGACGGTGACAGTCGGTATCGGTTTCATCTATGACAATCCCGGTGACGTATCGCGATCTTATCGCGACGCGAAGGCGGCTATTGAGTTCCGGCATATGATTGGAACCAATAGGGTGTTAACTGTAGGAGACACCGGTCTTCCTCCCACTAGTTCGACAGAAATCATATTAAACGGATTAGAGAACGAATTTGTCATGAAAGTAAAATTAGGGCTCAAAAAAGAAGCTCATGCCATTCTAGATAACATTGAACAAAGAGTGCTTGAAATTAAATTCGTCTCTCTCGTGCAGGTCCGCCTGATCGGCATTGAAATTAGTCTACTTATGTTCAAAGAGTTGGAAGAAATCGTGAAACGTAATGCGAAGTTTAAGGATAGTCTAGAGTCCTTTTACTCGTATTACAGTGAGTTAGAACGATTCCAAACCGTTCAGGACATCTTCGATTCGATTCGTCAATTGACGGCCCGTTTCATGGACATTTCGAACCGTCAACGCGAGATTCAAACTCAAAGTATGGTACATAAAGCAATTGATTATATAGAGAACAACTTTGGCATGGAAGGGCTCTCGCTTCAGGACGTTGCTCGTTATGTACATATCAGTCCGACCTACTTGAGCATTCTTTTCAAGAAAGAAAAAAATATAACATTCAGTGACTTTTTGCTGCAAAGCCGCATGAAAGCAGCTATCGAAATGCTCCGGATAAGCGGCTTGAAATCTTATGAGGTTGCTGAGAAAGTTGGGTATAGCAATCCGCAATATTTCAGTCAATGTTTCAAAAAGTATACGGGGTTTTCACCAACCGATTATAAAAATAATGTTCATTGAATCAAAGGGCAGCCGGAATAGGGTTTGCCTTTTTTGTCGTTTTTCCCAAGTGTGACAACCCCAAAGGAAATTTATCCCCCCTATTCGGTCAAAATAACCGGAAGCCCTCCTAGCAGCGACTTTATTATAATTGAATGGAACCCCAAACAACCTTAATGTCTCAACAACATAAATCAGACACGATATGGGAGGTTGCACAATGACATTATCACGTGAAGTGGAAGTCGGAAATTTAAGATGCGAGTATATGAATAACCCGATCGGCATAGACATCGTTTCTCCCCGTTTCAGTTGGGTTTTGCATGCATCACGGAGGAACGTATGGCAAACGGGATACCAGATTAGTATCTTCAACGCTACCGGGACCTTATGGGATACAGGAAAGGTTGAGTCCGACAGTTCTGTTAATTACGAGTATGACGGCCCCATTCTGCTTTCCAGACATCGTTATTATTGGATGGTACGCGTATGGGACGAACGAGGAGATGTCTCGTCATGGAGTGAAGCGGCTTATTGGGAAATGGGATTGCTAAGCCCGGCAGACTGGGAGGCCAAATGGATCGAGCCGGAGCAGCGGTCGGTTATCGAAGAACAGCCGATGAATTTCTACGATAGGGCCAAGGGCTTAGTGCCGACCATCTATGAAAATCTCCATCCTTGTCAGATGCTTCGCAAACGCTTTTCGACAGGGGAGGGAATTAGACGTGCGCGCATATATGCCACAGCCCATGGTATTTATGAGTTAGAGCTTAACGGGAAACGCGTCGGCGATCAGGAATTAGCCCCTGAAATGACCGCTTACGACCGCTACTTGCAATATCAGACCTATGATGTAACTGAGCTGCTAACCACAGGAGTCAATGTGATCGGGGCGATACTGGCAGATGGTTGGTATGCGGGAAGAGTGGGCCTGATGGGCGATAACTGCCAGTACGGCGACCGACAAGCACTGCTCATGCAAATGGAAATTGAATATGAGGATGGAAGTAGACAAACCGTCATCACGGATAAACAGTTCGTTTCCTCAACAGGACCGCTAGTATATTCTGATCTCTTCATTGGCGAGAGATATGATGCGCGTCTGGAGAAACAGGATTGGAGCTTGCCTGCCTATGATGACAGCTGCTGGATCGCTGTCCACGAAGTGCAGCATGACCGAAGTTCTTTGATTGCAGCTTACGGAGAACCGGTTAGGGTTATCATGAATGTCAAGCCAATCCGTCTGCTAATTACGCCCAAGGGCGAAACGATTGTCGATTTCGGACAAGTTATTGCCGGAAGAGTACGCATGCGAGTTCGTGGAACCGCAGGCACAATCATTACGCTTGAACACAGCGAGGTTTTGGACGAGCAGGGCAACTTTTTGAACAATATTATAGGCAGATTTAAAGATCAGAAGGATATTTATGTGCTTAAAGGAGCGGATGATGAGGTCTACGAACCGCGCTTCACCTTCCATGGCTTCCGCTATGTCAAAGTAGCCGGCTATCCGGGTAAAATTGACGTGAATGATTTTATCGGTATTGTGCTTTCGTCCGATCTAGGGTTGACGGGAGATTTCGTATGCTCGGATGAACGCATCAATCGGCTGCAGACCAATATTCAATGGAGCCAACGAGGAAACATGCTTTCTATCCCGACGGATTGCCCCCAACGAGAACGCGCGGGATGGACAGGCGACATTCAAGTGTTCGCTCCGACGGCATGCTTCAATATGGATGTCAATGCTTTCCTTACTCGCTGGTTGCGTAATGCCGCTGTCGAGCAGAGGGAAGACGGACAGGTGCCGATTGTTGTACCTTATCTGAAGGGATATGCGCTACTCGCCGACCTGATGTCGACCGATTCTTCCGCCGGTTGGGGAGACGCTTGCATCATTGTTCCTTGGGTACTCTACAATAATTATGGCGATGTACGCGTATTGAAGGAAAATTATGAGATGATGGTCAAATGGGTAGACTATATCGAAAAATCTGCTTCGAATCCTATGCTATTTATCCCGCTTGTTTAAAGCGGAATTGGGAATGAATTACATGGACTATCTCATAGGAATCCGGATGGAAACGGCGAAACAATTGCTGGAGACCGGAACTCTAAGCGTAACGGAGGTCGGTGCACGTGTCGGTTACGAGGATTCCAAATATTTCAGTCAGCTATTCAAAAAGTGCACGAGCCTTACTCCGTCTGAATATCAAAAAACGAGCAAAGTCATTCCCGCTATCCAGTCCAAATAAAACGTTATCGTACCTTCAGAGGCTCCTTTGTTTTATTTCAGTATGAAAACGTCTTGTGTGGTCTTTCTTGCCTGCATACTTGGGTGGAAAATTTGATATAATGTAAGTGTTTGCAAGTGATTGAAGTTGCTTATATCAAAAAGGGCAGGGGAATAAAACATGCAAGAAGTTTCTGGTTATAAATCTATAGCGCTAGATATTGCTCAAAGGATTGTAAGTGGTGAATTTTCCATACAAAGAAAAATTTCAGGACGCTCCCTATTGGCTAGCCAATATCATGTTTCACCTGAAACAATTCGCAAAGCTATTGGTCTGCTAAAGGATGAAAACATTGTTTCTGTCTCACAAGGCAAAGAAATCATTGTTTTATCTGATCAAAAGGCATATGACTATATAACAAAAAACAACTACTTGAAGTCCGTTTATTCGCTTAAACAAGAATTAGAAATATTGCTAGATGAAAAGAAGAAGATGGATCATAAATTTGACATGATTCTTAATGAAATTATTAATTATTCAGACCGTCTTCAAAATCTGAAGATCTACAATCCAGTAGAAATAAAGGTAAATGAATTCTCTCATGTTGTGGGGAAAACCATTTCCGAGCTTCAATTTTGGCAAAATACAGGTGCAACGATTGTTGCATTACGCCGAGGCACAGAGGTAGGTATTTCCCCTGGACCTCATGTTATTCTTAGAGAACATGACATTCTGGTTGTAGTTGGTGATGGTCAGACTTATCAACGAACCCATTCTTTTATTAACAATGATGTAGAAAACGAATCATAGAAAAAGCGACCTTATTATGTTCATTTCAGTCTGTTGATATTCTTCAACAGGCTTTTTTGTGCTTCATTAGTATAATTAATTTCCTTAATAAAATAGGGCTTCATCATTGTGTGATACAAATAGTAACATACAACTTTAATGTATGTATAGGGTTGTCAGTTGTGTTCATCTTTGTTATAGTAGGGACTTCAATAAGTTCAGTAGGAGGTTAATATGATTAAATTTGAACAAGTCGGTAAAACGTATCCGAACGGATATCAAGCGGTAAAATCAATGGATTTCGAAATAGCAAAGGGAGAATTCATTGTTTTCATAGGTCCAAGCGGCTGTGGTAAAACGACAACGATGAAAATGATTAATCGATTAATGCCGCATACTGAAGGCACGATAACGATTAACGGACAAGACATCACAAAAGCGAATCCGGTTGAGCTGCGCCGAAATATCGGTTATGTGATTCAGCAAGCAGGACTTTTCCCACATTATACGATTGAAGAGAATATTGCTCTGATCCCGCATTTGAAAGGCTGGAAGGCAGCGAAGAAGAAGGATCGCGTGCATGAATTACTGCATATGATCGGTCTTGAACCGAGTCTGTTTGCCGGACGATATCCCCGAGAATTGTCTGGGGGACAACAACAAAGGGTTGGTGTTGCCCGCGCTTTGGCAGCCGATCCGGAAATCGTGCTCATGGATGAACCTTTTGGGGCTTTGGATCCGCTGACGAGAGAACAGCTACAGGATGAACTGATTAGACTTCAAAAGACGGTCAACAAAACCATCGTATTTGTTACCCACGATATGGATGAGGCTTTGAAGTTAGGCGATCGAATTGCCGTGCTGAAAGACGGTTCCTTATTGCAACTGGACACAGCGGATAAGCTGCTAAAAGAGCCTGCACATGGTTTTGTAGAGACATTCATTGGAAAGAATCGTATTTACCAAAATCCTGAGCTTATTTCCGTTAAAGATATTATGAGAGAGAACCCGGCGACTGCGATTCCATCGCTTTCACCAGCCAGAGCGCTAACCTTTATGAGACAGCGGCGGACGGATACGTTGATTATTGGCGATGACAAAGGGGTATTGAAGGGCATTGTTTCTGCTTATGATCTGCAAATGAACATGGAGGACATTCAATCCATTCAGGAAATCAGTCAGCCAGCCGTTCCTTATTTAGAGGAAACAGCAACTGCCAAAGATGCGTTAATCGCCATCACAGATGCTAAGTATGGTGTCATCCCAGTCGTGGGGCAAAACAATAAAATTATTGGTGTTGTAACAAGGTCAAGCTTGCTAACCGCATTCGCTGATCATTGGGCAGGAAGAAAGGAGAACTTATGAAACAAACGTTATGGGAACAGTTGATAGCGCAATTTTCGATGCGTTGGGAAGATTTAGGGGTTGCCTCGGTTCAGCATATGGAACTTGTACTCATTTCGATGGCACTTGCTATCGCGGTAGGTGTTCCATTGGGAATTACCGTGACGCGGTTACCCTTCTTGAAAAATTGGGTTTTGGGAGGAACGGGAATCTTGCAAACCATTCCCGGGATAGCCCTGCTGGGCTTTATGATTCCATTGTTTGGAATTGGAATGAAAACAGCGGTAGCCGCTTTGTTTCTTTATTCCTTGTTACCCATCGTCAGGAATACGTATACGGGCATTCAGGATGTGGATAAAGTTTTGATCGAAGCGGCGAAAGGAATGGGGATGAAAAATGGGCAAATCCTGTTCAAAATCGAGATTCCTTTGGCGCTAAGTGTCATCATGGCCGGCATTCGGACGGCGACAGTCATCAATGTGGGTACAGCGACCTTAGCAGCTTTTATTGGAGCAGGAGGGCTCGGGGATTTCATTTTTATCGGTATTCAAAGAAATATTGATGCCTTAATACTTATAGGTGCTGTGCCTGCCGCTCTACTGGCGATTGTACTTGATTATTTGCTGGGAGGGCTGGAGAAGTTGACGACGCCCAGAGGTTTAAAAATATAATTTCAAATCAGCGGAGGAAAAATGAAAATCAAACACATACTCATTGTAAGTATCGTAGGTATTTTAGCTATTGTAATGAATGGATGCAGCTCAGCTAACAAGAAAGAATCGATTACGATAGGATCCAAAAACTATACTGAAAATATCATTTTGGCTCATTTGATGGCAGATGTCATTGAGGATCAAACCGATCTTAAAGTGGAACGCAAACTTAATTTGGGCGGCTCTAACGTGGCATGGAAGGCTCTTTTGAGCAACGATATTCAAATGTATCCGGAATATACAGGAACCATCGTTTCCAATTACTATCAGGAGAAGACAGGTAATGCCGAAGAAACGCTGCAAAAAACAAAGGAATTGTTGAAAAAAGATCATCTTGTTTTCGGCGAACCATTTGGCTTTAATAATACGTATACCTTAGCGGTGAAAAAAGAAACGGTAGATAAGTATCAGCTGAAAACGTTTTCTGATCTTGCTAAAGTATCGAATCAACTTATTCTAGGCAGCGAATTCGAATTTTTGGATCGTCCAGATGGATATCCCGGATTAGAAAAAGTGTATGACATGGCTTTTAAAAATGTAAAAGGCATGGATCATGGCATTATGTATCGATCTTTGACAGACAATAGTGTGGATGTCATTGATGCTTATTCCACGGACGGTCAAATCAAATTGAACAACTTAACCGTATTGGAAGATGACAAATCCTTTTTCCCCCCCTATCATGCCGGGCCGTTGGTGCGTCAGGACATTCTGACGAAATATCCGCAAATTGCTCAAGCATTGAACAAACTCCAAGATAAACTTGATGAGGGAACCATGCAGGAGCTTAATGCCAAAGTAGATTCGGAAGGTTTAAAAGAGCAAAAAGTGGCGCATGATTTTTTGAAGGATAAGGGAATCATAAAATAGACCGCGTTACGGATTCACAGTGCGGAAAGAAAAGTTGCGAAAAGAGCAAATCTATAGTTGATTAAGAAAAAAGGCTAGTTTGCCTTAGCAGACTGGCCTTTTCGGGCGGGAGCAATTCAATTAGCTGCTGCACAGCAGCGATCTGTTCAAGATCGTTCCGCAACACGCTCCTATTAAATCTATATGGATTGTGCTTTGGTTGTTAGATAAATAATCTATACGTCAATGTAGTTATTTCTTTTTATTTGATCTATTAATTGTTCAAGTGCATACTTCTCGGTTTGTATCACATTCATGATTCTTGGTTTTATAGACTCAAGGATTTTTTGTGATTTTGTCATATTATATTTTAGTATTAAATTTCGAATGATTAAACACTCATTGATAATCAGTGATAACTCTTCGCTGAGTTTATCATTTCTATCCATATATCCATTCTCTATCAAGTAATTAGTGCGAATTTGCATAAGGTGTTTGTGTTCACTTAGTAATTGAAATGGACGTCTATCTATATATGAATAATTAGAATCAATACTAGTGTCTATGAGAGAAAGTAAATTATTATAAGTGCTTACACCAAACTTTGCGGGATTCAAATTATTTGAATACATGGAAAAAAAGCGTGATGTATTTTTGGAATCTAGGTAATCCATAAGTAAAGTGGTTACATTTTGAATATCAAATGAGTAGTTAGAGGCTTGTCTCTTCGTCATAAGAATAATATTGGCTGTGTAATGACTTTTCTGATCATATTCTATGCTTGTATAAGCTTGTTCGATTTCTTCAAATGTTGCATGTGAGAATTCATATTTATGTTCGAAAAAATCCGCAATATAAAAGGTTTTTTCCATCAAATCATAGCCATAAATCATGGTTAGATGAGGACGATTTCCCGTAATTCCTTTAAAACTTTTAATAAAGAGACTATCCAAGAGGGCAACGACATAATAACCTTGGTCGATACAATCTTTCAAAAAATGAATAATATGACTATGCCAGTACTCAACAGAAAGTTTATTTAGCAACTGACCTTGAATCCAGGGGCAAAAAGTCAATAAACGGTGGTCATCATAAAATCTAATTAAACTCTTGGCTTCAAGTCCATTATTAAATACTTGAATGAAATTGCTCAGACACCAAGGCTTAAAAGCCTCGTAATCGCCAAGAATTGCAAACACATGAGCGTGCTCAGGCATCACTGCAATGTATGGCTGGTTAACTGGGAGAATTAATTTATTCATTTTGGATGTCACCACAACTTTCTAAGTAAAGTATAGGACTTTCTGAACAAATCTAAACGGCAATGCAATTCCAAGTGTTTTTAAAATTATATCACCTCGACCTTATTTTTCAATAAATATTTTCCCATAATATGGGTTTATTGTATCACAAAACAGATGCTTGGTTTCAAAACGTTTACATTGCAGAACAGACGTTGAAGGGTATCGAGGCTATGCATATGATTAGTAAACATTAGTTTGTGATCCCATGAGACCGTTTGAATGCCAGAATATGCTCCAACGCTTTCTTTTTCCCTCCGGCTACCCGCAAGCTGGTTCCAATTCTCGAGCTATTCGTCCGATATGCTTCTGCATGCAACAGTTCTTTCACGGACTCATACAGCAAATCGGCTGTCAAGGCGTCTCTATCCAATTGCTTGCCTGCACCCAGCTCGGCAACGCGACCGGCCACAATAGGCTGATCGGCAGCCATGGGGATGACGAGTAAGGGAACCCCGTAGTATAACGCTTCGTTAACGCTGTTCATTCCTCCATGGGTGATAAATAAATCGGCTTCCTTGAGGATTTGCAATTGTGAAACAAACGGAAGGACCGTGAAGTTATCCGGGATGTCTCGAAGTTCCTTAATGTCGATTCGTTTACCTACCGATAGAACAACATGGATATCCAAGGAAGCGAACGCTTCAAAGCACTGCTGATAGAATGCTTTCACATCGTTAAACATGGTGCCCATCGAGATATAGATCAGCTTCTGCTGCTCTTTTCGCTTCAGTGAAAGGGGGGGGTCATAGCGGTCTGTCAGAATAGGTCCAACGAATTGGTAATGAGATTCTAAGGTCTCGCTTTGCGGCTGGAAATACTCCGATGTAAACACGAGGTTCAGTTTCCCCTCATTAAAAAATATATCGTTAATGTCTACTTTTCGTCCGATACGGTAAGTGCTCCAAATTCGCTTCGATAGCGTGGAGAATTCTTTCATGAGCAGCAGGTTATCTTTTAACTTCGTTCGATTCCCTGAGTTGTCATTGAGCAATCGTTCCGCAAGGACAAATGAAGTGCAGGTCGCGATGTTGGGAATACACAGCCAATCGGCTGCAACATTGCCGCATCCGTACATGGAGTCATGGATGATGTAATCGAAAGAGTATTGCTCGGCCAGCTCATATATACAGGGGAGAATGGTATCGTAGGAAGATAATATTTTGATAACTAACGATAAATAATGCTTATTGGTATGAAAAGGATCGTCTTGATGGAGAAAATTCTCATAGGAGACAAACGTCGCTCCAATCCGCTCAAGCTTGTCTCGAAACTCCTCCCCAGATACGTAAACAACTTGTTCCCCCTCCGCTATTAACTCCTCTACTACACCTAAAGTAGGATAAACGTGACCGCTAGCCGGCCCATTCAAAAACAATACGGTTGACATTGATAGTCTCCTTCTTCTCTAAATGGATTGCATTTTCTTGGAACGTCGAAATTTTAGAGGAGTCATGCCGGAAGCGGCTTTCACCATGCTTGATAACCGGCTTGGATTGGTAAATCCGACTAATGAACAGATCGTGTTCACGCTCAATTCCGATTGCTCCAATAGTTGTAACGTGCGATGGACACGTAAATGATTTAAGAACCGAATAGGCGATACTGAAAAAATTTTGCTGAATTCCTGACAAAAGTAATTGGAATTATAGCCAATCGCATTCGCTATATTCTGTAAGGATAGCTGAGGATTGCTCATATGCTTTTTCATATATCGGGTTGCGTAGAGAATTGCCCGAGCGCTTTTTAACCCATCGGATTGACTTTTCTTTGGCAAGGCCGGCTCTGTTTTCTGTTTCTCGGGAAGTTGGTCGAGCAGTTCACCGAGTAAGGAAGTAATTGCGCAAGAAATGCTTACATGCCATTGCTTGTTAAACTGGTTAACCAAGGAGAACAGCAGGGATAAGGTGTTTTGGGCATTAGAGGAGGCCAGTATTCGCAACACATTTGTCCTTGGCATGATGCCGCAAGCAGCTTCCAGAAAGGCGGATTGAAAGCGTATGCAGTAATGCTGGCAGGAAAAGTCCTCTAGCCGAATGCGTACATGGGGCGCAACGATGGACACATGGGTGACTTCTTGATCGCTTGTAACCGCAGGCCAAATTAATTGGAAATTCGGGCTATCTTCTTCCTGAATAGAGGAATGAAATTCAATAAATTGCGCAGGAAGCGTTTTCTCAAATTGCAGCATCATAATGGATTTCTCATTTACCAACATCTGAAGAACCCTCTATTTTCTTAATAATTGATGATTGTTACTTGGAATCTCTATTAAGTAAAATAGAAATAGATTCCAAGTGTATATGATTATTCTGTAACCAATGTATCATTATCTGCTTTATTTGTTAAGAGGTGGTAGAAGATGCTTACAATTGACAGTCGGAAATACGACAAAGATGAGTTCAGATTATTGTTCGATCAGATGGGACAAATGGAGCCCTATCGAAATCCGGAAGGGAAACGGTATGCGCTTTGTCTGAAGCATGCTTTGAGTTACTGGGAGCTGTGATATACCTTCGGGAACGCGGAGGTTCCGTGCTGTTGATGCATGCCGACACTCCGTTCGAAACGGCCAGGGAAATCGCCAGAAAAGGCGAGTGCTCGTATCTGCTGTTTGAGAATTGGGAGACGGCTGTTGCTATTTGTGCTTCATCGATTTCCTATGAACCTTCAATTCTTCAATACAGCTCGGGTACGACGGAGCTCCCACATTGATAGCCCGTTCCTGGAAGCTGGTCGATCAAGAGATCGAACATTACAATCGCTTGTTTGGCGAAATGCCCTATGAGCAGCCAGTTATTCTCGTACCCGTGTCGCACTCGTTTGGCCTCATTACAGGAACGCTCGCTTCATGGGCAAGAGGAATCCAGCCAACGATTGTGCAGGATAAAAATCCAAAGTTTGCCCTGCATATGATTAAAACGACCAAAGACCCTATCGTCTACACTGTGCCCTTTATTTACAATGTACTGGATGCTCTGGGGATAGGCAAGGTTGGTTGCCATAAGGTGGTCATATCAGGCTCGCCACCATCCGAGACGCTGTTGAACCGTATGAAGGTCCAATCGGATGAAGTTTGGCAGCAATACGGCTGCACAGAAATCGGCTGCATCTCCGTTAGCAAGCATCCGTCCTCGCACACTGACGTAGGCAAGCCCCTAGGTCACCTTGAGATATCAATTCGTCCCAATGATCACGAGGCTGAGGATGGGAAGGGAGAGATTATGGTGACTTTAGGCGGCGGCCCGAAAGTTATCGCTACAAAGGATCTAGGACGTATGAACTCGGAGACTGGTCTTCTGCAAATGTATGGAAGGCTGGACGATCTAATTAATGTATCCGGCTTGAAGGTCATTCCATCCGAGGTGGAAGCGGTGATCGGACGTATGCCGGGTATCCGTGAAACTGTCGTTGTAAAGACGGATCATAAGATATGGGGAGAAGCCGTCAGGGCGCTAGTAGTTGCAGCTTCACCTATCGAAGCGCAAGACGTTCGTTCATGGTGTATGCACCAGCTCCCTGCCTTTAAAGTGCCAAGCGTCATTGAGGTGGTAGCTGAAATTCCGAAGATGCCTTCAGGCAAAGTAAGTCGAAAACTATTACAGGAACAGGAGAGATCATAATGGATTTGCAAAAATTAGAGATTATGAAAGAATTGAGAACGGTAATGGTGGAAAATTTGGAACTTGAGGGAGTACCAGAACGGTTGCAAGATTCGGACAGGTTGTACGAAGATTTGAACATCGATTCGATCATGGTGCTTCAATTGGTTGTCTATATTGAAGAGGTGTTTCATGTCGTTGTGCCTGAAGTCGGCGTCGAGCCGGAAACATTCCTTACGGTAGGTTCTTTGGTTGAATTCATTATGAGTCTTCATCAAGCTGCGGTATAAGCGATGATAGATACAGTAAAGCTAGGCATTATTGGATTCGGTAGAATCGCAGAGCTGATTCATCTCCCGTTGCTGAAACAATTGCCTGAAATCGAAGTATGCGGGATCTTTGATGTAACGCCCCAACGTCTGGCTCTTGCCGCTAAACGTGGGTTTCCCATCTACTCAGAGTTAGAGGAGCTGCTTGATTCTCAGATTGATGCTGTTTTGATTGCAACGCCTCCCAACAGCCATTATCAGATTGCGGCACAAGCGTTGCGCTATGGCAAGCATGTGATAATAGAAAAGCCTGTAACCCTAGATGCCGCAGAGGCGATTCATTTGAAGGCGATTGCGGATCAAGAGGGAAAAAGCGTCACGGTGTTTCATAATCGGAGATTCGACAGTGATTTTTTACTGGCTAAGCAAATAGTTGCTGAAGGTACTTTGGGGGATATCCTCTTCGTTGAACGGCGATATCACACGTTCGGCTCCGGTGCCGCTTTCGGCGTGAAGTCCTTTCATCAGGCCTGGCGAAATGAGAAAGCTTATGGGGGAGGCGCTTTGCTCGACTGGGGCGTCCATCTTATCGATCAATTGTTGAACTTAGGCCTCGGGTCGTGTGTGGAGATCCATGCGAGCATGAACAATTTGCGCTGGCAGCAGGGCGAAGTCGATGATTATGTTCATGCGACGATGAGCACCGAACAGCAAGTGATAATGTCAATGGACATTAATTTTGCCTCCAATGTGCCATCGCCGCTCTGGATAATTGGAGGAGATCAGGCTACGCTGCAAATTATGTCAGATCGTGAGGCTTTTCTCTATGAGAAAGGCAAGCCGATCCGTGAGTTGAAGCTGGAGGGGCAGGCGAAGTCAGGCGTACTTCCCATTTATTCTTCCTTTGCCGATTGCATTCTGAATGGCGGCAAGCTGGCTATTACACTGGAAGAAGCCATTGAAACGATGAAGGTTCTGGATAAAATACGCGGTCGTTCGCAGCAAAATAAGGAGTTGGCACATGGGAATCCTGTTCTCGGCCCCACAGTATGAATTTAATATTATACGTGAGGAGTGGCTTCAATCAGTAACACAAATCGCCCATAGCGGCATATTTGTCAGTGGGCCTATTGTCTCTAAATTCGAATCCTCCTTCGCAGCTTATTCGGGAGTAGAGGGAGCGGTTGGAGTCGGCAATGGGACGGATGCTCTGTTCTTAGCGCTGAAGGCACTAGGGATAGGACCCGGAGATGAGGTCATAACGGTAACGAACACGTTTATTGCTACTGTCGGCGCGATCCATCAGACAGGAGCAAGGCCCGTTCTTGTCGATTGCGACGACTCCTATCTGATCGACTTTGAGCAGGTGAAAGCAAGTGTAACCCCTCGAACGAAAGCAGTTATTCCCGTACATCTGTATGGACAAATGGTTGACCTTCGCGAATGGTTGCCGTGGGCAGAAGAGAACGGAATTCAAATTGTAGAGGATTGTGCGCAGGCTGCTGGAGCCAGCTTAGATGGGAAAGCAGCCGGTAGCTGGGGGATTATGGGGTGTTTCAGCTTTTATCCGGACAAAAATTTGGGCGCTTTAGGAGATGGGGGGATGATCGTTTCTTCCTCGCCCGAGCTGCTGACCAAGCTGCGCAAACTAAGGAGTCATGGCGGGGAAGTTCGTTATCAGCACGATATCCCTGGATTTAACAGTCGCTTGGATTCGCTTCAAGCGAGTGCTTTGCAATTGAAGCTGCCTTATCTGGATGAATGGTCTGATAAGCGGCGTGCCATTGCGGATTGGTATGAAACGCATTTACAGGATATCCATGATGTTTTTGTTCAGAAGGGGCTGTATGATAGCCGTCATGTATATCATCTCTACGTAATTCGAGCGAAAAACGGACAAAGGGAAGCGCTTAAGAAACATTTGCAGAAAAAAGGTATTTTAACAGCGGTACAGTATCCGACTCCCGTTCATCTTACGTCAGCTTACTCGTTTCTTGCGTATGCTGCTGGATCTTTCCCGCATGCGGAGGCTTATGCGAGCGAGATTTTGTCGCTGCCTGTGCATATTGCGCTGACGGAAGAAGAAGTGACGATGATTGCCAACGAAATCAAGGCGTTTTTTACACTAAACAAACAATAAAGGTGGTTTGTCCATTTGATCCAGCTAACAAAAGAACAAGAAATTATGGGGTTTTTGCGTAAAACGATTGCAAACTTAACTGAGAATCCAGCGCTGGAGCAGGAACTTGAAGATGATCAGCTCATTCAGCAAGCGGGAATGGATTCTGTACGAATCATTAAACTGATTGTGGAAATTGAGCTGAATTACGAAATTGCTTTTGATGACGATGAGCTGTTGACGGAGAATTTCGCAACGCTGAAGGTGATCGGTGAACAAATCAATCAAAAATTAGGTGTGAGTTTGTGAAAAAGATCGGTCAAGTTCACTGTTTGTTGGACTGCTATGCCTCGATTCTTGAGGAGGATGGCCGATTTGATTTCCGACCGCTTTATGTTGGCGTATGGGATGCTTATTTCGAGGCGAATGAGAACGGGATTTTTTATTCTAGCGATTCGGTGGATCCCAAGGATTGGAACAGTAAGTTTGCCATGCTTTACGGCAACTCCTGCGAGCATTGGTATGATGAAACTATCGGGAAATATGAAAATTTTTCTATATTGACGAATCTTATGCAAGGCAGAAATACGGGAAAAGCTTCGATTATTTTAGTCGATTTATTTTACCTGTCTTACTCAAATCAGTATCGCTCCAAGCATACTCCGCATTATGTGATCGTTAAACAGCGTGAGGAACAGGAATGGCGGATTAAAGATCCTTATTTCGGTTGGGAAGGCTGTATTTCACATCAGGAGTTATGGGAGTCATTCGGCTTCAAAAAATTCGGCAAAGGATTGACGATCGATACTAGCGCTCTCCGAGGGGCAGATGAACAAACGATCTTCCAACTGTTTGAATCCGAAATACAATTATTACCGGGCAGATTATTGGTTGAGGTAGAAAATTTTGTTCGTACCTCGGTCGAAAGGAACGGCGGTTATGTGCCCAAGGCGTTTTTTGCCTCCATTCAGGAAGTGGGGGTTATTGCCAAACGATACGGCGGCTATCATTACGCTTTGCAATATGTATCCGAAGTCTTAGGAAACGAACATGCCAGGACGACTTCTACGATTGCAGAGTTGATTAAGGGATGGGAAAGTCTGATGTTGACATTGACACGATATCAAATTCAGAATAAGCCTGTTGATTTAACATTATTTGCGGCGAAGGGCAAAATTCTTCACAAGTTAGAGCTGGCGGTGCGAAAAGAGCTACTCCAAGCCTTTAGAGAATGGCGAAGCAGCTCTGCTACAGCGGCTGGCGAGGTGTTGCGCCGATGAACAGCCTTAAGATGTACATTCGTTTGATTCGTTATGTTAATCCTCGATGGTGGTTAACGGGTTTAGCTTTTTCGTTGACCATGTTGTGTTTACTTTTCGATTTGCTGCAACCGTTCCTGATTTCCCGTTTTATTGATAAGGTACTCATCGGCAAACAAGTCGATTGGTTAGTGCCCATACTGGGCTCATCGCTTGCGATAACTATCGTGTCCGCTGTGTTAACCGTGATCGGTTTCAGCATCTTTCGCTACTTGGAGGCACGCAACACGCTTGATTTACGAAGTACGGTGCTGCGGCATATTCGCCAAATTCCTTTAACGGAAATTGAAAAAAACGGTGTTGGAAAATACATGGCGCTGATGGGAATAGACACCTCTACGACGTCCAAATTCATAAATGTTCTTGCCGTTGAATTAACCAGACAATGGCTACAAATGTTAGTGTCACTTGTAATTATTTTTATAATGGACTGGCGGTTGGGACTTGTTGCCCTGTGCAGCATACCATTTGTTATGGGAATTCCCCGCTTATACCGACGACCGATCAAGGACGCAGTCAACAGGCTCCGCACCCATAACGAAGAAATAGGCACTTATTTATTCGAGAGTATTCAAGGTTCTCGTGAAATAAGGACTTATGGTTTGGAAGAATGGGAGGAACAGCGCAATGAATTGATATATAAGGATCTTGTTAGAGTAAGCATTCGTGAGGGGATGTTCCGACAGCTTTCCGGTCGAACCGGTTCCTTGGTCATCGCGATAACTGTCGCTCTGCTTTATGGGTTTGGCAGCGGTCAGGTGATGGCTGGCGTCTTCACGGTTGGCATGATGGTAGCGGCTGTACAGTACATTCAGGCTGTTTTGAATCCCATCCAGAATATGAATTATTTGATCAGCGATTTACTTGGAAGCGAAGCGTCCATGTCCCGGATCGAAGAATTCCTCCATACCCCGACTGAGGCTCATGTCAGCTTAAGCAAAAGCGAGCCTGAGATGCCTAGTGCTCGTGATTCCGCCTTACAAACAGCTGCAGCTCTGGAAGTTGTAAAGATCAGCCCTTATGTGGAAGAAAGACAACCCTTTATTTCGTGTCGGGACTTGTATGTTTCCTATGAAGGGGTCTCTATTCTGAAAGGGGTTACGATAGAGGTAACCAGAGGCCAGGTTGCCGCTTTTGTTGGAAGAAGCGGTTCCGGGAAATCCACTTTATTTAAAACCTTGCAGGGATTTATGCCTGTTGACGCCGGAGATGTCCGTATCGGTCACAATACGCTGGCAGGGTGGTCGCGCCAAGCGATATCTCGTCAAATCAGCTTTGTTTCACAGGAATCCTTTTTATTCAAAGGGATGCTGTTCGACAATGTGAGACTCGGTAAGCTCGACGCGACAGAAGACGAGGTGTACGAGGCTTTGTGCGAAGTAGATTTGAAATCATTCGTAGACAATTTACCTGACGGTATGTACACAAAGCTGGATAATCAAGGCTTTCAGTTGTCTGGTGGGCAGCGGCAGCGAGTGGCTATTGCCCGTGCAATTATTAAGAAACCGGACATATTAATCCTTGATGAGCCAACGTCAGCGCTTGATCGAAACACGGAAGAACAAGTGTTGTCTACGATATACCGAATCATGAAGAATAAAACCGTGTTGATCTCCACACATAAGTTGGAATCCATCGCGTCCGCCGATATCATCTATGTGATGGAACAGGGGACCGTCATCGATTCCGGTACACATGACGTGTTAATGACTCGCTGCGGTACCTATATGGAGATGGTGAAGCACCAGGAATTGCTCCAAATCGTATAGGTAAGTTAATCGCATCCATACCAGCGAGGATATAAAGGAGGATGAGCAATGGCGCAGCAAGTCATGGAAGTAAAGAATGAGCATAATATCAACTTGGCATTTATGGAATGCTTCACTTCCTGCGTTCTGACCTATTTGAATATTCAGGGAAAAGATTACCGGAAGATTTTGTTGGATTATTGGAATTTGAGCTATCAATTCAAAACGCTGCTATCGGGAAAGGATGCTCGGCAACTGCCGTTGGAATACTTCTATGGGTTGAAAATGACGTTTATCAAAGGCAATGAGGAATTGCTGAGGCGCCATATTCGCAGCGGGCACAGTGCGATTTGCTTATGCCAAGCGTCAAAGCTTGAGTTTTTCCCGCACTCTTACTTGGGCATGGAGGAGAGCGGCTTCCAGCATTCGATCCTTCTTTACGGTTGGGATGAACAGCAGGAGCGCTATCTCGTAACGGACCCGGTCGTCAATGCGGTCGTAACCTTAAGTCCGGATGAGTTTGTTTACGCAAGCGCTATTCGCCTAGGGCGCAACGAAATGCACTATTTCGTACTGGAAGAGTCGGCGGTTCCCTTCTCGGAGCCTAATTTGGAGTCATGCTTGGTTTATTGTACCGAGCAGATTTTGACGCTGTATAGAAGACAGCGAATGAGCAAATCGGATCCGATCGTTCCTGAAGGCAGCTCCGACGAAATGAAGGTGAGAGCTTGGCAGCATTGGTTTAATAACCGCCATGACGGCATTCGGGCATTGGAGCACTTTGAGGAGGATATACTGAATTCCTCCGAGTGGACTGTCCGTCGAAGAAACGATTGGATTGTCATCAATACGAAGACCATTTCCTCCATTCGACGCCTCCGTACCCTGGTATGGAACACATACCGGGATATTGCCGACTTGGGCGAAGCACACGAGGAGGAAGGGCAACGACAAATCGAAGCGATTTTGTCCACATGGAATACGGTTAATTTCCTGCTGCTGAAATACAAGAGCGGGCAAGACAGTCAGGCTGCGATACCTTCTATTTTGCAGCGAATTCAGGAGCTCAAACGCATCGAACTGCAATTTTTGGAATGGCTGCATCTGGCCGTAAGGGAGGGAGCTCAATGAGTGTGAGCCTCGATGAACGACTAAAAGAAATTCTTATTCGGAACACGAGGAAAACGATAGAGGCGGAAGAGATAACTTCCGAGACTGATCTTGTGGACGATCTGGCGCTGGATTCCATTCTCATTGTTAATCTTTTTGCCGATTTGGAAGAAGAATTTAACATGACGATCCACGTGCAAGAAATAACGACGCCGATCTTAAGCAAGTACAAGCTGCTTCAAGAATATGTGCTGGAGCGAATGGCTATACAAGCAGCGCAATAAGCTTGGACTTGCCGCCCTAGCGAAGGAGGAACGAGTGCGTTGGCAATTGGATGGCTGCTAGATAAAATATCCGAGTTTGCTAATCAGGAATCTATGGTTTTTGCGGGTAATTCCGTAACCTTTGGCAGATTGTTGGACGATTATATTAACTGGAGCAGTATCATTAAGAACCGCCAGATATGTTCCGGAGAGGTGATTTTGTTAGAGGGAGATTATTCTCCCGCTGTCAGCGGAGCGATTTTGGCATTGATTGCAAACGGCAATGTGATTGTTCCTATATCTGCTAGCGTAAGACACAGACTTCAGGAGTTAAACGATATCGCTCAGGTCAACAGATCGATTCACTTCGAGGGTGACAGCTACCGGATTGAAAATTATGAGCGCAGCGCCCATACGGGACTTCTGGAGCAGTTTCTTCTGAAAGGGCAGGCCGGTATGATCCTTTTTACATCAGGAACTACAGGTGCGCCTAAGGCGATTCTTCATGATATTTCGCAATTAATTGAACGGTATAAGGTATCAAGGGATACCTTGCGTACCTTGTCATTTCTGCTTTTTGACCATATTGGCGGAATCAACACCTTGTTTCATACGTTGGCTAATGGAGGTACTATCATTGTGCCTCCAAGCCGGTCGCCTTCAGAGATCTGTGCATTGATAGAGAAGCATCGCGTAGAGTTATTGCCTACCTCGCCAAGCTTTCTGAACATGCTGTTGATGACGGAAGCGTATAAGCAATTCGATATGTCTTCACTTCATATGATTACGTATGGTACAGAGGTGATGCCGGACTATACGCTGCAGCAATTGCGCAGTCAGTTCCCTCACATTGAACTGAGACAAACGTATGGCTTATCGGAGCTCGGCATTTTGCGAGCCAAGTCGAAGGATTCCGGATCTCCCTGGCTGAAAATCGGAGGGGAAGGGATAGAGACGAAGATCGTGGACGGTGTACTTCATATCCGCTCCAAGACGGCAATGGTCGGATATCTGAATGCGCCTAACCCGTTTGATGAAGAAGGCTGGTTTAATACGCAGGATCAAGTCAGCGTGGATGGAGAGTACTTGCGGATTTTCGGGCGATGCTCTGAAATCATTAATGTAGGCGGAAGGAAAGTATATCCTGTCGAGGTGGAGGATGTCTTGCTCCAAATGGACGAGGTGCGGGATGTTACCGTCAAGGGAGAGCCTAGTTCTTTGTTGGGTCATGTGGTTTGTGCTGTTGTCAATACCGACCATCTGATCGATGCTAAGGAGCTTAAGCAAAGAGTAAGAATCTTTTGCCAAGGCAAGCTGGAGGACTATCAAGTTCCGGTGAAAGTTTACATCCAAGAGAAGGAGCTATTCTCAGAACGTTATAAAAAATTGCGAAAGGCCTGAGGAAAATTGGATTGGAGGTGTGTGGTTTGAATTACTCGTTATGTTCCATTTCCTTCCGGCATGAGCTTGTTTCCTTTAACGATCTGGTTCATTTTGCCTGTGAGAAAGGCTTCGCCGGGATTGAATTGTGGGGAATTCACGCGAGGGCGCTCTCGTGCAACCCAAAGCATGAGGTATCTCGCCTATTGGATAAGATGGAAGCCAGGGGCGTTCGAATTTCGATGGTAAGCGATTATATCGATTTATTCGCAGAGGACGATCAAACGTCGGCGGTATTAGAACGAGGGAACTCTCTTTTTTCCCTTGCCCAAACGTTTCGTACCAATAAGCTTCGTATTTTTGCAGGGAATCAGTCGAGCGACGTGGCTAGTCCGAGAGTTTGGGAACGATGTGTAACAAGGTTGCAGGAGCTTGCCCAGCTTGCTTCTGAGAACGGTGTTTACCTCGTGCTCGAGACGCATCCGAACACTTTAGCGGATACCCTGTCGTCCACGCTCCGTCTGCTGAATGAGGCGGCTCATTCCCATATTCGCGTCAATCTTGATTTTTTGCATATATGGGAGTTGGGCAGCGATCCGTTGTACGCCTATCGGGCTTTGAAGGGATGGACGATCAACTATCACCTGAAAAACATATCTGGCCGCGATAAGCTGGGTGTGTTCGCGCCGGATAACGTGTATTCTCCAAGCGGGGATCGAAATGGCTTGACAGCGCTTTCCGAGGGTGTAATCGATTATACGCCGATTATCGAGCAATTGGATCGTGACAACAGCACATATACGGCAGCAATTGAATGGTTTGGAGATCAACCGTTCCGGTACTTGGAGAAAGAGCTCGCTTGGCTTATAAAGCATGAGCTGCAGCGCGATGTGTCCATTTAAATATTAAATGAAAGAAAGGTGCATGTGTAATGATCAAAACGTATCCAACTGAAGGGAAGCTAAATGTGAAGCAAGCGCAGTCGCTGCTTTCGAAATTAATGTATAGTATAGAGGGCATCTCAGACTGTCGCCTTGACGCTCAAACTCAAGACATCGTTGTCGATATGCTTCCGGGCGCCGATGTGGGAACGATCGAGGGAACGATCGCCTATTTAATGGAGAAGGAACGGCACAACCGGATCATCGGCAGCCGCACTTACATTCAGAGCGAAGAGAAAGTGTCCCCATGGCATGAGGAGATGCAGCCGATTGATTATTTGTTCACCGCTGACGGCTCGGTGCGAAGAGACTTGGCCGTTACGTTGTTCCAGCAAATCGATCGCATTCTACAAGAATTATCCCTTCATCATGACGCGCAATTACGCAGCTACCCGTCCATGATCCCGCTCGCAACGCTGCACAAGTGTCGTTATATCCCCACCTTTCCTCAAAATATTCATTTGGTGTCTGAATTCCCCCATCGCTTACAAGACCTTAACAAGGTTCGGGAAACAGGTCATTTAGAGGAAATTTCCAGGCTCAGCGCCTATGCGCTTTCTCCTGCCGTATGCTTTCATTGCTATGCGGAGCTCTCGGAAAAGCGGTTATCCAATCCGTTGCTGCTGACCGCCCGCGGCACCTGTTACCGGCATGAAGCTTTGTGGAGATTAGGGAAGCACCGCATGAATGAATTTAGCATGAGAGAGATTGTCATGTTCGGTGATAACTCATTTATTGAGACGAAACGGAAGCAATTTATGGAGGATGTATGGACGCTGTTTGAATCACTCGGTTTACGCGGCCGAATTGAGACGGCAAGCGATCCTTTCTACTTCTCGGAGGAAACTGCCAAAGGACAGCTCCAGCTCATGGGGAATATGAAATATGAACTGGTCGTGGAAGCTGGAGAAGGTAACGGCTCTTTCTCTATTGCCTCGTTTAATAATATGGAGGATTCGCTATGCAAGCCCTTTGAAGTGCTGAATGATGAGTATAAGCCGATGCATTCGGGTTGTATCGCGTTTGGGATCGACCGTTGGATGTTTGCGCTGCTGAGCTGCTATGGCGGCGATTATGCGAAGTGGCCGGCAACTGTGAAGCAAATATTAGAACAGCCGTTCAAAGCAGCATGATTTCGGAAGGGTATTATACATGAAGGCGGCTCAGCAGTACGTTGACTGACCGTTGTATTTCGGCGTGTGGGTTTTGGCATAGCATTTCATTTATTAATTCTTGTATGGTTGGTGGATAGGCAGGGTTTTTATCCAAAGTGATCACAGGTGGGAATTGATTATGTGGTGAGGTGAATGCTTTTGTAAAGAAACGCTTAGCTGCTAGCATATCTCGATTTTCAGATAACATAGAATCAATCGTTTCCCCATAGAATCAACCGCTCTATATAAATACTTCCATTGATCTTTGACTTTGATGTAAGTTTCGTTTGTTCTGTACGAATAATTTGTGGGTCTTAAATAGGGGCGGATTCGTTTGTCTATTTCGGGCCCAAACTCATGGACCCATCTCATGATTGTCGTATGGGAAAGATCTAATCCCCGCTCGCTCATACAATATTTTAAATACCATCGAACTGTTAGTAAGATGATTGACGATTCATACTGCTTCCATTCAAATAAATCCAATTTGATTTCCATACTAAGTTGCTCCAATCCCATGACTTCATTATTAGTTGCGTTATCATGAATTAGAGCTTTGCACCACAACCTTTCTTTGTCCAATCAATAATAAAACTAAAAAGGGGGCATCGAGTTGAAAAAGAATCCTTAAACCATGGCTCGGTCGTTCAAAAAAATATAAATATAATAGCCGCTTCTGTCGAAAAATCTTTTGGACAGGAATATGGTGTTGACATTGTCAAGTTCCAAACTGGACTATAGGCGGGTCAGCGCTTTTTTGTATTTGCCAGGACGCTGCCGTACATCGATTTAAAAAATCGGATGAACGGATACGCATGATTATAGCCGATCCGATTCGCGATTTCCCCCATCGTCAAATCCGTATTAGCCAACAAATATTGCGCCTTCTTCAGTCTCTGCGCTTGATATATTGCATCGGAGAAACTTGGGAAGCTTGTTTGAACTCTTTATGAAAATGGAAGATGGACAAGTACATCGAAGCTCCGATCTTGTATCGGGAGACAGAAAGAACAATTTCCAGCAGAGCGAGCATTCGCTGCTTGACTTGCGCCATCCTGTACAAGGATGTGCTGGCGTCGATCGGCTCTGCGTTCATCAAAGCGGTTATTTCGGATTAAAGCCGACCGATGTTAGTTCCGACGTCTCCGGAGGTGACATAAGGAGTTTCTATAAAGTCGAACAGTTGAAAATGGTCAAAAAGAGTGATGTCCAGATTCAGCCAATGCGTGACGAATTGAGGTCCTAATTACACTTATAATAGTGCAACGCGCAACCGAATCAAGCGGAATGAAGCAAGCATCGAACAAAAAGTGTATAAAATCAGACAATTTGTCATTTCAACCTTCCATCCCACGGTGAGATAATGTTTCCGTGACAGAAATTATGAGGGAGTTGAAGCGGAAATGAGCACTAAACTGAAGATCGGCATTCTGGGCGGCGGAGGCATTTTGGCTGCACATGCTCCGGGGTATACACGTCTCGGGGATCTTTGCGAAGTCGTTGTGGCCGAGTCTGACGCAAGCCGCCACAGTGAGATCCGAAGACTGCTGGGCGAGGATGTTGCCATTGTAGGAGATTATACCGAGATTTTGGCCGATAAGGACGTGGATGCGGTTGATATTCTTCTTCCGCATTATTTGCACGCGCCTGCTGCTATCGCGGCTGCGGAAGCAGGCAAGCATGTGCTGACCGAGAAGGTGATGGCCCGCAATGTGGAAGAGTGCGATCGAATGATCAAAGCTTGCGAGAAAGCCGGCGTATCGCTTACCGTTTGCCATGATCGGCGCTACGATTCCGATTGGCAGGCGCTTAAGCGGGTGGTTGATTCCGGCGAACTGGGGGACATTTTATTCTGGAAATTGGAGCACAATCAGAACGTCGTTTTCCCCGAGCGAAGCTGGGTACGATCGAAGGAAATGCTTGGCGGCGGTGCCATCATGAGCTGTCTTACCCATCAGATCGATTCGCTCAGATGGTATGAAGGCGAAGTGGATCAGGTGACTTGCATGACGAAGACGGAGCCGGATCGCATGGAAGGGGAAAGCATCGGAGCCGTATTGGCCAAAATGCGATCGGGCGCACTGGCCCTGCTCTCCATAAACTGGTATACGCAATCGCATCACGCTCCGGACGGATTATGGTACGAATTCAATCATGTCACCGGTACGAAGGGTGAAGCGTATTTTATGAGCGGCAAAGGCACATACGTCAAAATTCATGACGGATCATCCAAGCAGTTTCACTATGACATGAAAGGCGAAGGAAGCTTCGTCAAGGTTGACGTCAAGAAAGAATTGACAGGCCATCAGCGCTGCATCGAGCAATGGGTGAAAAGCTTGAGAGGCGAACAGGCGGAAATTTTGACCGACGGGATAGACAGCCGTAAAACGGTTGAAGTGGCGGAAGCCGCTTATCGGGCTGAGGAAACGAAGGCGGTAGTCAGCCTTCCCCTGCAACCGACACGTTGAAAGCGGTAGTCAGACGATTAAAGGAGGACTGGCCTTGAGGATAGGAATCGACAGCTTTACGCTCCGGGAATTGAACCTGGATCCTTATCAGTGTCTAGATTATGCCAACAAACGAGGATTGGATGGCGTGCAGTTTGGCGGCATGGACGGATTGAGCAGCAAGCGCGATTTGGGTGAACTCCTGCACTTAAGGGATTATGCCGATTCACTCGGGATGTATATAAACGTTTCTGTAGGGATGTGCAACCCGATTCTGTTCCAGCAATCGGAGGACGAAGTAAGAACCGCGATGATCCATGATATTCAAGCCTTCGCCAAAGCCGGCTGGCATGAGTTGGCGGGTATAATCAGCCGCAATAACGAACGATACAAGCACCCCGTTCCATGGAACACGCATTTATCGAAGAGTGCCGATTTCGTGCGAAGTCTGAGACCGGTGTTGGAGGAGTGCGGCAGTCGGATCAATCTCGAGAATCACGGTGACTCCACCTTCGATATTTTGCACGTCGTTGAAGCCGCCGGTGCGGATATATGCGGCGTAAACCTCGACACCGGGAATACGCTTGTGAATGCGGAAGACAAATGGAAGAAAGGATTTCAAGCGGTGCCGAGCATTTGCGGGGGATTCTGGAAAAATTGAATTTACAAAGCGGCAAATAAAAGATGACCCGCCATACCATAGAGCGAAGTTTCGCGGATGCCAAAGAAGCTCCACGAACTTCGCTATTGCCGGTTTAGGGGGAGAGACAAGCTCCAGGAGCAGGTGCTGATGGCAGCAAAGACCGATGTCCAGCCGACAAAGACGGGGCTAGACAAAAGTCTGATCCGCCGCACAGCCATATACAAATATTGCGGGGTCCGAAGGGAGACATGAAGGCCAATCTGAATCATTATTACTTGATTGAATACACTTATGCAAGGATGTCGAAGACATGCAAGAATGTCCAAGCTGAAGAAAGACTAACAGGCAAGAGAATCTAATTGTTGATAGAAAAACTACATTATATAGTTAGAACGTCTTATGCTTGAATTGTTTAATCAGGAGGTTACCACCATGTTATTCGATATGGAAAGATTCAAAAATCCTGCTGCGGATGACCGCATACACCCTTTTTGGTTTTGGAATGGGGAACTGGAGGACGAGCAACTAATCTGCCAAATCCATGAAATGGCAAGGCAAGGCTTGGGAGGGTTCTTCATTTGTGCGAGACAGGGGCTGAAAATTCCGTATTTATCAGATTCCTGGTTCCGAAAAGTGCGGGTTGCGGTAGAGGCAGCTAAAGAATGTGGAATGCATGTTTGGTTATATGATGAGTATCCTTATCCAAGCGGCATTGCCGGCGGGGAAGTGATTTTGGAGCATCCGGAGGCTAAGCACTATACATTAGCCCGCACGTCATATCGAGCTATAGGAGGCGAGCATCTGTCGTTGGAGCTGCCTTGGGCACGAATTCTATATGCAAAAGCCGCTCCGGTGACAACTAATGGTACGCCACAATGGAACCAGGCGATGTCTATTCGCTCTTATATTGGGAACTATCAGGCCGATCAGATTTTTCAAAAGGCCGGGTTAACGAACTATAATCAAAAACGATTTTTTACTTACCGAACTATTCAAAAGCTGGATTGGCAGGTTCCGCCTGGAGAATGGGAGGTGTTAATCGTACAGGAAAAGGAATTGGATGATTTCAAATATTTTGGAACATTCGTAGATCCTTGCAACAAGGAAGCAATGGCAACATTTATTCGTTTGACCCATGATAAATATGTTGCTTATTTGGGTGAATACTTGGGGACGACAATAAAAGGGATGTTTACAGATGAAATCGGATTGTTAGGTGATCTTCCGTGGTCCCCCCAATTGCCGGCATATTTTAAGGAACGCTGCGGATATGATTTGTTGGAGCATCTGTATGCTCTGATAAACCCGGATACAGCTGAAGGAGTCAAAATCAGGTACGATTACTATCAATCCGTTCATTTGCTGCTGCGGGAATCGTATCATCAGCAAGTTCATGATTGGTGCGAGCGGTATGGGCTGCAATATGTATCTGAAGTACCGTCTGTTCGGCATACAACTCAATTATTCAGTCATATTCCGGCGGGCGACAGCGCTCATGAGAAGCTTGGTCGGTCACTGGACTGGATTTTGAATGCGCAAGCGGATAATTTTCGCTGCAATGCCAAAATGGTCAGTTCTTTGGCAAGACAATTGAATCGGGAACGGAATTTGATTGAATGCTTTCACAGTGTGGGCTGGTCGATGACATTACAGGATGCTCGCTGGATGATTGACCGGATGGCTGCACAAGGAACGAATATGTTCAATTTCCATGCTTTTTTCTATACGATAGACGGGCTTGCCCAGCATGATGCGCCGCCCTCGCAGTTTTTGCAAAACCCGTATTGGAAGCATTTCCGCAAGCTTAGTGATTATGTAGGCCGCATTAGCTATGTGATGAGCACCGGAGAAGCTGTAATTTCGGCCGCAGTTCTGGAGCCGGTGACATCGTTGTGGACGCGATTGGGTAATCCGTTTCACGGTTTCTCATATAGCGGCGAGCTTGCTGAGGAAAAAGAGCAGTTGGAGCATTTAAAGCATTGGTGGATGAGCATCTGCAACCGGATGACGAAGGATGGCAGAGATTTCGATCATCTTGATCCGGAATTGCTTGTGAAAGCGGAAGTCGAGTGCGGCAAAATCAAGCTGGGTAAAGCTTGCTATTCACTGCTGGTGTTGCCTCCTATGACAAATTTGGAAAACAACGCATGGGAGAAAATTAAGCAATTTGTAGAGCAAGGGGGAGCCGTAATCAGTATGGGGCAGCTTCCTTATGAATCAATTGAAGTTCAGGCTGCTGATCGTTCGGGGATGGAGCAAGTCTTCGGTGTACCTGGGACCTGGGAAGCAAAATTTTGGAGCCCGCACCCGCAGCGGGAAGAACAGCTTATTTGGTTCAAGGGGAATGGTACAGCATATCACCTGCCGTTTCATGCTGAAGATGAGACGGAGCAAGTAATGGAGATGCTCTCCGCGCAGCTAAATAAGCTTGAACCCCTGCCCGTTCGTTTGCTGCCTGTTTGTGGCGAATGGGGATTGCTTATGCAGGTGAGACGTATTTCCGCAGACAAGGTTCTGGTTTTCATAAGCAATCAGGAAGAATCGCTGCGGGATGTCAAGCTTCAGGTGAACCCGCATTTATGGGGGGAAGGAGAAGTATACCAATTTGTATTTCGGGAGTTGTCCCTCGATGATGGCGACGTTGTCGATCTTATGTATCAAGCTTCCTTCGGTAGTGTATGCCACATGGATTTGCAGATGGAACCTTACAGTGCCAGGCTGATTGAGATTACCCGTGGTGGGTTGAGTGATACGCTGCCGGCAGACGACAAGGAAAAGTCGAACCCTTTTAAATTGGATATTGATGCGTCATCGCTATGGGAGCTGCGTCCCTTGTTCTCTAATACTGTTCGGTTTGACTCATTCCGGATGACGATGGGCAGCAAGAAAAGTTCGAATGAAGGATTTACGGAAGGAACGAGTGTGCAGGTAAAAACCTTTATCGATCAATTATCTGACATATCCGAAGCTACTGCTCTGCCTGTTACCACGTGGCAAACATTTGGCACACCGATGAAATTGTGCATGGACTACCCGCTGCTGGCTCATTACGAGACTGAGTTTATCATCGAGGAATTGCTGGAAAACAGTGGTTTGTTAATGGATCTGGGCGCAATTTCCGGCTCAGCTGCTATTAGAGTGAACGGGCATTTGCTGGATGCGGGCCATTTCCAACCGACTTTTCTATATGATCACAGAAACATTTCCAATGAAATCAATGATTATCTGCAAGTGGGTGTCAATCTGCTGGAAGTCGAAGTCGAAATCTGTCAAGACGGTGACGGTCTGGTCGATGCATTGTATATAACCGGCCCTTTTCAAGTTTTGTTTGATGATAAGCAGCGGCATGTTCTCAGTCCGGCATCGTTATCTAAGCAGCCCGTACAAGGCGGGCCATACAAAGGTTATCCTTACTATGCAGGCGATTTATCGTTTAGACGAACGTTCGAGCTACCGGCATTGCCGGAAGAATCGATATTTGAGCTGAACTTCAGCGGCTGGGATCCTCATTTTCATGACTGTGCTGAAATATTTGTAAACGGACAATCCATTGGTGTCCGCCCTTGGTTGCCATATCGTTGGACGGGGAATACGGAATTACTGCGTATTGGTGCAAATACGGTTGAGATTATAGTGACGAATACGTTAATCGGATTGTTGGAAGGTAAATATTTCGATTATGCCGAGCACGTTAGCAAACCAGTTCAAGAAAGGGTGTAGAACAATGAATGAACTACAGACATACGTGAATTCTGAGGGCGCCCCAGGCCGCCGCCGGATGACGAATTGGCTTCGAGGTCTGAAGAGAGATCTCCGCAGGGACAAATACTTGTACTTGCTTGCATTGCCCGGTCTTTTATTTTTCTTCATATTCAAATATGTGCCTATGGGGGGAGTGGTCATCGCATTTCAAAATTACTCTCCGTTTGCTGGAATATTGAAGAGTGAGTGGGTAGGACTGGAGCATTTCCAACGGTTTTTCTCCACCCCGGATTTCATACTGCTGTTTCGCAATACGATGGCGATCAGCCTGATGAATCTCATTTTCTTTTTTCCGCTTCCGATCGCACTGTCCTTGCTATTGAACGAGCTTCGGAGCGTTGTGTTCAAGCGGACGGTGCAATCGATCGTCTATATGCCGCATTTTTTGTCGTGGGTCATTATTGCGGGGATTACTTTTCAGTTATTCGGCAAGGGCGAAGGCTTGGTCAATAAAATATTGGAGTTGCTTGGCGCAAGCCGCATCGACGTGTTGACCAATCCGCATATGTTCTGGATCATGCTTACCTTGCAATCCATCTGGAAGGAATGCGGTTGGGGAACGATTTTATTTCTAGCGGCTATGGCCGGCATAGACCCTCAGGTGTACGAAGCGGCGAAAATAGACGGAGCGGGCAGGCTTCGCCAGATGTGGCACATTACGCTTCCGGCGATTCGCAATGTCATTATCATCTTGATGATTCTGCGGCTGGGACGCACGATGGACGTAGGCTTCGAGCAGGTATTTCTCATGTATAACGGAGCTGTGTCGGAAGTCGCGGAAGTATTCGATACTTATGTTTATCGCGTCGGCATTCAGCAGGCGCAGTTCAGCTACAGTGCGGCCGTGGGGTTGTTCAAGTCCGTTGTTGGCTTGCTGTTGGTCGTGCTGGCCAACCGGTTCGCCAAAAGAATGGGCGAGGAAGGCGTATATTAAAACATACTAGGAGGATTCGATGTGAAAGCAAAAATCGACGAACGGCTGTTCAATGTCTTGAATTTCACGCTGCTGGGGCTTGTTGCACTCGTTACCTTTTTTCCGATTACTATGTATTCGTCGTATCGTTCACCGATTCGTCCGAGTTCGTACGGAAGAGCTTTATTCTTTTTCCCGAGAAATGGTCTTTTGAATCCTATAAATATTTGCTGTCTACGAAAGCTTTCTCACGTTCGATCGGGGTGAGTGCCTACCTTGCGATTGTGGGCACAACGTTCAGCCTGATCGTGACCGCCGCGCTCTCCTATGCGCTGTCTCGTAAGAGATTGCGGGGCAGAAGGGTTATTCTGCTTGGCATTCTGCTGACGATTTTGTTCAGTCCGGGAATCATCCCAAGCTATTTGGTCGTTCGCCAATTCGGGTTGATCAATAGCCTGTGGGCGCTAATCTTCCCCGCTTTGGCAAGCGGCTGGAACGTGATATTAATGAAGGGATTTTTCGACAGCGTACCGGCCGAGCTTGAAGAGTCCGCATCCATAGACGGGTGCAACGACTTGACGATCTGGTTCCGCATCATTTGCCGCTGTCGCTCCCTTCTCTTGCGGCGTTCGGGTTATTCTATGCTGTCGAGTATTGGAACCAGTTTTTCGCCGCGATGATTTATCTTAACGACGCGACAAAATGGCCGATTCAGGTGATGCTGCAAAACATGCTGCTGAATGCGGACAACTCGGAGCTTCGGGCCGAGATGTCTACCGTATCTCCTCCGTCGGAGACGTTGAAGATGGCGGCTGTTATCATTGCCACCGTCCCGATTCTTGCGGTGTATCCTTTCCTGCAGAAGCACTTTGCCAAAGGAGCGATGGTCGGCTCGATCAAAGGCTAAAATTTCACTGAGCCTCTACCTGGATTATAATACAGGATAAAGGCTCGACGCTGTCGAAATTGAAGTGAATTTTGCGGGATTGGGAGGGGAAGTCGCATGTTCAACAAACGTTTTTTTCGCAAAAGCCTTTCCATGATGCTGCTGGCCGCAAGCATTCCCGGCCTCATTATCGGGATCGGCATTTACGAGCTGGCCGCAAGCAAGATGGAGAGCGAGCTGCAACGGCTGCATCAGAGCCAGATTCAACAACGGGCGGAAAATATCGTTGACCAGTTGGCTTATTTGGAGTTAACCTTCTCCCACTGGGCTTTCGACACCAAATTTGACGACAAGTTGAGAGATCTAAACATCGCTTACGACTACGAGAAGGTTCAAGAACTGTACCGGACGTTGCTGGTGATGGAAGGGACGCATCCTTTGCTGAAACGGGTTGACTTGTTTCTCGACGTGCCGCGTCCGGTCTTGTTTAATAAAGACCAATTTGCGTATTTGTCCGATTCCCCCGAGTTGCTGCCATATGAATCATTGTTCAGCGAACCGAAGTCCCTCTTCTGGATGCATATGATGCATTCCCACCAAGCCAAGGCAAACGGCGCCGAGACGCTCAAGCTGGTCAATAAAATTCCTGGTGGAAGTTCGGAGCCTTTCGGTGCCATCGTGGCTACGATCAATGAGGATAAACTGATCAATCTTCTGGACACGCTGACTCCATACAATGAAGGCACGACCCTTCTGATGACCAAAGACGGCAGTTGGCGGCTGTCCGGCCACGACAAGGGAAATCCTTCAGGCCTCGTTGCCGCCCTGCAGCAGGAGTATACCCGCCATAGCGGCACATCGGAATCGTTTTTGTTCGATTACGACAAGACTACTTATTCCGTCTCCTACGGCGAAATGTCGCGACTCGGCAACACCTGGGTCTATATTTCCGCGGCACCGTTAACGTCAATCACAGCGCCCGTCCTGCTGCTTTCAAAGTGGATTGTGATCATCAGCTTCATAGGCCTGCTGCTTGCCTTATTGATGTCATGGTTTTTGTCAAAGCGGATTTATTCTCCTGTCGGACGTTTGGTCCGGCTGATCTCGGGAGACAGAGGCGAAGAGCTGAAAGATGAGTTCGATTTATTGGAACAGCGATGGAATCATATGGCCGAAGAAAGCGAATCGTTGCGCGTCAGATTAAAGGAACAGCAGCCGCTGTTGCGCGACAGTTTTTTCCTGGAACTGGTGCAGGGCTACTTCTATTCCCTGCAGGAGAACAATCTTCGCGAGCGGCTCAGACATTACGGATGGAGCACGGAGAACCGGCAATACGTGGTCCTTATGTTTCAGTTGTCAGGCTTTGCTAACTTGAGGGGCCGGTTTTCGGTCGGAGACGAGGAACTGGTCACTTTCGCGGCAACGAATATTATTGAAGAACTGACGGGAATGCATTACGAGCAGGCGGTGACGATCAATTTTCACAACTTCTCGGTCGGGCTGCTCCTGTCCTTGCCAGAGGATCACCCGTCCCATTGGCTGGAGGAAGAGTTGGACTCTTTCGCTCAGGAAGCCATGCAAACGATCAAACGGATTTTGAACATGCAGATTACGATAGCTGTCAGCAAGTGGACGAACCAGGTGAAGCAAATATCGCAATTGTTCGAGGAGGCGAGACAGGCATTGGTTTATCGCGATCTGCTTGACGAACAACAAATCATTAAGACGGACCGCTTGTTCAAAGCCAATCCTCAGATGGACGCGGGCTTCCCGTTTACGTTGGAGAAAGAAATTGTCCATGCCGTGCGCAGCGGACAGGAAGCCGAAGCGATGGAGCTGATCGGGCAATTCATGATAGCGTTGTCTGGCAGCAGTCCGACGGAATTAACCGTTCAGCAGGGGATGCTTCAACTGCTCGGAAGCATTCGGTACGCGGTGCTTCAATCTGGAATGAATCCGGTCCAATTGTTCGGCGGCGTCAATTTGTTCGAGCAGCTGGCGCTAATCAAGGAACCGGAAGAAATGCGGGCATGGCTTCAGCAGAAAGTCGTCGACGTGTTTATTCGGGAGCTGACCGGCAGACAGGATTTCCATTTGAAGCAGCTCGTGGAGAAGTCCATCCTTTATTTGCGGGAGCATTACATGGATGCCATCTCCCTCGATTCGTGCGCGGACAAGTTCGAAGTCAGCCCCTTTGTATTAAGCCGCGCTTTCAAATCCGTCGCGGGCATCAACTTTATCGACTATTTGACGGAAATACGGATCGAACACGCCAAGAGCATGCTGCGCGAGACGGAGCTGAAAATCAACGAAGTCGCCGAACGCGTCGGTTACCAGCATACTTACTTCAACCGCATATTCAAGAAATACGAGGGCAGCACCCCGAGCCAATTCCGGGAGATGCATCGCTCCTAAGAGAATGGGAACGCGCGGCAGCTTCGCAAGTTCCCCGCTGCACTTGCTGTGCAAAGCCTGCAACTTTGTGCAATTCATGCGGAAATGCGAATGCAAAAGAATATTATTGCGTGCAAGCCGCGGTTCGCCTAATTTTAAATTAGCTGAGCCAATCAGATTATGGGCAAAAGTGGCTGAGCCAATGAGATTAAGGGGAGGATCACCATGGAATCAAGAAGATCATTCAAAAAGAAGGCAGCGGCGGCAGCGGTCATTACAGCGCTAAGCGCCGCTCTCGCGGGCTGTTCCGGCGGCTCAGGGGAGAACGCCGCTTCGACGAAGCCAGAACAGACCGGAACAGGAAAACCGACCGCACCGGCAGTCAGCAGCAAAGAAGCGCCGCTTGAGGTCAGCATCATGACGACTCTGTTGTCACCGACGCCTGCTGCGGACGACAACCCGATCAAGCAAGCGATCGAGAAAGCGACAAATTCGAAGTTGAAAATTCAATGGGTGTCGGGGAATAGCTACAACGATAAGATGAACGTGACGCTGGCTTCCGGCGATATTCCGGAGCTGATTTATATCAATGACCCTTTCAGCCAAGTATTCCGTAATTCGGTTAGCCAAGGCGCGTTCTGGGACATTGCGCCTTACATCAAAAATTATCCGAACCTGAGCGGCAAAATTTCCGCTACCGCCTGGGAGCTGACGAAGATGCAGGATGGCGGCAACTACGGCATTCCGCGGCCACGGCCCTCGGAAGGGGACAGCTTCTTCATGATCCGCAAGGACTGGCTGGACAATCTGGGCTTGAAGGTGCCAACGACTACGGACGAATTGTACAACGTCATGAAATCGTTTGCGGAGAAGGATCCGGATCGAAACGGCAAGAACGATACCGTTCCCTTCGCGGCTTCCGTAGATGCGGACAAGATGGCATCACTGGGGCCACTCGAGAGCAGCTTTACCAAAACGAACGGCAAGTGGAAACTGCAGGACAACAAGCTGGTATACACGCCGCTTCTGCCCGAAACACGCTCGTCCCTTGAATATTTGAATAAAGCTTACAAGGAGAAGCTTATTCCGGAAGATTTCGCTTCGCTGAAACCGACTCAGGTCACCGATCTGTTCAAATCCGGCAAAGCGGGAATCCTGACGGAAAAAGCCGGTACTGTGCTCGGTTACTATGAGCCACTGAAGTTGGTTGCTCCGGACTTTAAGCAGGAAGATTTCTATCCAGTTACGAACATTAACGGTTACAATCCGAAGGGACCGGGCTTCTCGGGTATAATAGCCATTCCCAAGAAGGTGCCGGAGGAGAAGATGAAGCGGATTCTGAAGCTGGTGGATACCTGGATGAACGATGATGTGTTTGCTTTTCAAACCTACGGTATCGAGGGCACGCACTATACCGTGAAGGACGGCGTAAAGGTTACCGATTCGGAGAAGCTGAAGGCGGATAACGGACCGGACTTTAATCAAATTGTGTACGTGTCCGATCCGTATGCAAGCACCTCGGGCCCCTCTCTTCCCCCGAAGCTTAACGAACTTTATAAAAAGATCCAGGACGAGCGTGCCAAGACCAGCGTAGCGGACATCAGTATCGGGCTGTACTCGCCAACCGCGCAGAAGGTATTGGCCGAGCTAGATAAAAAAGTGCAGGACATGAAGACCAAGGTCATTTTGGGCCGGGAGCCTATCTCGGCATGGGATAGTTTTGCAGCCAGTCTGAAAAACAACGCTGATGTGATCAAAATGAGCGAAGAAATGACGGAAGCTTATAAGGCACGTAACGGCAAGAAGTAAGTCCGGCGGGGCAAGGCGATGACGGTTCATTCATTTGCTTTGCCCCTTGCTGTTTTAACCTTAGATGCCTGCCAGGATCGCGGATACAAGAATGACAAACGGGGAGAAATCAAATGTCATGCAGGAGGTATTTACCAATAAAAATGCGGATGTCAAAGCGTTACTTGACGCCACAGCGAAGAAATTCGACGCGGAAATGCTCTCTAAAGTTACTGTACAGTAAGTTATAAGGTCAATCATTTCTGTGTAACACGAACGAATGACAAGAAGAAATAATGCTGCCGAAGCTGTAAATGCCGCATTAGCGGTTCTATAGTGGATCCACTTCTCATATTCGTATTCCCCTTCGGGAAGGAATCTGTGGGGGGTGAATCTTGTGCAGGAATAGGAGGTATTAACGATGTTAACGAGTACATCATTTGCAGACAAAATCACAGGACTGCCGATCCTCTCGGTCGGGTGCAAAGGACGCGATACAGCTCATAATTATTTTACCGCGATGACATGGTTGTCGAACAGCCGACATCTCATTGTGCACACGGACATGAACCGGGAGACGTGGACGGGTAACATCGTGCGTTTTGATACGGAAACGGGTGATGTGCAGGTGCTGGAAGAAGGTCTGACTTGGGGAAGCGGGGTTGTTTCGTGCGATGATATCATCTATTTATTGAACAAGAATGAGCTATACGCAATTGATGCATGGAGCGGGGAAAGACGTACGATTTGCAAGCTGGGGGAACATTGCACGTTCTTTGGGCCTTTGTCGATAACGAACGACGGCAAAGTGCTTGGCGTGTATTGGAAGGAGGCGCTTCATCCGTCCGAGGATGCTGAGTCTGGGGGTGCCGAATGGGTGATCGGCACGGTAAATGTGGCCAGCGGCGAGGTATGCGAAGCAGCCCATCCTCAATTTGCTGAGCCTTACCCGATAGCGAATCATGCGATGATCAATCCGATTGATCCGAATCAGGTGTTTTTTTCCCATGAAGGCGCCACGGAGCAAATTCCAGATCGGCTCTGGGTGGTCGATACGGAAACCGGGGAAATGAGCAACCTCTTTTCGCAGAAAAGGGAGGAGAGCGGACGGCCAGTCGAATATGTTGGGCACGAGATATGGGCGTTCGACGGCAGCGGACTGTACTTCGTGAAATATCCGCATAGCCCGGATAAACCGACTGGCGTATATTTCGTGGATCGTCGGGGCGAGCGGCACGAATTCATTAACGGAGACTACAGGTATTGGCATGTCGGCATTAGTCCTGACGGCCGATATGCGGCGGCGGATACACAGGAGCCCGGCATTTCCAAAATCGTGCTCATCAACACGGCTACGAAACAGTCTGAGCTGCTATGCGAGCTGCCATGCCGTGGGATGCATCCTGGTCACCCGCATCCATCATTTAGTCCGGACAGCCGTAAGGTCACCTTCACGTTTTCGGATGAGCATGATGTGCTCTGGGTCGGCATTATGGACATAAACGACCGGGCAAGTTCTAACAGCTGATAGTCTTGTGCCCCGATGTAAACGCTTTCTTATATTTTGGTCCATCATGTGATAGTCGAACTCTGGGAACGGCCCGGTGATAGGATTGCCGATTAGATGGAAAATGACAAATGAGGGAGTGAATGAAATTGGAAATGAAAAAGTGGATGGTAAGCTTGGTGCTGGTCCTGCTTTTGTCCGCCTTGCCTATGAACGGACTTCTGCCGGGAGGAAATGCGACAACGGTGCAAGCGGAGGAAGCCTTGCAAAACGTAACGATCGGCAATTTTGAAAGCGATGAAGAACTTTGGAATTTCAGCTTGGGATCCGAGTTTCCGGGAGCTCAAGGCGCGTATGGACGGGATGCGTCGGCTCCGAGATCCGGGACCTTTTCGGGGAAGTTACATGGCGATTTCAGTGCGGGCGGCAAATATGTGGCCATCAGTAAAAATTTTCTGCCCTTGGACATGCGGAAGCTGGAGTTTTGGCTGAAGTCTGCCGACGCCTCCGGGGTTACGCTTCGGGTAGTTGATTCGACCGGACAGGTGCATCAGCGGAAGATCGCGCTGGCGAATGCCAATTGGCAGAAGATCGAAATCAGCACCTTCAACATCGGCACGAACTATCTGCATTTCGGCGGCGCTAACGACGGCAAATGGCACGGTCCCGCTATTGGCATCTCCTTTTTGCTGGAGAAGTCCAACTTGATCGGCGGCAAAACGAGCGGAGACGCTTGGATAGACGATGTGTCGGTAACCGCACCGCCTCAGGAGACCGTATGGGAGAACGCCATCGGCACCTTCGAGAACGGTTTCGACATATGGTCGCTGGCCTCGCAAGGCGGAGCCAAGGGCGAATATATACGGGATACGGCCGAGGTCAAGTCGGGGGCTTACTCAGGCAAGCTGAGCGGAAATTTCAGCGCTGGCGGGCTGAATGTTTCGCTCGGACGAAGCTTTTCTACGCCTATAGATATGAAGAAACTGTCGTTCTGGGTCAAAACGTCCGATTACTCTGTGGTCCTGCTGCTGGCGAAGGACTCGACCGGGCAGGTACATCAGCAGAAAATTGCCTTGGCACCTACCGGCGATTGGCAAAAAATCGAAGTGTGGACCTTTAACGCCGGCACAAGCTATTTGCATTACAGCGGGGCAAACGACGGGGTATGGCATGGTCCCGCCCAGGCAATCGGGCTTTTGGTGGAGAAGTCCGGTCTGGTCGGCGGCAAAACAAGCGGGGATATCCGCTTCGACAATGTCGTTGCGACCGGTTCCTTCCCGGATTTAGCCGTTCAGCAGTCCCAATTGGGGAATGTCTTCCTGGCGAGAGAGCCTGCATCCTTTCCTCTCACAACAAGGGGAGATACGGTAAGCTGGAGCGTTTATGATCATTTGGATCATCAAGTATTGGCAGGCACCGAGGCGGTGCAGGGCGGACAATTGAATTTGACGATTCCTGTTCAGCAGCTTGGTTATTATAAGCTATCTGTTGCTGCGAAGAAGGGTGGTCAAACGATTCAGAGTACGGACATTTCGTTTGCCCGCTTGGCGGCTGATGACCCAACTCTGGCAGACAACTCTCCATTTGGGGTATCCACTCACCTTGCTAGAACAAGCTCCGGATGGACGCCTGAGTTAAGTACGCTGTTGAAGCGGGCGGGGGCCAAAAATGTCCGTGACGAAATTACATGGGTAGATGTTGAATATGAAAAAGGGAAATATCAGAAGCCGCCAGGCCGTGATGCCTTTATGCGGAAAACACAGCAAGACGGCCTAAAGCCGTTCATCACCCTTGACTTTACGAATCCGTTTTACGATCAAGACAGTACGCCCTATTCAGACGATGGCCGTCAGGGGTTCGCCAATTATGGCAAGGCTTTGTTGGACTTATATGGCAATCAGATGGAATGGGTGGAAGTCTACAATGAGTTCAACGGAGGTTTCGGTGATCGGGGGAACGGTCCGGCAGACTCACGTCCAGACTATTATTTTAAACTGCTGAAGAAGACCTACGAGACGGTGAAAGCTGCCAGACCGGACGTCACCGTAGTCGGCATGGCAACAGCTGTCGATATCCCCTGGATGGAGGAAGTATTTAAGCTTGGCGGACTTCAGTACATGGATGCAGTTTCCATCCATCCATACAATCTAACCCCAGATGGCATGCTGCAGGCTGTGCTTGATGCGAAAAGCTTGATCCGGAAATATAATCAAGGTCAAGACAAACCGCTTTGGATTACAGAAGTCGGCTGGCCGACACACATTGGCACCACGGGCGTAGCCGAAAAAACGCAAGCGGATTATTTGGTGCGTGCCTATGTGCAGGCGCTGGGCGCCGGCGTCGAGAAAGTGTTCTGGTACGACTTGATGAACGATGGCATGCAAGCCGACTATGGCGAAAATAATTTTGGTCTCATTCGACATCAGAACGATCCCAAGGGCCAATTCACGCCGAAACCAGCCTATGCGGCTTACGGGGCGATGACCCGAGAATTAATTGGCGCCTCATTTGTCGAACAAGAAACCGTCGGTACGGGCATAACCAGCTACAAATTTGATAAAAACGGCCAGAAGCTAAGGGTTGTTTGGGCCAATACCCCCGTGCAGGCAGCCATTCAAACGAATGTACCGATTCAAGTCACGGATATAATGGGTAACACGGAAACGTACACACCACTGAATGGCAAGGTGTATATGACACTAACCGCCGAACCTATTTACATTCAAAGCGATATTGACGGTATTGCGGTCGATTCGACGTTCGCATTGACGGGAGCAGAAGCCGTAACTGGTGAGCCAGTATTGCTGAGTGTGGAAGTAAATAATGCATCCACATCGCCGCTGACTGCAACATTTACTGTGGAAGGCTCAACCTATCCTTTGTACGCGGGAGCCGGTCAGAATGCGTCACAGCCGTTTGCTCTGCCTGGATTGAGTCAGGAAGGCATTCGCTATGTAACAGGTGATTTGACAGTAAACGGGAACCGAATCGGAAGACTGAAGCAAGCTATTCAGACGCTCCCTTCTTACCGTGTACGAATCATTCCAGTTATTACCGATGTGAATACGAAGGCTGAGGCATTGAAGATACAAATTCAGAACTATTCCAAGCGGCAAGGTCTAACCGTCAGGAAAGCCGATTGGCAGTTCGGTAACCAGTCAGGCTCACAAGATTTGACCTATGTGATTCCTCCAGACACCACCAAGACGTTTGATATTCCACTGAGCGGCTTTAAATACGGAGCTAGCAACCAAGCGCAAGTGACCGTCCAATTTGACGGAAAAGCATCTTTCGTTTACGGAGGGAAGCTGGATTTCAATCCGATCCTTCCCGGAACGGTACAAATTGACGGCTTGGCTGACCCTGCGATTGTAGCGTCGCCGCCGCTCGCCATGTTGTCGCAAGGGACGGTAAAAATGCAAAATTATGCGGGCCCATCGGATTTGGACGGCAGCGTATGGTTGAACTGGGATCGGGATCAGTTCTATCTGACCGCGAAGATCAAAGATGATATTCATTTCACTCCCGCAAGCGGAACGGAGATCTGGAAAAACGACAGCATCCAGTTTGCAGCGATGGCAGGTATCCCCGGAGAGAACCTGGGCTGGTATGAATATGGGATATCCCAAACGCCGCTGGGGCCACAAATCTATCGTTGGTTTTTGCCTGATTCCAGCAACAAGGGACTTGTGACGAACGGTTCCTTGCAGATTACGCGAGACGAAGAACAGAAGATGACGGTCTATGAGCTTGCGCTTCCATGGTCTGAGCTTGCACCGATTAATCCGGAAACAAATAGTGCCTTCAGCTTCTCGCTGCTCGTTAATGATAACGATGGTGCCGGTCGCAAAGGGTATATCGAGTGGGGCTCCGGCATTGGTGAAACGAAAGATCCCAAGAAATTCAGAACCGTTCAGATCATCAAAGATCCGTCTCCTCCCGTTATAACCATCGAAGGGGTCACAGCTGGGGAGAGCTACACGGATCAAGTGATTCCGGTCGTAAAGGCCAAAGATGAAGACGGCGATCTGCAAACCGTTCAAGTTACATTGAATGGCGAAAATTGGGTATCCGGTACACCTGTAACCCGCAGCGGGAATCATACGTTGTTTGTGAAAGCTGTTGATCAGGCAGGGCATGCCGCCGAGCAAACGATTCCTTTCAAGCTGTACCATAGCACGGTATTGGCAGCGTCAAACGCAGAAGGACAGGTTAACGATACGATTAAGCTAAGGGCGTCGCTTCAGGATAAGAACGGTCAACCGATTACAGGGGAAAGCGTGTCTTTTGCTGTGAACGGGAATACCATCGGAACCGCAGTTACCGATGTGAACGGGGTAGCGGTACTGGACTATACCATCCAGGGGGCGGCCAGCACGGATCAGGAAAAGCTTTATCCGATACAAGTTACTTTCAGTCGGAATGATGCGACATATTTCCTTTCCAGCGAGGGTAGCGGGGTCGTTACGGTGAAGCCTTCGACGAAGCCAAATCCTCAAGATGCTCCTGGAAAAGCTGTTTTGTCGGATGATAATGGGTACGACACGGGAATTATGGATGGCAAGTACTCGGTCACCATGAACATGTGGTGGGGAAATAATGGCAGTACGTATAAGCTATATGAGAATGACGTCCTGATTGATACGCAAACCCTCACGGCTCATTCCCCGAATGCCCAAAGCACCGTGACAGCTGTTACTTACCGGAATAACGGTACCTACCGTTATTATGCGGAGCTCTCCAACGCATCGGGTACGACGAGAAGCGATGTTCATACAGTAACCGTCACGCAGGCAGCACCGGCAGTTCCGGTTCTCTCCCATGATAACTGGAACGGTGGCGGAAACTTCAAGGTCAGCATGAATATGTGGTGGGGCACCAACGGTACGATGTATCGCCTGTATGAAAATGGCATGCTCATTGATACGCAGCAGCTTACTGATCGATCGCCGAGCGCACAGTCGGTCACAACGGTGATCCGCAATAAACCGAAAGGTACGTATGAGTATCAATGTGAACTCCTTAATTATGCGGGAGCAACGGTTAGTGAGAAGATGGTTGTGAAAGTAAGTAATTGATCCTTGACACCTGCTCCCTGTACAGGGAGCAGGTGTCTTTTTTAACTGTGCATTCCCCTAAAGAATTTGGACACTAAGTGTGTATATGCTTTACACTAATAGTGGGGGGATGAGATGAAAATAAAATACAAATTGCTATTATTACTCCTGGTATCTACGCTGACACCGCTATTTATAAGTCTGTTTATTACTTACAATACGGTCCAAAAACGGTTGAAGGAAGAATTCATCACCTATCATACAAAAGAGATCAATCAGCTTAATAAATCGTTGCAGCTTTCCATCACCGATGTGGACAACAAGCTAATGAGTATTTATCAGACTTCAGAGATTTATAATTATGTAACCGCACCGGCAAAGGATGAACCGGATCTGGTAGAGCAACAAAGCAGGGTGAAAAATTTACTAATTGTGTTGAGCGGTTCATTAAATAATTATAGTGATGTTTATTTGTTTGTCCGGCCATTACATAAATTATATAGCATTAATGCGCATGAGCGTTCCATTCAAAGCACACCTGTTGTGCATGAAGGGGATTATGCTTGGATCAGCAAGGCTGAAGCTGGAGATGGTATGATGACAATTTTCCCAACAGCTCCGGAGCCTAGTGACAGGGTGCAGCCGCTTTTTTTTATAGGCAGGTCGATACCGGATATTATAGTGAAAAAGCCGATGGCAGTTTTAGGCGTCAGCATGGATGCTAATTTTTTTGGAGACTTGCTTAGCAATCAATATGAGCATGAGCGAATTGTGGTTATGAATGCGGACAATCGACCTATTTTCTCTACGCAAAAAGAAGTCGATAAGCCGGAGAATTTTATTGAGATTACAAGTGAAAAGAATATGTATGGTTGGTCTGTCATTACCTACTTTCCAAAATCGATTCTTGAACAAACGGCATTGCAGACAGTTAAATCGATTCTCTATTGGGGAGTCCTCTTTTTATTAGTAGGCATAATTTTGGCTATGTTTATTGCCCTGCAAATCTCCAAGCCCGTTGCTCAGTTGGTTAGACGGATGAAAGATGTCGGCCAAGGAGACTTTTCTGTAAAGGAACAAGATACAAACTTAAGCAGAAAAGATGAAATTGGTTATTTAGCCAACCAGTTTGATAGGATGGTTTTTAAAATTGATGAACTAATCCAGAATGAATATGATCTTAAATTAAGTGAATCTTATGCGCAGGTTAAAGCTTTGCAAGCACAAATCAATCCGCATTTCCTTTATAATACGTTAACTTCGATCTACTCGGAGGCGTTGGATGCAGGTGCAACTTCCATTACCACGATGATAAAAGCGCTATCTTCGATGTTTCGTTATACGATTGAGCCGGGCAGTGATGTCGTGCATCTTGCTAGGGAGATCGAACATATCGAGCATTACTTGCTCATTCAAAAGTACCGCTTTGAAGACAAGCTAACGTATTCAGTTGATATTGCAGAGCATTTGTTACACATCCCCACTGTTAAATTATCGTTGCAGCCCATTGTGGAGAATGCACTTATTCACGGTGTTGCCGGTAAAGGCAAGGGCTCCGTTCATATTAAAGCTGTGGAAGAAGATGACGAAGTTCGTATTATTGTCATAGATTCGGGTATCGGGTTGAGTACAGATGAATTGAATCAATTGGCGCTGCATCTCACGAATAAAGTTAATTTTGAACAGCATATTGGATTGAATAATGTGCAGCAAAGGATTTTGCATGCTTTTCCAGGTTCTACTGGCATTCAGATCGAAAGTGAGATAGGACAATGGACAAAAGTTACTATTTCATGGAAGGGGATTGGACATGCACAAGGTGTTAATTGCGGATGATGAGCCCAAAGTACGCAAAGCATTAGTAAGCTTATTACACACATTAGATAAACATATAGAAATTGTTGGAGAAGCAGAAACCGGTCTACAGGCGGAAGCTATGATCGCTGCTTTACACCCGCACATTTTATTTTTAGATATCGTAATGCCAGAATTAAAGGGTTTGGAATTGCTTCGTAAGCTGCGTGAGCAAGGGTCGAAAATCCTCGTTATTATCGTCAGTGGGTACAGTGACTTTGATTATGCCAAGCAGGCGATTGCTAATGATGTGGTTGATTATTTATTAAAGCCATTTGACGTACACGATGTGAAAAGGGCGCTGGAAAAAGCGTTGGAGCAGTTGGAGCGTGAGGATTCCTTCACCCAGGTTCATGTCATGTTAAGCCAAAATAAGCTTGAAGCCTTCAACCAGAAACGAAATCACATCCTGCAAAAAATCTATCGTGGTGAATTATTAAGCGAGAAGGAGAAATCTGAAGTACCGGAAATTCAGCAGCATGTTCAATATTCCGTACAATTGCTCATTATTAAAAATTATCAATATACGCTGGAAGAACGATTTCAGAAAGAAAGAGAGTTGCTTCGATTTGGCATTCGCAAGTTCGCAGAAGAAGCATTAGAGCATAAGAGCGGCTCTGCATGGATCGGCCCCTCCGAAAGATTAGATGGCGCGTTCTGGATCTTAATGCCGCGTTCCCATAATGCCTTTATTCCTTTGAATAGTATGCTCAAAGCCTTTCATAAGATTATGAAGCTTGATGCCTTTGTGTTGAATCATCAAGGCTATGCGAGCTTTTCAGAAGTCTCCTTGCTGATACATAAATTGGAGGACAGTGTTCAGCATGTTAACTTTAAAAACATTCATAATACAGAAACTGTCATGGAGAGTTCTACCGTAGCTTTGACGCCAACAAATGACTTGATCCATGAACATACAGCAAAGTTTGTTCATGGGGTTGCTCATATTATTAAACATGAGCTGCATTATCAAGTGAAAATAATCGTGGATGAATTATTCCAATTTGCCGCAAAAACGAATATAGTAACAGCCCATTTTTTGTTTCATGTATATGCTAGCTTGCGAAACCATATAGAAGCCCTGTTCGATTTATCACTTGAATACGAACGTGGATTAACCGATCCTGTTTATTTTTGCTTCCAATTACAATTTAGTGAAACAGTCGCACGCGATACATTTGTGCACCTCATCAATAAAGTATTAAATCAATACAGGGATAGCCCTCAAAATACAGCTATTCCGGATAAGCTTAACGCAGTCAAGGATTATATCGATTTTAACTATGCGGAGAACATTTCACTTGCGGATCTAGCGGATCGTTTTTATGTGAGCAAGGAATATTTGGCTAACCGGTTTAAGTCTCGTTTTGAAACCACAGTACTCAATTACATTCATTTTAAGCGTATAGAAAAAGCATGTGAACTTCTGGTCGAGGAAGATATGTTGATCTCACAAGTTGCGATGCTGGTGGGATACGACAATTATAGCTATTTTAATAAAATGTTTCATCGAGCCCTAGGTCGAACGCCTTCGGAATATCGAGAGCAGCGTGTAAAGAAATAAGGTAATCATTAATATCGTGTTATTTGTCTTATTAATATTGATCTATTTCAGCGTTCACCCATCTAGTACGATAAAGATAGTTCTTATATGACAAAGGGGTTGGACAAAATGAAAAAACAATTTTTAGGGATAACACTTATTGGCCTGTTCATGTCTTCAGTTTTGTTGAATGGCTGTGGAAAATCGGATAATACGGCAGCAACAGCAATAGATTCTGCGAAATCCCCCACAACTGCCTCGGCAAAATCGATCGTACTTTCCGCTTATTTATTCAATGTCGATAAGCGTGAAGCTTTGGAAAAGACATTCAAATCTTTTTCAGAAAAAAACCCTGACATTAAAGTTGAATTAGTCGTCAACGACAAGGATTACTACAGTGTATTAAAACCAAAATCGCTGCCAAACAAGCACCGGATATTGTTATGGGGGAATATGGCGATCTGCTCGAATTAGGCAATGCCGGTTATATCGTTGATATCGCCAAGGAGCCTTTCATCGGCAATTATGCCGACCAGATTAAAACTCAGATGAGCACTCCCGATGGAAAAATATATGGTGTACCGTTGGATGTATCCGGTATGGGCATTTATTACAACAAGGATCTGTTCAAAAAAGCAGGTATTGCTGAATTTCCTAAAACGCAAACAGGTTTAAAGGAAGCGATTGATAAGCTAAAGGCCGCAGAAATAACACCCTTTGCCGTGGCAGGTGCAGATCCTTGGACCTTGGCGCATTCGCTTTTTACCACGATTGCGGGAACAGCAAGCGATGTTAAAGCATTATCGGAGCAAGTTAAAAGCGGAGGCGCGCTTTCATCGGATGCCTTGAAGAATGGTTTTAAAACGATCGATATGATGCTTGCGAATGCAGATGGAAAAATGGCCACCAATGATTATAATGCAGAGATGGCATTGCTGGCACAAGGAAAAGTAGCGATGATTCAGCAAGGATACTGGGCTTATAGCAGTATTTTGAAAATCAACGATAAGGTTAATTTAGGTCTTGCTGCCATTCCTTATAGTGAGAAAGCGGAAGACACGAAGCTTGGCGTAAATATTAACGTGTCTTATGCCATAAGCAGCGATTCCAAACATGCAGATGCAGCCAAAAAACTGTTTGCTTGGCTGACATCTAAAGAAGGTAATCAGATTGCCAATGGCAACATGCAGCAAATTCCTGCCATTGAAGATGTAAAGGTAGCAGGCGATCCCATTTCGGCAGATATTCAATCCTATATTGCAGCTAAAAAAGTGGTGCCATGGGCTCAGGTCTATATGTCGGGAGGAACAAGAACAGACGCGGAAATGATCATGTCCGCCTATATGTTTAAAAAGAAAAATCTAGATCAAACCATCGAAGCGATGCAAGCTTCCTGGGCTAAAAAATAATGGATTTTACACGAAGGTTTAAACAAATCAGCGAGTTTTCGTTTTTTATTGGACCCATTGGTTTGCTGTATATATTATTTTTTATCATTCCTTTGGGCGGTTCCGTGCTCTATTCCTTTACAGATTGGGATGGATTGCAAAAGACCTTTCATTGGATTGGTTTCGCCAACTATGTGCAAGTATTCCGCGCGGATGAAAACTTTTTGCTGGCTATTATTTTTACTTCTAAATTTGCCGTATTAAACTTTATTTTTATCAATTTTATTGGATTGCTGTTAGCGCTGCTTGTGGACACAAAGTTGAAATCAAGAACCTTTTTGCGAACGGTATTCTTTTCTCCCAATGTGCTGAGTCTTATCGTGGTCGGTTTTTTATGGAAGTTTTTATTTTCTTCCGTTTTTTTTGAAATAGGCAAAACCCATCATCTTCCGTTTTTGACCTTTAGCTTTCTGGGGAATCCCGATTCGGTGATTTACTCGATTGTTGGGGTTTCCGTTTGGCAGAATGTAGGCTTGGCTATGCTGATCTATTTGGCTGGTTTACAGGGCATTCCTTCTGAATTGAAAGAAGCTATGCGGGTTGATGGGGTAAATAAATTTCAAGAATTCATGAAGCTAACTCTTCCCTTGATGATTCCGGCATTTATCTCCAATGTTTTCATTACGACAACACAATCACTTAAAGTATTTGATGTGATTTTGGCATTAACCAATGGTGGACCAGCTAATTCGAGTCAGAGTATAGCGATGAATATTTATCGGGAGGCATTTACCAATAATTCATTTGGCTCCGGTACAGCAAAGTCGATTGTATTTTGCTTGATGATCTTGATGATTACGAGTCTGCAATTTTGGATTCTTAACAAGAGAGAGGTGTAGCTTTATGAAAAAACACCTTAGCTGGACAAGAGAGATTGCGGCGATCCTTCTAGGTCTCCTTTTTCTAGTGCCCATCCTATTTGCTGTCTCCAATTCCTTTAAAACGGCTGGGGAAATATTCGTCTCCTTTGTAGATATGCCCAAGCAAATAAACCTGGATAATTATTTGAAGGTTTGGAATGACATGAACTATTTGCAAACCTTTTTCAATACGTTGATTATTACGTTTTTTAGTGTAACCGCAACCTTGCTGCTAAGCTCGATGGCCGCTTACAAAATATCACGAATGAATTCGCGTTGGGCGTTTGTATTGTTGATGTTTTTTGTGCTCTCGATGATGATTCCTTTCCAAACGATCATGATCCCCTTAGTGAAACTAGCTGCCTATATCCATTTTACCAACTCTAAATTTGGTTTAATTATGATTATCATTGCACTCTTTTCACCCTTTACCATCTTCTTGTATCGTGGCTTTATTCAGCAGGTTCCTATTGATCTGGAAGAGGCGGCTCGCATCGATGGAGCTTCGATTTACCAAACCTTTTTTCAAATTGTTTTTCCATTATTGCTTCCAATTACAACGACTGCGGCAATTCTAAATACGCTTTATGTGTGGAATGACTTTTTGTTATCCTTTCTGCTGCTGCAGAAGCCTGGAATGATGACTTTGCAGTTAATGGTTTATCGTTATTTTGGCACGTATAGCTTGGAATGGAATTTAGCGTTGACCTCGATTATATTGACAGCGATTCCTGTAATCATTTTCTATGTTATCTTGCAGAAATATATCGTTAAGGGTGTTACCGCAGGAGCGCTTAAAGGTTAAAATTATACGAAAGTCAGGTGGATCATCATGTCGAAAATCGATATTCAGCAGTTTACACAGCTTCATACCCCCTATAAGCTCGACCGACCGGTATTAAGTGGATCAGGAGTGGAAGGCCATTTTGATTCGCAAGCCGTCGATTGTCCCTTTGTTTTTGCCCATCAGGATTGTTTCTATATGATGTACGTCGGGTTTGACGGAACAGGCTATCAAACAGCGCTGGCAACAAGCTCCAATTTGCTCAAATGGGAGCATAAGGCGATTATACTTCCGCGATTGAGCACGGATGCAAGATGGGATCATGTGGGTGCTGCAGGATCGTGGATGCTGCTGGAATCAAATGGCTTGTACGACCTGCCACGACTCAAAAAGATCAATAATCGCTATTGGATGATGTATCACGCTTATCCCGAGAAGGGCTATGAAGCAGGCGGAGCCGTGATGGGACTCGCATGGACAGAGGATGAGAATTTACTGGAATGGCATAGGCTGGATCAGCCTGTCTTTACAAACAAAGATGGAGCCGATTGGGAAAAGGCAGGTTTATATAAATGTTGTGTCATCGAACACGAAGAGAAGTATTGGATGTTCTACAATGCCAAGAGAGATGACGAGTGGCCATGGAAGGAAGAGACGGGAATTGCCTTCTCGAACGATTTGATCCATTGGGAACGTTATGAGAACAACCCCGTGTTTGCGGTAAAGGAAGGCAGCTTTTATAGTCAATTTTTCAGCGATCCTTGTATCAAATATGACGGTCGTCAATGGGTGAATTTTGCCTTTGGTTTCGATTGCAATCACGCGCAGAGTGCTCTGGCAGTATCTGACGATTTAACAGATTGGCGATGTGGGGAAGAGCCATTAATCTCATACGGAGAGCAAGGAGAACTTGACGAAATTCATGCCCATAAGTCTAGTGTTATTTATTGGAATGGCGTGCTGTATCATTTTTATTGCGCGTGCAGGAATTATAAACCTGGAGACCTGACAAAGCTGAAAATATTTGAAGGACAATATGAGTTTCGTTGTATTGCAGTTGCAACAAGTGAACCAATAACAATTGGAGAGGAAGATATTCAATGAGAAGAATGACTAATTTGGGGGATATCCTCCCATTCGCTTAGTGCCTCACCCAGATGAAAACAATATGACCATATCGAAAAAGGAAGGCAGCTCCCAAACAGGGGCCGCCTTCTTGTTCTAGTTTTTTCTGCAACGTCCCTTGAACTGAAATCCTTATGGGTTTGTGGTCTATCAGGTATGTTTCGTGTAACTCTTTCACGCTATTCCTGTTGATGATATACTCTCTATTGTAAAAATAACCGGGCAATGCCCCGAACATCGCACTAGATGCTCACCCAAATATTTGTGGCGCACCCATGGAAACATCATATTTATCAAAGGATCAGTCATCGACAAATGCTTGTTGTTGACTACATAATGAAAAATAACAATCTGTTGCGGTTAGAGATGCACCCAAACCAATGGGTAGCATTCATCGGAACAAAGGGGTGCATACATGTACACGGTGCTGGTTGTAGACGATGAAGCGATTGTGTGCCAAGGCATCAAAGAGTTCCTGGAGAGTTCAGATTTAAACATTTCACAAGTATTGACGGCGTGGAACGGTTATGAAGCTTTGGATTATTTGCGTATGGAGTCCATTGATCTTGTTCTGACGGATATCCAGATGGATGAATGGGATTGAACTGATGGAATCGATTCTGTCCGAAAAGCCAGATATTCCGGTTGTTGTCATATCCGCCCACGATGAATTCGAATATGCGCAGAAGTGTATTCGTTTGGGTGCGAGGGATTACTTGATCAAGCCCGTTCTGCTGCCTCAATTAATTCAAGTCGTTGGCCGGGAACTGTCGGAGCGGCATGGAAAATATAAACGGCTTTTGGAAGATTCGTTAAAACATAAGTTTTCCATGACGGGTATGTCATCCTTGCGTTCCCATATATTGAATGAAATCATAACAGGATCTGTGGAGAATTCCGACGATTATCTGTTTATTTTCGAACAGATTGGGTTAAAGCTCGAAGGGCCATATTATTTGATGCTTGTCGTTGAGCTCTTTTGGGATCGTGTGGGGTTTGGGGGTGGAGCGATCCAATCGCTCCGGGATCGAAACTTGCTGAAGTATGCAACTGTCAATATTATTGAAGAGACATTGGCGGACTGGAATGCGGTAACCTTTTATGGTCAAGGCAATCAGATTGTAACGATTCTGCAGTATAATGAGTCCGACTATACGCAGAACAGGGCGGAAAATGTTTCGAAGCTGAATTTAATTGGGAAGACACTTGTATCCAACATCCAAGGCTATCTTCATATGGAGGTGGTTGTCGGCATCAGTCTTTTACGGCTAGGGTTGCAGACACTGCCTGAGAGCTATCGTGAAGCTGTTAATGCTATAAAATGGCATGCTCTATACGAAGATCACAATGTCTTTTATGCTGAGGATTTCTCTTTGAAGGAAGCAGTGGTGAGGGTGAATTGGCAGGAAGCAACCAATCAATTCATTGAATGTGTCAAGACTAGGAGAAAACTAGAAGATGTAAAAGAACTGGTCAGCCGGTTTATCTCAGATATCTCGCCCATATTCGAGAGCGACGATTCAACTGCGGGCATCCCGCTGAGTATCGCTTATCGGGTTTACGCCACCTTATTAGAGATGAAAGAGACGGTAGGAGATGGGTATAAGTTGCTTGATCCGATCATGTTCTTTCAATTTCCGCTTACAGGAATCGAAATCAAGAAGCGTTTCGCCGAATTTTTGTTGGATACAGCGGGGCTTATTCATACATCCATGACCGATCATGATATGGCAATTATCCAGCAATCCATTGCGTATATTCGCGGGAATTTTCGGAACAAAGGGCTGAAAATACAGGATGTCGCAGATCATGTGCATTTAAGTCCCAACTATTTGAGTTATTTATTCAAGCAAATAACAGACCAAACAGTGTGGGAGTTCGTGACGAAGATACGGATGGAGGAGTCCAGACAACTGCTCATGAACACGAATAAAAAGCGATACGAAATTGCGGACGAGGTCGGATATGAATCGCCTGAACATTTCAGCCGTGTGTTTAAACGATACTACGGGGAGAGTCCCAATACTGTTCGCGGATAAACGTACTGGACCCTTCATTGGTTCCAGCCAGAATTGAATCATATATAAGTGGATCGGCATGGTGAGTACCATTGTTGTTTAGAAGTGTGCAATCGCAACGATTAACAAAGAAGGCTTTGCTGTTTGTCATCGTGTTCATCTTTATTCCGATGCTGCTCATCTTCTGGTTTGCCTCAAATCGGGCTTCCCTTTCGATTAAAATGCAGGTGGGGAAAGCTTTGTCCGAATTAAATAAACAAAATCTTGCGACGATGGACAGAGTCATGGATTCTGTTGATCAGAAGCTGGTGACGATCTTAAGTTCCGATCTCATGCAGAAATGGAAAGATGATAGCACATTAAATGTGGAACAGCGCGTACAAAAGTACATTGCAACAGAAAAGCTGCTAGGCAACTATTCCACGAGTGTGAAATACTCTCTGTTCGTATTGACGAAACGACCGACAAATTATTACTTTGCCCCTTCTACCGATGTGTCGGGCTCGGGCGTTTTTTTTGTACAAGACCTGAAAGAAAGAACTTGGCTCCAAAAAGCGGCTGAGGCAAATGGAAGAGGTTTAGTAGAAAATATTGATAAGTTCGGATTTAATGTAAACTCGCAGAAAACCATCGCCTATTTAAGAGCCGTCACGGATCTTTCTAATAGCGGGGATACGATCAGCATATTAGTGGCTACGGAGATCGAAAGTCTGCTGACTTCGGAAATGAATTCAATTAAGCTACCGGATCATACGAGAGAATTCCTAACCGATGCTAGAGGTACGGTACTTGTGGGTTCGGCCCCTGATGAATTAACCTTCTCCATACCAGACAACGGGAAAGAACTGCTGCCGAACGTGTGGATCACGAACAGCCATATGTATGTTTATCATGACAGCCCTTTATACGCCAATCGACTGATATATGAGATTCCATTAAGCTCATTATTAGGCTCTTATAATGACGTACAGGAAATTATCCAGATTACGGCCATTTGCTATTTCATCGTTATCCTGTTCTTCCTGTTCTATTTGGGTAAGTCAGTCTTGAGGCCGATGGTGAGGCTGGCGAGTCTCACTCGTTCCTATGTGCCGGGCAAAGAAATGGAAAGGTATGCAGAAGAGGATAGAAAAGATGAAATAGGTATTTCATACCGCTACTTCTATTTGATGACGGAACGGTTGAACCAGTTGGTCAAAGAGAAATACATCATGGAAATCAAGCAGAAAGAGTCCGAACTGATCTTGATGCATTCTCAAATAACGCCGCACTTGCTCTATAATACTTTAGATTCAGTTTACTGGTATGGTATCCGAGGAGGCGTGCCCGAGGTCGCTGATATGGTCAGGGACTTGTCGACGATGCTGCGGATCGGTTTAAGCCGAGGCAAAGAAATCATTACGATTCGCGAAGAGTTGAATCACGTTGAAGCGTACCTGCAACTGCAAGAGAAACGGTATAATCAATCCTTTCACTTTCACATTCATGTCGAAGAGGGCATAGAGGGCTATTTGCTGCCAAAGGTCATCATTCAGCCACTCGTAGAAAACAGCATTCTCCACGGCATCGGTAAAATGGACGGGGAGGGGGAAGTATGGATCGGCATTCAGGTATCGGAGGGCAAACTCCTTATATCCGTTGAGGATAACGGCTTCCGGCCGTTAGATTTGGAGAAGATTCACTCCCTTCTGTCGGGAACGGCCGATCCTGACAAGGGCTTTGGAATCCGTAATGTACATAAACGTATCCAATTGCGATTTGGAAACGGATATGGACTGACTTACTCCGCACGGGAAGAAGGCGGAACGAAAGTCTTAATTAGGCTTCCCGTCATCCGGTCCGAAGATGAAATAGCCGCATACACCGAATAATCATCTCAAAACCGCCTGAAAAGGGCGGTTTTATTAATGAATAGAATTGATCACAAAGTTCGGAGAAGCCGTCATGGGATTGATGTCCGGTTATCTTTACAATAAGAAGCATACCAATCGTAGAAAGGATGTGGGGAGGTGTCCACACAAGCCGTAAAGATTCAGGAAAGACAGACGGGTAATCCGTTCATTAAGAAATGCAGGGATTACTTATGGGGTATTCTCTTCCTGTTACCGGCAATTATTGTTTTTTGTTTGTTTCTTTGGACGCCAATTGCTAAAGGGGTCATGTACAGCTTTATGAACATTGATTTCGTAAGCGGCAGCAAATTCATTGGCCTGACTAATTATCGTGAGGTGCTTGGGAGCAGTATCCTGAGTATTTCTGTCTGGAACACCATCTACTATATGTTTCTATGTGTGCTGATCGGGTTCTGGGTACCTAGTATTGTATCGATTGCCATATCCGAACTGCGGTGGTTCCAAGGGGCCATGCGTTTAATCGTTTATTTGCCGCATATTGTGCCAGCAGTGGTGCTCTATGGGATGTGGCAATGGTTGTACGATCCGCTTGGACCAGCGAATCAGATCGTTTCATGGTTCGGTGGTCATCCGTTTTTGTGGCTGACGGATAAGAGCATGGCCATGATCTCGATCGTTATCGCGGAAACGTGGCAAGGATTCGGTGGGACGACGCTTATCTATTTGGCGGGTATCGTGAGCATTCCCAAGGATTTATACGAGGCTGCTGAAATTGATGGCGCGGGCGTTATGCAGCGCATTCGCTATATTACGATTCCTGGCATTCGTCACCTCTATATGCTCCTATTTATTTTGCAACTGATCAGCACGTCACAGGGCTTTACGACCCATATTGCGCTGACAGGCGGCGGCCCGAACAATGCGACGCTAACGTATATGTACCAGATCATTAATGAAGCCTTTACGAACTTAAACTATGGAAAAGCTTCAGCCATGGGGGTTCTCATGTTTTTGGTGCTCACATCGCTGTCTGTCGTACTCTACTACCTCCAAGGAAGGAGCAAAGAAGTATGAGCAATCGGGAACGCAGTATCATGTCTTCTTTTGATTACAAAAAGAATTCAGTTCGTGCCGGATACTTTATCATGCTGCTTGCACTTATCGCGCTTGCTGCGGCAATGTTGTATCCATTTGGAACAACGATTCTCTCTTCGTTCAAAACCAAACAGGAAATTTTCTCATTTCCGCCAAGCTTTTTCCCACAACAGCTGGAATGGAGCAATTACAAAGAGGGATTCAAGTATGTGGATTTAATTCGGGCTTTTTGGAATACGTTGATCCTTTTTGCGGGGAATGCGACGATCCCTTTGCTTGTTGTAGGACTGGCTGCCTTCAGCCTTTCCCAAATGAAGCTGCCTATGCGTAAGGGAATAACACTTTTTTTTATGAGTACACTTATGATCCCGAGCGCAACTTACTTGATACCAAGCTTTTTGAACCTGCAGAGCCTTGGATTAATCAATTCTTACTGGGCGTTCTGGCTGCCTGCAGGTGCTAACGCCTTCAATATCTTGCTGCTCAAAGGCTTTTTCGACGGAATCAATAAGGAATTATTCGAAGCGGCGCGATTGGATGGGGCATCGGAATTACGCTGTTTTTATCGGCTTGCGGTGCCGATGTCAATTCCCGTTTTTTCTACACTGCTCATATTTTCCTTTACTTCGACTTGGAACGACTGGTACTGGCCGTCTCTCGTACTGACAGCACCTGAGAAATATCCGATTGCTTCTGTGGTGTACCGCAATATCATCCAATCGCTGAATCTGTCTTGGAACGTCAAGTTCAGTGTATTGACCGTGATCATGATCCCGCCGCTCCTGTTCTTTCTGGTCTTTCAGAGAAACATTATGCATGGTCTTAACCTCTCTGGGACCAAAGGGTAATCCAGGTGGATCCATCATCACAATCCCTGAATACATCATCGATTTCAAAAATCCGTCCAAGTATGATGAAGGTGCAAGTCATTTTTCAAAAATAGGAAGGGGTAATACAAGTTGAAAAACAAGAAAAAAAATCTCAGCATCATGACGTTCATCGCTTTGACGATGATCGTAACCGGTTGTGGAAACAACAGTAATACCGGAAATACCAACAGCAAAGAAAGTCCAGCAACGGGGGGAACGACGGCTAGCCCTAGTGCGTCGACTAAGGCTGCTCCAATCACGATGACCGTCCAATTTCCCAAGTCGGACAATCTTACGGGAATTGAATTTGTTAACAAAAAGCTGGATCGTTTTGCGGAGAAATATCCAAACGTTACCTTTAAAAAGAACGATTGGCAATATGCGCCCAGTGAAATCGGCATCAAGATGGCCGCTCATCAAGCTCCTTCTGGGTTCCGTATTCCTGCTACCGAGGGAAAGACGCTGTTGGAACATAAATGGCTTACAGATTTGACGCCGTTTCTAGCGAAATATGAGTTTGCCAATGATTTCAATGAAAAGTTAACAGCCCCCTTCATAATTGATGGAAAAATGTATGCCGTGCCGGCAAGTGGCTATATTGTGTCTGTCATGATCAACAAAAAGCTGTTTGCTGCCAAGAACGTTCCGTTACCAACGCCTGACTGGACTTGGGATGATTTCTATGCGGCGGCTAAAGCGACTGCCGATCCTGCCAAAGGCATAGCAGGGTTTGCATTGAAGGCTAAAGGCAATGAGGGCGGATGGGACTGGACAAACTTCTTATATGCGGCAGGAGGAACCACAGAAAATGTAACCGGCGGCAAAGTAACGTCGGCCTTCAACTCCGATGCCGGTGTCAAAGCGATGGAGTTTATGAAGAAATTAAGATGGGAAGGCGATGCACTCCCGCAGAACTGGGCTTTAAACTTCGGTGATGTTTACAATTTGTTCAAGCAAGGCCGGGCAGCTATGGTATTTGGTGATAGAATCGAGGACGCGATAAATAATGGCGGCATGAAAAAAGAAGATCTACTAATACTTCCTGTGCCATCGATGGTAAAGGGGGGTGACCATACGGGTGTGCTGGGCGGTAACTACGATATCGTCAATCCGCAGGAGCCGCCTGAAGTGCAGCAAGCGGCATTCGATTACATGACGTTCGATTTGTTTAAGGAAAGCGGAATTGCAGAGTTGAAGCAGGTTCTGGAAGATAGGAAAAGTAAGGGTCAAGTATACCTGTACGGGGCACCGGCTTACTATAAAGTAGATTCAGCGTACGGCAAGAAGATTGCGGCGCTTGTCGATCAATATCCGGATAACGTTTACAGATACGATGCGCAAGTCGCTAAGCTAATGAAAGGCGTTCCGGAGCCTTCGTATTACGGACAGGATCTCTATGGGGCATTGACTAACGTTATGCAGGAGGTATTTACCAATAAAAATGCGGATGTCAAAGCGCTGCTTGACGCCACAGCGAAGAAATTCGACGCGGAAATGCTCTCTAAAGTTACTGTACAGTAAGTTAGAAGGTCAATCATTTCTGTGTAACACGAACGAATGACAAGAAGAAATAATGCTGCCGAAGCTGTAAATGCCGCATTAGCGGTTCTATAGTGGATCCACTTCTCATATTCGTATTCCCCTTCGGGAAGGTTTCTGTGAGGGGTGGATCATGTGCAGGAATAGGAGGTGTTAACGATGTTAACGAGAACATCGTTTGCAGACAAAATCACAGGACTGCCGATCCTCTCGGTCGGGTGCGAAGGACGCGATACAGCTCATAATTATTTTACCGCGATGACATGGTTGTCGAACAGCCGACATTTGATTGTACAAACGGATATCGACAGGGAGAAGCTGACGGGAAGCATCGTGCGCTTCGATACGGATACTGGCGATGTGCAGGTGCTGGAAGAAGATCTGACTTGGGGACGCGGGGTCGTTTCGTGTGATGATATTTTGTATTTATTCGACAAGAATGAGCTGTACGCAATTGATGCGTGGAGCGGGGAACGGCGTACGATCTGCAAGCTGGAAGAGCATTGCACGTTCTTTGGGCCACTATCGATTACGAACGATGGCAAGGTGCTTGGTGTCTACTGGAAGGAGCAGCTCCATCCACCCGAGGATGCTTCGTCCCGGGAGGCCAATTGGGTGATCGGCACTGTTCATACGGAGAGCGGGGAAGTATGTGTAGCAGCCCGTCCTTTGTTTGAGGAGCCTTATCCAGTGGCGAATCATGCTATGGTCAATCCGGTTGATCCGAATCATGTGTTCTTTTCCCATGAGGGGGCAACGGAGCAAATTCCGGATCGGCTCTGGGTGGTCGATACGCGAACCGGAGACATGCGTAACCTCTTTTCGCAGAAAAGGGAGGAGAGCGGACGGCCAGTCGAGTATGTTGGGCACGAAATTTGGGCGTTCGACGGCAGTGGACTGTACTTCGTAAAATATCCACATAGTCCGGATAAACCGACAGGCGTATTTTTCGTGGATAAGCAGGGGGAGTGGAGTGAATTCGTTAACGGAGACTATAATTATTGGCATGTAGGGATTAGTCCTGACGGTTGGTATGCTGTGGCTGATACGCAAGAGCCCGGCATCTCTAAAATCGTGTTGATCGACATGGCCACGAAGCGGTCCAAGCTGCTATGCGAGCTGCCATGCCGAGGGGTCCATCCCGGACACCCGCATCCATCGTTTAGCCCGGATAACCGTAAGATCACATTCACATTCTCCGATGAGCATGATGTGCTCTGGGTTGGCATTATGGACATTAGCGACTGCAAGTAGCATGGTGGAAAAGAGGGGGGTGGATCATGACGATTGCAGTTTAAGCAGGAATGATAGGCCTGCATGATCCTTGATCATGCAGTAGATGTGGGATGGACCTGAACAAGCATGGATCAGGTGCCATTTTCGACAACAAATGGAAACGCTTTCTTAATTGAGATGCCATAAAAGGGAGTGAGTTTACTTGGTAATAAAAAAATGGATGGTAAGCTTTATGCTGGTCCTGCTGCTTTTGTCCGCCTCACCATTGTTTGGACTACTATCTTTAGGTAACACGACAGCTATCGCGGCAGAACCGTTACAAAATGTTACGATTGGCGGATTTGAAAGCGATGAAGAACTCTGGCAGTTAGGGCTCGGCACCGAATTTCCCGGAGCTAAAGGCGACTATGTGCGAGAAGCGTCTACTTACAAATCCGGGATGTTTTCCGGTAAGCTGCGCGGTGATTTCAGTACAGGCGGCAAATATGTGACGCTTCGTAAAAGATTCATACCCTTGGATATGCAAAAACTGGAGTTTTGGGTGAAAACGGTGGATGCTGCTTCGCTCTCGCTTCGAGTGACGGATTCGAGCGGGCAGGTTCACCAGCAGAAGATCACATTAACTTCAACCTCCAATTGGCAGAAGGTGGAGATATCCAAATATAACGGCGGGCAAAGCTATCTTTATTTCAACGGAGCGAGTGACGGCAAATGGCACGGTCCTGCCCAGGGGATAGAGTTTTTGCTTGAAAAGTCTGGTTTGATCGGTGGAAAAGTAAGCGGGGACGTGTATTTTGACGATGTATCGGCGACGATTCCGCAACAGGAGCCTCTATGGGAATCCGCGATCGGAAACTTCGAGAATGCTTTTGATATATGGAAGTTAGGATTGGGCACCGAATTTCCCGGAGCCAAAGGCGAATATGTACGAGATGCTTCCGATTCCAAGTCGGGAGCCTATGGGATGGTGAGCACCAAGGAGAAAGTGGAGTATGCGTGCAGAATAACAGCACTTGGAGAAATGTTCCAAAGACTTTCTTCTGTTCCCTCATGTCCTAAATTGGAACGACGGAGTTTAATAAGCTTACTATCCGGACGACAACTGTTAACAGGGCAATGGAATCCTGCGAATGAGTGAGTAAAAGTGAGATAAAACCTTAAAACCGAGGGAACATTCCTGTTAGGGCTAAGAAATAGCCTTCGTCAAAAAGGAGCGCCTCGGTATGATGGGTTTGTCCCGGGCTTATAACCCAACACAATCAAGGAGGCGCTCTTATCATGAAGTTTAAACAATCTGAAATACAAAATCAACGAATTGAACGAATTAGCACATCTGCTGGATAACGAATCAAACCCGATAATCCTTTCTAATGATTATGCCCTGATTATGGACTTCCTTCAATCTCATCTCTATAATAGGAGAAAAATTAGGCGAAACTGCTTACAAGGGAGATGCCATGAAAAATCGTTCCAGCAAATATTTCAATCGTCTCTTAATGTACAGTCTGCTGATCGGCTCTATTCCAGCTATCATCGTTGGAGTCATCTCATATTACAAAGCCTCCTCTATAGTTCAAGACAAGGTCAACCAGAGTAGCATGGCGACACTTCAGCAGACCCAACTTCGTGTGGAGCAGATCCTTAAGACGATCGATCATTCGGTTACACAGTATATTAGCTCGCCCCTTGTAGTTAATGCGATGTCGCTCCCTTATTCAGCAGCCAATTATCAGGTTTATAATGAAATGTACCAGAACATGGTGCGCAGCCAAACCTTCGAGCTGACGATAAACAATATGACGGTACTGAATTTAAAAGGTCAATGGGGCGTCGACAACAACAATATTTTTACATTTGATGATGTAAGGAATCTGGAGCAGCTTCTCCGGTATGAGAAGCTGCCTTCATTTTCTTTTTGGGTAACGGACGAGGACAAGCGTTCGCCAAGTATTAGTCTCGTGAAGAAAATTCCGCTGAATTCGCTGAAAGCTAACGGACTGGCCATCGTGACCATCGCTGAATCGCAGCTGGCGAGACTTCTGGCAGCCGATAACCGGATCGGCAGCATTATGGTAATGGATAAGGATTACCGTCTGTTGTCCCGAAGCGATCAGAAAGTGCAGCAATCCGGCTTGGAGCAACTTGTTACCGGGGTGCAAAGACGAAGCGAAACGGAAGGGCAATTCAATGTAGAGCTTGACGGGGACAACACAAGTGTCATCATGCGCAAGTCAAGTTACAATGGCTGGATATATGTGTCTGCCATATCCATAAAAGATATTACCCGAGATTCCCGCTCTATAGGTTGGGTTACTCTGTTTGTATGCCTGCTCATGGTTCTGGTAACCGGCGGGCTGGCACTGTACGGTTCACGGACGTTCTATCGGCCAGTTCGGAAATTGGTCGCGACGATTGCCGACAGATTCGAAGATCCACCAGAAGAAGCCCGCACCGATGAATTTGCCATAATCGGCTATCGGCTGCAATCTATGCTGCAGACGGAATCCCGCCTCTTAGCCCAGCTTACGGGACAAGTACGGGAGCTGAAGCATTTTTTTGTCATGAAGCTGATTCGAGGTGAGGAGAAAGAGTCTCAGTTACCGGCCAGACTGAAAGAGTATGGCTATCATGCCAATTGGGAGTGGCATGCCGTACTCGCCATTCAGATCGATGATCTGGAGAGGTCCCAGTATAATGAAAATGATCGTGATCTGCTGCTCTTCGCCATCGCAAATATCGCCGGCGAGCTGATCCCCGCCGAGGAACGGCTAGATCCTGTGTTGCTGGAACAATCCCAGATCACGGTTGTGGGAGGTACCGGAACTACGGACGTGGAGTACAAGAACCGGTTGTTTGCCGTGGCGGAGCTTATCAGGAAAACAGTACAGCAATACCTAAAGCTGCAAATTAGCATTGGCATCAGCCGTCCCCAAAAGCGACTCATCGATATTTCTGTCTCTGCGGAGCAAGCACTAGAAGCGCTTCGCTACCGGATTCGTTTCGGCCCGGAATCAGTTCTGTTTATCGATGATGTCCAACCTGATGACTTGGTATCCAGCGTGTTCCCGCACCGTGCGGCCAAAGAGCTTTACGATGCAGTTAAGCTGGCGGAGCGGACAAGGGCTGACAAACTGTTGGAACGCTGCATTGGACTGATCTTTAATGAACAAGCCGACTGGCGCCAATATCGGATGTCACTGGTCAGACTGTACACTATGCTGACCGAGCTTGGACAGTCCGAGACAACAGCGGATACAAAGACGGAATTACCACTCGATCAGGAAAAGCAGCTTTTTGACAGACTACTCGATCTAAAATCCCAGGAGGAAATCCGCCTTTGGTTTTGCGATACCGTCATTGCCCCGATCATGCGCAGGCTAGAGCAGCAGAGCAAGTCTCACGCCAAGAAAATATCGGACCAGATAACTGATTTGATTCATCAGCGCTTCGACACCGAACTTACCCTTGAGGCATGCGCGACGCAATTGAATTACCACCCCAACCATTTGGGGCCGCTGTTCAGCAGGGATAAAGGGATCAGCTTCAGCGAGTACCTTCTAAACTACCGTTTGATGATGGCGAAACAATGGCTGGTCGAGACTGATATGAAGATCGGGGATATTGCGGAAAGATTAACCTACACCAACCCTCAGAATTTCATCCGTTTTTTTCGCAAGATGGAGAACATGACGCCCGGACAATACCGGGAATTGTACTGCCATCACAAAATATGAACGCTTCACTCCGAAGACTCCCCGCGATAGGTCCACTGCCTGTCGTTGGGGGTCTTCTTCATTTTGATGTTAAGGGGTAACAAGAGGTTTCTCGTGGCCTCGGACTCATGATTATTCTGGACGTGATTATGATTATAACCTCTACAGCGACAAACACCTTTCCTGATGATTATCCCTCGATTATAGACGTCCGCACGTCGGCCGTTTATCTTGAAGGTACACACAAAAAATCACGAAACACGAAGGTGGAGTTGAAGATGAATCAAATCAAAGGAAATCTTGCGCTTCAAATGTCTGCTGCTAAGCCGAAGAAGCAATGTTTCTGGCGCCAGATACGGAGGAACAAATGGCTGTATGGGATGCTGGCTCCCGGGGTGCTTTACTTCCTGTTGTTCAAATACGCCCCTATGTGGGGACTTCTCATAGCTTTCAAGGATTATCAGCCTTACCTGGGCTTTTTCGGCAGTAAGTGGGTTGGCATCAAGCACTTCGAGCGGCTGTTCCATGATCCGTCGTTCTGGATGCTTCTGAGGAATACCCTGGTGCTGGCCGGGTACAATATTTTTTTCTTTTTTCCCGCACCGATCCTGCTCTCTCTCATAATTAATGAAGTGCGTCAAGAGAAATTCAAACGGGCCATACAGACTTTCATCTACGTACCTCATTTTATCTCATGGGTCGTGGTGGTCGGCATAGCCTATACCTTCTTTACAATCGACGGCGGACTGGTGAATGAAGCCATCATGGCAATGGGTGGGAGCAAGATTAACTTTCTCGCAAGCGCAGGCTGGTTTAGAACCATGATCACACTGGAAGTGATTTGGAAGGAAACAGGATGGGGAACCATTATATTCCTTGCAGCCTTGGCAGGAGTCGATCCCCAGATATACGAAGCCGCAAAAATAGACGGTGCGGGAAGGTTGCGCCAACTATGGCACGTGACGCTTCCTGCCATTCGCTCTACCATTATTATTCTTTTCATCCTCCGGCTGGGTACCTTTTTGGACACGGGCTTTGAGCAAATCTTCCTGATGCTGAATCCGATTAACCGTGAGGTCGGGGAAGTGTTTGACACTTATGTATATACGGCGGGGATTACGCAAGGGCAGTTCAGTTTCAGTACCGCTGTCGGCCTTTTCAAGTCGGTTGTTGGATTTGTACTGGTCATCAGCTCAAACTGGCTGGCCAAAAAATTCGGTGGGGAAGGGGTGTATTAATCTATGAATCAACAAAACCGAAGCTGGGGAACCCGTCTGTTCGACTGGACCAACGTCGCAATCCTTCTGTTGGTGTCGGCTGTGATGCTCATCCCGTTTATGTATATCATAGTGATTTCCTTCGCGACGGAGCAGGAGGTGCTATCCAAAAGCTTCCTTGTATTTCCAACGAAATTCTCGTTGGCGGGCTACCGTTACATCTTGTCTACTCCAATACTGCTTCGTAGCCTGACAGTTACCATTGGGGTGACTGTGATTGGGACACTTGTGAACCTGCTGCTGACTGTGCTGATGGCATATCCACTTGCCCGCAAAGATTTGTATGGACGCCGTCCCGTCATGCTCATGGTTATTTTCACGATGGTGTTCAGCGCTGGTATCGTGCCTACCTTTTTGATTGTTAAAGCATTGCACCTTACCAATACCTACTGGGCGCTTATTATTCCCAGCGCGATCAGTGCTTTTAATATGATCATCATCAAAAACTTCTTCCAGCAGTTGCCTGACGGTTTGGAGGAATCGGCCAAGATCGACGGTTGCAATGATCTTGGGATTTTATTCCGTATTGTCATCCCATTATCTCTGCCTGCGATTGCAACCTTTTCGCTGTTCTACGCAGTAACTCATTGGAATACTTTCCTGAGCGCTATTTTGTACATCAACGATTCAAAGAAATGGCCAATCCAGGTCCTGTTAAGACAGATTGTGATCCTGTCGGAGAAGGGGTTGGCCGATATGAGCGAGGCGCCTCCTCCACCGTCCAAGATTATCAACATGGCGGTTATCGTGTTCTCCACCGTCCCGATTCTGTCGGTCTATCCATTTTTACAAAAGCACTTCGCCAAGGGAGTGCTGCTAGGTTCGGTTAAAGGATGAACCTGTTCATCTTTTAATATAATATCTTCAATATTATGAGGGGGAGTAAGACATGAATCAATTAAATCACAAAATGGCCCTAACTGGTCTCGCAGCAATCCTGACGGCTGCCAGTTTGTCAGCGTGCGGCAGCAATCAGGAAGAGAAGAACCAGAAGGCAACGCCAAGCGGAAAGTTTACATTCACGATGATGAACCAGTATTCGTCAACCGAGCCTCCCAAGGCCGACAATCCGATTGTCAAGCAGATCGAGGAATACACGAATACCAAGATCAATACCACCTGGGTTCCGGCGTCTGCTTACAATGACAAGGTCAACGTCTCCATCGCCTCCAATGATCTGCCTCAGGTACTGATGATTGGGGATACCAAGTCCTCATCAATCATCAATGCGGAGCGATCGGGCATGTTCTGGGAGATCGGACCCTATATCAAGGAGTTTCCCAACCTAAGCAAGTACAACGCGAAGGAGCAGGTACTGAAAAATATCTCAGTGGATGGCAAGGTTTACGGTTTGTACCGCGCCAGAGCGCTGGCCCGTCAGGGCATCGCCTTCCGGCAGGATTGGTTAGACAATCTGGGCTTGCAGCAACCGAAGACCATCGATGATCTCTACAAGGTTATCCGCGGATTCGCCTTAAACGATCCGGACAAAAATGGCAAAAACGATACATTCGGGCTAGTAGAGGCCGAGGATTCTGGCGGCACAGGCGCCATGGGTCTCACCGGCTTCCAGACCATCGCCTCCTTCTTCGGAGCGCCCAACCAATGGGATATTCAGGATGGCAAAGCAGTTCCCCAGTTTATGACTAAAGAAAATATGGAAGCCATGAAGTTCTACAAGAAGCTGTATGACGAAAAGCTGATTAATCAAGATTTCGCTGCAACCAAAGTCAGCAAACAGCAAGAGCAATTCTATCAAGGCAAGGCCGGCATGCTGTTCAATACACTTGACTTCGTGATTACAGGAGGAAACGAGCTGAAGAAAGCCAATCCTGCTGCCAAGATCGATATTGTCAGCAGGATTCAGGGACCTAAGGGAGAGCGGGTGTTTGCAACCACTGGATATAATGGAATGTTCGTGTTCCCAAAAGCCACAGTCAAGTCGGAGGCGGAGCTGAAGCAACTTCTTGGTTTCTTCGACAAAATCGTCGATGACAAAATGTTGAATACCTGGACGTGGGGGATCGAGGGTGTTCATTACACCAAAGGAGCGGACGGAGAACCGGCCATCTCTGACCAGACTGCTTATGCCAACGAGGTATCTCCTCTAAAGCAACTGCCTACCTATGACGGTGCGATGATGATCTGGAAGGGGAAGGGGGAAGCGGACAATAGATTCCGCACCATGATGAAAAACAACGAGGCAATTGCCGTATCCAACCCGATGGAGCCCCTGATCTCTCAGACAGCTGTGGAGAAGGGAACGGAGCTGAACAAGATCATTGCCGATGCCCGTGTCAAATTCATTATGGGAATCCTTGATGAAGCCGGCTTCAATAAAGAAGTGGAGAAGTGGCGCTCTCAGGGCGGAGACCAGATTATAAAGGATTATACGGAACTGTATACGAAGCAGGCCAAGAAATAATGTGGCTATTTCATCACGACCGATCATCTGCAGGCAGAAGTCGAGCAAACGAACATGTCGTTGCTCCACGAGGTAAACGGTAAGCTGCTGTTGGTGCTGAAGGCGATCGACTCGGAGGCGATGCAATTTTTGCGCAGCCGTGATATGAGGACGTTTATGGAGGATGATGCTGCTGACCAGCAGGATACGATCAATATCAACAACCGAATCGGCGATATGCTGATGAGCAATGATACCATTTTTTCAATCGATCTGTATTCCTATGCGAAGAAGCGCTGGTCGCAGACGAACTCGTTTCAAACGCCGGATCCAGGCCCCGATTATCAATGGATTAGTGCATTCGAGCGATACAAAGGCTTTTATCAGTGGATCGGCACACGAAAGCTGTCCATCGACGAATCGGGCAACATTCGGCACAACGTCATGACGCTCATTCGCTCTATCCGCTTACACATGGGGAAGGATACCGGAAAGGCGCGGTTGCTTTCAATGTCGATGAGCGATCCATTTATAATTTGATCAAAAGCGCGATCAATCCTTCTCTCGGTTATTTATTTCTGGCGGATGCGCAAGGAACGGTCCTCAGTCATTCTGATAAATTGTTGATTGGCAAGCAAACAGGCGAGTTGCTTTGGTCGAAAGAAATGAACGAGCGGGATGAAGGGCAGTTCCGTACGAAAATAAATGGGATCAACAGAACCGTCTTTTATATGAAGAGTCCGTATACGGGTTGGGAAATCATTAGCGTGGTGTCCGATTCTGAGCTCAGTAAGCCGCTGGTCCAGGTGCGAAACACATTGTTTGGCATTTCGATCATTCTTCTGCTTCTAGCAGGCGGCATGGCGATGGTATTAAACAGCTGGATGTTCCGGCCTGTGAAACGGGTTCTCTCGAGTGTGACGAAACAGCTGCAGGCGTATGGCGTATATGAAAGAAAAGATGAGCATACGGCAGACGACGAATTCAGCGGCATCGAAGTTTCCTTGTCGTACATTTTGGCGGACAGCAGTCGCATGTACAGGCAAATGCGTGAAACACAGCCGGTTATCAAATGGCGGCTTGTGATGGATGCGCTGATCGGCGCGCGCAAAAATCCGGGCGAGCTGTTGCCCAGCCTTGAAGCGATCGGATTTCCGCTGCACGCGATGCAATATATCGCTATGGCTGCTGAGTTCGATCGGAAATCGGGGATTGCCACTCCGCAGGATCTTCATTTATATAGCTACGCGCTATGTAATGTGGCGGAGGAGATCATCAACACCGAGTACCGAGGGATCGCCATTGAAGCGCGGGACGGCATGGTCGTTATCGTGCTCAGCTTTGACGATGAGGACGGGGAAGCGAATCTACTGCGGGCGCTGGCGGTTGCTGAGATGATCAAGAGCTATGTGGAAGAACAATTCAAACAGACGATTTCGATCGGATTAGGCCGCATGACGCAAGATTTGGGCGCGCTTCAGCATTCGTTTCACGACGCGATGTCGGCACTGTCGTACAAAATGATTCTCGGCGGCAACACAATTATCTCCAGCGAAGATATTCGCGAGCCAGCGAGAGGGGAGTTTATGCGCTTGCTTGGCATGACGGATGGGATTGTTGACTCGCTGCGGCTGACAGATGGCGAGAAGATGACGTAGCAGACGGAGCGTTGGTTCGGCGAAATGGCTGGCAGCGGCGCTGCGCCTGATATGATTCGCCAGCTTGTTGTGCATTTTATGATGAAGGCAGCTAAAGCGGTAGGCGAGATCGATCCGACACTGCTTGAAGAGGCGCCATCGCATCGACTATTTGATCTGCTGAGCCAGTATAAAAGCATCCATGAGTTGTCGGATTACGTCATCGAGCAGCTTGGCCGATATGCAGTGCTAATTGAGGAGAGACGAAGCAGTAGAGAGCGAAATGACGTTGTCGAGCGGATCACCGCTTTTATTGACGCCCACTATATGCACAGCGATTTATCATTGAATTATTTGGCAAGCGAGTTCAAGCTGAGCGTGTCGCATGTGAGCCGCATATTCAAGGAGCGAAAGAAATTTCATTGATTATTTGATGGATATCCGCATGAGGAAAGCGAAGGAGTTGCTCGCCGGTTCCGATATGCTGATCCGCGATGTATCGGGGGCGGTCGGCTATACGAACGTCAACAGCTTCGTGCGGATTTTTAAGAAAAGTACAGGATTTACCCCAGGTGAATATCGGGAGCGGGAGCAAGCGTCGCTAAGAGAAGCCGATGGTGCTAATGAAACCGACGAAGTTGATGGTGCCGAATAAGAATGCAACAGGAGGTACGGACGATGCTGAAGAGTACATCGTTTACAGATACAATCACGGGGCTGCCAATCCTCGCGATTGGGTCTGAAGGAGGTGATACGGGACATCACTACTATACGGCGATGTCGTGGTTGTCGAACAGCAGACATGTGATCGTACACACGGATATGGACCGGGAGACGTGGACAGGTAACATCGTGCGTTTCGATACGGAAACGGGTGATGTGCAGTTGCTGGAGGAAAGCCTGAAATGGGGACGCGGGGTCGTTTCGTGTGATGATATCTTGTATCTATTTGACAAGAATGAGTTGTATGCAATTGATGCGTGGAGCGGGGAACGGCGTACGATTTGCAAGCTGGAAGAGCATTGCGCGTTCTTTGGGCCCCTATCGATTACGAATGATGGCAAGGTGCTTGGCGTCTACTGGAAGGAGCAGCTTCGTCCATCCGAGGATGCTTCGTCTCGGGAAGCCAATTGGGTGATTGGCACCGTCCATACGGCGAGCGGGGAGGTGCGCGAAGTAGCTTGTCCGCAATTTGAGGGGCCTTATCCGGTGGCGAATCATGCCATGATCAATCCAGTTGATCCGGGTCAGGTATTCTTTTCCCATGAGGGCGCTACGGAGCATATTCCGGATCGGATCTGGGTGGTCGATACGCGAACAGGAGACAAGCGCAACCTTTTTTCGCAGAAGAAGGAGGAGAGCGGACGGCCAGTTGAATATGTTGGGCACGAGATGTGGGCGTTCGACGGCAGCGGACTGTACTTCGTGAAATATCCGCATAGCCCGGATAAACCGACAGGCGTATATTTCGTGGATCGCGGGGGCGAGCGGTACGAGTTCATTAACGGAGATTACAGGTATTGGCATGTGGGCATCAGTCCAGACGGCCGATATGCGGCGGCGGATACACAGGAGCCTGGTATTTCCAAAATCGTGCTTATCAACATGGCTACGAAACAGTCCGAGCTGCTATGCGAGCTGCCCTGTCGTGGGATGCATCCTGGACACCCGCATCCATCGTTTAGTCCGGACAGCCGGAAGGTCACCTTCACATTTTCGGATGAGCATGATGTACTCTGGGTCGGCATTATGGACATAAATGATCGTAAGTAGAGTGAGTCATGAGTTCTATGCAGGGGTACCCGCATGATCAAGGAGCATGCGGGAGCGAGGGACAGTGAAGGCTACAACCCAAAAAAGAAAGCGATTTCCGAAATCAAACCGTGCATGTAAATATGATGGTTTGGTAGGGAGTTATTTTGCTATGGGTATACAGGCATGTGTCAGTAGCTTTTTTTAATAATGATGAATGAGACTTGGGAGGGAAGTATGGGTCAAGTAGGTCATGATTATGACGTCATTGTGGTTGGAGCAGGAGTAGGAGGCATCTGTGCGGCTTTGGCTACTGCGCGTATGCGTTCGAAGGTGCTTCTCATTGAACAAATGAATGAAATCGGAGGGACCGGCGTTCATTCCGCGGTTTCTCTTGTATGCAAGTTTAGGGATTACAGCGGTCGAGTCATCAATAATGGTATTCATCGAGAGCTCTTTCCTTCAGCATATCGCCATATCGGCCTGTTCGGTGAAGAAGAGATGGTCCCCACTTATGATGAAGGGGAGCTGAAGGCAACTTACGAAGCGTTGCTGGAGGCTGAAACGACGTTAACGGTCTGGACTGGTACAACGGTGAAGCGAGTATATGTGGAAGACGGAACCATAGAAAGTCTGCTTCTTGACGGTAATCGGCAAGAAATAGTGCGAGGGGTGGTATTTCTAGATGCTACGGCCGATGGAAACCTAAGCGCGTTAGCTGGAGCGGAATACCGTATAGGACGCGAGCTGGATGGGAGAATGCAGTCTGCAACCGTTACCTTCAAGCTGAGCGGCTTTGATCCGGAATTACTGCGAATTCCGGCATTCACGACATGGGGAGGCATCCGCTCGCTTCGGCAGGAGCTTACTGTTATCTATCAGCGAATGAAGGAAGAAGGACGCACGAGCAATACGAGACTCAGCGTATTGTGTTTTCCTTATCCGGACGGAAAGGCGCTGCTCTTTAATTCAACCGCAGTAACGGAAGTGGATCCGACGTCTGAGGATTTAATTAAATCGGGCATGAAGGAAGGGATCAAACAAGCCGGAGAGTTGGTGGAAGCCATTCGGCAGCACCCGGCATTTTGCGAGGCACAGGTAGATTTCATGGCTTCTAAGCTGGGGGTTCGCGAGGGGCGGCGAGTTACAGGAGACTACGTGCTGACGGAGGAAGATTGCCTCTCAGCCAAAACCTTCGATGACATGGTGGCTGCCTGCGCTTATGAGCTGGATATTCACGATCCGCTTGGCGGGGGAGCCAAGCTCGTACCGATCGGAGGAGCGGGATATTATCATATCCCTTATCGCTCTATCATTGCGAAAGGCTTTAGCAATCTTCTATTAAGCTCCCGATGTATAAGCGGCACGCATGAAGCGCATAGCTCATACCGCGTGATGTCAGGGATCAGCGCCATTGGAGAGGCGGCAGGAACAGCAGCGGCTATTATGGTTGCAACGACGCCAAAAATACGCGCGACGTACGGGCGGCCCATATCCGGCATGTGCTGCAGGCTCGCGGACAGTTTGTAGAAGGGGTAACGGAGAGTTTTCAAATCCTAGGTAGGTAAGCGTATTCATTTAGGTGCCATGTGAGGGAGTGGGTTAATTTGTTAACGAAAAAGTGGATAGTAAGCTCGATGCTGGTCCTGCTTTTGTGTATCTCGTCTTGGAATGGAGTACTATCGTTAGGAAATATAACAGCTTATGCGGCAGATACGTTACAAAATGCAACGATTGGCGGATTTGAAAGCGATGAAGAGCTTTGGAATTTTAACCTGGGAACCGAGTTTCCCGGAGCCAAAGGCGAATATGTGCGGGATACGTCCGTATTTAGGTCGGGGACCTATTCGGGTAAGCTGCGCGGGGATTTTAGCGCCGGCGGCACATATGTCTCGGTGAGTAAAAACTTTATTCCTATGGATATACAGAAACTTGAATTTTGGGTTAAAACAGCTGACGCCTCTGCGATCGTGCTTCGGGTGACGGATTCGACCGGGCAGGTGCATCAGCAGAAGCTTGCAGTGGCGTCAAATGCCAACTGGCAGAAGATGGAGATCACCAAATTTAACGGAGGCACAAGCTATCTTCATTTCGGCGGAGCCAACGATGGGGTGTGGCATGGACCTGCCCAGGGAATCGGGCTTTTGTTAGAGAAGAGTGGTTTGAGCGGTGGAAAAATAAGCGGGAATGTATGGATCGATGATGTATCTGCGACGGTTCCGCAGCAAGAGCCTCTATGGGATTCCGCGATCGGCAATTTCGAGAACGCCTTTGACATATGGAAACCAACCTTGGGAACAGGAGCTAAAGGCGAATATGTCCGGGATTCGTCCGTGTTTAAGGAGGGAAGCTTTTCGGGTAAGTTGAGCGGAGATTTTAGCGGTACCGGCAAAAGTGTTTCGATAGGAAGAAATTTTTCTCCTCGGGAGATAAAGAAGCTTGGATTTTGGGTGAAAACAACGGATGCTGCTGCCATTCTGGTTCTGTTGACGGATTCGACCGGGCAGGTGCATCAGCAGAAAATCGCTGTGACGCCAACTGGGAATTGGAAAAAAATAGAAATATTTAAGTTCAACAGCGGCACGAGCTATCTACATTATAACGGGGCAAACGACGGGGTATGGCATGGTCCCGCCCAGAGAATCGGATTTATTCTAGAAAAGACCGGCTTGATCGCGGGCAAAACGAGCGGAGACATTCGCTTGGACAATATCGTGACCACATCCACCTTCCCGGATTTATCCATCGAGCAGTCCCGAATGGGAAATATCTTTCTGGCGAACGAGTCTGCAGCTTTTCCTCTTGTAACAAGGGGAGATACTGTAAGTTGGAGCGTATATGACCACTTGGATCATCAAGTATTGGCAGGCAGTGAGGGGGTGCAGGATGGGCAATTGAATTTGACGATTCCTATTCAGCAGCTTGGTTATTATAAGCTTTCGCTTGCTGCGAAGAAGGATGGTCAAACGATCAAAAATGCAGAAATTTCGTTTGCCCGCTTAGCCTCGGATGACCCCACTTTGGCGAACAACTCTCCATTCGGGGTATCCACTCACCTAGCAAGAACAAGTACTGGATGGACGCCTGAGTTAAGTACATTATTGAAACGCGTCGGATCCAAAAATTTCCGTGACGAAATTACTTGGGTAGATGTCGAATACGAAAAAGGGAAATACCAGAAGCCGCCAGGCCGCGATGCCTTTATGCGGAAAACGCAGCAAGACGGCCTAAAGCCGTTCATCACCCTTGACTTTACGAATCCGTTTTACGATCAGGACAGTACGCCCTATTCGGACGAAGGCCGTCAGGGTTTTGCCAATTATGGCAAGGCTTTGCTGGACCTATATGGCAACCAGATGGAATGGGTGGAAGTCTATAATGAGTTTAACGGAGGGTTCGGTGATCGAGGGAACGGCCCCGCTGACTCACGTCCGGACTATTATTTTAAGCTGCTGAAGAAGACCTACGAGACGGTGAAAGCCGCCAGATCGGACGTGACGGTTGTCGGAATGGCATCGAACGTAGACATCCCCTGGATGGAGGAGGTATTCCGGCTCGGCGGGCTCCAGTACATGGACACCGTTTCCATCCATCCGTACAATCGAACGCCGGATGGCATGTTGCAAGCCGTGCTCGATGCGCAAAGCTTAATCCGGAAATATAATCAGGGACAAGACAAACCGGTTTGGATTACGGAAGTCGGCTGGCATACCGACACAAGGGGAGTAGACGAAAAAGCACAAGCGGATTATTTGGTGCGAGCATATGTGCAAGCGTTGAGTGCCGGTGTCGAGAAAATATTCTGGTATGATTTGATGAATGATGGCATGCAAGCCGACTATGGCGAAGATAATTTCGGCCTCATTCGCCATCAGGATGACCTCAAAGGGCAGTTCTCGCCAAAACCCGCTTATGCGGCTTATGGGGCGATGACTCGAGAATTGCTAGGCGCCTCGTTCGTTGAACAGGAAGCCGTCGACACGGGCATTACCAGCTACCGATTTGATAAAGACGGCCGGAAGCTAAGGATCGTCTGGGCTAATAGCCCTGTGCAGGCAGCCATTCAAACGAATTTGCCGATACAAATCACGGATATCATGGGGAACACGGAAACCTTCACACCGCTTCACGGCAAGGTGTATATAACGTTAACCGCCGAACCCATTTACATCCAAAGCGACATCGACGGCATTGCGCTTGATTCGACGTTCGCCGTGACGGGGACAGAGGCGGTAACCGGCGAGCCTGTTGCGCTTAAGGTAGAAGCGAATAATACATCCGCATCGCCTCTCGCCGCCTCATTTACGGTGGAAGGAGCGACATATCCATTGTACGCGGGAGCAGGTCAGAATACGTCGCAGCAGTTCGCCCTGCCTGGATTGAGACAGGAAGGCATTCGCTATGTAACAGGCGATTTGACCGTGAACGGGAACCGAATCGGAAGACTGAAGCATGCCATTCAGACACTCCCTTCTTACCGCGCGCGAATCATTCCTGTTATTACCGATGTGAATACGAAGGCTGAAGCATTGAAGATACAAATTCAGAACTTTTCCAAACAGCAAGGTCTAACTGTCCGAAAAGCCGATTGGCAGTTCGGCACCCAGTCAGGCACACAGAATTTGAACAATGTGATTCCCCCAGACACCACCAAGACGTTTGATATTCCGCTGAGCGGTTTTAATTACGGTGTCAGTAACCAAGCGCAAGTGACTGTCCAATTTGACGGAAAAGCATCTTTCGTTTATGCAGGGAAGTTGGATTTCAATCCGATTCTTCCCGGAACATTACAACTTGACGGTTTGGCAGACCCTGCGATCATAGCGTCGCCGCCGGTCGCTAAATTATCGCAAGGGACGGTAAAAATGCAAAATTATACTGGACCCTCGGATTTGGACGGCAGCGTATGGGTGAACTGGGATTCAGATCATTTCTATCTAACTGCGACAGTCAAAGACGATGTGCATTACACGCCTACAAGCGGAGCGGAAATTTGGAAAAATGACAGTCTCCAGTTTGCTGCAATGGCGGGTATTCCTGGAGAGAATTTGGGATGGTATGAATACGGGCTATCCCAGACGCCACAAGGGCCGCAAATCTTTCGTTATTCATCGCCTAATACCAGTGTCAGGGAGCTTATAACGAACGGTTCCTTGCAGGTTTCGCGTGATGAAGTGCAGAAGGTTACGGTCTATGAGCTCGCGCTTCCATGGTCTGAGCTTGCACCAATCAAGCCGGAAAAACAGGGAGCCTTCAGCTTCTCGCTGCTTGTTAATGATAACGATGGCACCGGTCGCAAAGGGTATATCGAGTGGGGCTCCGGCATTGGTGAAACGAAAGATCCCAATAAATTCAGAACGGTTCAATGGATCGTAACGGATGATACACCTCCGATTACCGTAGCCGCTTTGGAAGGGACGAAGCAGAACGGTTGGTACGTCACCGATGTTAAAGTAAATCTGAGTGCTACGGACGACAAGTCCAGCGTTACGGAAACCGTATACAGCCTAGATGGAGGAGCCACTTGGACGAAATATCAGAACGCGCTTGTTTTAAAAGAAGATGGATTCTATACGCTGTCGTTCCGATCGACCGATCAGTTTGGGAATAAGGAACAGTCCCAAACAGCTACCTTCTCAATCGATCAAACCGCGCCGACCGTTCAAATCAGCGGAGGGGGAACATATACCATCAATCAGACGGTAACGGTCACCTGCACCGCTACGGACGCCGTATCCAGCGTTGTTTACAGCTCCCGCTCGGCTCCTTTGCTGAACAGCCCGGCCTATCTGTTGAACATAGGTGACAATGCCGTTTCATCATATGCGACCGATGCTGCCGGCAATTCCGGAACGGCGGCAACCACTGTTATCGTCAAGGTGACAGTGGATAGCCTGATCCGGCTCGTCGAGGCTTGGGTCACCGGCAATGGCAGCCAAGGTATTGTTAACTCGCTTGGAACGAAGCTCCGGCATGAACAGTTTGGTGCCTTCATCAACGAAGTCCACGCGCAGAAAGGCAAGAAAATTCCTGAAGAAGCTGCGAATTACTTGCTGAAGTTTGTGAATGATTTGAAATAACAAGATTGACTGAACACTTGCTCCTCCATGGGGGCAGGTGTTTTTATTACAAAATACGAAAGATAGGTGGTTCATCATGTCGAAGATCGATATTCATGTGATGCACCCATGGAAACATCATATTTGTCAAAGGATAAGTCATGGACAAAAGCACGTTGCTGACTACATGTAAATTTTGCCTTTGGTTTCGATGGCAATCACGCGCAGAGTGCTCTGGCAGTATCTGACGATTTAACAGATTGGCGATGTGGGGAAGAGCCATTAATCCCATACGGAGAGCAAGGAGAACTTGACGAAATTCATGCCCATAAGTCTAGTGTTATTTATTGGAATGGCGTGCTGTATCATTTTTATTGCGCGTGCAGGCATGATAAAGTCGGAGACCTGACAAAGCTGAAAATATTTGAAGGACAATATGAGTTTCGTTGTATTGCAGTTGCAACCAGTCAACCAATAGCTCTTAGATAAGAAGATATTCATAAACAATACCTATTCTCTCAGTATGCTCTGAGATTAAGAATAGGTATTTTTTTATAATAATCATGTGAAATCATTCATAATGTGTTCAAGGATACGGAATTTATAAACACTTGGTTTGTGATTTTTATCATAGTGAGGCTTATTGATTAAGTTTAATCTAAAGATAGAACAACAAGTTAACAGCCACACATTATTGAAAAATAGAGGAGTGGATGAAAGTATGACAACCAAGGAAGCGAAAACATTAGATCAAATTTCTGCTCAAGACGAAGTTAACCAACTGGTAGCTAGAGCCAAGCAAGCGCAGCAGCAATTTCTTAAGCTGGATCAAAGTCAGGTAGACCACATTGTACAGCAAATGGCATTAGCCGGCATCGATCGGCATATGGTTCTTGCCAAGCTGGCAGTGGAAGAAACCGGTCGTGGTGTCTACGAGGATAAAATCACCAAAAATTTATTCGCTACGGAATATATTTATCACAGTATCAAAAATAACAAAACAGTTGGCGTGATTGAGGAAAATGCGTATGAAAATTACCAAATGGTGGCTGAACCTGTTGGTATTATCGCTGGTGTTACGCCGGTCACGAACCCCACTTCGACGACGATGTTCAAATCATTAATTGCGACGAAAACCCGAAACCCGATCATCTTCGCTTTTCATCCGTCTGCTCAGCAATCAAGCAGCGCGGCAGCAGCAACATTACTGGAAGCAGCCGTTAAGGCAGGGGCACCCGAACATTGCATTCAATGGGTGAAACATCCATCCGTGGAAGCAACTCAACTGCTGATGAATCATCCAGATGTGGCGCTTGTTCTGGCAACTGGAGGGTCTTCGATGGTGAAAGCAGCTTACAGCACGGGCAAGCCGGCACTGGGCGTTGGACCTGGCAACGTACCTTGCTTTATTGAGAAAACGGCCAATTTGCAGCAGGCTGTCAATGATTTGATCCTATCGAAGACGTTTGATAACGGTATGATATGCGCCTCTGAACAAGCTGTCATTATTGAGGAATCGGTATACGCGGAAACAAGGAAGCTGATGGCTGATCAGGGGTGTTACTTCTTGAATAAAGAAGAAACAGAAGCTGTTTCTAAGTTGGTCATTAATGCTGAGAAATGTGTCGTTAACGCGGTTATTGTTGGTCAATCTGCCCCGAAAATCGCGGAGATGGCTGGGATTAAGGTGCCTGTGACGACAAAAATATTAGTTGCGGAATTAGCGGGTGTCGGTGAGGCATTTCCATTATCCGCGGAGAAGCTAAGCCCTGTGCTTGCTTGCTACAAAGTGAAGAACGCTGAGCAAGGGATTGATCGAGCTGCGGAAGTAGTTAAATTTGGCGGCATGGGACATTCCTCCGTCATACATTCTCAAGATACAGAGGTCATCCAGGCATTCTCTAATAAGCTTCAAACTGGACGTATCATTGTTAATTCACCATCTACTCACGGTGCAATTGGTGATATTTACAATACAAACTTACCTTCCTTGACACTAGGCTGCGGCTCATATGGTCATAACTCGACTACTTCTAACGTGAGCGCCGTGAACCTGATCAATGTGAAGCGCGTTGCTTACCGCACTGTCAATATGCAGTGGTTCAAAATACCACCGAAGATTTATTTTGAAAAAGGCGCTACGCAGTACTTAGAGAAAATGCCTGATATTAAACGAGTCATGATTGTCACAGATCCGATGATGGTGAAGCTCGGTTACGTTGAGCGTGTGGAATATTATCTTCGCAAGCGACAACTGCCTGTCTATATTGAAGTGTTCTCTGATGTGGAGCCAGACCCATCCGTTGAAACGGTGGAACGCGGTCGCGTACAGATGGCAAGCTTCCAGCCGGATTGCATTATTGCCTTAGGCGGCGGGTCGCCGATGGATGCAGCTAAAGCGATGTGGTTGTTCTATGAATATCCGGATACCAGCTTTGATGCCTTGAAGCAAAATTCATGGACATTCGCAAACGGGTTTACAAATATCCGCGTCTGGGGCGCAAAGCGAAATTTGTGGCGATTCCTACGACTTCGGGTACAGGCTCGGAAGTGACATCTTTCGCTGTCATTACAGATAAAGAGAAGGGCAATACCAAGTACCCGCTTGCCGATTATGAGCTTACACCTGACGTAGCGATCATTGATCCAGATTATGTGTACAGCTTGCCGAAGACTGCGGTAGCCGACACGGGTATGGACGTCCTGACCCATGCGATTGAAGCGTATGTGTCCGTTATGTCTAATGATTATTCCGATGGTTTAGCGATGAAGGCCATCCAATTGGTGTTCCAAAACTTAGAGAAATCGTTTGCCACCGCAGACCCTGTGGCCCGTGAGAAGATGCATAATGCTTCAACAATCGCAGGAATGGCCTTTGCAAATGCGTTCTTGGGTATTAATCATAGCTTGGCGCATAAATGGGGCGGAGAATACCACACTGCTCATGGACGCACAAACGCCATTTTGATGCCGCATGTGATTCGCTATAATGCCCAAAAGCCGACAAAATTCACTTCGTTCCCGAAATACGATCACTTCATTGCCGATCAACGTTATGCCGAAATTGCGCGTATGCTGGGGCTTCCCGCTAAGACAACGGAAGAAGGCGTGAATAGCCTTATCGAGGCCATCCGTAAACTGAATAAAACCTTGGGTATTCCTGAAAAATTTCAGGATCTTGGGTTCAATCCCGAACAATTCGAGACGCGTGTCAACTACTTAGCGGATCGAGCATTTGAAGATCAGTGTACAACCGCGAATCCTCGGATGCCATTAGTGACAGAGTTGGCTGATGTGTATCGAAACGCTTTTTACGGTAAGTTTTAATCGTGCAGGAAGCTCACAAGCTGAATCTTTGGAAGTAAGTTTGCTCCGCGAACTCTAGGAGGTGCCATCATGGCAATACGAGAAGAAGATATCCAGACAGGTAGTTGCTGGAGCGGGTTTGTTAAGGGGAAATGGAAAACATCTATTGATGTTAAAGATTTTATCGACAAAAATATGACCGTCTATACAGGTGATCATTCCTTTCTGGCAGGTCCTACAGAAGCTACGAATGAGCTATGGCAAATGGTCAGTATGTTAACTCGCAAAGAGAGAGAAAATGGCGGTGTATTGGATATCGATGTCCAGACGGTGTCCACGATTACCTCACATGCGCCGGGTTATCTGGCACAGAATAAAGAGAAAATTGTTGGTTTACAGACCGATGCTCCACTCAAGCGTTCCGTACAACCTTTTGGCGGCATTCGCATGGTCATCGACGCCTGTGAGGCATACGGGTTTAAGCTGCCGGAAGAAATGATACACGTGTTTACAGATATTCGCAAAACGCATAACCAAGGCGTGTTCGATGCCTATACCTCGGAGATGAAAACAGCACGTAAGGCTGCTATCATTACAGGCTTACCCGATGCTTATGGACGTGGTCGCATTATTGGCGATTACAGACGCGTTGCTTTGTATGGCGTAAATCGCCTGATCGAAGAAAAAAAGAAGGATCTTCTGCAGTTGGAAGTCGATTCGATCACCGAAGATGTTATCCGACTGCGTGAAGAACTCTCCGAACAAATCCGCAGTCTGGGCGAGTTGAAGATGATGGCTAAGACCTACGGCTATGATATTGCCAAACCGGCGATGAATGCCTCTGAAGCCGTGCAATGGTTGTACTTTGCTTATTTAGCGGCGATTAAGGAGCAGAACGGCGCGGCAATGAGCCTTGGACGCGTATCCAGCTTTCTTGATATTTATATGGAGCGGGATTTACGTGAGGGGACGTTGACGGAAGCAGCAGCGCAGGAGCTTGTTGATCATTTCGTGATGAAGCTTCGGCTCGTTAAATTTCTGCGTACACCAGATTACAATGAACTTTTTAGCGGAGACCCTACTTGGGTGACCGAATCAATTGGCGGCATGGGGCTGGACGGCAGACCGCGGGTGACCAAAAATTCCTTCCGCTTCCTGCATACCTTATACAATCTGGGTCCTGCCCCTGAGCCAAACTTGACCGTACTGTGGTCGACTCAATTGCCAGATGGGTTCAAGGCTTTCTGTGCCAAGGTATCGGCCGAAACCAGCTCGATTCAATACGAAAATGATGATTTGATGCGCCCTTATTATGGGGATGACTACGGGATAGCTTGTTGTGTATCTGCGATGCGCATTGGCAAACAGATGCAATTTTTCGGTGCCCGCGCCAATCTGGCAAAAGCTTTGCTCTATGCGATTAACGGAGGCGTGGATGAGAAGCTGGGTATACAAGTAGGACCCCGATTAGCTCCCTTGACTTCGGAAATTCTGGATATGGAAGAAGTAGCGGACAATTTTGATACGGTAATGGAGTGGTTGGCGAAGCTGTATGTGAATACCCTTAACGTCATTCACTATATGCATGACAAGTACTGCTACGAACGTTTGGAAATGGCTCTGCACGATCGTGAAATTGTACGCACGATGGCTACAGGCATCGCAGGATTATCCGTCGTCGCTGACTCGCTTAGCGCGATAAAGTATGCGAAGGTCCGCCCGGTTCGCAATGAAAATGGGATTGCCGTCGATTTTGAAATTGAAGGCGAATATCCGCAGTATGGCAATAATGATGAGCGTGTAGATGCAATCGCCGTTCAATTAACAGAAACATTTATGAATAAGATCAGGAAACATAAGACGTATCGCGCCGCTGTGCCAACGATGTCCGTACTGACCATTACATCGAATGTTGTATACGGGAAAAAGACAGGAAGTACGCCAGATGGTCGCAAAGCGGGAGAGCCCTTCGCACCCGGAGCCAATCCCATGCATGGACGTGACCGAAAAGGGGCGTTAGCGTCGCTTGCTTCCGTAGCTAAGATTCCTTATGAACATTGCTTGGATGGCATATCCAATACGTTTTCCATCGTACCGAAAGCTCTTGGTCGTGAAGAAGAAACGCGTATTTCGAATCTCGTTTCCATGCTCGATGGATATATGGCAAATCAAGGTCATCATTTAAATATTAATGTTTTTGATCGTGCGCAGCTTCTGGATGCTATGGAGCATCCAGAGCAATATCCGCAATTAACGATTCGCGTTTCTGGCTACGCCGTAAACTTTATTAAGCTGACTAGGGAACAGCAGCTTGATGTGATTCATCGTACTTTCCACGGCACCATGTAAAAAGAGAGGGGAATAAACCGATGAAAGGACGCATACATTCCTTCGATACTTTTGGCACGGTTGACGGTCCGGGCATCCGCTTTGTTCTTTTCATGCAGGGCTGTGCGCTCCAGTGTAAGTACTGTCATAATCCGGATTCATGGGAAATGAATACGGGCAGGCAAATGGATGTAGAGGAGATTATGGAAGAGATCGAGCCATACCTCGAATACTATCGCCGTTCAGGCGGGGGGATTACAGTAACGGGTGGGGAGCCGACTTTACAGGCTCCTTTCCTAGCCCGTTTGTTTGCCGAGTGCAAGAGACGTTGGGGGCTGCATACCGTGTTGGATACGAATGGGTTTTGTGAGCCGAGCTATGCGCAGGAGCTTTTGAAAGTGACCGATCTGGTGCTGCTGGATCTGAAACAGATAAATCCCGATAAGCACATGGCTCTCACGGCTCAGCCTAATGATCGTATGAAGCGCTTCGCTCATTATCTGAAAGAGATAAATAAACATGTTTGGATTCGCCATGTGTTAGTACCGGGATGGACGGATGATTACAAAGATCTCATCGAGCTTGGCATGTTCATCGGTACACTCGATAACGTGAAAAAATTAGAGCTGCTTCCCTATCACAGAATGGGCGTCTACAAATGGCAGCAAATGGGGAAAGAATATCCGCTCGAACATTGTCCTACCCCAACAGATGGGGAAATGGCCCGAGCAAGGGAGCTCATTGATACGGGAATTCTTGCAAGCCAGACAGAAGATGCAGCAATAAGGGATCACGGGAGTCAGCATTAATTCATCCACCGCGCTACCAGCTTGCATATTTTCTCATAGGAGATGAACAGTATGAAACTAATTGTACATGGTAAAAACGTAACAGTGACCCCTGCTTTGCAAGAATATGTGGAACGTAAATTGGGACGACTGGAATCATGGTTTGAAGAAGCTTGTGATATGCATGTTACCCTATCTGTTCAAGGACATAAACAACTTCATGTTGCTGAAGTGATGATGACATGCAAAGGGATTGTGCTTCGGGCTGAGGAAAAACGAGATGATATGTACGCATCTATTGATGTCGTAGCGGATAAATTAGAAAGGCAGACCCATAAGTTTAAAGACAAGATCAAACAAAGATTGCGGCATCAAACGGGGATTAAAGCTCACCTATTTGAAAACGTGGAGCCATTAAACAGAGAAAATGAATCCCCATTTGAATTAGCGCGCATGAAAACAGTTCCCAATAAACCGGAGGATATCGAGGAAGCTATTCTACAAATGAATATGCTAGACCATAACTTTCACTTGTTTTTTAACAGGGATTCCAATAAAACAGAGCTTGTTTATCGCCGCAATGACGGTACTTATGGCCTTATTACAACAGCCTAAACAAAACCTCTAATCCACTTATCGTGGGTTAGAGGTTTTGTGCTTTCCGGCTATCCATCGTTCCCAAAAGTATAAATCCGGCTCAATAAGAGGACGACTGAAGCGGCGTACCCATTTTTGCGATAGCAAACAGGTCAGTCCAACAGCGAGCAGCAGGACGAGAATCATTTGTACAGTGGTGTGCACATGTGTAAACAGTCCCATTGAAATGGCTGTTTTCGTAATAAGTGCGTGCAGCAAAAACACGTAGACGGTATATTTTCCCCATTCGGTAAGGATGGTATATTTTCGGGGAACAAGGATCAAAAAGCAAAGGGAAGCCATTACCTCAAGTCCATACATGCCTATCCTGTAAATGCCTGCATACCACTGCGTGGATCCCAATTCCCTGTAAGTGAAACTGCTGTATAACCATTTGGGGTCCACCGAGATTTTGTTCAGAAAGGCCAAAATAGCTAAGAAGCCAAGCACACCCACCCATTTTTTACTATGTGCAAAGGATTTTGGGACCATACCGAGGTGAAAATAATATCCGGCCAAGAAGAAAGGGAAAAATACGATGGTTCTGGAAAAGCTGAGCATCGTTCCGGTAAACGGAGCATATCCGACAAGTATTCCGAGAATAACCGAAAACACAAGGGGATGCCGCATTCTAGTAAAGAGCAAAAGAAGGAGACGCCAACAAAAATGACTGAATAAAAACCACAATAACGAATACGGAACGAAAAAAGAATAGTGAACGCCGGGTGCGTGGAAGGCCAATAGATCTAGCAGCGAGTAAAGGCTTTGAAAGATCAGATAGTGATAAAAAATCATTTGCAGACTTTTGATCCCGGGTACATCAAGACGAAAATTTTTAGAAAAATATCCGGTTACCATAACAAACATAGGGATATGAAACGTATAAATACCCAAATACAGGGAATAAAAAGCTGCATTTTGATGGATTAGCGGCTCCGCGCAGTTGGCGATAACCACAGTTAAAATGAGCAAAAACTTAGCGTTTAACATCAATGTCGTTGAAGCAGCATTATCTTCATTAGCCAAAACCATTACCTCCATCGTCATAATTAAATCCTTCCTAATCTCATGGTAAACCAAGATGGACTATGCCGCAGTGATGAAAATCACGAAATAATAAAGCGGCTGTGATTCTCTTCACAGCAATTTCTGAAATAAAGGCCTACAATTTATACAAGGTAAGCAAAGGAGGAGTCATTAAATGGTTATGGATCTTGGATTGCCGTTAGATAACAACAATCTTCAGCAGGTTCTGGAACGCTTAAAGGACGAACATGAGGCATTAAAAAAAGCCCTTGACCATGTACAAGAGATGACAGGGCATATGATTGCCATGCTTGGAGCGGAAGAATCAAAGTGCTTGCTTCAAGAAATTTGCAAACAAATGGAAGTTTTCATACAGCAGTTTGAGGCTCATGAAAGCTGGGAGGAAAAGATGATTTTGCCCATCCTTACGGAATATGCAAATCAGGGGATGGAACCCACCTTTCTGACTTCAACTTGGGTTTTGGAAGAAGATCATAAACGAGTAGAACGATTCGTCCACTCCTTTCTCCACGATGCGGAGCAGTGCGAAGGAGCAGATGCAACCAAATTTAAAAAAGCGATTTCGCTGCTTAGCTTAGCCTGTTCGGTATGCTTGGAACAACTACTGTCGGAGGAGGAGATCGTTTTCCCGCTTGCTAACCAAATCCTTAGCGACTTAAACGACCAGGCAGGAGAATAGGGGACTGAGGAGGAGTTAACATGGGATTTATGAAGCAGGAGCAAATATGGGAACGCACGGTTGAAGCAGGAGTGAAAAAGGTGCATATGGGTTATA
>NZ_VRTT01000119.1 GCF_008017805.1 Paenibacillus sp. N3.4 | reverse complement strand
AAGTAACGTCTGTAAGCACGGAAAACGGCCTTACAGGTGATGAAAAAGACGAAAGAGGTAGAAAAAGGCAGCTGTAAGACCTAAATCATGCTTACAGGAGGCCGCGGGCAGAAAAGCCGTTCTGTAAGCACGGAAAACGGCCTTACAGGTGATGAGAAAGAGAAAAGCAGCAGAAAAAGGCAGCTGTAAGGCCTGAAACCGCCTTACATGCTGCCTCGAGCAGAAGAGCATCTCTGTAAGCAAGGCTGCGATAGGCCGTTTTCTGCGACTCCCAGCTTTCGGCGGGCAATAGTGGCGGCACGAGAGTGAGCACGAAAAGATTCTCTTTGCCTTCCGGTGCCTGCCCCGGATCGGACTTGCTGGAGACGCCAACATAGACAGTGGGATCATCTGTCGGTTTGCATCGACGAAAATATCGTTGAATTCGACTGCTGAGCAAGGTTTGTTGTGCCGGAATCACTTCAAGATTGGAAACAATCAAATCGGCGGAAATGACAGAACCATCTTCGAGCGTAACACCTGAAGCTAAATTACCTTGGATGTTGATATTGGCTAAGGGGCGGAGTTGAGTACGGTTACCCCCAATTCATCCAGCAGCCTAAGTATGCCTTCGGCAATCCGGTACATACAGCCTTCTACGTAATAAATCCCTAAGCCCATCTGCACGTAAATCAGTTGAGAGAGCACGGCCGGTGCGGCATAAGGAGAGAAGCCGATGTACATGATGAAGAAATCGAACAATTGACGCAGATGTTTATTTTTAAAATAACGATTCGTCGTCTGATGCATGGTTTTAAGCGGGTCCATCGCAAGCAGCTCTTTCAGACTGTGAGACCGGTGCAGTTCGCTTAAGCAGGCTAGGCTTTTTGAATAAAAGCTTTTGGTATTCAATTGGTACATTTGTTGGCAATACTGCAGATAAGACAAGAATTGCTGCGCATCAGCAGGAGAGATTTCTTCGAATTGCTTCAGCAGCTCAGGAAAGTCTCCCATAATATCAAGCTGCACGCCATCTTCAAAAAAAGTGCGCCACTGAGGCTCTACGCGGATAAGCGTCATATAATCTTCCAGCTTGCGACCGGCACTGGCGAAAAGCTGCTCCAGAACCCATGGCATAGTCAGAATCGATGGACCTGTGTCGAAGGTATACCCTTGTCCAGATCGGACATTGAGTTTGCCCCCTGCACGTTCATTTTTTTCCATAACGGTTACTTGATATCCACCCGCAGCCAGACGAATCGCGGCAGAGAGTCCACCTAGTCATTCACCAGCTATAACAATCTTTTGCTCATAGGTACACATCCTCATATTTTAAGGGCCTTAGCAGGCCATGATGACTGAATGGAAGCTAATCGACAAAGGCATATACACAATTGTATAATTATTGTACAAGTAATGTAAAAGATTGGAAATTGCGCCGGGGTGATTGCAACCCATTTATTGGAAAACGAAGGAAAAGAGTGAAAACTAACATGTATACAATCAGACAAGCATCGGCCCTTTTGGGGATTCCTGCCGTGACGATTCGAGCGTGGGAGAGCAGATATAGCGCGATCAAACCAACTCGAACTGAAGCGGGGTACCGTCTCTTTACAGAAGAAAATATGGAAGATTTACGCTTCCTCAAACATAAAACGGATGACAAGGGGATGGCGATTTCACAGGCCGTTCGATTGTTAAAGGAACAGCAGGACCTTCGGGATAGCATGGCCCAAGCTTCAGCTGATTCTCACAAACCTTTGTCTGAAAATGTTCATGAAGAGATGGTGCAGCGCTTATATGAGACGCTCTGCAATTTCCGTACGGATCAGGCGAAGACGATGGTTGACCTTGGTTTTTCCATGTACGGTTACGACGTTATGATTTATCATATTTTATTCTCTGTCATGATTAAGCTGGGACCGAGTGGGAGGAAGGACGCGCTTCCGTCGCTCAGGAGCACTATATTACACAATTCGTAACGCAACGATGTCTTAGTTTCTTTCATCTCTTTCCGATTGATGAGCGCTTGCCCAGAATGCTGGCTCTGTGTCCATCAGGCGAACACCATCAAGCAAGACTTCTTTTATTTTCGCTTTTTTTACGCAAAAAAGGGGTTGATGTGATTTATTTAGGTCCTGATACGCCAGAGGACGGCATCCGCGCTATCGTTGAACAACAGCACATTCGTGTCATTTGTTTATCATTAACCAACCCTAATTTGATGGAGCCTACCTTTACTTTTATTGATCATATACGTGAAGCGTGCCCCGAGTTAGCGTTCGTGTTAGGCGGGCAGGGTTTCCGAAATGTTCCAGAGCCTTATGTTTCTTGGTTGATACCGAATGATAATCAGGTTTTATGGGAACGTTGGTTTCTAGAGAGTGTATGGAAGCTTCGCTGAATGCTAAACGCTAACGCAGATAACCTCCTAATTACAATAATTAATTACAGACTATTCGTAAGATTGTATGACATTGCAGATGTTTGTATAGATAGGCAGGTAGGTGACTATGCGTTTGAACGTTGACCGACTTTTTTCATGGTGTCTCATCTGTTAGAGGAAATGTTTCAATCCGTCGGACGTTCGCTGCACGATTATGTCCAATAAGTAGAGCTTGATCCCTTGTAACGCCTACAATTCGGAAATGTCCATGAAAATTAAAGGTTAATATGGTTTCAAATTCAATTATATTACAATAAAAGTGAAGAATATGAATAAAAAGATTGCATCAATAGGTTTGATAATGAAATAATAGGGGGGATATTGTCGAAATATGGCATAAAACATAAGATTCGTTGGCTGGGAGTAGAGTCGCATGAAAATGATTCAATACACCATAATCGCTCTAATTTTCGTCCTTTTGCTTTCTTCATCAGAAGTAGTGCTTAGTAAATATAAACAATCATTGCTTCAAGAACTCAAAGTGACGGAAGAATCACAGTTATCCTCAAGAGCCTTGGCCCTGCAGTCTGTTATTGACCGAAATTTTAATCTAATGGCGAGTTTGGAGGCTTATGTCATTACGGGGTACTTGCAAGGTAAAAACGATCAAGAAGTCATGGATTACATAGAAGCCCTTTATCATGGCGCTCAAAGTTCTACGTTTAATTTAATTATAGCTCCTCAAGGAATTGTTAAATTCGTCTATCCGCTAAAGGGGAATGAAGCTATTGTTAATTGGGATTTGATAAAAGATCCACGCGAAAATGTGCAGCAACAAATTCAACGTGCCTTGCAAACTCGGTTAATGACCATGGATGGTCCCTTTAAATTGCTTCAAGGCAATACAGGTATAGTTGCGCGTAAAGCACTCTATCAAGACGGCAATTTGTGGGGCTTCGTATCTGTAGGCGTTGATCTCGATAAGCTTCTGGATGATGCCGGAATCAGTGGAATGGATGAGGATGATGGTTTGCGGATCGCAATTCGTAATCCTGGGATGCAGGCGTTTCATGGGGAAGACGATATTTTTCAGAAAAACCCGATGTCCGAAGATATTTCGCTTTTGGATGGGAAGTGGGAGTTAGCGGCGCTGCCGCAGGAAAGTGCACTCCGAAGTGTTCAGGAACAAATCGTACTGATCCGCTTTTGCTTTTTATTAGTGCTCGCTCTTGGTTTGATGTTTTACTTCTATATCGTCAGACAACGAAATAAATTAAGTGAAGCCGTGCATAACCGCACACAGGAGTTACGGAATACTAATGAGGATTTAACAGCAGTGAATGAGGAGCTGATAGCCGGCGAGCAGGAGCTGCAGGAGTTCACAAGGCGTCTGCAGGAATCCGAGCAGATGTTGTCCTACCTAGCCTACCATGATGTGCTGACAGGTACTTATAACCGAGCTCATTTTCAAATGATTTTGAAAGAACAGATTGTATACAATGAAATCAATAAAACGTCCCTTGCTGTCTTATTCTTCGATCTGGATAACTTTAAGATGGTTAACGATTCGCATGGGCATCATATGGGCGACCTCATGCTCCAGGAGGTTGTGAATCGGATTCAGCAAGCTGCTCTTCCTTATCATACGTTTGCCAGATTTGGTGGCGATGAATTTGCTATCTTATTGGAGGATTGTTCGAATGAACAAGAAATTCGGGTCTTATGCGACCATTTGATTGAGGTACTGAAACCGCCATGTCTCATTGCCAATCGAGCTTTTTTTATCAATGCCAGCATCGGTATTGTGCAATATCCTTCTGGGGGAATGACGTGGGAGGCACTGCTGAAAAACGCTGATATTGCCATGTATATGGCAAAGAAAGAAAGCGGCAGCTCCTATGTGTTCTTTGATAAGCAAATGGCTATGAACTCGGTTTCTAAGCTAGAAATGGGCAATCATTTACGCCAGTCGCTCGAACGAAATGAACTGGAAATTGTATATCAGCCTCAAGTGGATTGCCTCATAGGCAGAATCATTGGTGTGGAAGCTCTGCTTCGTTGGCGCCATACAACAAAGGGATATATACCCCCTTCTGAATTCATTCCTTTAGCGGAAGAAATGGGAACGATTTTGTCCATTGGCGAGTGGATCTTACGAGGTGCATGTGAGCAGATGAAGGCATGGCACCTTGTAATCAAGCAACCTTTGGCGATTTCAGTCAATCTGTCAGTCAGGCAGCTGCATGATGAACGATTTGTTGAGAAGGTGGCGCAAATACTGGCTGAGACCGGACTTGAGCCTAAGTATCTAGAGATGGAAATTACGGAAAATGTGGCGATGCAGGATGAGCAATTGGATGCACTTCGCAAGCTGCGTCAACTGGGTATTGCCATATCCGTCGATGATTTCGGTACTCACTACTCTTCACTCAGCTATTTAAAAAGGTTCCCTGTGACGAAGATTAAACTGGACCAATCGTTTATTCGCGGCGTGCAAACAGATGTTAAAGATCGAGCGATGATCAAGGCGATCATATCTGTAGCAAATTCATTTCAGCTGGACATTATCGCAGAGGGTGTTGAAACGGAAGAGCAGGCTAATTTCTTAGTCGCCAACGGGTGCAGTAAAATTCAAGGCTATTATTTCTTTACTCCTATGAATGCAGAAGAAACCTTAATAATACTAGAGCAAAATTTACGTAGTAAGCTATTATTTCTTAACTCAGAGGTCCCTACCGATTTGAATAACGATCAATAGCAAAAATCTCCTTCGCTTGAACTTAAAAGCGAGGGAGATTTTTTTGGTTGATTAAAGCTGCACGATTTGTTTTTGCTTATTTTTAAAGTATGCCCAATGTTTGAAACCAATTTCTTTTAATTGCGATTGCACCTGTTCCCAATCATCGCCGACCCGACTAGGAATATGAGCATCCGACCCGAAAGTAACTTCAACGCCGTAATAGAGCGCACGCTCGAGTATTTGGTGAGAAGGATACCAACCGCCAACATCTTTGGTTTTACCTGAAGTATTGATCTCAATCGCCACGCCGGTGTCTCCAATGACTTTCAATGTCTCATCTACCTTAGGAGAGGAAATGTCGGAGAAAGCAGGGTAGAAGCCTTTCATTGCATCGATATGTCCAAGAATATGGAACATGCCGGAGCGTGCGGATTCTGCGATGAGTCGGTAATATTCATTTTTTTGCTCTATTTTTTGTTCTTCATTTAGTGCCTTCCATCGATTGCGATTGAAAATACTGACTCCACCAGAGAGATGGACGGAACCGATGATGTAATCCAGCGGATACTTGGCATATTCTTGACGGTATACCTCAGCGTATTCGGGGAAAAAATCAGATTCAACACCAAGGAGGACATCAATTTTTCCTTCATATTCTTTTTTTAAATGAAGGACTTCCTCAATGTAGCGAGGAAATTCGCTTTTGGCCATAGCGATTAAGGGTTGAGCCTGATCTTCCGAGCTTCCAAAATAAGGGGAATGGTCAGAAATTCCAATAACTTGCAGCCCGCCGGCTATAGCGGCTTCAATGTAATCGCGAATTTTGTCCTGAGCATGTCCACAACGGTCATGATGGGTATGTAGATCGAATTTCATTGGATGGGTGAACCTCCTTGAGCAAATGTATGGTTATTCTGAGCCAAGAAACTGAGTTTCTGGCATACCTTTAAGGTCTGCAAGGAATTGTTGCATGGCCGAATTCAAGTAACGTCCTGACTTATATACTACACCCACGGGGTGAGTACTATCCAGTTCATTTACTTTGAGCATCTTGAGCGTTCCATGACGCAATTCATCAGCAACAGACATTTTGGAGATAATAGCAACGCCTAGGTTCAATTCCACCATGCGCTTGACTTCCTCGCTGCTGGATAGCTCCATCACAATATGAGGCGATACTTCATAAGTTTTGAAGACATGATCGACGAATCTCCTGCCGGCTGTTTCGGGAGAAAGCATGATAAAGGGAATATTGCGCAGCTTTTCAATCGATAAATGGGCAAAGCGACTGAGCGGATGCTGTGAGGAGACGATTAACTCGAAAGTATCGTAGTAGAGGACGGAAGTTTCGAGCGCTTGATTCTTTTCAAACAAATACGTGATGCCAATATCAATTTGACTGTTTTCGACGGAGTTCATGATCTGCGAGGAGGTCATGGAGTGAATGGTAGTTTTAATCAATGGAAATTGATCTTGGAATAGGACAGTACCCGCGGCAGTATTTGCATGGCTATAGACGTTGTAGTACCAATGTGTATGTGACCTTGCGGCGTATGATGCAGGTCAGATAAGCGCTGCTTCAGATCACTGGCGATACGCAATATTTTCTCCGCGTGTTCAAGAAAAAGCTTTCCGCTATCGGTTAACGTGACCGGTTGATTACGATCAATGAGGATTGTGCCGAATTCGTCTTCAAGACTTTTTATTTGGGCGGAAACGGCAGGTTGGGTCAAGTTGAGAATCTCACCAGCTTTGCGAAAGCTCATCGTTTTGGAGATTGTGAGCAATGTTTCTAACTGGTTCATATTCATGCGCGTACTCCTGCTTTCGAGTTTAGGATAGAAATAAAATTTATCGAAATTGTAAAGGACATAAAAAGCTTTTGTAACCCTATTATATGATAATTGTGCCGCAGTCGGCAATGATTCGAGCTAAACAAGCCCAGGCTGTTTATTACAGAGCAAGGAAGAGGAAATCATTATAGTTAATTTCTCTGTTGCTACTTACTCAAATTTGATTATAATATTTTATATATACAGAATTGAATTAAAAAGGAGATTCACACATGTCTTTAACTCGTAAGTCAAATACTACGTGGACCGTTGTAGCCTTGATGCTGGGGCTCTTGCTTGCCTCGCTTGATCAGACGATTGTTTCAACGGCGATGCCGACCATCGTGTCTAAATTAGGTGGTTTTAGCCAGTTTGTCTGGGTTTTCTCAGCTTATTTGATTGCCAATGTGACCGCCATGCCAATTTTCGGTAAGCTTTCCGACATGTATGGACGCAAACTGTTTTTTATCATTGGGATCGTTGTTTTCATGATTGGGTCTGCCTTGTGCGGAACCGCAACGTCGATGACGGAACTGATTATCTACCGTGCCATTCAAGGTATCGGGGGCGGCGCACTAATGCCGATCACCTTCGCCATTATTTTCGACATTTTTTCCTCCGGAAAAACGGGGTAAAATGCAGGGTCTGTTCGGTGCTGTATTTGGATTATCCAGTGTATTAGGACCGATTATCGGCGCTTATTTCACAGACCATGTAACTTGGGAATGGATTTTCTTTATCAATCTTCCTTTAGGTATTGTTTCTTTGTTGTTAATTATTTTCTCTTATCATGAATCCGTGGAACACAGCAAAGCCAAGATTGATTGGGGTGGTACGATTCTTCTCACCGCGGCCATCATGTCCTTAATGTTTGCTTTGGAACTCGGCGGAAAAGAATACGCTTGGGATTCGATGCAAATTATTGGATTGTTTGCCGGGTTTGTCGTTTTATTAGGATTGTTTATTACCGTGGAAAAATATGCAGCCGAACCCATTGTACCTTTGGATTTATTTAAAAATCGGCTGTTTACATCTAGTATGGGTGTCAGCTTTGCTTATGGGGCTGTGCTGATATCAGCAGGTACGTACATTCCGTTATTTATTCAAGGTGTATTTGAAGGCTCAGCGACAAGCGCAGGCTCTACATTGACGCCGATGATGCTTGGTGTTGTTGTGAGCAGCACTCTAGGCGGACGTTTTATTGGTAAATTCTCATATAGAAATGTTATGCTTGTATCTGTGGCTTTACTTCTTGTTGCCACATCGCTGCTCGGTGGAATTTCAATAGATTCACAGCGTTGGGTGATTACAACTTATATGGTTTTATTGGGTCTTGGGATTGGCGCATGTTTCCCGATTACTTCGATGTCCGCTCTGCATAAAATAGATTTCCGCCGTAGGGGAACTGTAACCTCTTTAGTTGGTTTCTTCCGTTCCGTAGGCTCTGCCATCGGTGTAGCCGTGTTTGGTAGCGTTCAGGTCAACTCGTTTACGGATAAAATCAAATCAGCTGTTCAGGACCCTGCAATGGCTGAAAAGTTTAAAGATGCTCGGGTGCTGCTCCAGCCGCAAGTCCGCTCTCAAATACCGCCGGAAGTGCTGCATAAACTTTTAACAGCTTTGGCTGATTCGATTGCTGTTGTTTTCCAAACAACCATAGTTCTGGCAATCATTGGACTGATTTTCATTATTGCTATGGGCAATGCCAAAATGGAAGTAGGCAAGGCTCCTGTCAAAGGAAGTGTTCCTGCCGCCCACTAGGGGGTATAATCTATGTCGATTAAGCTTGTCATTCTCGGATTGTTGATGGAAACGCATCGCCATACCTATGAAATTCGGCAGACGATGAAAGAAAGAGGCATGCATAATTACATGAAGCTTCAGGACGGATCGCTGTATTATGCCATGGATCAACTTCACAAAGAGGGCCTTGTCGAGGCTCTTGAAGTGGTGCGAGACTCGAACCGTCCGGAGAAGACGATTTATCAAATCACGGAAGCGGGTAAACTTAAATTTCAGGAACTGCTCATCGAGCAATTGCATGAGGAAATTAAACATTATCACCCGCTTTATGTGGCTTTGCCTTTCACCGTTCACGGTGATCAAGGGAAGATTGCAGCCATTCTGGAACACAAAATTATGGAGCAAAAGATCATTATGCAGAGGGCGAAGAGTTTATATGAGGAGCATATTCATACAGTTCCGCGTGTCGTTTTGCAAATGATGGTAGGCAGCTATAAGCGTGCTTTCAGCGAATTGAAATGGTTGGAGCAATTGCAGCAGGACGCTCTGGAAGGGCGCCTTCAACAAAAAGGTGTACCGCTCAATGTGGATTGGGATTGTATTGAATAAACCAGAAAGCCGCCTGCGCTCGCGAGAGCTAAGGCGCTTTCTGGTTTATTCGTCCGGAACAGCCAAAAGTTTAAAGCAAAATTGGACCAACAGGCACTAAAAATCGATTTAATAGGGCCAAGCAGCAGAAGTTAGTCGAAGTTAGGAGCTTCGGGTGAGATTTGCCGAACGAAGTGCTGCAAATCTTCACAAATCAAGTCAGGCGTCACGCCTGCCGACGCCAACTGCTCATGCACGTTATCAGCGGTAGCGACACCTGTCAATACCAATGCCGTGCGGCAGCCCGACAGCGCACCTCCGAGAATGTCGGTTGCCGCGTTATCGCCGATGACCCAAACATCGGCGGCAGGGAGTCCTAACCGCGCTATCGCGTAGGCCATGATGATCGGCGAGGGCTTGCCGATTACAACGGGCTCCACGCCTGACGCGGCAGTGATTGAGGCAGCCAGGGAGCCAGCCCCTGGCATCAATCCCCCATCCGACGGCAGCATGCGGTCGGGGTTGGTTAAAACATAGGTCGCGCCATGCTTCAGATGGCGGACCGCTTCTGCCAGCTTCGCATAAGTGAAGCTGCGATCAATGCCTTGGACGACGTAGTCCGGCGTCGTCCCCTCCTGAACAAAGCCGGCCGCATCTAAAGCGAGACGTAGTCCGTCTTCACCAACCATATGAACGCGGTTGGCGCTGCCCTGCTCTGTCAAATACTGCGCCGCAGCCTGTGAAGAGGTGTAGATGGCTGCAGCGGGAACGTCGATACCTAGCTCTTTCAGATGCTCAGATACCTGCTCTGGCGTGCGAGATGAATTGTTCGTCACCAGCAAATAAGGCAAACAATGACGCTGCAGCCACTGAATGAAAGCAGCTGCGTAAGGGATCGGTTCATGGCCTTTGTATAAAGTACCGTCCAAATCAATGAGAAATCCGTTCGTCATGGTGTCAAGCACTCCCTTATGGTTTGGATTGGATGGAAGGAAGTGTAATTTCTACGGTTGTTCCTTCTTCAAGTTTACTGCGAATGGCCATTAGTCCGCCATGCGCTTCAATGATGCGATAACAGACCATCAGGCCGAGTCCTGTCCCTTTTTCCTTCGTGCTGTAAAATGGTTCTCCCAGCTTGGGCAGCCGTTCAGGAGCAATCCCGCAGCCTTGATCGATGAAACGGATGCAAATGTTGCGACCCTGATTGATGGGCTTTGCTTCAATACGCATAATACCGCCTTGCGACATCGATTCCAACGCATTTTTCAGAATATTAATGAAAACTTGTTTAAGCTGATGTTCATCGCAAGATACCGGCGGCAAATCTGGTGTAAGATCCGCTTCAATTTCAATATTACCAAGTAAAGCCTGCGGTTGAAGAAGCTCAATGGTACTTGTCATAATAGCGTCCAAGGTACGTGTCTCAAAATGAATGGCCTGCGGTTTGGATACAAACAGAAATTCATTCACAATGAATTCAATACGCTGCAGCTCTTTTTGCATGATTTCTATATAATACTGCTCTTTAGCGCTGCTCGTCTTCAACAACTGAAGAAAACCCTTCAAAGCGGTGAGCGGATTGCGGATTTCGTGAGCAACACCAGCTGCAAGCTGCCCAACAGCAGAGAGCTTATCTGATTTGATGAGGAGCTCTTGCGTTTTCTTTTGTTCTGTGATGTCTTTAAAGGTAATGACCGTTCCCAGAAGCTGTCCTTTTCCCTCCAGCATGGGACTTGACATGTATTCGACAGGGAAGCTGCTGCCATCCTTTTTCCAAAATAAATCTTCTTTCACAATCGTTACTTCCCGATGCATGATTGTGTTCAAAATAGGGCTCTCGTCAGCAGAATGAAGTGTTCCATCCCCCTTTTCAGCTCGAATGAGATTGTGTATTTGCCGACCGAGCATTTCATCTACCTTCCAGCCCGTGATACCTTCCGCAGCCTGGTTCCAGAAAATAGTTCGACCGCTCATATCGATGCCATAGATGCCTTCAGATACTGAGTTAAGGATAAGTTGATTTTGTTTGTACAGTTTATCAATTTCTTTCTTCTGTTCTTTAACCTCGGTTAAATCCTTGAGAATCGCATATACGCCTACAATATGACCATCGACCATGGTGGGGACGAATGTCACATTGGATTGTATAGGGAAACCTTTGTGATGAACGAAGGCAGCCTCGAAGTTTTGAGGCATCCCTGCGGATGCTACTTGAAAATGATGAAGAGCTTTTAACAAATCCGGAGGGTTAATCATTGGGATGAAAGAGGTGAGCAATGAAGCATCACGATTAAGCCCAAGCAAACCCTCTAATCCATGATTCGAGGATAGTACTTCGCCATCCAAGCTAAAAGAGATAATGGAATCGGGATGATTATCGTAAAGCGATTTATAGCGCTCAGCGTTTTCCTTCATTCCAGCTTCTCTTTCTTTCATGTACTGAATGCCCATAAATCCAAGTCCAAGAATAAATCCGATCATGATCATATCAATAGCAATTCCAATATAATGGTTGTTTTGAATGTAGGTTAGGTGATGCAGATAAACAAAGTTCACAGAGATTAAGGCAACGGCAAATATGTGATAAATAATAGCAAGCTGGAATAAGGTAAGTTGTCGAGTTGTGATCTTACGCTGATTAAGCATGTTGACTTTTAGCGCTCCTTTTAGGAAGTTTCTGCCATAATTGTATCAGCATTCGACAGAAATATATACCATATTCCTGCTTTCGTGCCTGAAAGATATGAGCCTGAGGAAAAATTTACAATTTAAGTATGAAGGCAGGATGCGCTCATGTATGTGAGTAGTTAGAACTATTTTATCAAAAATCGCAGTATACTTGTCCTAATTTTTTAGGTATAATGTTGAAAAAGGTCGTATATCGCGGAAATTATTCCCAAAGGAGATCGGAGCGGAGCTATGAAGGCTGAGTACATTAATCCCTTTTTGGAGTCGGCTAGAATCGTCATCGAACAAGTCGCTAACATTCGCCCAACGACAGGGCAGCTCGGTGTCAAAGACGTCAAATTTGTGGAAAATTATATATGGATCCAGATCGGCATGACCGGGCAAATGGAAGGCGACATCGTGTTTGGATTGGCTGAGGAAGTGGCTTTGAAAATGGTTTCTGCCATGATGGGGGGATTTGTAATAACAGAAATGGACGAAATGGGCAAGAGCGCGATTTCTGAACTTGGGAATATGATTAGTGGAAATGCGAGCACTATGCTATTCAATCAAGGTGTACGGGTAGATATTACACCACCCAAAATTGTCCAATCAGCAACGGCCGCGGGATTCGTTCCGAAGAAAGCTTTAACGATTCCTTTGATCATGGATAGTATTGGTGAATTAGATATTCAAGTACTTATTACCTAATGATGAATGATAAATATGAATGAGCCCGAATAAATCGGATAAAATGAATGGAGTGCTGCTTGATGCGGCTGCTCCATTTTTTGTAACTAAATATGTGCCTGTAATTTTTTATCAAGGAGAAGAAATGACATTGAAAATTTCAAATACCCCGTAACCTGCATTATTAATCAAAATATCGATTCGGCCAAATCTGGCAATCACCTGGCTAATCACTTCATTCACTTGCTCTGTCTGCG
>NZ_VRTT01000118.1 GCF_008017805.1 Paenibacillus sp. N3.4 | reverse complement strand
GCGGAACGCATCACGACAGAGACTTCAATGCAAGTCTAAATATTCTTGCCGAAGGCAAAAGACTGCTTACTGTGTAGTCACACTACACGAACTGTCGGAGCGACAGGGTTAGCTTGGTAAACTTCTCTTCGTTAGAAGAGACTACCCAAGAATCTAGTGACTTTAGTCATGAGAGGTTCAATTGTATTTAGTTCACTGGGCTGTTCCCGCCACCTATAGAGAAACTTGGAAAGCGCTTGTCCATCTATACAAGGAAGGATTCGTACGCGCCATTGGTGTAAGTAACTTCCAGATTCATCATCTCAATCATATTATTGAAGACACAGGGTTCATTCCCGCTGTAAACCAAGTTGAGTATCATCCTGAGCTCGCGCAAAAGGAATTACTGGCTTTTACTCGCGAACATCATATCCAGTTAGAAGCCTGGAGTCCGCTGATGCAAGGGAAGCTGGACCATCCTGTCCTGGCTGAGCTTGCTGCGAAGCATGGCAAGTCACCAGCACAAATCGTCCTGCGCTGGGACATCCAAAATGGCGTTGTCACGATTCCGAAGTCAGTAACAGAGCAGCGCATCCGTGATAATGCGAATATCTTCGATTTCGAGCTGAGTGCAGAGGATGTCGCTTTAATCGATACGCTGAATGAGAACAAACGTATTGGCCCTAATCCGGACAATGTGACATTTTAGCACACTATTCGAATAGAAATGGCATGAAGAACCCCTCGATAATCGGTATCGCAGGGGTTCTTTATTGTGCCAAACATTCAGTTCAACAAGGCAATCATCTGATACACTTGGCGATGATCGCCGGGGAGCGTATAGTTCGCAACCTTGAGCTGTGAGGAACCGTCACCATCCAAGAACAGCCCGTCCACCAACTCCCCAGCGCCGACCTGCTCCGTTACAGCTGTGCGGAATTCATCGCCCGTGCAAGGCGTAGGAGAGACGACCAAGTAAACATGATTGCTGGTGTCATACACGATTCCTGAGCGCATGCGCTTCTCGTTAATGACCGGCATTTCCTCGGATACTGCTTGAGCAGCCCAGCCGTCTGGGTTCCTCAGCCCCATACTCACCCCACCTTGTGCCCAGTAGTGAGCGCGATCCATCACTTTCAACTCATCCGCTGCCTCGACGATTTGTATGGTGAAGGTTTGTGCTTTTTCATCCCAGACCAGCGTGCCTCGTTTACGATCGATATTAAACCAACCGGAGCCGTAGTCGCCGGGCTGCCCTTTGACAGGAAGATCATTTACAACCGCGATACTGAGCAAATAGCCTTGCCAGAAAAAACCGCCATTAATACCGGTGTTTTGCAAATCCGTGACATTGGCGGTAATGGCTTTTAAGCCAATATTGTTGGGCGGCGTGCGAATGACATGTAGAGCAATACCGTTACTTGCTTGCATAACGCTATATTCCGAGCTAGGTTTAGCAGGCGGTTTCGTCGTTGGATGGTTAAGCCAGATGATAGTCCATATAAAACTAGTAATCATGATTAGAAAATAGATGAGCAGGGAAGCTATATTCTTTTTGGACCTACGAAACAGATGCATGAGGCAACTCCTCTTCTCTTAGAATGAGCTGTTTCTATTAGTCTATGAAAAGGAAGCCCCGATATGCCTTTCTAACGAAAAAAAGCCCTCTGAGTAAGTGATACAATCACTCCTCAAAGGGCTTCCTTGCTATGTAAAGATTTACATTAGAAAATAGGAATTCTTGCTTTATTGCCGTCTTTTGCATAAAGAATGGCTTCTGAGCTGAATAAATCTACGCTCTCCAGAGAATGAACCAAGTTCATCGTCGTAAATTTGTTATATCGAAGGGCGTTAATAAGAGAGGGAATTAATTTGTGGTCCGTTCCTACGAAGTTAACCGTCACTGGTTTTTTATTAAACAAAATATTCATTCTCATTTCCTTTCATCTCCAATCTGATAACTTGATAAGATTACTGGAATTTATATTACCATGACCTTCACGCTTTGTCCGTCGGTTATCGCTGTCGAAAACCCACTATTTTTGACAGAAATCTTGTCGGCAAACCTAACGTTACACGGTGCTTAGGTTTTTATCATCCAGCTGCCACATTGGGCCTTTATATTGAAGCTGTAAGTAAAAACTTTATGAAAAAGGAGCTTAACCAAATGAAAAGATCATTCATCCGCGTAGGAATTATCAGCTCACTGACTTTATCCATTGTCGGAGGGGCCTTCGTATTCGCTAAGGATAATCTGTCTAATACTTCTGCACCATCTTCCTATAAGATCCGCGAGCTAGAGCTGCCGCCGCCTCCACGTCCAGAGGGGAACGACAAGCCAAGAACACAGGCTGCAGAGGCTCCCGCAAATCGAAATACGACCTCCCCCAAAACAAACCCTCCAACTGGCGGCAATGGGGCCGGACAAACAGCGAATACCGTAGTTATAACAGGTGGATTCGACACAGATCCACAGGACAAAGGTAGGCCTGTTGTGCTTATTGCCGCGGCTCTTGGGGTTCCCACAGAAGTTTTCAGAGAAGCTTTTAGCGGAGTAAAACCTGCAGGATTAGATAGAGGCCCGACAGCTGAAGAAGCTCAAAAAAACAAGGCTGCCCTTCTCAAGGTATTAGCCCCATATGGGATTACGAATCAACGCTTGGATGAGGTATCCAACTATTATCGTTATAACGGAAGCAGCGGCGGAACCTGGCCGAGAACAGAAGCAACAGCAACCGTAACAGTTACGAATGGTGTCGTGACGAGTGTTACTGTGACCAATCCGGGATCTGGGTATACGTCGAGTCCTACGATATCCGTCATGGGACCGAACGGTCAGGTGACCGCGGCAGCTTCACTATCCTACTCCAAAGATTTTAAAACCAACGGAAGTATTTCTGCGATTAACATTCAATAACCATCAACGGATGATACGAGCCTTATTTCTGCCTATTATATGATAAAATATTCAATGATAGAGTTGTTTATGAGTTGCTTGTTAGGAGGCTTTTCAATGAGAACCATTATGATTGTGGAAGACGAGCCGGCGATTTCCCGTGTCTTGTCGGCATACATAAAAAAGGCAGGCTATGACTATGTCATCTATACAAGGGGCGATGAAGCCATCCAACAATTTGGGGTTGTTCAGCCTGATCTTATTTTACTGGATGTGATGCTTCCTGGCATGAATGGATGGGAGGTACTGCGCGAAGTACGACGCAGAAATACTTGTCCTGTCATCATGCTCACAGCCAGAGGAGACATTGGTGATCGCCTTGCGGGTCTTAACAGCGGTGCCGATGATTATATGATGAAGCCGTTTGAGCCTGAAGAGGTTGTAGCTAGAATCAACGCCGTACTTCGGAGGCCTTCTCAGGCTTTGATCGCAGATCATCAGAAGCATTACGGCAGTCTGAGGCTTGATTACAAGTCAAGGAGCATTTACTTGAATGGGGCAAGCTTATCTCTAACGCCTAAGGATTTGGCCGTGTTGCTTTTTTTGGCAGAGCATCCGAACCAAATTTTCAATCGTGAACAGTTAATTGAGCGGGTATGGGGAATGGACTACGATGGGAGCGATCGCGCCGTTGATCAGGCCATCAAACGTTTGCGTCAGGCACTGCTTAACATGCCGCCTGAAGAAGGTGAAATTCGGACTTTACGGGGAACGGGGTACCAGTTCTATGCCAAGCAGAACGCCTAAGCGAAGCACACTGCTCCGATACTGGACTTTGCGTTATGTGCTGACCTTATTTGTAGGTTTATTTTTGATAGGAGTTGCTTCCGTCCTGTGGCTTCAGCACTCGGCTCTTACCAGTCGATTGCAAAGTATCCAGACTTTTTCGCAGGTCGCGGCGAATACTGTCACAAGTAGTGCTGGGCAAATTGTGATACCCGACCAGTTCTATAGGTGGATTGACTCTAGTCAAAGAACATACAAACTACCGGGACAATTTGGTTTAACGGTATTCGACCAGAGAGGTCATGCTTTGTTCTATAAGCCAGCTCCCTTAAAAGAGAAGCCGACTGGTCAACAAGGTGATAATTTTACGGGTTCGCCAAGCACGATAGCTGATCCAGCTTTTCCGTCTGCGCCGTTGCTTCAAGACCAGATGATTGTGCATCAGATCGGCAGCACATACACCATTATTACGCCTATCTTCCGTTCGAATTCGGTTATCGGTTCCATAGCCATTTCTTATGCCAAGAAGGAGTTAACCGACATTAGCCAACAATACGGTTTGATCTCTTCTTTGCTTTTGATTTCGGGGCTGCTTGGTTGGCTTATTCTTTATTTGCTGCTTCGTAAATTATCGAAGCCCATTTATGCAGTAGTGCAGGCACTTAAACAAATCCAGTCGGGCAATTATACGCTTGTTTTGCAGGAAAACGTCAAGGAGCAAGAAATTCACGACCTCCTTGTCTACTTTAATGCCACGACGTCAAGGCTGGAGCAATTGGAACAGCTGCGTACGGAACTGCTAGCTGGGGTGACACATGAGCTCAGGACGCCGGTTACGTCGATACGCGGTCTTCTCCGCGCGATTAAGGATCAGGTCGTAACTACTGACGAGGCAGATGAGTTTCTGGATATTTCGCTGAAAGAAACGAATCGACTGGAGCGGATGGTTTCGGATCTGCTGGATTTTAACACTTTTGCGTCTGGGCATGTACAGGTTCAATCAGAAGCTATCGATCTGGGTAAGCTGTTGGGAGAGATCGTCTATCAATGGAGCTTAATCTATCAAGAGGATGATATAGAAATAGAGATAGATATTCCCGACCGTAAGTGGATTGCCTCTGGCGATGCCGTCCGGATTCAACAAATTATCGTGAATCTCCTTAACAACAGCCGACAAGCTGCACATGAGCACTGTAAAATCTCCGTATCTCTAGCAGAATTTTCAAGCACAATGTACGAGATTCTGGTCAAAGATAACGGTTCAGGAATCCCGGTTCACGAACAAGTCAACATCTACGAAAGGTTCTTCCGGGGAACGAACAAGAAGCTTGCCGTTCGTGGTCTTGGGCTAGGACTAACCTTAAGTAAGATGCTGGCGACTGCTATGGATGGTAAGCTTCTTCTTAAGGATAGCTCATCACAGGGAACGACCTTTCAGCTCTTTCTTCCCATTGCTTCTGGTCAGCTCGACTAAGGCATCTATTAGAGAAATCGGCTGTTACTTAAGGTCTAAACTGACATAAAGGACAGCAGTTATGTCGTTCAAAATAAAAGTGGTGGGGCAGGAGTTGTATTCTGTTCGCCACTTTTTGTTTTTTTAAGCTTGTTATACATCATAAAACTGTTTCTTCTAAGTTTACTTTTGGCTTGACAGTAGGAAACTTTTAAAATATAGTAAACACATCGGAATTAACACTAACTGACTCGTCAGTTAATAGAAAGGGGTGGATCTTGATTTCACCTACCCATGAACAAGAACAGGATCGTCGTTATCAATTAATGAACTGCGCACTTGAGCTATTTGCAAAGAAGGGTTATCACAATACTAAAATTTCTGATGTGGTCAAGTCTGCTGGGGTATCACAAGGAACTTTCTATTGGTACTTTGAAAGTAAAGAGCAGATGACGCTCGCATTGATTCATAGCGGTAATGAGAAACTGACCAAAGTCATTGATCAAGGTTATCGACAGCATGCCGGGAGTGTAGATGACATGGTGAAATCGTCGGCACGTCTGCTTACAGACCTGTTTGAATTTGCCGATCAAAATCGTTATTTGATGGCGTTGCTGCTGATTAAAGGTCAAGGCGCGGATGAACCGGTTAGAGAAGCAGTATCGCAAACATGGATTGCATTCGAAGAAGCCTTTAAGAACAATGTTCAGCGTGCGGTTGAGCTTGGCATGCTGCCCCAATTCAAAGACATCTCACTTCGAGTAAATATTCTCGTCAGTTTAATTACAGGCGTTCTATCCAAATGGTTGTTCGGACCTATGCATGATGTTGATTTTCAATCGAGCTATAATTCAGTGCAGATTGCCGAAGAAACGGCAAGGTTTGAAATTTGTGGTTTATTGGGATAATAAAAGAGAAAATTAGGTTTATTCAGGAGGAAACATATATGTTCACGAAATCAAGAAAAATCGTTCAATCCCTTACAATCGTAAGCGTAGTTGCCCTTGCCTTGTCCGCATGTGGTGGGAAAACAGCGCAACCTTCACCTAATGCTTCCAGCCCCAAACCGGCAGAAACGGCGGTTGCTTCCAATCAATTGGAACAAATCAAAAAATCAGGAAAAATAAGAATAGGGTTAATGGGCACTTATGCTCCTTATAACTTTTTGAATGATAAGCATGAAGTAGATGGTTACGATGCCGATGTGGCGAAAGAAGTAGCCAAGCGTCTGGGTGTTCAAGTGGAATTCATTACAGGGGAATTTTCCGGTTTAATCGAAGGACTTCAAAAAGATAAGTATGACGCTTTGATCAGTCAGGTTACAATTACTGACGACCGCAAAAAAACAATGGATTTTTCGACGCCATACATCAAAAACGCTGTGAATGTGATCGTCAAGAGCGACAATACAACCATCAAGTCAGTTGACGATTTCAAAGGTAAAAAGGTTGGTGTAGGACTCGGAACGAATGATGAAAAATATTTGAGAGACACGGTTCTTCCCAAAGTCGGAACTTTTGAAATTGCTACCTATAATGATGTTATAACATCTTTGATGGATTTGAATGTCGGAAGAATCGATGCGACGATTAACAACGTATTTGCTATTAAACCTCTAGTTGATCAAAATAAATTAAAGATTAAAACAGTCGGGGAGCCGATCAAAGAAGATGCAGCCGGCATCGCTGTCCGTAAAAACAATCCTGAGCTTATCGAGGCCATTAACAAAGCGTTGGCGGATATGAAGTCCGACGGAACGTTTAAGACCATCTTCCAAAAATGGTTTAACGTGGATCCGAATATTTAATGGGCTTTGAACGGAGAGGATGAATGAAATGGATCTCGTTTTAAAAAACATCCATTTTCTGTTAACAGGTGCCTATTATACCCTATTAATTACGCTTGTTTCGATGGTGTTCGGTTTTTTCATCGCTTTGATCGTGGCTATCGCACGCTTAAAAGGGAATATGCTTATCCGCGGCTTAGCTAGAGGATATGTCTCGATTATTCGCGGGACACCGATTCTTATACAAATCTTTATTGTCTACTATGGATTGCCGGATTACGGAATTAAATTTGGACCGCTCACCGCAGCTTATATCTCGCTCAGCATCAATATTGGCGCTTATTTATCGGAAACGTTCCGAGGCGCCATTATTTCTGTGAGCAAAGGACAAACGGAAGCCGCGCTATCGCTGAACTTGTCGCCTTGGCAAACATTGCGAAAAGTTGTTCTTCCGCAAGCCGCCAGAGTAGCCATTCCTCCCATGGGCAATACGTTTATCGGAATGCTGAAGGAGACTTCACTTGTTTCCGTTGTTACGGTAACCGAGCTGCTTCGCTCAGCGCAATTGCTGATAGCGCAATATTATATCGCTATGCCTTTTTTTATTGCGATAGCTCTGATGTATTGGATCATGAGTATGGTCTTTTCGAATATCCTAAATCGTATCGAGCTTAAGTTATCCAAGGCTTATTAAGGGTGTGCGTTGACATGATTGAGGTAAACAAACTAAGCAAGAGCTTTAAAGAATTAACGGTATTAAATCATATAAATATACACATTCGTGCCCAAGAGATTGTTGTTCTGCTGGGACCAAGCGGTTCAGGAAAAAGTACACTGCTGCGCTGTCTGAATGGACTAGAGGAACCAAGCGAAGGAACGATACGCGTGGGCGATACGCAGTGGGAGAGCACGATGGGTGCCCAAGCGAAAAAACAAGCGATCAGGGGCATTCGCAACTTAACAGGCATGGTATTTCAATCCTTTAATTTATTCCCGCATATGACGGCTTTGGACAATGTCATCATGGCCCCCATGACAGCGAAAAAAATGCCCAAGGAGCAGGCTGTTGAGCTTGGCGAAGCCTTATTAGCCAAGGTAGGTTTGCTGGATAAGAAGCTGGAATATCCTTCGCGTCTTTCCGGAGGCCAACAGCAGCGGGTAGCCATCGCTAGATCTCTTGCCATGCAGCCGCAAGTAATGCTCTTCGATGAACCAACCTCGGCTTTGGATCCGGAGCTTACCGGAGAAGTACTGTCGGTCATGAAACAGCTGGCGAAGGAAGGGATGACGATGATTGTTGTCACCCATGAAATGAGGTTTGCCAAAGAAGTAGCCGATCGGGTCATCTTTATGAGCGATGGGATCATTCAGGAGGAAGGAATTCCTAGTCAGTTTTTTGCAGAGCCTAAGACGGAACGCGCCCGTAAATTTTTAAGACAAATTACAGAATAGCCGTAGGAGGGTGATATCGTGGGTTATAGAAAGGCAGAGCATCTCATGGAGATTGCGGCGAGATCAAGGGAGATTATGGAGAGAGACAATCTTGATGCGCTTGTGGCATCCAGCTGCGAGAACTTCTATTACTTATCCGGTCACCCGAGCACCTTTATGTATACATTACGAATGAACGAAGTCGCTTTGGCTGTCGTGTTTCGGAATCCCTACCGGAAAACGGTCGTCATTATGAATGAATTTGAAGCTGCAGGTATTCCAGATGATTTGCCTAACTGCGAAATCAGAACTTATCCGACGTGGGTAGATGTCGATGACCCCTTCGAGCTTAAAGGGAGCCGCTTTCAAGGGAAACGACCGACAGCTCATCAGGTGCAGGAAATGTTCGGGCTTCTTAGTCAGATCATGGATGAAAATGATCTGTCAACGGGTCGCGTAGCTGTTGAGCTGAGTGCTATGCGCTATCCTTCGGTGATAGCTTTGCAGGAAGCTGCCAGCCAATTGAAACTGCAGGAAGCGAGTTCTATTTTCACCGAACTTCGTGTTATTAAGACACCTTGGGAAATAGATCAGCTCCGCAAGAGCTGTACATACGCCGAAGCTGGTATTACAGAAGCCACTCGGGGAATACACGTAGGAAGCTCCGCTGAAGATATTGCCGATGACTTTAAGATGGCTCTTATGAAGAATAGGGAGGGATCTACCTCCCGTTTTCATATGATTTCCGTTGGAGCGAATTTTGCTCCGGCGCATGTGTTCGACACACGTGCAAGCGTGCCCGGCGACTTAATAAAATTCGATGTTGGTGTGGATGTCAAAGGATATGGCTCGGATATCGCTCGAACGTTTGTTTTGGGAACTCCTTCAAGTACGGTGGAACGTGTATATCAGGCTTTAAGAATCGGGCATGATCATCTTGTTCAGCTGATTGAACCGGGAAGATCGATGCAATCGGCCTTTCATGAAGTGATGAGTCTGATTCGCCGTTCAGGATTACCGAATTATAACCGCGGCCACTTAGGGCATAGCGCGGGTTTAAGCCTTGCCGCCGAGGAGCCTCCGTTCATTAGCCCGACTGAATCTACTATCTTCCGTCCAGGCATGGTGCTTTGTTTGGAGACGCCGTATTATGGCTATGGTGTAGGTTCTATCATGATTGAAGATATGGTATTGGTGACGGAAAGCGGTTGTGAGCAGTTGAATCGACTGTCGAAGGACCTGATTTCACTTTAAAGTTATAGCTGCCTATACGAGTGAAAATTAGCAACGACTTGCTTGAACATGCTACAATTACTAAAGTGTCATACGCGAAATCAGAAGGAGGTTGAACTTTGTGTCAAATCCGGATGAGAAGAAAATTAACACCTATCAAGATTGGCTGACTTGGGACGGAGCATGGGAGCTAATTGATGGCAAAGCCTATAATTTGTCACCGGCCCCAACCTCATTGCATCAATTTATTGTAGGAGAGCTTCATTTCGCCCTGCGGACATTCTTTCAGAATCGGAGTTCTATCCCCATCCACCGCATTGAAAGACTTTAATGAGAAGTTCAATTTATATCAGAAGTATGGGGTACAGGAGTATTGGATTGTCGATCCAGGAAACCGAACGGTTCACGTGTATTCGCTGCAGGATGGCAGCTACCAGGTACGTCATCTGTATATGGAGCAGGAAACGATCCAATCCATCGCATTTAAAGATTTGAAAGTGCCCATGAACGGGCTCTTCAGTCTGGAATCATTAGAACAATAAACCGGCGAGATGTGCTCTCAACCGGTTCTTTTTTGACCCGAAAATCAAGTGCCTTGACTTTCGGGTCCCGCTGCATTCGAAATCGCCGGGATGGAATATGAAGTGTGTAATCCTGTTCATGAATGGGATTCAGATCCCGAAATCAGACAAATGATTGAGGAATCTGAAAAGGACATTATGCATGGGAAAGTCTATTCCACAGATGAAATGGTTGAAGCGATAAAGCGTGGTGAACTGTAATTGATCGTTCAATGGACTGAAACGGTACGAAGCCGATTCCAACAAATGAAGAGCGATCATTTTACACAGCAGGAGACAATTGACTACAAGATCAGCTTACTTCACCGAGTGGAGCAGAAAGTCGTCCACATGGGAACGATCATGCCCTCACGTGAATATCGAAACACCTATTACTGCATGGTTGATCGTTATGTTGTGTCTTACAAAGTCCTGGACCAGGGCGAGCGAAACGTGATTGCTTCTTTCAAGCAGGTTGCGATGAAACGAAATTTTTAAATATTGAATGTAGTCAACCGATTCATTTTGAGTCGGTTTTTTGTCTCTGCATTTACGAAGGATTATTAGCTAATTATGTCGAATGATACAAAGTATTCGAATGTGTACGCGGAGGCTAAAATTAATGAGTCAATTATTAGGAAGCAATTTTAAAAAATCAATTATTGACCAAATAAAAAAGTGTTCACGCTCCATCACAATTATCTCACCTTATGTTACTTTGCCAGCGGTTAAAGAATTAGCTAAGGCTCTTCCTGAATCAGTGAAAAGGCGGTGTCTTATCACTAGTCCACCTGGTGTAGAGTATGTTACTGGGAGTGTGGATATTGAAGCATTAGAAATGCTTAGGCAAATTGGTTTTGAAATTCGTTGTTTACCAGATCTTCATGCCAAGATTTATTTACTAGACGAGAAGAATGCGTATATAGGTTCTGCTAATTTTACTTCTAATGGCTGGGAATTGTCTCGGTCACCAGTAAAGGGTAATGTAGAGGATATGATCATGATCGAGACTAGCAAGAGCGATCGAGATCACATCATCTCACGTTACATAATAAATTCAGATGCGCTTGACCTTAACGGTGATTGGAAAATTGAAGTTGAAAAGTATAAGGTGCAATTTCTAAACCAATATCAGAAATTAATGAACTCAATGGTTATCAATTATTCAACCCAAGAGTTTCCAATGTATTCCGATTATCAAAAGCCACCTAATGGTTATAAATGTTACTTCAGGTTTTCGATAGCAAAAACAACAGGGAATAAAATCAAAATGGAAAAGAAAAATATTATCTTAAAACTAGGCGGTGAAAAACAAAACGCCACATGCAACAATCAGTATCCCTTTTAATAAATTCGGGAAATTCTTAACGAGCAAATATTCAACAGAAAATCGCGAAGATTGGCAATTTCGATTATATTTTGATCATGAACAAAACATAACACTTAAAATCAAAGATGAAGTAATTGTGATTCCTAGTAATGAATTAAAAGGAGTCCTTAGTGTGGAGTTTAAGAAAGTTGAGAACAATAAAATAATAAATTAATAATATTGAATGCCAGTCGATTCCTGTGGGAGTCGGCTTTTTTTATTCCCGAAATTTAAGCACCTTGGCGATACGAAGCCCAGCCTTCGTTCATGATTTTCGTCTCCAGCTGCGGCCAGAAATAGAGCATCTCATCGCGCAGCATCGTCAGAATATCCCGCTGCCAGTCCTCCATATAAGGCAAATTTGCTTCGGTCATACTGTGTTCTGTGTAAGAGCTCATGCAACGCTAATGAAGTAAGACCACTTAATTACTGCATTTCTACCAAATATTATTTTGGTAAGGAGTGTGGTTTTTGTTGTTAAAATTTGCGATTACAAGAATTTGTTCCATACATAATATTTCACAAAAAGTGTTGCCAGTGCTTCAAGGCCTAAATAACAGTAGCTAATAAATGGTTCAAAAGGAGGAGGTGAATTTATTTTTTTGTCGAATACTTTGGTGAGTAAGTAGTAATACATAGATAATTCATTAAGTCATTTTATTTTTAAAATGGACATTATATGTCCATAGTGGAATGTTAATATATAAACAATTAGAGGATGATTGAATGGTCAAGGAAAAGGATAGAAAATCGAACAGGTTATTAACTATTTTTGAAAGATTGAATAAAGGCGAACTCCTAATTAAAAAAGACTTAGCGAAAGAGATGCTTGTCGATGTAAAAACGATTCAAAGGGACTTCGATGAGATAAGGGTCTACTTCGCGGAAAGATTGGGTGATTCAGGATTTCTAGACTTAAAGTACGACAGCAAGAAGAAGGGATATATTTTAGTAAGTAAAAACGAATACTTTCTTAATAGTGAAGAAATTACAGTAATCTCAAAAATTCTATTGGAGAGTAGAGCTCTTAACAAAATTGAGCTTGAGGAAATCCTAGATAAGTTGATATTGCAATCTACGCCGTCTGAAAGAAAGTTTATTCGAGAAATAGTTAATAATGAGCGCTTTCACTATTTGCCCTTACAGCATAATAGCTTTTTGATTTCTAAAGTGTGGAATTTAAGTGCTGTTATTCGTTCTAAAAAACTATTGAAAATAACCTATATGAGGGTTGATAAAGAGTTGGCTGTTGAGAGAGTTGTAAAGCCAGTTGGCATCATTTTCTCGGATTATTACTTTTATTTAACAGCTTATATTGCTGATAGATCAGATAGTTTTCCTACTATTTACAGATTGGACAGAATCACTGACTACATTCCTTTAGCAGAGAGTTTCTACATACCTGAAGCGGAGAGATTTGAAGAAGGTGAATTTCGTAAGAAAATTCAATTTATGTATTCTGGGGAATTAATGAGCATCCAGTTTAAGTTCTGGGGGCCCTCTTTGGAAGCGGTATTAGATCGACTACCAACAGCCAGGATAGTAGGCGAAGTTGATAACAAGAAAATTATAGAAGCAGAAGTGTTTGGTGAGGGAGTTAAAATGTGGCTTTTAAGCCAGGGGGCACATCTTGAAATCATAAAGCCAGAAAAGCTTCGAAATGATTTTATGAATTCTCTTAATGCGATAATACAAATGTGGCTTTTAAGCCAGGGGGCACATCTTGAAATCATAAAGCCAGAAAAGCTTCGAAATGATTTTATGAATTCTCTTAATGCGATAATACAAATCTACAATCATAATTGATGATGGTTGTAT
>NZ_VRTT01000117.1 GCF_008017805.1 Paenibacillus sp. N3.4 | reverse complement strand
TTCCTAGATATGTGTCGGATCGTTGACGTGGCAAAAGCCACGCCCTATCCGAAATTTTCTAACTCACGACTGAAGTCACGAGTTTGCGAAAGCTGTTCATCAAAAAAGGGCTGCGACAGAATCGGACTAACCCGACCTACCACAACCCTTGACTTTTTACTTTGAGAGCGTAATGCTTTTCAGACCACGTTCTTACAATTTAAAAACAGAGACGTTGTTATTTAATTCTTCTGCTAATTGCGCGAGCATTTGGGCAGTCGCTGCCGTTTCTTGACTGCTGGCTGCCGCTTCTTCTGAAGTAGCCGCAATACTCTGGATGGATATCATCACTTCCGTCGTTTGGGCAGCTTGCTGCTCACAGGCAGCAGCAATTTCTGCTGCTTTACTGGCCGTTTCATTTACCATATCCACAATATTCTTGAATGCAAGACCTGATTGCTGCGAGGAGGCGGCTCCTTCGCCCACAGATTTAATACTTTGCTGCGTATTTTTCTGCATACCCTTAATAATTGCCGTAATTTGCTTAGTCGCTTCGCTGCTTCTTTCCGCAAGCTTGCGTACTTCATCCGCAACTACAGCAAAACCTCGCCCCTGCTCACCTGCTCTTGCCGCTTCAATAGCTGCATTTAATGCAAGAAGGTTTGTTTGATCTGCGATATCGTCGATTACCTCAATGATATCTCCAATTTTGTCCGAATCCTCTTCTAGCCGTGACATCTGTATGTTAACCTGACCCATCCCCTCTATAGAGGAGTGAACAACAAGACTTCCATCCTGAGCCGTTTGCATCGTTGAATTCGCTAGTGCAGAAGCATGTTCCGCGCTTGTGGCCACTGAACTAATCGCCATTGTTAATTCTTTAAAAAGTTCATTTATCGTTTGTGCAGCATTCGCTTGATTGGTACTACCATTCGCTATTTCTTCTGTTGTAGCCGATATTTGTTGGGCAGCTGCAGATACACTTTCCGCAGAGGCGATAACACTCCCAATCGTTTTACGTAAATTTATGACCATGGTATCAATGGAATTCCCTAAAAGACCAACTTCATCCTTCGTATCCGTATGTGCAATTTGGGTCAAATCTCCTTCCGCCACTTTAGCGACCAACTCGACCATACGTTTCAACGGACGCGCAATGACCTGCGCGATGATATAACCAAAAGAGATGCTGATAAGAACCGCAATGACAATGATCGATATGGTCAGAACACGAGATGACTGATAGAGTGTATTCCCATCCTTATTTGCCATTTCTGCACTTTTAATATTAAAATCGATTAATTGCTGCAAAATATTATTTAAATCGTCACCTCTCTTTTTCAGATCTCCCGTTTTCAAAGAGGCTTTGTATTCACTTTCCTTACCTGCAAAGATAAACTGCATGCCAATGTCTGCCGCATTTTGATATTCTTGCCACGCAGGATCGAACTTTTTGAAGATTTCTAGTTCTTCCGGTTCTATAGATGTCTTCCTATAACTTTCGATCCGTGTTTCAATATCTTTTCTGAACACTTTTCCTTTATCTGAAAGGTCTGACCTCTCCCCACTGCTCGTTGCATCATTGATATCACGAAGGTTAATTCGCATTCTTTGATATAAGATCTGCACTTCGGAGAGCATATTTGCCGGTAATAGATTATTGTTATACATATTAGCTAAACTGTCATTCACTTTACTCATATTCGATAAGCCATATATGCCAACAAAAGCTAATAGGATTGAAATAACAGAGAAAGAAGCAATTAATTTTATCGATGTTTTCAAATTATAAAACCATTTCATAACGTATCACCTTCTTGGCGTATTTTACGTGACAGGGTATTCACCCCTATGGTATGAAATAAATTTAGAAATGCATCTACATAATAAGAGTCAAACTGCGTGCCGCTATGAATTAAAAGTTCTTGTTCCGCTTCGGCAAAAGATAAGCCTTTCCGATAAGGGCGGTCAGAAACCATACAGTCGAACGTGTCAATTATCGCGCAAATCCTGGCAAAAACAGGAATTTTATTCTCTTTCAACCCACAAGGATATCCTTCACCATTCCAACGTTCGTGATGATAATGAATAATTTCAATAATTTCTGTTTCTATATCCCCATGTTCCAGCAAAATCTTGGTTCCTATATAAGGGTGCTGTCGCATAACTTCCCATTCCTGTGCAGTAAGCGCAGAGCTTTTATTCAAAATTTCATCAGGAATCCCAACTTTTCCTATATCATGTAGGCAACTTCCCTGAACCAATTGACGTGTTTGTTTTTCATTCAAGTGAAGATAAACAGCCATTCTCTTACAGAGTTCTCCCACCCTTAAACTATGCTGGTATGTCTGGAGATCCTTCTCCTTTAACAGACGCATTTTATCTAAAAACAACTTGTTTTCTACGATAACCCACCTCTTTTAGTCCTATATGAACTTGAATAGCAATGGTTTTCAACTATACAATTAGTGAAGTAATATAATTATTAAATTTCAAGGAGTAAAGCAGAAGAAACTCACCGATGTACAGGCTTAAATTGCTCCTTCATTGATTTCCGAAACATAGAGTTCGCACAATAATAGTTGTTCGACAAAATTCATGGTATTTTTACTTTATTCTCTTTAATTCTACAATATATGTATTATTTGTATTATAGTAAATGCTAGTAAATAATTCAAGAGTCCTAGGAAAAATTTACTAGAAGCTATCTCTCAAACAGTCCTCCACGAAATCCGGAGCTGCTTTAGATAGTTGTTGCACAGTATGAAGATAACGTTGCGTTGTATTAATATGCGTATGTCCTAGAGACTCTTGAACTTGCTGTAACGTAGCGCCGCGAAGTAGGGCTAAAGTAGCATTGGTATGTCTGAGCCAGTGTGGTGTGACTTTTTTCCCTATATTGCTATGCTCACGAGCTCTTTTAATGATTTTTTCCACGAGTCTAACAGACATAGGGAACACTTTTTGGTTTGAAAATGTAGATTTTTCAGAAAGATAAACAAAGTATTCATTATATAAACTCCACAATGTTTGCGGAATCTTTACCTCTCGTTCTTTCCCCCCTTTGCCTTTAACAGTAAGCCACATCGAAGCTTCCGCAGGATCAGTGTGAAAATTCCTTCTTTCAATAGAAATGAGTTCCGAAACGCGTAACCCGAGCAAAACAAGCGTTGCACCAATTAAATACTCCCTAGGTCCCTGGCGCTTCAACTGTTCGAGCAAACAAGTCACTTCTCTTTTCGTTAGATAGTTATTTTTACTATTTATTGTTATTTTTGGCGTTTGTATGAGCGTCGTAGGGTTATTTTTAAAAATATTAATATTGGGATCACTTCCCCATTTATAGAGAGAGCGAAGCGGCGCTAAATGAATAGCAATGGTTGCAGGCGCTTTCGGTCTATCTTGCTCTGAAAAAAGCCCTTCAATTAACCCGATTTTGTAGACTTCAATTTCCCTCCATGTTACTTCTGTTAAGGATTTATCCCCTATAAAATTGCGAAATTTGTTTATCGCGCTTTGATAGTTCCTGACCGTGTATTTGGACCATTGACAAGTGGCAAAAAACATATTAATAATTTGTTCGTCAGAATACCTTTGATTACTATCTGCAAGAATGGAGACTTGAACTAGACGAGATTGTGTTGCCATGAGCAGTTTTTCCTCCTTGGATCATTCGAACAACTATTATTGTGCGAACCCTATGTTTATGAAGCTTGAAGGTAACTATATAAGAATAATAATTTCCAAACTTTGTGATATTATTTTACCATCTTTTACGAATGAATAACTATCCACTTGTAGATCGTCCGCTCCTCGTCAGAGGACGGGCTTTTTTAGCTCTATCTTCCTAGCTTCACTTCGTATATATGACGAATCGGCTGCAACCTATGATACACTGAATAAAATGAAACAATAGTCATAGTTAGGGGAACATGTTTATGAAGATGGTATCTTGGAATGTGAACGGTTTGCGAGCATGCGTAAACAAAGGATTTAACGATTACTTCGAAAAAACAAAAGCCGATATATTTTGCGTTCAGGAAACGAAACTGCAAGAAGGACAAATCAGCTTGGATCACGGTGAGGATTATACGCAATATTGGAACTACGCGGTTAAGAAAGGATACTCGGGTACGGCCGTTTTTACGAGAATCAAGCCCCTATCTGTTAGGTATGGCATAGAAGAAGACGAAGAACCAGAGGGTCGAATCATCACATTGGAGTTTGAAGCCTTCTACCTCGTGACTGTATACACCCCAAATGCCAAAAGGGATTTGTCGAGATTGCCCTACAGGCTCCAATGGGAAGATCGATTTAGAAGCTACCTCCAACAGTTAGATGCCATAAAACCGGTTGTCGTTTGTGGCGATCTAAACGTCGCTCACCATGAGATTGACTTGAAGAATGCCAAGGGAAATCAAAACAATTCAGGTTTTACCTTAGAAGAACGCGGCAAGATGACTCAACTACTGGAAGCAGGATTTGTCGACACTTTCCGATATGTTTATCCAGATCGATCAGATGCCTATACATGGTGGTCGAATATGCCGGGGGTAAGAGCACGTAATGTAGGGTGGAGAATTGACTATTTCTTAGCTTCTTCCAGACTCGGTTCTTCCATCGTTGACGCACAAATCGATTGCGACATATTGGGAAGCGACCATTGCCCAGTTATTTTAAACCTTGATTTCTCTGCGATTGAGCAATCAGAAGGATAGTTATCGGAAAGAAAAAAGGCTGATATCCCTACGAGGATCTCGGCCTTCTTTCTGTGAATTTATGTAACCGTACTTTCTATAACATTATCTATGATTGGCTGGTTGGCGATAGTGCCTTAGATAGCCAGCTCATGTCGAATATCCTTTATTTCCAAGCACTGCGATTCGTTCGTTAGGGGGTAAATAAAATAAAAAAAATGAATCTATGGTTGTTAAGTCTGTCCGCGGTTCTACTCATTATTACGGTATGTCTTTCGATCATTTCATATCATCTGTATCATACGAATAAGGGCTACATCCTTGCCTTGGGCCTATAGATACCTTTTATTTAGCAGATGACCCTGAACTCCTTCTCTTATCTGACGACACTCTTTCAAAATTAAGTAAGATGAAAGATGTGACCGATCACTGGGTGGACATATTATATCACCATGTACCTCCAAGCACCCTACACAATGAAGTCACTGATACTTCTTGGCAGCATGTCGCAACCGATCTATCGGAGTATGCCAGCAAATTAAGGTGGCATTCGAATCAACTATTTGAGTAATCAGAATAGACTTAAGTGTTTACTTGTATATTTAACAACTGGCCATTTCTCTTTGCGCAGCGCATCCAGCAACTCCGGTCCGACATTCAAATTGTCGCGAACTAAATCACGAGGGGTAAGCGCCATCCATTGGTTTAAGGATACATCCACGAATCTATCACTCTTGAACATCTCCAAAAACCACAAGGTTTCGTTTCCCGTATTTTGAATATAGTGTCCAAGGGCAAATGGAACATAACCAACATCCCCGGCTCTGTAATCAAATGTACGGGCTGCGCCATTTCCGGCAAATACCGTCATTCGTCCCTGTCCACTCAGGTAATATTGCCATTCATCGTTATTCGGATGCCAGTGAAGCTCTCTCATAGCGCCGGGTTCAATTTCAACGAGTGCCGCCGCGATCGTTTTAGAGATTGGAAAGTTGGAAGAGTCCACGATTCGCACACTTCCACCAGGCGTTTTTAGAGGTGTTTGCGCCATGAGTTGATGCTTGAAGTTTTGGGGAATCGTACCATAAGGGGATTGAATCCTCTGACTTTCCAGCGAACCGGGAATATTGTCCTGAAAAATATAAACCTGATCTGTGGGAATGCTGGCAAAGGCACTCTCGGGTACGCCAAAATTGGCTGAAAGCACGCTTTTGGGCGTGTGAGCAAACCAATCGGAAATGGATAACGTATTCAGGTCAGAAAAGTGACCGTCATCAAAAACGAGCAGAAATTCACATCCTTCTTCGAGTCCCTGAATGGAATGTGGCAGACCTGCTGGAAAGTACCATAGATCGCCCTGACCCACATCAGCAATGAAATTGCGCCCTTCTTGGTCGACAGCGGTAATACGTGCTCTACCTAGAAGCATATAAGCCCACTCTGCTTGCTGATGCCAATGGAGCTCACGCACGCCCCCCGGCGTCAAGCGCATATTAACGCCCGCAAGCGTAGTCGCAATCGGCAGTTCTCTAACTGTCACCTCCCTTGACCAACCGCCTTGATTTAACTGCATGTGAGCGTCAGAGAATGAAAATTTTAAATTAGGAATCAAACCTGCGTCCGTCACAGGTGGAACGAACATGTTGGGATTCTCCCTATCCCGCATGACATCCCGAGGACCAAAATCTGTTGCTCCGGCGCCATCCTGCCTTATGGGCTGCGGTACATCCTCACTCCCAGCCAGATTCCTAAGTCGGTTCTCCATGAGACATACTCCTCTCGAATGGATTGTTTCAAGGAAAATTCTTTGTCCTCATTCAAGTATTTATTTTATGATGCTGATTTCGTTTCTATGACTGCTAATCATAAATAAGGGCTATTACAGCCTGCCTTTTGGCAAACTGCAACAGCCCTCCGTCTCGCGTTTCACACGGAAAAATCTTCCTTTGTTTGTAATTGCTCTTTACCAGCCAAAATCTAATGTCTTGCCCGATTCCGCATAGGTTTTGACATTACTTAATATCATAGGCCAACTCACTTTTGTGCTCTCGTAAGAGGGATGATTCTCAGGCCACTGATCGTTAATCAGCGTGAGCTTTGTACAATTGCCCACCGTTTCTAAAGTGAGTGTAATCCTTGTTTCCAGTTCCGCATGGTTCTCACGATAGGACGACCCAGGGTGCTCCGTGTAGCTCATAAGTTTATTCACTTCGTATGCCAGAACATTACCGTACACATGAACTGTCTCTTCTCCATCGTTGCCAGGCCCTATATATTCATAAGGCGCACCGATTTCAAATGTCGTTTTAAGAATACTGCCGAAAAAAATGGCTTTCGTCCCTTCAGGCGTTGTGAATATTTTCCAAACGTCCTCGGGTTTTGCATCGATATAAAGCTCGTACTTGAGATCCATGAATTGTCCTCCGTTCAGTAATGTGATTCAATTGCGTAAACAACTTCGACCTGTTAATCTCAATTATAAAGTAAACAATAAGGGTAGTATTGTAAAAACGCGACAGAATCGGCTCATCTGGGAGTGGAGGAAGGTTCATGAACGTAAAGCAATCCGACAAGGGTATCCTGAAAGCAGAGGCAGGAAAGCAAAAGTTTTCGCTTAAGCGCTATGAGCCTTCTCAAGATTTGGCGCTTTTTATAGAGCAGTACTGGGTAGTAAAGTGGGATTTAAGGGGACTCGCTCCTTACCGTCAAGTCATTTTGTCTTATCCTAATGTAAATTTGTCGTTCGAGCTAGACCATAACGGAGTCTTTACTGGGATCTACGGAATCCCAAAAACTACGTATACTCGTTTTCTCCAAGATGAGGGCGTGGTACTGGGCGTCAAATTCCGCCCCGGCGGTTTTTATCCCTTTTGGAAAAAGCCTGTTTCCCTCTTAACCGGGCAAATTCTAGGCATACAAGATGTTTTTGAGGTAAATGCCAAAGATATCGAGGAACAAATCTTTGCTCAGGAACAGGGAGAGCAGATGGTCCAACTTGTGGAAAATTTTCTGCGGGAGCTCCTTCCGGAGCCAGATGAGAATGTTGAACTTATCAATCGGGTTGTACAAACCGCAATTGAGAATCGAAATATGACCAAGGTGGAAGACATAGTGCGCGAATTCAGCATCAACAAAAGAACCCTTCAACGCCTGTTCAGCCGTTACGTTGGCGTCAGTCCCAAATGGGTCATTCAGCGATATCGGCTTCAAGAGGCATCGGAGCTTATTGAAAAAGGCGGCATTCCGAACTGGATGCAATTGTCGCAGGATTTGGGTTACTATGATCAAGCCCACTTCATCAAAAAATTTAAAGCGATGATAGGCAAGTCGCCAGAAGAATATATCAAGGAATTAGGCCGAACTTAAAGCGCATTCTGATGCTGCGGTGAAATGGCCCAACAACAATTAGCTGACAAGCTCGGTGTAACAAGACACAAATACTCCCCTTATTTGGAATTGACTTTTCGCCTTGCTATCGTCTTCAGTTCTGCCCTAAGATAACCTATTACAGCCCTCTAACCCTCGTCTGACGCGGTCTAGACTCTTGCTCTTCCCCCTTCCCTTCGCAACCTAATTATCACTATAACTAATCCAATCGCTCCAGCTTCTTTCCCCTCTCGAGCCCCTATGTACGAAGGGGTTCAACGCCAGCACCCCAAAGAAAATCAATAATTTCTTCTTCAGATATGGCCTTACCGTTCAGTAACTCCACGCTAATTATCGAAAATGCGCTGCCCGGTACCAGATGGATAATTCCACGAGGATGGAACTTTCATTTTCTCCCATTCGTCAAAGCTAAAATCCATAGGATTCGTTCTGCCTTCATCGTCCACGTAGTTTTCTTCACACCACTTCGCTAAGATCCAAACAAGATGGGTTATGGAAATGATCGACAAAATTCGCCTGTTGGTTCGAGTTAAAACGCCCTTTTACAAGCGAGGAAATTGACCAATTCTAAAAATATTTTTACATTGATTAATTAACCATAGGTAAAATAGGGAAGTAGTCAATTTATTTTTAGAAAGGTAAAAACTACAACTTCTATTTCGCTCAAAAGCTGTTAAATTAAATAGCATCCCCAACTATGTTACTAGAAGAAGATTACAAATAGATATAGAAAACGCTTACGGGGGAAGCGATAAACGACGGAAGAGGTGGTACATGGAGAGGTACTACAGCACTGTAGGATTTTGTTTACACATTAAAGTTACCGGAGGGCTGAAAACATGTTGAAAAGAAGTTTGTCCATTATGCTCACATTTTCAATTTTGATGAGTATATTCGTAGTGGCACCAGCGGTATCTAACGCGGCAGATGGGCTGGAACCTTCCACGGGTCCATTGGGTCCCAATGTATATGTGTTTGACCAAAATACGCCGGCATCAGACATTCAAAGAATTACGGCCGAAGTATTCAAACGACAAGAAGCAAGCGAATTCGGCAATGATCGCTATGCCTTGTTTTTTAAACCGGGTACATACCAAACTGACATTAGAGTGGGCTTCTATACGCATGTAGCGGGTTTGGGCCAAAGTCCTGATGACGTCACGATTAAGGGCGATGTAACGGTTGATGCATTATGGTGGAATCAGCCAGTTGGGAACGCGACTAAAAACTTTTGGCGGTCTGCTGAAAATTTCACAATAGAACCTACGTCAGTCAGTAATAAATGGGCGGTAGCACAGGCAGTTCCATTTAGACGTATGCACGTGAAAGGCGATCTTAAGTTGCATGATGGTGGATGGGCGAGCGGTGGCTACATGGCCGATTCCAAAGTCGATGGCAGAGTTGAAGCAGGAGGACAACAGCAATGGTTCTCCAGAAATAGCGTAATGAATGATTGGTCAGGCGGACAGTGGAACAACGTTTTCCTTGGGGACAATTTCGGTACTTCACCCGCTAACACTTGGCCTGCAACACCCAACACAATTGTCAATCAAACGCCTATCAATCGGGAGAAGCCATTCCTTACCGTAGATGGCAGTGGGGCGTTTCAAGTTTTTGTTCCTGGTCTTCAATCAAATACGAAAGGAACGTCATGGTCAGGAGGAGCAAGCCAAGGTAAATCAATACCACTTGACCAATTCTATGTAGCATCTCCGGATAAATCCGATGCTGCAACCATCAATGCTGCGCTTGCAGCGGGGAAAAATCTCTTATTAACTCCAGGTATTTATCATCTTAACGATACCATTCGGGTAACAAGACCCGATACCGTAGTCCTCGGTATTGGATTTGCTACGCTCATGCCGCACAATGGCGTTGTTGCTTTGTCGGTAGATGATGTTGATGGAGTAACGATTGCAGGACTTCTTTTCGATGCTGGATCAGAGAGTTCACCCGCATTAATGGAAGTAGGGCCATCGGGAAGCTCAAAGGATCACTCGGCAAATCCGACCTTGCTTCAAGATCTTTTCTTTAGAGTTGGCGGAGGACCTGTAGTTGGAAGAGCAGATACCAGTATCAAAATTAACAGCAACAATGTGATTGGTGATCACTTCTGGGTATGGCGCGCTGATCACGGTACTGATGTGAAATGGAACTTAAACACAACAACGAACGGTTTGGTCGTGAACGGAATGATGTAACCATCTATGGTTTGTTCGTTGAACATTTTCATGAATATCAGACTTTATGGAACGGCGATAGAGGTCGGATGTACTTCTATCAATCTGAAATTCCGTACGATGTTCCGGATCAAGATAGCTGGATGAGCAGCAATGGTACTGTAAAAGGTTTTGCTTCCTATAAAGTAGCGGAATCGGTGAAATCGCACGATGCTTGGGGAGTTGGCATCTACTCCTTCTTCAGGGATGCGGATAATGTAAACCTTGAAAGCGCTATCGAAATTCCAGATACGCCTAACGTCAAGATTCACAATGCGACAAGTGTTTTCTTAAGCGGCTTCGGTGAGATTACGCATATTGTGAACAATATAGGCAACACTGTGAAAAAAGGCAGCATGAGAGCGACATTTAATGAATATACGCCAAGAACACCTGCAAGCATAACACCAATTACGAGTGCGACAATTACAGGAAGGGCTCCTGTACTGCCAGCAGGCGTAACTCAGGTTTTCGGTGATGGAACTACCAAGAATGTACCTGTAACATGGGAAACCATCGACCCTTCTAAATATGCATCGGTAGGCAGCTTCTCTGTAAAGGGAACAGTAGGCGCAAGCACTAATGAAGCATTGGCGCAAGTTACAGTGGCTCAGGCGCCAAATGTAGCCGTAACGAGCATTACAGTAACTGGAGCCGGTAATGCAACAGCCATAAAGGATAGACGCGGCACGCTGCAAATGTCTGCTGCGGTTATGCCACTAAATGCAGATCAAACGACCGTCACCTGGTCCGTCGTGACCACGAATGGAAAGGACACGGATAAAGCGACCATCGATGCCACGGGATTGTTAAAGGCAGCGAATGACGGAGTCGTAAAAGTCATTGCGACAGCAAAAGACGGTACTGGCGTGAAAGGCGAAGCCCTTATCACCATCAGCGGTCAGAACGTAAAAGTGAGTACGATTACGGTGACAGGAGCAGGTGGTGCGAATTCGATCACAACCAAAAATGGCACGCTGCAAATGTCTGCTGCAGTTGCGCCTGCTAATGCGGAAGAACCAACGATCACTTGGTCGGTTGAGAACGGAACAGGCAAAGCGACGATTGATGCTGCAGGCTTGTTAAAAGCGCAGAGCGACGGAACTGTGAACGTTATCGCGACATCCAAGGACGGGTCCGGTGTCATTGGAAAGCAGACGATCAATATTATCGGGCAAACGGTAAAATTAGCCACTAGATGGTCATGGGTGAGAGAATCACCAAGCAATTGGATGACTACCGATAATGCAAATGTTATGAAATTAATTACACAAGAAGGAAGTTGGGGAGGAACTAAACCAAGTCTCTTACTGACTGATCCTGGAACAACAGGCGATTTCACCATCTCCACTAAACTAAATTTTGATGCAACACAGGGCTTTGAATGGGCGGGATTAATCGTTTATCAGGACGATGGTAATCTAATTTCCTTGGGACGACAAGCACAAGCAAGCGGTAAAGATAATCTCAAACAGATCCGGTTCTCGCAAGTAAAAGGCGGAACGCAATCCGATAAAAATGACGCGGATCCTGTAGCTCCCGGGGACATATATTTGAAAATTGAAAAAATAGGCACGACTTATAATGGTTATTACAGCAGTAACGGTACCGCTTGGACTCCGGCGACCGATTCGGCGAATCAAAATAAAGTAGTTACTTTCACAGGTGTTACCTTAAATAATCCTAAAGTAGGTATTTTTGCAAGAAAGCTTAATACAGCAATCCCTGTTAAAACGGCTGAATTTTCAAATTTCACTTTGAACGATACAGTAGTGCCGTACTGGAACCCTGTTACTTCCATTTCCGTCACAGGAGCAGGAGGATCGTCGGCGATCACGACCGATAAGGGTACGCTTCAGATGTCTGCAGGGGTAATGCCTGGAACAGCAGATAACAAAGCGGTTTTATGGTCTGTCGTAAACACGGATGGATCCGCAACAGATATGGCAACGATCAGTGCCGGAGGACTATTGACCGCTGTGAAAAATGGAAAGGTGAAAGTTGTAGCGACTGCGACGGACGGTTCTGGTGTAACCGGAAGTGCGACAATCGATATCAGTGGCCAACCTGTAGCGGTTGCTTCTATAACTGTAACCGGAGCCGGTGGAGCCAATACGATCACTACCAAGGGTGGATCACTGCAAATGTCTGCAGGGGTGCTGCCAACGAATGCCCTTAATAAAACGGTGAGCTGGTCTGTCTATAACACAGATGGAACGCAGACCGATAAAACGACAATAAGCACAGTAGGATTAGTAACCGCTCTGAAAGATGGGCAGGTAAAAGTCGTGGCGTCAGCTACTGACGGTTCTGGTGTAACCGGAAGCGTAACAATCGATGTTAGCGGCCAGATTGTACAGGTTACTTCTATTGCTGTAACCGGAGCTAACGGAGCAAACGCGATTACAAGCAAAGGCGGACAACTGCAAATGACTGCCGATGTGCTGCCTGCAATTGCGAATAATAAGACGGTGAGCTGGTCTGTCTATAACACAGACGGAACGCAAACCGATAAAGCGACAATAAGCACAGCAGGATTAGTAACCGCTCTGAAAGATGGGCAGGTAAAAGTCGTGGCGTCAGCTGCTGACGGTTCTGGTGTAACCGGAAGCGCGACAATTAATATCAGCGGCCAGGTGGTGCAACCACTTTCACTTGTCCATCCTTTGCAGCGATCAGCAGTCCTGCTGTGCTTATTGTCGCTTTATCGGTTTGCGTTCCATCTGTGTTATAGACAGACCAGGTAACCGTCTTATAGTTGGCATCCTCAGGCGTTACTGCTGCAACCATTTGCAGTTGTCCACCCTTGCCTGTAATTGCCGTTGCTCCGTTCGCTCCAGTTACAGCAATGCTTGTTACCGGAACTGTAATAATCACATTTTGGCCGCTGATATTGATTGTTGCGCTTCCAGTTACACCAGAACCGTCAGCAGCTGACGCCACGACTTTTACCTGCCCATCTTTCTGAGCTGTTACTAATCCTGCTGTGCTTATTGTCGCTTTATCAGTTTGCGTTCCGTCTGTATTTACAACGGACCAAGTTACCGCTTTATTACTTGCATTCGCAGGCAGCACGTCTGCAGACATTAGCAGTTGTCCACCCTTGCTTGTAATCGCCGTTGCTCCGTTCGCTCCAGTTACAACAATAGAAGCAACCTGCACAACCTGGCCGCTGATATTGATTGTCGCGCTTCCGGTTACACCAGAACCATCAGCAGCTGACGCTACGACTTTTACCTGCCCGTCTTTCAGA
>NZ_VRTT01000116.1 GCF_008017805.1 Paenibacillus sp. N3.4 | reverse complement strand
GATAAATCGTCTACGGCTATATCCCAAAAACGAACCGTCTGCAGCTTGCTCTTCACTTCCTCCATTTGAAGAACAATATCATCTTTCACATGCTTAGCTTCCTCATATTTATATTTAATCTCCAAGAGCTCTTGTTCCTCGATGGCAAGCTTATCTTGTTTCTTATGAATGACATCATAGAGCAAACTAGTGAAGGTTCGCGTTTTCAACTTTTCAATATCTTTCTGTTCTTTCTCAAGCTGCTCTTGCCAAGTAATAACACGAGAGGTTTGTAATTTCAATTCATTTTCCAAAAGCGCCAGACGTTGTAACCAAATCTCCTGCAATCGCCCATTTTCTTTGGCTGTTGCGAGTTTTTTCACAAGCTCTTGGATCATCTTAGCCCATCCTTTCGATCGTTAGCTTTCTATATTGTAGACGTTTTAATGATCACATTGGTTTCAGTTATCCCTTCTCCTTACACGTATAATGCGGCGCTTAATTGTGCACGTTAAGACTGAACATTAAACTGGAAGAGAAAGGAATGAATCCCTTGGAAAACAATACTCATGCAGGCAATTATAAGGGTACTACGAGTATGCATGCAAAAAATCAAGATCTAGAATTCGTGAATGATACGCTTGAGAACGCACCTAGCCTCACAACCGTAAACATTGCAAAAGACGATTTAAGTGAAGACAATGAACAAGAGCAATTGAGCGAGAAGTGAAGAATGTTTCTTTCATCAGGGCAGACGGATAACTTCTTATGGGAAGTTTCGCTCTGCTCTTTCCTTCGATCTATCAGACTCCCAAGCTTGGCAACCCCATTACCTTGCGTTACTATGGAGGAAGGATTTATTGCTAAGGAGGGAAATGACTTGGAAAACGTAATTGTCATAGGAGCAGGACCATGCGGGTTATCAGCCGCCGTCGCTTTACAGCGCGAAGGCTTATCTCCTTTAATCATAGAAAAAAGCTGTATCGTGCACTCCATTTACTTATATCCAACCTATTTACAATTTTTCAGTACACCTGAGCTGCTCGAAATTGGGGGTTATTCTTTCACCACCCCTCACGAAAAACCGTATCGACAAGAAGCTCTTGTCTATTATCGGGAAGTAGCACGCAGAGAAAAGCTTCGAATTCGTTCCTATGAAGAAGTTGTAGCCATCGAACGCATAGACACTTATTTTAACGTACATACTCAAGATCAATTTGGTAAAAAAGCAACCTATTCCGCACGAAATGTTGTCGTAGCCACAGGCTATTTTGACCAACCCAATCTGATAGGAATTCCTGGCGAAGATTTACCCAAAGTAACTCACTATTATAAAGAAGCACATCCTTATTCAGGAGCTAAAGTGACCATAATTGGCGGCAATAATTCGGCCGTTGATGCGGCAATGGATTTGCTGCGTGTAGGTGCGGAGGTCACCGTCGTTTACCGCGGCCCTCACTTTTCCGCCAATATCAAACCGTGGGTTCGACCTATTTTTGAAAGCATGGTCAACAAAGGAAGAATTCAGATGTGGTTTGATTCACAGGTTGTACGCATCGAAGAGCACACTGTCATTGTACAAAAAGGATCCGAGAAAGTGTCGTTAGACAATGACTTTGTTCTTGCTTTGACAGGCTTTCGTCCCGACCGCAAGCTCTTGGCCTCTATTGGTGTCGGCTTTCACGAAGATACTGGCGCGCCACAAATGAATCCGGTAACGATGGAAACGAACATCCCAGGTTTATATGTTGCAGGTGTGGTCGCTTCCTCGAAGTTTGACGCAAATGAAATCTTTATTGAAACTGGGCGCTTGCATGGCATCGCCATTACAGAACATATACGTTCTCTAAGAGAGACTTCGATCTAATGAGAGGCCATTGAAAAAGTCTTGTCGACGTTTTTATAAGGATGAAAAAGGACCGATTTTAGCCTGTAAAATGGCTTTTAACGGTCTTTTCGTTGTTTTTCTTGTTTTTTAGTTTTGCGCTGCTCTTAAACTGTAAGAGTGCAGTTATTTTCGATAGTAATCGTTTTTAAGTAGGGAATTCTTGCAAATCTACAGGTATTCCGCTTCTTTATTGTCCTAATTAGAGATAGGTGAATGAAAAAATGTATTTTCGCATGAATGATAAGCTGCTGGATAAATCGAGTTATTTAAACATGCACAATTGCAGGTTTTCTCCAACCTTTGTCTCTGTATCGGACTTCGTCCTAACTCATACCGCACAACGTGTTTGCCTTCCGCGCCGATCATTAAAGAAAACCAGCCCTTTTCGCAAAGTACTTGCAATGTTCGGACAGCGGTACGATGGTGGATGTTTAGATGAGCTTTTACATCTATGATGAGCAACGGGCGAGCGAGTGTGCAGGCAAAACAAATGATTCTTACTCCGTCATACTTAGCAATTATGATCGGAAAGGATTTCCAATCATAATTGCTAAGTACCATGCCAGCAGCGTGACGCACAGCTCGGGACGATGGGCGCCGTCGTCAAAAACAGAAATATGAATAATTTTTCCAATTTGAACCCTCCCCCTCTTCCATTACGAACAAATGTTTGGTATAATGAAAACAAGAACAAATGTTCCAATTAGATGAGGAGGTTGTTAACATGATGAATACAAGTCACAATTTCCGTTTTATTGAGCGAGACTATTGGTACCATAAGGCATTATGTGACACCGATCATCTTCTCCCCGAACAGATTGAAGTTATACTGGATGAAGCACATACAGACTACGCGGATTATACATTCAAGTTTTATGACGATGGTACCGTGATGATCATAGATAATGACACCAATAACCACATCAAGCCACGTGAATTAACCGGAGCCGTCTACGACTTTTACATTCGCAAGCGAATTCATTTGATCAAAACGAATCTGATGGAGAAACAACTGCAATATGCTTAATATCAAAAGGCTTGCTCGATTGCGACAAAGGGTCACATCGGCAAGCCTTCTCCATCACCTCATTTTTTTATCACAAAACGCAAAAAAACCTTTATAAGAAAAGGTTTTAAGCAGCTGCTTCTTATTCATTGCATCTTTAGTTTGGGTAACGAAAGCAGGTCTTATGGTGATCATTTACCATACCTGTGGCTTGCATGTAGGCATAGCATATGGTCGAGCCCACGAATTTGAAACCTCGCTTTTTCAAGTCTTTGCTCATAGCATCGGATTGCGCTGTAGTTGCCGGTACTTGACTCATATCCTCCCAGTGATTAACGATTGGCGTGCCGCCAACAAATCCCCAAATATAACGGTCAAATGTTCCAAACTCCTGCTGCACGTCAAGGAAAGCTTTTGCGTTCTGAACGACAGCCGCAATTTTCAAGCGATTGCGCACGATTCCAGGGTTTTGAAGCAATTCATTTAATTTCTGATCGTCGTATGTGATAATCGTCGCAGGATCGAATCCATCGAATGCTTCGCGGTACCCCTCCCGTTTCTTGAGTATGGTGTACCAGCTTAATCCGGCTTGGGCCCCTTCGAGATTGAGCATCTCGAATAAATGACGATCATCATGTACGGGAACACCCCATTCATGATCGTGGTAATCTATATACAACGGATCTTCATTAACCCACCTGCATCTAACTTCATGATAGACTCACCTCTATTCAATAGATAGAACATATGTTCTATTTTAGTATAAAAGATAGAAGTTACGTTGTCCAGTTGTCATTATTCAACTGTCATTATGTCATAAAATAGTTTCGTGTTATTCACCAATATTCGCGCAGCTTCTTCTATGGTCAACTCATGTAGTTTTGCAATCTGCTGAATGACCTCATGGATCATCTGAGGGTGTGTTTGTTGGTTCTCGAACGGACCTTCGAATGGCCAAGGGCCATCCGTTTCAACCATAAGTAATTCCATTGGATATCGACGCACAAGATTTTGAATCTCTTCTTCATATAGAATATCTGGTGTGACAGACACATAAAACCCTGAACGGATCATTCGCTCTACTGTCTCCGGCGAACCTTTAAACCAATGGAAATGCGCCTTTGTTATTCCATGCTTACCTAATAAGTCACATACGAGTTCAGCATCTTCATAGACTGCATGTAAGACAACCGGTTTGCCCCACTGAGCTGCCGCCTCTAATAAGCGATCCAACCATAGGATATACGGAGCTAAATCGAAGGTTTTCCCTTCTTCCTCCGCTTCCTTTCTTAAATAGTATGGAAGACCGATTTCACCTACAGCTATCATACTACTAGCCTGTTCCTTCATCCATACCAATAATTCACTAGCTTCTGATTCACTGGGCAGCTCTTGTTCGGGATGGTAGCCATAAGCTGCGAACACGCGATCCGGATAAGCATCACGCAGCGATTTTGTCTCTTTACACGATAATAAGTGTCTAGACACAGCAATAACCGCTTCTACTTTATAAGCTGATAATTCCTCCAATATGGTTATTGCTTCTAACTTTTCATACATATCCAAATGAATATGAGCATCAATTCCTCTTATCATAAGATATCTCCTTGCGCAAAAGTGCCTGAATATGCAACCGAAGTTCTTGGAACTTTGATTCCATCATGACTGTTTCCTGACGAGGACGTGTGAATGGAATGACGATCTCCTCCAGAATTGTCGCTGGTTTATTCGATAACACATAGATGCGATCTGAGAGAAACAAAGCTTCTTCGATACTATGAGTGACAAATAGAATCGAACGTTTGTTCTGTTCCCATATATTTAGCAACCAGGCTTGCATATCCTGTCGTGTCAATGCGTCTAACGAGCCGAAAGGCTCATCTAAACACATCAGTTCCTGCGGACTTAACAATGCTCGCAGAAAGGAGACACGCTGCTGCATACCGCCCGAGAGGACGTGGGGTAGTTCGTGCTCATACCCGCCCAGTCCAACCTTCGGCAGCCACTCCCTTGCTTTCTCCAAAGCTTTGGAACGCGTTTCACCAGCCACTTCCTGAGCAAGGGCAACATTAGACTCAATGGATCGCCAAGGAAATAAAGCCGGCTGCTGTGGCATATAACTGATGAGTCCTTTCGTTCCGGTCACGTTAACCCCATCCAGCCATACTTCGCCTGCAGAAGGGTTTAGAAGTCCTCCAATAATGTGGAACAGCGTACTTTTCCCGCTGCCCGAGGGGCCGATGATCGAGACAAATTCACCATCATTGACATATAAAGAGACATTAGAAAGCACCTGTTGGCTCATCTTTTTGCCAAAGAACGATTGTTGAATGTCTCTTAGCTCTAATTTACTCATGTAATCCCCCTCCTTTGTTATGAAGAACGTTTCATATTCCATCGAATAACTAGCTTCTCCAGCCAAGCAATTAGCCCAAAGAATAACAAGCTAAGCAAGACAATGATGAAAATAGAAACAAATTCCCGGTCAGCGCGAAAAGCGGATTTTTGCAAAATCATATAATAACCAAGCCCTACTCCTCCTCCGAGCCATTCTGCAATGACTGCCCCCATGACACTGTAAGTGGCGGAAATTTTAAGCCCGGAGAAAATAAAAGGTAAAGCATTTGGCAGTTCAAGTTTAATGAAGATATCGCGTTTCTTAGCTCCGATCATCTGCAAATAATTGTACATATGTCGATCCGTTTGCATGAATCCATCCAGTGTAGCCATAGTGACAGGAAAGAAACAGACCAAAGCAATCAAAATAATTTTAGGCAATAGCCCAAAACCAAACAAAATAATAAGCAAAGGGCCTAATGCAATCGTCGGCACATTTTGAGAGAGAATCAGAAGCGGATAGAAACCTGCTTTGAATCCCGGAATCATATGTAAAGCGCTCGCCACAACAATTCCCACGCTGACACCAACCGTAAAGCCAATCAACATAATACGAAGGGTTGCTCTTGTATGCATCCAAACGCGTGACATATCTGTTGTACCATCTGTTATAATTTTGAGCGGACTAGGTAACAGCCAACTTGCGGTGTTTCCCCAAGTCACGGCAAGCTGCCAAATAAGCAACAGAAGGATGACCACAACGATCGGTGGCCATCCCGCTTTGAACCAGCTATGCTGCTTCATTATCTATATTTCTCCGTCAACTTGTCCATTGAAGCGCCCGACGGATTAAAGTAGATTTTCACTTGTGAAATGATGCTGGGGCTTCCCATATCAACCATGGCAGCATTCATATCCTGAATGATAAGGAGCAGCTGATCCAGCTCTCCTTCCATTGTGGTCTCTAGCGGGGAAACGAAATACTTCACTCCGGACTTGGCAATAACTTCAATCGCACGGTCCACATAGGGGATGACATCTTCGTTGTTTACTGTTTTTGGAATGATTTGAATACTGACTAGTGCATTAGCCACTTACAAGACCTCTCTTTCATAATTCCCGTTATTTTGTGCTCGCCGGTAAGAAGTTGTTCGTGAAAGCAGCGTCAACTTCCAGGTTTTTCTCAAGAAGCTTATGATCTAACATCCAGTTCGCGTAATTTTCCCAAACGCTGCGCTTTTGTTCACCCCAACGTGGCGCGTCATCTTGATAACGCGGGCTAAGCCACTTCTGACTGGCAAGGACAAGTTTTTTATCCAGATCGGGAACAGCTTTCATTAAAATATTCGCTGCATCTTCCGGCTTGCTTATCGCAAATTGATAGCCTTTTGAAGCAGCAGCGGTAAAGGCTTTGACAAGCTCAGGCTTCTCTTTGATCATTTTTTCATTCGTCGCGAGTACAGGTGTATAATAATCCAGCTTATCCGAGTACTTGTTTAAATAGATCATGTTTAGCGGTTCGCCGCGAAGTTCAGCATCTACGCCTGTCCAAGCATAATAAATCCAGGCAAAATCAATGTCCCGCTTCACCGCTGTGAAATAATCGGCTTCCCCGATATTAACGATCTTTACTTTGCTTGGATTCGCTTTCTCCGCTTGCATGAGGGAATCAATCATAGCGCTTTCTGCCGGGGCTCCCCATCCACCATAAGTCTTTCCTTCGAAATCTTTTGGAGATTTGATATTCTTAGCGACAGGTGAAGCAAATCCGGACGTATTATGTTGAATAATAGCAGCAATAGAAACTAAAGGTACACCTTGGATTCGGCCTTGCGTAATGCTCTCTTGATAACTGACTCCGAACTCAGCGGCTCCGGAAGCGATCATCGTATCAGCTCCGCCCTCACCGGGAGGAATAATTTGCACGTTCAGTCCCTCTTGTTCAAAATATCCTTGATCCTTTGCAACGTAAAGCCCTGTATGATTCGTGTTTGGCGTCCAATCAAGTACGACCTTCACATCCGTTAACTTCTTCGCCGGCGTCTGACTGCTTGTAGAAGCTGGTGATGCCGATGATTTGGAATCGTCTTTCGCTGTTTGATTGCCGCAGCCTGATAGCGCAATAGTCAAACTTAATAACGCGAGCGGTGCTACTTGTGTTAATTTCATTCGTAGATGTCCCCTTTCGGTATGTAACCATAAGAAAAAGCCCCCATTATCAAGGAGCGCCATCTGAGTAGAAAATGATAAACCCATCCAAAAAGCTCGAATAGACGTACATTTGTATAAACTCTCTACGTAGGCATTACTAAGGATTCAATAGATATTAATAAAAAGCCGCAAAAGACAAAAAGTCCTCTGCGGCTTGTACGTTGACATAAGCACACTACAAATGTGTACTAATCATTCTCTGCGCTAGCATTATCTAGATCAGATCGAACGGTCAGCGGTATATCCGCACTCTCAGCCTGAATCCTCAAGCTCCCGATAAGGTTATTTGGTTATTAGAGAAATATACCACCAAGATCTCATACATGCAAGGATACTTCTAAATTTCACAATCTCAAGCTGACTTCTCAAGCTTCCGTGCTTGGAGAACTTTTAGTTACACCTCTGCGCTGTTATGCCAGCAGCCATTCTTTCATCTGTTGCCCCACACGTTTGGCATCCTCATAGCCTAGATTATGAAGATCTTCTAACTTCCTTGGATCTTTTTCCATGCGTCCAACGACTACTTTCGTTGAAGGACGGATAATCATTGCACTTCCATCAGCCTCCATACGTTCAATAGTTTCTAACGTATGGTTATAAATTTCGCTTCGGTTAACGAGCACGTTCACAAGCCCATTGTACTGAGGGTAAATACTTTTGGCCAACCAGCCTTGTTTAAATGGACGTTTCCGGTACCCTAATTCTTTCGTTAATACGATGATATGTTTCTTATTGCCATCCGCCACCGATTTCTGTACCGGTATAGGGTCGACCAATCCACCGTCAAATAACGTCCGTCCTTCATAATGGATCGGCGTTGCCACAAACGGCAGTGAACTTGAAGCTTGAATAATCGGCATCGTTTGCTGCATAAGCTGATGCTTCGTGTAATAAATGGGTTCACCCGTGTGGGCATCTGTTGTACCTATAGCAAGCTGCTGCGATGAGTTATAAAACGTATCGTAATCAAAAGGAACAAGAACATTCGGCAGCTCATTAAAAATAAAGTCCATGCCAAATATACTTTTATGACGAAGTAAATTGCGATAGCTCAAATATCGATGATCTCCGATATAACCAATGGTGACTTTTTTATTTCGTCCTGGCTGTTTGGAAATATATGAAACTGCATTACAGGCTCCTGCAGATACACCTACGACATAGGGAAAATACAAATCCTGCTCCATGAAATATTCCAAGACTCCAGCCGTGTATACGCCCCGCATACCCCCGCCTTCCAGTACGAGTCCGATTCCTTCCATAGTGACACCTTCTTTCTATCTGTCTATAGCCCTTTACTAGCATACAAGAAATGTAAATTAAAAGAAATGTTCATCGGTGTCCGTAAAAGGGACAAAAAAGAAGATTTTAAGCTTATTTTCCGTTTGTTTTCTCATAAATCTTTAATAAACCGTGTTTTTGCCGAATTTTAAAAGGCAATTGCAAAAACCCCCTTGTCCAAATTGGGGACAAGAGGTTAATATAGCTATTCTCCAAGCTAGTATGAGGAAGCAATAAGCGATTTATGCCTAAATGTTCCCTGCTAACCCTTTATCGCTGTTCTTTATAGAACTCTTTGATAACAAGAAATTCATCCAGATGCTCCAGAAATAAATCAACGATGATCGGATCAAAATGACGACCGCGTTCCACTTTTAACAAGTCTAATACTTTATCCAGCTCCCAAGCTTTCTTATAAACACGATCGCTGCAAAGCGCATCGAACACATCAGCCAGTGCTGTAATTCGTCCATAAATGTGAATATCTTGTCCTCGAAGACCTTGTGGGTAGCCAGTTCCATCATAACGCTCATGATGCTGCTGAGCAATAATAGCGGCAGCATTGAGAACCTGTTTGTTCGAATGCTTCAGCATCTCATAACCGAGACTTGAATGAGTTTTCATAATGTCAAACTCTTCTTTCGTTAATGCTGCTGGTTTATTAAGGATAGCATCAGGAATGCCTACTTTCCCAACATCATGCATGGGTGAAGCTAGACGGATAACTTCCGCTTCCTGTTCCGTTAAACCATATTTAATGGCCAAAAGCCGTGAATATTCCGCAACTCTTTTCACGTGGTGCCCAGTTTCCTTGGATCTCGTTTCCGTAATTTCACCCATTGTGTAAATGATTTCTTTCTGTGTACTTTCTAATTCCTCGTTCAAGTAAATATTTTCGAAAGCAACAGAAACATTAGCGCAGTAAATATCAACCAAGTAATGTTCCCATTCACTTAGCGCTTTGAAGCCATTCATAAATATGACATTTTCCATCCCCATTTTACTTTGAAAATAAATCACAAAGCGATCGGAAGCGAAACTGCTTTTTTTGGTTTGAAAGGCCAGTTCAATTTCAGTCAGTACGTCAGTAGGCACAACGTCGCGTGCCCGTTCATCCTGATTAGAAGCATAGTCGCCACTAGCCGCCAGGATATAAATGTCCTCCACGCCCTTAGTGACTGCAAAACTGCAATGTATCGCATTTTTATGCAAATTAACAATAGAGGTCATCTGTGTAAGCACACCGGAGGCAAATTTTTTCATGGATTGGAATTCAAACAGTGTTGCGGAAGATTTAATAATTTCCTCCAAGCCTATGCGGCTTTTCTCAATCGTTTTAATGTCACGGAAAGAGCGCAACGCAGAAACCACGGTCGTGAATAGCTTCTGTGTCGTTAGCTCCGTTTTTTCTTTGTAATCATTGATATCATAGTTCATGATAACGGTTCGTTCAGGAGCTTGCCCAGGTTGGCCTGTCCGCAAAATGATGCGAATAGCGCTGTTTTTCATTTCTTCACGTATGTATTTTACAATTTGAAGTCCAGCGTCATCCTGCTCCATCACAACATCCAACAAGACAAGTGCTGCATGTGGTTGTCGAGCCAGCAGCTGCTTGGCTTCTAAAGCGGAGTAGGCACTATGGAACTCTAATTTTTTTCCATCAAATTCGAAATCTTGCAAAACCATCTTAGTCACTTGATGGATTTGCTTTTCATCATCAATGATTAGCACAATCCACGGGTCAGGATCGATTGTATTTTCCTGCTTGGACTCGTTCTCTTCTTCATCTGCAAATAAAAGCTCGTCTTGGTCCACGGGTCCAACTCCAAAACTCATAATTCGATCTCCTCCTCTTTCGGGATGTTAATCATAAATAAACTCCCTAAACCCAAAGTACTCGAACAAGTAATCGTTCCATTTAGTGATTGGGTTACAAGATTGTAAACAATGTTCATCCCTAAGCCTGTTCCGCCTCTGCCGCGGCTAGTCGTGAAAAAAGGATCAAAAATTTTATCCAGCACTTCTTGATTCATCCCTTTGCCGTCGTCCGTATAGGCTATCGAGATTTGATCCTGAGTTTGCGTAACGCGGAGGCTCAAACTGCCCTCTTCGTTAGGTGCAAACGCATGATTGAGGGAATTCATGACTAGGTTCGTAATAATTTGCGAAAGCGCACCCGGATATGTATACACAACTAAATCAGGGCTGCAATAGACATCGACACGCAGCTTCGTTTTCTTCAAGGTAGGTTTCAAACTTGTTACGATGCCCTCTAAGTATTCCTTCATGTGAAACGAACGCTTTTCTTCAATGCTTTGATCGATTGAAATTTGTTTAAAGCTCCTGACTAAAGATGAGGCGCGTTCCAAATTGGTATGCACCATCTCGTTCGTTTCACGGATAACTGCTAAAAATTGTTCCAGGTCTGACTTCTTCATTTTACCTGTTTCATATAAGCTCTGAAATTGCTCGGTTTTCTGGTCCAAATAAGAAATAGCCGTAACGCCGATACCAATCGGTGTGTTAATTTCATGTGAGACACCAGCCACGAGATTACCCAATGCTCCCATTTTTCAGTATTGAACCAGTTGATCTTGTGTTTTCTGCAGCGTTATCAAAACTTGCTGTAGTTCATGATAACGATCGTCCAAATTACTGACCATATCATTAAATGCATCTGAGACCTCTTCAATCTCAGGAGATGCACGGAATTCCAACTTAGGAAGTGCGCCCCCCTGCTTTACGACTGTTGCCGCTTCGCGGAGTCGGCTAAGTGGACGAATAATGATCGTCCTTAGAATCAACCATAGCAAAACTGACAATATGATAGAGATGCTCAGCCCTAAAATAAGTATAAGTTTCGTTCTATTTTTTAATAGCTCTGTCTCTTCAAAGGAATCGAAAATAACTTCAACTGCACCTACGACAACCCCGTCTTCTTGTAAGGGGGCTGTCAGGCGTACGACGGGCATTTCGCTCTGAGCCATTGGCACACGATCAACAACGGTTTGATCAAGATTGGGTATCGTATACGTTGATGGATAAAGCGTTCTGCCTACTTCCGATCGATTGGAAGCTGCGAGAATGTTTCCATTTTTATTGAATAATCTCATCTCTAGGACTCGGTTGTTTTTATACTGAATGTAATCGAAAATTTGCTGTACATCCGTAACAGAACGCGATTCCTCATAACGGCCGTTTATGGCCATTGTCATTCCGCTGATCTGGCTTACATACGCTTGTCGAATCGAATTATTTAGACTAACTGTATCAAATACCATCATGGTCGATATCATCAATACGGTTACGATGGTCACAAGAAAAACAATTCGTTTCTGCAGACTCAATCTCTTGTGAAGAAATGGCATGGATGAACGCTCCTACTTAATTTCAAAATTTACCGTTTTACTTACGTCATAGGGGGTATGATCGTTATTGTGCAAAGAAACTTTCACGATGTGCGTACCCTTGCTCAGGTGCTCAAACATTTGTTGTTTAGCGGTAACTGTAATTTTCTCTCCTTGATCCAATGCAACGTGAAAATGACCTTCCCCTTGCTTCTTTTCATGATCGTAATGCTCTTTAGAAACAATCATATCTGTTGTGAATGCTAGATTTAAGTTATCTCCGTTTACGGTAGCATTGACTTCTAATGTGGGAATATAGGAATTTACAGGTGTCACACTTTTCTTTGACGATCCACACCCGGAAATTAATAAAGCAGCAGCAGCTAACATACTTATTCCTCTGAATGTTTTCATTCTTTCATCCCCTATTTGGTCCCGAAATGTCTAAACATGTCAAAATTAGCTATCAACTCTAGCTTATGAATAATAGCCAAGTTTGTCCATCTTTATTTTAGATCCCTCAGTTCCACATCAAAATTGTCTATCTATTCTAAATATTCGAAATTAATGTCGAATTTTACTAATAGTGCTCACATTTTGCGCTTCCCCAGGAAATAATTTCATTTCCCTAAAAAGGAATGATTTCCCCGTCTTTAGAGCAATGTAGTAAAGTCGCTATTTGATTGAAAAAAACAAGTTCGGAGGCACTCCCCTATGACGAATACCCGTCAGCATCAGCAACCGGTTCAGCACGCATTAGATGCAGCAGATCAAGCTATCCTCTCTGCCCAACATGCTCAGCACAAGCTGCAAGTAGCTATCTCAGAGGCCAATCCTCAATCTATTCAATCGGCTCAAGCTGCCTTAGAGCAAGCCAAGCATCAAGTTGACGATGCCAATGAACAACTTCAAACTTTTAACAATGAACAATATGGTCAACAGCTTAAGCAGACATTAGAACAATTAACGCAAGCCTCTCAAGATATTCATGCGGATCACGAGAAGTTTCATACCCCTAAGCAAATCCGTTAACTCCATCTTTTTTTAGGCCAAAAGCGATCGACTTTCGATCGCTTTTTCTTTTTATATGAACAATATGTTAAACTAGTCGGGAAGAGTTTCAAGTTATTTGGGGAGGCACTACATTTCATGCTTGTAATTGGAATTGCCGGTGGTACCGGATCAGGGAAAACAACAGTTGCACGATCAATTATCAATAAACTGGGATCAACGAATGTCACACTAATTTCTCAGGATAATTATTATCTTCATCATAGCGGTCTCACTTTCCAAGAACGGGAACGTATTAATTATGATCAAAAACGGACTGCAGCGTACGGCCTCGTTCATTAATATCACGAGAGAGTCTGCGTAGTATACGTACATCAGGGTCGGTATCCACGAACACCTTAATGTTCAGTGCGCCGCGAAGCTCTTCGTCTGTCAATACATGAATACCTTCTAGCAGGACGATGGGTTTAACATCAATCCGAATGGTTTCC
>NZ_VRTT01000115.1 GCF_008017805.1 Paenibacillus sp. N3.4 | reverse complement strand
TTTCCTCCCCACAATTTCTTTTTAATCTTAGGAAACTCTTTAAACAAAAGTCTGGCGGAAACACCTTTTAATGCTTTAATCATACTAGGTATTGAATGCTGTGGTGTACAATCCACTAAGAGATGGATGTGATCGGAGTCGCTTTCAATTTCAGATATAGTGAAGTTGTTATCGGATGCAATCTGAATAAGAATTTCTTTTAGTCTTACGTCTAATTCTTCTACAAGAATCTGGTGTCGGTACTTTACACACCATACGATGTGGTACTGAATGGCATAGACGTAACCACGACCATGCTTAATTTCTGACATAAAATCACCTCTGACTACAGAATAGCATATGTCAGTGTTATTTTCCTATAGAAACCTTGACACTAAAAGGATTGTTGTAATAGTTACCTAAACATGTGTCGGATAGTTAACGTGGCATAAGCCACGCCCTATCCGAAGTTTTCTAACTCACGACTGAAGGCACGAGTTTGCGAAAACTTTTCATCAATTTTGTTAATTGTTAGGTTGACCTTCCAATACCATAGCCAGAAGGTACGGATAATTAAAAAGATGACGATCAGAATAACTATGAAAATAATACCGCCAACTATAATGCCTATTACTAAATTCAACAGTGAATTATCCATTTTTTCTCCTCACTTTGTTATCATCTATTACTGCCCGTTATAAGAATCAATATTAATACCTATCGTATTAGAAGTACCATCCCAAGTGACATTAATATTAATAAGTTTGGCAATTTCCCTTAATTTATAATAATTACTTCCATCGATTTCATAAGCAGTTAATTGGGTTTCTTTACCGTTAAAATATAATTTCGATTCACTTGGTGTGGCTTTCTTTGTAGTTGTATGTTCAGAAATCACAAGCTCTCCACCATCAGGAGTATATGCCTTATTCGTTGTGATATTGATAGCATTATGTGTACCATCCCAACTCACTTCAAACTTTTTGTCTGTTGCACTAACAGCCTTAGCCAGATCACGAAGTTTAAAATAATTCTCCCCACTGATATTATAGGCTTCAAAAGATATCGCTTTTTGGTTCAGTAACACCTTTGATATGGTTGGATTCGCTAACAACGTTAAAATGTACTTCTTGTTAAACGATACTTTTTCTTTGAACAGTTGAAACCCATTTTTTTCATAAAGCTTTCCATTACTTTTGGAATAAAGAATATTTGCTCCATAGCCACTATTGTCGGGGGTATGCGCCAGTAAACCCCAATCCGTATCAGCAGAGATCATCTTTATTTGATTTTTGCCCAAAGAGTACAATGTTCCGTCTCCTTAATCATGTAACTCGAATCATCTGAAGCCGATATATCTTTCCATTTCTCATCGCTGATTTTACTAAATATTAAATCTTCATCACCATTTATGCCCAGCTGACCATTATGGTTATATCCCCAGCCCCATAGTGTTCCATCTTCCCTAATAACTAATGTATGCACATTGCCAACCGATATTTTCTTGTAGGTTAGATTGTCAAATATTTTCATAGGTTTTTTAATATCTTCTTGATCCGTTTCAATATTCAATCTTTTTCCTGTTGTTGCTCCCCACGCCCAGATACTTCCATCACTTTTTACTGCCATTGTATGATAACTGCCAACATATACTTCTTCCCAGTCATTTGAATTTCCAACTTTAGAAGGAATATTTCTGTTCGTTAAAGTCCCATCGCCTAACTGCCCTGCATTATTAAGACCCCAAGTCCATAATGATCCATCTTCAGCAATCGCGGCAGCATGACCGTAATTACTGGATACAGCTTTCCATGTTTTGTTTTTACCTATTTGAATAAAATTTTCACTCGTTTTATAATCACCAGTCCCCAGACTTCCTACATCATTCAAAGAGCCAGCAGACCACATTGTTCCATCCTTCTTTATAGCAAAAACCGCAGTATCAGAACTTGTAACTTCCTTCCAATCAGTAGCGTCTTTATCATTTTCAAAAAAGAAATAGTGAGCATTCTCGGTATCAACTAGCCCCTCTGTACCCTCAATCAAAAGTCGTCCATCATTCATTAATGCAATAGTTGAGTTTGGTCCACGAACTATTTTTTTAATTGGATTTCCTGTATCAGCAAATGATTTTGCCACCAATAACTGTGACGCAAAAATAAATGTCAATGATAGTAATAAAGCTTTGTTTAATAGTCTCATTAAATTGTCCCCCAGTGGATTAATAATCTAATCTTTCAACATGAATCGACGCTAATTATCGTAAGATATGTCATCAAATAGGTCTATTATACCAAGAAAATGGCTTAATGTGGAAAAACCACAATTCCACCAAAAACAAACTCATCTCATACAATCGCTCTCAACTTCAAATAAAAAATCAGAACAAAAAAACCTGAACCCCCCTTTATTTCAAGGAGTTTCAGGTTTTTGGGATGCGGTCGGAGGGATTTGAACCCTCACGCCTGTGTAGGCCCCCCCCTCAAGATGGTGTGTCTGCCGTTCCACCACCAGACAAAGCGACTTCTTCATCCGTGCCGCTGGACATTATCACGTTGACAGAAAACCGCGCAGCAGAGTTACAGCACTATGTGAATACCAAAGGTTATAGCTTCACCGTCCTACTCCAAACGATTGATATTTAAGCTATACTTCACCTATACCACATGCCCACTATCCCGCTAACCCCTCTTGAATCCACCCATAATAAAAGTTTTCCTCATCATCCTCTTTCATCCAATTTGATAACAACCCAATAATCAAAGGGTAATCCCTGCTTCCAAAATCAAGAAGTTCGATAACTCCCTTATACTACAGCCGTACTTAACCATCAATAAGCGTATAGTACGGCTATACAAAAATGGTGAATATGTCGATAATTCACCAATACTATTTTTCCCTCAAAAAGCGGCTTTTGGACAAAAAAAGAAAAACAATGATACTCATAGTCCGTCGAAAAATTATCTCATGCTATGGTATAGTTAACCTGGTTGGTATGATTTTACAAATTTCGACATTCGGAGTGTTGCACCACATGAGTATTTTAAAAGATTTTGGCGTGCGTCTTAAAGAACTCAGAATACGCTCAGGCATGTCTCAAGACATGCTCGCCAACCATTCAAATTTAGATCGAACTTACATCGGTGGTGTTGAGCGGGGTGAGAGAAACGTTTCATTGAAGAATATTGAGATTCTTTGTAATACACTCGATGTGGACATTAGTTATTTTTTTGATGATGAGAGGTTCTCCCTACATACGGCATTTCTCAAAAGCGAGTTTAGTAGACCGCTTAAGGAACGCTTTTCGTATATCGTCAATCATCATGAACAAATGCTTCATTGGGAAGTCAAAGGTGTCCTAAGTCAAGACGAAGTATTAGGAATATCAGCAGAGCTTAAACAAGCTTGTCTAACTCTTATCTCGGGGAAGGTCAAGCTTCTTGTGGATAACCGATTAATGATAGCGAACGGACAGCCGATTGTCTTTACGCCTGAGGTCATGGGATTATGGGAGGATTTACAGCGTTGGTTAACCCCTCAGTGCTCCCAAGTTATCGTTCTATGCAACTCTAAATTGATGAAAAACCAAATGGACAGGTTAGCGAAAAGAAGTGGACTTATTAAAGTTCAGAGTAATTTATATGCTGAAGACAAAGAATGGCTTCTCCATGAAGCTTTTCGACTGCTTAGAAGTTAAATATTGAATCCATATATCATTTTTATATTACTAAAGTATCTTAAAAAGGATGGTCGTTGCAAATGGTTTTTCTAATTATGATTGGTGGAGAAAATCTTGATAGGGTTAATGAAGTAGAAACTACGATTTATCAACATTTAAGCGATCTTAAACTCCCATTCTATTTCTTTAATACTCGATTATACGCCGTTTACACAAGTGAATTGACCCGTGAAGAAATCTTTAATAGGCTTGTTTATCTAATTAATTCTTATTCTCCAGTCTCACTTGATTCAGATTATGACCTTTTAGGTGTAATAAACTTTGACCATGAAAATTCCTTGGGCTATTGGACAGCTTCTTTTAATAACTGGTTAAATGGGGTGAGTAGATAGAGGTTTAGATATGACTATAAGAACAATATAGACCGCAAGCCACCTATGAAGGTTGCCTTCGGTCTTTCCACTCATCAATATCCCTTGGGTCTATCTCAAGAACTTCGCAGATATGCAGAGCAATGGTAACGGAAGGCACGGTTATTCCATGCTCAATGTTCTGATAATGTTTCAAAGTAACGTTGATTTCCCGACTGAGTTTTTCTTGAGTGATGCCACTATTTTTCCTTGCTTCAATTAATTTCAATGGGCAAACAACTCCTAACATCATTTGTACCCATGTTAACCGCTGCACGAATTTTTTTAACGTTTAATAATGAGTATTATATTACACGTAATATAATACTCATTATTGACTTATATAAAAAATATTAAGGAGTGAGTATTATGAAACAATTAAGATTTACTTTGGGTTTTATAGCTGGAGCATTAGTCTTTGGTTCGGTAGGGGTTGCAGCAGCATCGTCATCAAAAACAATCGAGGTATTGTTTAATGTAAAAGATGTGAAAATCAATAATGTGTCTAAGATGCCGGAACAACAGCCATTTATATATGAAGGAACTACATACGTTCCACTCCGTTATATTGCAGAAAACTTGGGAAGCGACGTTGGTTGGGACGAGGTAAATCAAACGGTCACTATTAATGGCAAACAAAGAACTTGCAACAATGAAACTTCTGACACTGCAACATTAATTGGAAATTGGGGACTCTCCTTGGAAATCGATGCGGATAAAAAAGGATGGGATGAGAGGATTGAAAATTCCTTTCGGATTGACGCTGTTAGTGGAAATACATTAAAACTTTCACGAGGCGATTTATTTAATTCACGAGTTTTTTATGACGAAAAAGGTTTTCCAAAAAACCATTCAGCTAGCCCTTATAATTGGGAGTCAAAAGCATTTGAAATACAACCGGACAATACAGCAAATATTATTATTATCACAGAAATGTATCCTGATAAGGAAATTCCCGCACACCTCGAAATTAGAAATAATCAAATACGAATTACTACCGACGAAAACGAGAATTTTTTCTATTTTAACCGATCACCAGCTTTCACTAAAACGGAATAACAACGTTAGCCTAACAAACCGATATTTTACCCAGTAACCTAATAGGAGGAAGAGTCAATGTTTTCTTTTGATGATTTTAATTGATACTTTCAAAATATTACTTGGAATGGATATCCACATATGTACACGCGATGGAAACTTTACGGTGAATGGATATGCCAAATTAAAATGTTTTACCGATTTTAAAACAGAGATGGTCACGGTGCATCTTACAGACTTTGCTACTGATCCCATAGGTCTAAATGCAAAGCAGGGATGGGTTTTCTATTATGAATCAGTTCCAGCCTCAACCATAGAAATTCACCATCAATACACCCCTTTATTCCAAATAAGCACACAAGAGTTTATCCATGACAGCGATTGGAAAGTGAGATTCAAGACATACCTAGACCAAACTTATGTACAAATAATTGAAATATTAAATGCTTGTCAATTACCGAATGAAAAGAATCAAATGGTTGCACTATCGTCTTTCGCTACTTTTCAGATTTCCAATATTCAATATGTCGATTAATGATTGAAAAATAATAATCATTCAGACCCGTCACTTGCCACAAATATAATATCTAAATAAATGGAGGAGGTAATTTCATAATGAGAAAAGAAATGATCGCTGCGGGCTTGTCGTTGGTGCTATTATTAGTCCTACCAGTATCAGCAGGGGCAAATGAAAGCAATTTAAAACCACAAACAGCTAAAGTTAATCTAGTTAATTTTACCGATGTTACAGCAACATATTGGGGTTTTGATGCTATTCTATGGGGCGTAGATAACAAGATAGTTGATGGGTATCCAGACGGCACGTTTAAGCCCGATATACCTGTTAAGCAATCTGAATTTCTTGCTATGTTGCTTAAAGCGTATAAAGCCAAAATAGAAACTCCTTCGAATAATGATGCATGGGATACATATTATTTGAAATACGCCGAGGAACATAACTGGAGGATTATTGGGGATTCCCAAAAAGTGGTTGATCGTGGGCAAATTGCTAAATTACTAACGAATGCAGCAGGGAAGAACTTGAATTTAATGGATTCGATTCACTATTTGCTTGATGCTGGATTATCTAATGGTAAGACTGAAAGAAGCATCGTAGGGTATAGACAAAATGATTCTCTGACTCGTGCAGAATCGCTTGCTTTTATTAAGAATATCTTGAATAAATTAGACATACTTAAAGCCGCTCCGAAAAACCTAGAAAAATACGAAAATCCGAACAGTGATATTGTTCCAGTAACGGAAGGGCGAATCGTTTCTTTAAAAGATGTGGAACCAACAAATAAAAGCTATAAAATTGGTTTCCGTAAGGAATTAAAGCCGTTTGAGGTAGACCATTCAACATATCAACCATCTATTAACGATTTATCAGGTGCACTGGGGGTCGAAACGGATTTTTCTTTGAAAAGCAGATATGTGACTTTCATTGCTAAGCTTGCTGTAGATGATAACTATAAGTATGACTTCTTGAAGGTTGAAATATCTAATGGAAAACGTCTGTTTTACTCTAATAGATTGACTCGTGGAGAAGCTCCAAAAACAATTGAGCTAGACGTAACGGGGGTTGATCGTCTTATTATTAAGACTGGAAATTTTGAAATGCCAGAAGGAGCAATAATAGGTTTTAGTGACCCTCTTCATACAAACGATAATTCTGTTCACATCTATGACATCACTTTAAGTGAAATTGATAACCACTAGTTTTTATCGAAAAATATGGAAGTTCTCGATTGATATGGAGCAGTTTTCACAACAAGATGCCTGATAGAGTTGATTACTTCAAAAATATGTAATCCTATCCTGATTATCAAATGGTCAAGAGAAGAAGATGGTACGTTTGGTTTTGGGGAGCGATCACAAGACCAAGATGTGATTTCGTTCTTATATATAACCTTACCCGCGAAGGATGAGTTGTCACTTTATTGTGATGCTTGTCCTTTTACTTTGCATTTTAGCCTTGCAAATTTCATACATCTGCAAAACAGTGCATAAAATTGTCCATTAAAGTTTGGTTTATTAAACTTTTCCATACACTCTTCTTCGCATCCCGGTTCTCTTTTTAAGAGAAGTAGTCTACAGGAAAAAATTCAGACATTTTGTCTCTATTTTGTCTGAAAACGCGATCGGCGAGGAGTCGTAGATATCTGGTTGTAGATTCGAAAAAGGAGGCGAATCGCCTGAAATGTTTGTCGCTGTGCTTGAGTATCGAAAACAATCGGAAGGTTTTGCTTATGTTCGTAGGCTATTTGTTTCTTGGAGGACTTTTGTGGTTGATATTTTTCTCAGGCGGGAAAAAGAAAGAACTTCCTTCTTCGCCAGCGTTAATTAATCTTCATGAAAGCAATAACGATTTGGAACGATTTATAGAATATCTTGAAGGTGGTTGGTCTGCGATTTCGGAGATCAAGGGAAAATGGCCAGTGTTTGGTACTGCGCTCTTCGTCTTCATTCGTAATGAAAATTATCACTCCAAACGTTCCAGATTGAGTATCGATGAATTTGTCGGCAAATCAGCTTTTGATAAGGATGCGTTGCACGATTTGGCAAAAGCAGCCGCATCGAAAGGTTTGTTGAAGTTTGATGGTGATGCTGTTGACCTGAGAGATACCCCCACGCTGGACGAATTATTGAAAAAGCTGTTCCGTTAAAATGAAAAGGGCTTGCATGAATAATGATGCAAGCCCTTTCTAAGTTTTGAGGAGGAAGACGAATGCGTAAGCACTCTAAGTTATTGAAAGATATGCGGAAGATAGCTGCAAACAGTATCATGAAATCTCGTAATGAGTTGCCTCAATTTACTCGGCATAGCAAAGGCTTTTTGCTTGGTTTCGTTATGACGATCATGAGCGAATGAAAAGGAAGGTCATTGCTGTTTGGATACAGACTGCTAACGATGATTTGCAACGTGCATACACCTTGCTGAATGAGTTTGCGGGAAAGCCGTTCTATGAGTGTGATATGCCTAAAGTAACCATATGCTCAAATAATAAAGCGAACGGTGGAGTTGGCACTGTTCGCTTTTTTCATTACTCTTTTAATTCCATTTCCTTGTGAGCTTTCTCGTGATTTTGAATTAAATCCCTATAAGCTGCTGCCATGCCATACAGAAAGTATCGTTCGAAGCTGGAGCTTAAACTTTAAGCGTTCCTCAGCGCCTTCAAGGAATATTTGGATGATTTCGATACTAATTATGCCTTTGGTTGGTTTCATGTCGTTCCCTCCAGTAGCAAATCCCTTTCGGCTCTGAGGGCTTCTATTTCGGCTATAATCGCCTTCCGGCGTTCAGAAGATGAAGAATAGGAATGTTCCTTTACAAGTCTTAAATGAGCTTGTGAGATGGATAGGAGTTTGTTAAACGATTGCATCATCCAGTGTCCATAACAAGCGACTAAGTGAGATGGCATTGTCTAAAATTTCATTCACCATATGCTCACCCCCTCCCTACAAATCCAAATGATTAAGCAGATTAAACTTTTGGTTTTGTTCGCGCAAGACAGTTCCCCATATGGAAAGGTAGCTGAGTAATGGTAATCTGGCTATGTCGAAACATTTTTTTGTAAAGTAAATACATCGAATCCATTTATTAACATCCGATGGGCGAATGTATGACGAAATGTGTGACAGGACACACGCACATCTTTGAATGCCATTGCCTCTTTTAGTCTTTTGAAGATGGATTTTATTGAATCAACTTGCAACTGTCCATTCTTCCTGTCACTAACAAACACGAATTCAGATAACTCACCGAAATTTTGCTTGCATAATACCTGATATTGGGCAAGCTCCTTTACTAATTTTTCAGTCAAAGGGATGGAAGACTGTTCACGCTTTTTGCCGTACACCGTTACCGTTACCGATCTTATATCAACATCGTTCCATTTGAGGTTAATATGCTCCCCTAGCCGCACGCCAGTACCCAACAACGTAATGATAATCGTATAGTCCCTGCAAGCGTGAAGGTGCGTTGCCGTTGTTTAATTCTCCGATAGTAATTAAGCATCTGGTTAATATGAGAGTCGTTGAATGCTTCAATCTGAATATCTTCTTTTACATAGGCAAGTCTTTTAATCGGGTTTTGCTTGGATGCGATAACTTCAATGTCCTCTAAATAGTTGAAAAATATCTTGATGGAGTGCAACTTTGAATTTCTTGTTGTGGGGTTATTGTCCCTTTCCTTGTGACAATAAAGCAAATACGACTTGATAACCGCTTGCGTAACATCCTCGACACTGATAATCTCCTGCTTCACACAATACGTTTGAAACTCCTTCAACGTCATTAAATACGATTCAATCGTCCGCGGAGACAGATTTTTGTACTCTCGATCCTCTTTAAACTCTTGAATAGCAAATTTTAACAACAAAAAAACACTCCCTCATCAGAATTTTAATGTTCTGAAAAGAAAGTGATCTCATGAATCAGAAACATGTGTAGTTACACACACTATCTAATTTAAACCTTATAAAACCTGCAAAACCTAGCTGGGATGCGGTCGGAGGGATTTGAACCCTCACGCCTTGTGAGCGCCACCCCTCAAGATGGTGTGTCTGCCGTTCCACCACGACCGCGTATGAAAAATAAGATGACCCGTAGGGGATTCGAACCCCTGTAACCTCCGTGAAAGGGAGGTGTCTTAACCGCTTGACCAACGGGCCATAATCGCCACTGAACATTCCAGCCCGTTTGGACGACAATAGTTATTATAAGGGATTACGTGAAAGTTGACAAGCACAAAATATGGAATGCATACACATAACTATGGTATGCTCTAAGTAATTTCTATTATAAGAGGTGCCCGCCCTTCCATGTTGATATATCAAACAAAGCAAGGCAGTGTTCATGAGGAAAAAGTTCGTTTTCCTAAACAGGATGAGGTTGCTTGGGTTAGGCTGGAGAATGCCCCAACGGATGAAATCAAACATGTCCTTGGCGATCTGTTCAAGTGCCACCCACTTCTTATCGAGGATGCTATCAAGCTGAACCAACGTCCAAAGATGGATACTTATCCGAATCATATCTTTTTGACGTTTTTCGCTATTTCCGAACAATTGGAGCCACAGGAGATCGGAATTGTTATAGGTGCTAACTATGTGATTACGATTCACAAAACGAAGCTCCCCTTCATGGATCAGCTCTATCGCTCTTGCCTAGAGGTCGAGCAGAGAATGAGCCATCCTGGGGCTATTCTTCATTTCTTACTTGACCGTTGCGTCGATGACTACTCCGTGGTCGTTGATCATTTCGACGATCGTCTCGATCGTATGGAGCAGGATGTTTATCTGAATCCATCGATTCGGATTGCACAGGATATTTTCGAACTTAAACGAACCATGCATCAACTCCGGCGGATTATCGTAGAAGAACGAATTTCGCTAGCCGCGATTACCCATCACAGTTTTCCTTACTCAAGACCTGAAGATGAAGTATATTTTATAGATATCATGGATCACATATCTCGGGCGGTAGATTCTTTAGACATTTTCCGTGAATCATTAACTGGTTTACTGGAGCTTCAGATGAGTATGAAATCCGACCGTATGAATGAAATTATGACAACCTTAACGGTTTTCAGCACGATTTTTCTTCCTTTGACTTTTATTGTAGGTTTGTACGGAATGAATTTCAAAAATATACCTGAATTGGATTGGAGCTTTGGCTACATTTATGTATGGATTTTAATGCTCCTCGTTAGTGCTTTGATGTGGGTTTTCTTTAAACGTAAACGATGGTTCTAAATGCAAAAGAAGGCACTCCACCGTGATCGCAAATCACAAGAGTGCCTTTTTCTCATCATAGACTAAGCAATTTTAAAAAAAGAAACGGAATGATTCAACGTATCCACGACGGCTTTCAACTGCTCAGAGGCAGCTGCAATGTTCTGCATCATGGCAAGCTGTTCCTCTGTAGCTGCAAGGTATAATCTTAACGGACTGTCCAACACCGGTTCTGGCTTATTCGTAAAATAATATCGTTCCTACATGCCTAACGGACAACCTTTTAATAACTGTTAAAATCAGTTTAGTTCCCACATAAAAATAAGCCCAAAGGCATGCAGCCTCTGAGCTTATTTCCAGCTATGTGATATACGGAGAGAGAGGGATTCGAACCCTCGCACCGCTTACGCAGTCTAACCCCTTAGCAGAGGGTCCCCTTATAGCCACTTGGGTATCTCTCCAAAGATATGGCTCCCCGAACAGGACTCGAACCTGTGACAACTCGATTAACAGTCGAGTGCTCTACCAACTGAGCTATCAGGGAATGAACAAGTATTATTTTATTATGAAGACGTTGTTAAGTCAAGCTTATACGATTTTAGTTTTCCCTTGCATTTGCCGCAAGCATATTTACGGACATCCATTTTACGCTTGCGATAGTATTCTGTCTTGCAATTCACGCACTCCAGCCGATATTTGTAAGGTTGATTTTTGGAAGGTCGCGGCAATGCTCGGCAGTAACGAGAACCACCTACCTGCGCTAATAATGTTTTGAAATCCAAATCTCGATGCTGGTAGCCACGCTTAAGAATGTGCAAGTGATAATGGCAAAGTTCGTGCTTAATGATTTTCTCAATTTCATCTCGTCCAAACGTTTCCCACTGTGTCCAGCTTATATCTATATCATGGGATTTGGTAAAATAACGCCCACCCGTTGATCTTAATCGTCGGTTAAAACGCGCTTGATGTACAAATGGTCTGCCAAATGAGGCCAGAGAGATCTGCTCCACCCATTGCTGCAGGTCCTGATCATCCATTTCCCCAACGCTCCTTTGACAAGTTCTCACTTGAATTTGTACCCTACGTACGGCTATACTGTCAAGTAGAAAAGAAGAAACGTCAGCTTTCAAAAGAAAGGATATGACCATACATATGCCGCAAATGAGATATGCCATTCTTAAACTCGAACAGCAATTAGAATTCGTTGAAATGCCCGCCTCCTACTCGTACCAATTGACAGCACTTCATCTTCGATTGCACAAAGAATTGGAAAAATTGACCGCTGACGTTGTTCCACAACTCCCACATGTGATTGCCGAATGTGACAATCTGGAATTGGTTGGAGCCGCACATGTCATAACGCAAGGATTAGCGTATATCAATCGCCTGGAGCAAACCTTTGCCGGCGTTCAAGAGAAAGCATATCCCCTTATCTCTTTATTAACGGAAATCCGCGCACTCCAAGCGCAGCTGGAACAATGGTACGAAGAGGAATGGGAAGCATAAACTTTCCAACATCTACTTCTCATTTAAAAAGGACCTGCACCCAATCAGCCCAGACCTCATATGCTAGAAGTACATATGCGAAGAAGGGGATGGGCATGATGCCGCAATGGCTCTGTAATCAATTAATGCGGGCCTTCCAGAATAAGAACCGCAGACAAATCCGATTGCTGAATGATAGCTGGTACTTTTACCGCACCCGCCGCTCACAAGAGGAGTGGCCAGACACCCAATCGACGGATGGACCGGGCAAACGTAAATTTTAATCAAGTAACTAAGCTGGTGCTTGGTCGTTAAGCAAGTGCTGGCTTTTTTGTGGATTGTGGGGAAGACCAAACATAATTCGACCTAAAAAGTAAACATTTGTTAAATATATGTTGCATATTCTTAGTTATCCTCATATAATGTAAATATATGTAATACACGTATCGGAGTGAAGCACACTCGATTCTGCAGGTTAAATCTGCGGTTCGGGTGTGCTTTTTTTCGTACCTATACAAAGGAGTGTGTCTATACCATGCGTCGTAAAACGAGAGGTTGGTTGAAAAAAATAAGAGCCGTAGGAAAAAGTGATGGCCGAGCTGTGCTAAAATCCCGAAATCATATGCTGCATAGTAAAGAACACGAGCAGAAAGCTGGAAAAGAAATTAAAGCACAAGAACCTTGGAATGAAAAACAACAACATCAAGTTTATCTATTTAAATGCAAAAAGAGCGTTTCTCCTGTAATAAATGCTTCAAATCGCTCATCCATTGAAAATAATGATAATGACTTATGGGAGCAAAGAAAACAACTTGTCATTCATCTAGCTAAGCGACGCAACGGCAAAGTAAAACTTCGTGAAGTAGCAGCCGAATGTAATGTAAATATTCGCATCGCTTCAGACTGGCTGAAACGCTTGGCTTTGGAGGGACTTCTCTCCTTTATAGTTGGAGGTCAAAAAAGTACCATCGTGTATGCATTGAAGGAAGTTCAAAGAAGTTAGAAAATAGCTAAGGAAATAAGGAACTAATGAGCTACTGAGCTACAAAAGATTAAGGAATACGCCTTGGAGAGGGTGATGTGCAGCTAGGCTCATCAACGTTACAACAGGAACCGTTGATTCATACTTATAGGAGAGGATGATGCTAACTTAACGGCAAATTACGTACGTCTGCAAGCAGACATTTACGAATATCTCTAGGAATGGATGATGCTAACTTAAACTCATAACCGTACATCTACAGCAACATGTACGAAAATTTCTAAGAATGGATGATGCCTCCTCACGCTCTGCTAGTCCACCACCAGTTCACTCTTTTTCCCTCGCTGTAGCACGTTTTTCGTGCTTACAGCGTCGCTGACGGGCCTCTTGCCTTCTGTAACACGGAAAAACAGCTTTACAGCTCATCATACCAACCATTCTCTCTTTTTCCTTCACTATAAGCACGTTTTTAGTGCTTACAGCGTCGCTGACGGGCCTCTTGCCCTCCGTAACGCGGA
>NZ_VRTT01000114.1 GCF_008017805.1 Paenibacillus sp. N3.4 | reverse complement strand
CTATAAGAGATTTCTGGGTTCTTGTGATCCTCTGCGTAATTCTAGTTCTTGTTCAACCACTTTTAAAGAATGGCTTGGAACTTTTATTTCGATTCATTTGTATTCTGCCTTTTTATTTGGGTTACAGCATCGAAAGTGATTTCCTTTAAATAGTAAGTTTGACGCCCTCTTTTTTTTCAGGCATGATGGAGAGACACATGGTTGAATGAATTTTTTTTTGGCGAGGAGATGCTATATGAAAAAAGCTTTACAGGTGCCCATACACTTTTATCGCAAAATTATATCGCCTTTGAAACCGCCTACGTGCCGCTTTTATCCGACTTGTTCGCAGTATGCGTTAGAAGCTATTGAGGTTCATGGAGCTTTGCGTGGATCATGGCTGTCGGCGAAGCGAATTTGTAAATGCCACCCTTTTCATCCGGGTGGTGTCGATTTGGTTCCCGCACCAAAGGAAAAATTGGCTTATAAGGATCCATCTGCTTGACATGCAGCGCTTCTTTTCGATATATTTGCCTAAGATGTTCTATATGTTTTCGATGAACGGATAAGTACAGACGGAGGCCTATCAACAGAGAGCCGGATTAGGTGAAAGCCGGTATAGGAGTAAGTTTGGAATATGGTCCGGGAGAATAAGCCTTCGAGCTTTCCATGTTTGCGAATTGTGAAGCAATCCATGGAAGTAAGTTGGCTTCGTGTCCCAGCGTTAATGGGTTAAGTCGTTATAGACTTACTGAGCCCCGAGCTTGCGAAAGGCGGGGGAACCTGGGTGGTACCGCGTGAGTTCAGCTCTCGTCCCAAGATGGATGAGGGTTTTTTGTGTTTTCTACTAAGTGCTGGGAGGAACGAACAATGTCTACGGAATCTAAAACATTTTACATTACGACCCCGATTTTTTATCCAAGTGATAAGCTTCACATTGGACACGCGTATTCGACGGTAGCTGGAGACGCGATGGCTCGTTATAAACGCTTGCGTGGTTTTGATGTGAGGTATTTGACTGGTACGGATGAACATGGTCAAAAGATTGAACGTAAAGCGCAAGAAAAAGGAACGACACCCCAATTATTTGTAGATGGGATCGTTAGCGGCATTAAAGAGCTTTGGGCAAAGTTAGATATTTCTTACGATGATTTTATTCGTACGACGGAAACGCGTCATAAGGATACTGTCGGAAAAATATTTCAACAGCTACTGGATCAAGGGGATATTTATTTAGGCGAATATGAAGGCTGGTATTGTATTCCGGATGAGTCGTTTTTCCCAGAAAGTAAGTTAGTTAATGGCAACTGTCCGGATTGTGGACGCCCTGTAGAAAAGATGAAAGAACAAACTTATTTTTTCCGTATGAGTAAATATGCTGACCGATTGGTTCAGTTTTATGATGAGAATCCAGACTTCATTCAACCAGAATCACGGAAAAATGAGATGATTAATAATTTCATTAAACCTGGTCTTGAAGATTTGGCTGTATCTCGAACTACGTTTGATTGGGGGATTCGCGTTCCAGGGGATCCCAAGCATGTTATTTATGTATGGATAGATGCTTTGTCCAACTACATTACTGCATTAGGTTACGGTTCAAGTGATACGAGTTTGTTTGATCGTTATTGGCCTGCTGATGTTCATTTGATGAGTAAGGAGATTGTTCGTTTCCATACGATTTATTGGCCGATTATGTTGATGGCGCTTAATGTGCCGCTGCCCAAAAAGGTGTTTGCGCACGGCTGGCTGCTGATGAAGGATGGCAAGATGTCCAAATCTAAGGGCAATGTGGTTGATCCGGTTACTTTAATCGACCGATATGGATTAGATGCTCTGCGGTATTACCTGATGAGAGAAGTTCCTTTTGGAGCAGATGGTACGTTTACACCGGAAAGCTTTGTGGAGCGGGTAAATCATGATCTGGCCAATGATTTAGGCAATTTGTTGAACCGTACAATTGTTATGATTGATAAGTATTTTGCTGGTGTGATCCCCGCTTATGTGGAGGGAGCAACGGAGTTTGATGAGAGTTTGCTCGAAACTGTACGTAACACGGTAGCCAAATATGAAGAGTCGATGGAGAAGATGGAGTTTTCCATCGCACTTTCGTCCGTTTGGCAATTGATCAGTCGAACGAATAAGTATATTGACGAGACGCAGCCGTGGTCGATGGTGAAGGATGAAGCCAAGCGTGAAATCCTTGGCTCGGTCATGTATGTGCTGGCTGAGTCTCAGCGCATTTCGTCAGTGCTGCTGCGTCCCTTCCTAACAAGAACGCCGCAATTGATCTGGCAGCAGCTTGGCTTAGCTGCTGAGGATCTACCTCGCTTGACCGCTTGGGAAAGCGTACAAACTTTCGGGCAGCTCCCTGCGGGCACCAAGGTGCAGAAGGGTGAGCCCATGTTCCCAAGACTGGATGTGGAGGCGGAAGTCGCCTATATCATCCAGGCCATGGGAGGTGGCGCGGCATCTGACGCCGCCGAGCCGCAAGCAGCACCGGAGGCTGCCGCTACTACGGTGCCCGCGCCGGAGCCCAAGGACGAAATCGGGATTGACGATTTCGCCAAGGTGGAGCTGCGCGTAGCGCAAGTGCTCTCGGCCGAGCCTGTAAAGGGCGCGGATAAGCTTCTCAAGCTGCAGCTCGACCTTGGTTACGAGCGGCGCCAGGTTGTCTCGGGCATTGCGAAGTTTTACTCGCCCGAGCAGTTGACCGGACGCAAGGTAATTTGCGTCACGAACTTGAAGCCTGTTAAGCTGCGCGGCGAGTTGTCGCAAGGCATGATTTTGGCTGCTTCGCATGGCGACGAATTGACGCTGGCTACGGTACCGGATTCGATGCCAAATGGCGCAATCGTGAAATAATAGGATTTCCTTTCCGACAGGCACCCCCCATGATTTTTGAATGGGAAGGGGTGCTTGTTTTGTTTTCGTGGAGGCTGGGCATTATAAAGGAAACTAACGACGGAGTGAGGCAGATGAGTAGTCGGTTGCTTTTGAAAATGTGCGGAGTCGCTGTCATGGTCTTTGTATTAACGGCTTGTCAGCTCTTTGGTGGAAATACCGCAAAGAAAGATAGCAATTCTGATCAAAGTAAAGCGAAAGCTCAAAGCTCGAAGCAGAAAACGCAAAGCACAAAATCGAAAGAGAGTGTCATTGACCAAGAGTTAAAGAAGCAGTACGAGATATATAATGAGATTATTAACTATCAAACGGAGCAGAATCAGAAGCTGATTAAGCAATCCGAAGAAAGATACAAAAAGTTGGAAGAGCAAAGCAATAAATCATCAAAATCCACTAAGCAGGGTGATGACCAGCAGGGGCAATCGGATACGAGTAACGGAGAACAAGGAAGTTCAAAGACATCAGAGGGGCAGGGCGGGAGTAAAACGAAATAAGACGTTTGAATTTCCTCTTTGATTACGAGCAAGCTATGCTGAGATGTTCACAGCATAGCTTTTATTTTGCCGTTTTACGTATTGACTTCAAGGAAGCCTACTCGTATAATCAAGTTCGTTAATTAAAAAAATTACGATTTAGAAGATGATCGGAGGGGTACTATGTTTCGTAAAAACAATTTCTTTTACATAGCCTTAGTTGGGTTATTCGCGATATGTTTGGTAGGATGCGGAAGTGCATCTAGTACGAAAAACGAGCTTGTAGAGAACAAAGTTAATGTCGTAACCAGCTTTTATCCGCTCTATGAGTTTACACGGCAAATTGGCGGAGATTATGTCAATGCAATCAACCTTGTACCTGCTGGTGTGGAACCGCATGACTGGTCTCCAAAAGGTAGAGATTTAAAAAATATGACTAAAGCGCAAATATTTGTCTATCAAGGGGCAGGGTTTGAAGGCTGGGTCAAAGATTTCTTGGAAAGCTTATCGAAAGATTCTTCCTTAAAGGTCGTTGAAGCGAGTAAAGGTGCAAATTTAATTAAAATTACGGATAATAAAGAAGAATTTGATCCACATGCTTGGTTAAGTCCGTTAAATGCTGTTAAAATGGCCAATAATATTAAAGAGGCACTTATTTCTGTTGATCCCGCACACAAAGATGTCTTCGAGAAAAATTATCAGTCTTATGCAGCCCAATTAAATGATTTGGATGCTCGTTATAAAAAAGCACTTTCTGCAACTCCCAAAAAGGAAATAGCTGTCTCTCATCATGCTTTTGCTTATTTATGCAGGGATTACGGCTTAACTCAAATGTCCATTATGGGGCTATCACCTGAAGCGGAGCCTACGGCGCAAGATTTGAAAAAAATGAACGAATACATGAAAGCTCATGATTTAAAATATATTTTCTTTGAAGAGCTTGTTTCCGATAAATTAGCCAAGACGTTAGCCAGAGATGCGAAAGTGGATACGATGGTACTTAATCCGCTTGAAGGGTTAACAGATAAACAGATCGCAGCCGGTGAAAACTACATTTCTATCATGGACAAGAATTTGAAAAATTTAGTTATCGCTTTACAATAATGTGTAGGCTTTTAATATTCCGCTGACGTCAGGAGTTTTTGGATGGATAACATCACCAAAGCTGTTTGCCATAGCAGCATTGTGTCAATTGATCATATTTCATTTTCATATGAAAACAAGAAAGTCATAGAGAATCTTCACTTTGATGTTCTTGAGCGAGATTTCGTAGGTGTCATCGGTTCCAACGGAGCTGGGAAAACAACCCTTTTGAAGATGCTAGTAGGCCTTCTAAAGCCAACAGAAGGGGAGATACGATTGTTTGAACGTCCGTTGAGTCAATTCAAAGACTGGGAAAAAATCGGCTATGTTCCGCAAAAAAACGCATTCAATCCATTGTTCCCTGCAACGGTCAGAGAGGTTGTTATGTCAGGCTTGTATAATAAAAAGCGGATATATCGTCGTCTGACGAAAGTCGATCTTAAGAAAGCGGAAGACGCCATGCTCGCCATGCGTATTGAGGATTTGGCAGACCGGAGAATCGGTCAACTGTCGGGCGGACAACAGCAGCGTGCTTTCCTCGCGCGGGCCATTGTGAATAATCCGGAACTTCTCATTCTTGACGAGCCGACCGTAGGGATCGATGCCGAAACACAAATCGGATTTTTCCGGATGATCCGGCATATGCATCAGCATCATCATATGACGTTCATTATGGTGTCTCATGATATGGATATGATGCAGTCTTATCTCGGAACGGAGCCCCAACAAGTGAGTGGCGGCATTAAGTTCTATGTTAAGCATACCCATGATCCCGAGGATTGCCGTGAGACGAATTTGACTCATTCAATCGGCCAAATTCGCGAGATGATCGGAGTTCAGTAAGGAGCGGAGATTGGTGGATATTTTTTCGGAATATTTTTTTCAACGTGCATTAATAGGCGGCATTCTGATTGGCCTTACAGCGCCTTTAATGGGCGTTTTTCTAGTCCTTCGACGTTTGTCGATGATCGGGGATACACTTGCTCATGTTTCTATTGCCGGAGTAGCTCTTGGATTTCTCATTAATGTGTATCCCCTTGGTGTGGGACTCGTTTTTGCTCTGCTTGCATCTTTTGCCATAGAGAAGCTGCGTAAAGCGTATAAAACATATGCAGAGCTTTCGATCGCCATCATCATGTCAGGCGGAGTTGCTTTGGCATCGATTTTGTTTACGCTTGGCAAGGGCTTTAATATGAATGTCATGAGCTACTTGTTTGGCAGCATTTATACGTTGGATTCTATAGATCTATGGGTTGTTTTGGGTGTTTCACTGCTCGTGGTTGTGGTCATCGCTGCTCATTTTAAAGAGTTTTTCCTCATGTTCTTTGATGAGGATGCAGCGAGTGTAAGTGGACTTCCTCTAAAGTTTTATAATATGATGATTACGATGTTAACAGCGCTTGTTATTTCAGTAGCCATTAAAATCGTAGGGGCGTTACTTGTATCATCGTTATTAACGATACCCGTCGCATGCAGCTTGCTTATCGCGCGTAGTTTCAAACATTCTGTTTTCCTGGCCGTCATTTTCTCAGAAATTGCTGTTGTTGTTGGACTCATTGTCGCTGGAGTCTGGGATCTTGCTCCGGGTGGAACTGTGGTGCTTATGCTTATCGCTATGCTGATTGGGATTATTTTAAAAAGAGGATTGAGGATTTGATGACATGGACTCTCTAAACGTTAATTTATGGATTGCCTTATGGGCTGGTATCGCATCCTTTATATCCCCATGCTGTTTGCCCTTATATCCTTCTTATCTTTCTTACATAACCGGTATTTCTGTAAGTGAACTGAAATCAGGGCAGAACACAGGACAAGTAAGACGACAGACGATGTTACATACATTAAGCTTTATCGTTGGGTTTTCGATCATATTTTATGCGCTTGGTCTAACGGCAGGCTTCTTGGGAAATTTCTTTTTGGACTATCGTGATTTACTCCGCCAGATTGCAGCTATTTTAATATTTCTTATGGGATTGTTTCTATTAGGCATTTTCAACCGCAATGGTTGATGAAAGAACGGAAACTGCAAATTAAATATAGACCAGCCGGTTATTTGGGCTCTGTGCTTGTAGGGATGGGATTTGCAGCGGGGTGGTCTCCTTGTGTTGGACCTATACTTTCAGCCATTCTTGCACTGGCGTCAACCGAACCCGGAACCTGGTTCCAACTGACAACAGCTTACTCATTAGGTTTCGCCATTCCATTTTTCGTCCTTTCTTTTTTCATTGGATCGACGAAATGGATTTTGCGATATTCGAATACCATTATGAAAATAGGCGGAGGCTTAATGGTGGTTATTGCTATTCTGCTCTATACAGGCAAAATGACACAAATCACCTTATGGTTAAACACCATTACCCCCGACTGGTTAAAATTTTAGTTACGTAAAATATTCAATTTTTGCTGAGGGGAATTTATCGAAAATTTGTTCCGTGATAAATTCCCGAAGCGCATTTGCTTGTTCATCCGGATATACATACTTGCCTTGCCCCCAACGTCCCCATTTGTATTTACGTTTTTCTTCATCCATTTCCAATTTCGTTTTTGGGTAGCGTTTGGCAATTACATTTTTCGCTGTTCGTGTAAACCGGTGTTGGATCATTTCAAAAGTCAGGTCTTTCGTAGCTTCTGGAGGAAGTTCTTTGAATAAACGATCCAACAGAGCGGCGTAGCCTTCTTCCCATCCATCATGCCAAATGATCGGCGCAATAATAAAACCAAGCGGATAGCCTGCCTTGGCTACTTTGCCTGCTGCCTCGATCCTTTCATGGAATTTGGAAGTGCCTGGTTCAAAATTTTTAATTACATAGTCGGCATTAACGCTGAAACGAAAACGCGTATGGTTGTTATGTTTGGCATTCAATAAGGAATCTACATGATGGTATTTGGTTACAAAACGCAGACGCCCATGCTCTTGTTGGCCCATAAATTCTATGAGTTCCTTCAAAGAACCGGAGATATGCTCCAAGCCAACCGGGTCTGAAGTACATGCGGCTTCGAATCGAGTAATTTCCGGTTCCCGCTCCTCGATGTACTGCTTGGCTGCTCCTAAGATATCATCCATATTGACATACACGCGGATATAAGGTTTGGCCCCTAGTGTTGTTTGCAAATAGCAGTAATGACAATGTCCCATGCAGCCAGTGGCAATAGGGATCGCATATTCGGCAGATGGCTTGGATGTATCGAATTTAAGTGTTTTGCGAATACCAACGACTAGTGTTCGCTTAGCAATCTTGTACTTTTCAAGTTCTGAATCACCGGGCAAGTCACGAATTTGGTTATGAGAGGTTGTCATATGAATCTCTAATCCTTGCTGCTTAGCCCATTCATAGATTCGCTGTCCCTTTGGATAATTCATCGAGTCAGGTTCAAAATAAACAAGCTCCGGAACAAAAATTGCCGTGCTGGGCACAGGACGTGAAAGCAATTCAGTGGACATTAGAGTGCTCCTTTCCCCATTTCGTGTTTGTTTCCCTTCACTTGTATCTAGTGTGCCAAGTGCTGCGCGTAATGAACCATGGGATATTTGACCGCATCTAGGTTGATGCATTATGATAGTTAAGCAGTGGACAGGAAATAAAGGAAAAGCAGGGGGAAATAAAGCAATGGCTACACCAAGCATGGAAGACTATCTGGAGAGAATATACAAGCTCATTGACGAGAAAGGTTACGCTCGTGTCTCCGACATTGCTGAAGGGCTTGAAGTGCACCCCTCATCCGTTACCAAAATGATTCAAAAATTAGATAAAGACAATTATCTAATTTATGAAAAATATCGAGGCCTTATGTTGACTTCCAAAGGGAAGAAGATGGGGAAAAGGCTCGTTGATCGACATCAACTTCTGGAAAATTTCTTAACGACCATCGGTGTCCAAGAGGACAATATATATAAAGATGTTGAGGGAATTGAACACCATTTGAGCTGGGATTCTATTACTTGTATCGAAACGCTGCTCGAATATTTTCGCAGGGATCCGAACCGTATGAATGAGTTATTGAATGTTCGCAAAGAAATTGAAGCTGAAAGCTAGACAGGGTGCCGCATGCGGTACTCTGTTTTTTATGGGCATATAAACAAACATTCCTCGCATACATAACAATGGAGCCTCATTGGCGGTTATCAGGAGGGATGTCGAATGAAGATTAATGGTGTGTTTGAGGGTGGTGGAGTGAAAGGAATTGCCCTAGCAGGTGGGGTAAGCGCGGCGATGAAGCAAGGTTATAGCTTTCATCAAGTAGCAGGTACAAGCTCAGGATCTATTGTGGCCGCGTTACTGGCCGCGGGCTATACTGGAGATGAGATGAAGGAATTAATCCTTAGAACCCCATTTAAATCGTTTATGCAGCGTTCTCCTATCTTCAATACCAAAATAATCGGCCCAGTTGCGCGGCTATTTCTCAAAAAGGGCTTGTACTCCGGTGAAGCACTGGAATATTGGGTAAATCAACAGCTGTTAGCCAAAGGCGTTCGCACATTTGGAGATTTGAAAAAAAATCAGCTTCGTATTATTGCATCGGATATTACGCAAGGCAAGCTGCTTATATTACCGGATGACATTGCGCAGTATGGTATTGAACCATCAAAATTCTCCATTGCTAAAGCGGTTCGTATGAGCACAAGTATTCCTTATTTTTTTGATCCCGTCATGATTAGAAGGAATTTAAAAAGCTCTGCGACAGCAGAGCCATTCGCAGAGCAGTTTTATTATATTGTGGATGGAGGTTTATTAAGCAACTATCCGCTTTGGGTATTTGACGGTGAAACAAAGCGCGACGAGATCGTTCCCGTCATCGGCTTTCACTTGGTCGGTAAAAGTGAAAGCACAACGCATCGCATCAAAGGTCCTGTTACGATGATGGAAGCCCTCTTTGGCACCATGCTGAATGCTCATGATGAACGTTATATCGAACAAAAAGACCGTTTCCGAACCATTAAAATCCCAACACTAGGTGTAAGGAACACCCAGTTCAGCCTAACCCAAGAGGTGAGTTTATCCCTTTACCAATCGGGATATGAAGCCGCCGAACAGTATTTCAAGCAATGGTCCGCACAAAAATATGAGATGAACTATGAGAAATATGTGCTCAGACTTCATAGCTAAGGCGAAGTTAGTTTAATGATATTTCGGGAAATCATCTGGTTTGGAATCCTTGTTGCCGTTAATGACACGGAATTTCCCTTTTTTGCTTTTTCCCTTGGCTGAACCTCGGCTGAAAGAGCTTAGCCGCCAACGAGAAGGCGGGAATTTATACAACAGAAAAATAATGCCTAGCACCAATATAGGAATGAATAAGGTTCGTAAGCTTACAATCAAACCAATCGCGATTAATATTCCGATTGCGATTTCGATTGGGGAGAATTTTCTTCTCATGCCCGTCCCTCCGTAATTCTTTTTTCCGCTTCACGCATGCGGTTGAAGGAGGCAATGGACACCTCCACTTGATGGTCTTCAGGTTCCTTGGTCGTAAGCAATTGAAGCCATAGTCCCGGGTAACCCAAGTAACGTAATACAGGAACTTCACGCAGGGAATTAGTGAATCTCAGGACCTCATAAGAAACGCCGATAACAACAGGGAGTAATAGCAAACGCTGTAAAATACGCTCCACATATCCATCGTAATGAAGGAAAGAGTAGATGACAACACCAATAATCACCGTAAAAACAATAAAACTGCTGCCACAACGATAATGTAGAGTGTTAAATTTCTGAACATTAGCGACAGTGAGTTCCACACCTGCTTCATAGGCGCTAATCACTTTGTGTTCAGCACCGTGATACTGAAATAAACGGCGAATCATAGGTGTTAAGGATATGAAATAAATATATCCCACTAACAAAATGATTTTGATTACACCCTCTATAAGATTATGAAGAAATTGATTGCTAAATGCATTTTGAAAAAGAAACTGTTCAATCACAGCAGGAACTAATGTAAAGACGAACTTTCCAAAAAGAAAAGAAATGACACCGACCACGGCAACGCCGAGGATCATGGAAATATTAGAAAAGATTCCCGGCTTTTCTTCCGCTTTGCTCTTTTCGTTATCTCCTTCTTGCTCAGCAAACGATTCAGCGGAGAAGTTCAAATGTTGCGCACCCTTGGCGCTGGATTCTATAATGCCCACGATTCCACGAACAAACGGAATTTTTTTGAGTGCTTGAACCCAAGGAATTTCTTTTTTCGGTACTTCTAAATAATCAAGGGAACCGTCTTTTTTGCGCACAGCCGTTACATGCACATTTTTCCCTGCGAACATGACGCCTTCAATGACGGCTTGTCCTCCGTATATACTGTTTTGTTCTGCCACTAGGTCCACCTTCTTATCTTTCTCATATTCGGTTATTTGTACTTTCTTATTGTAACGGATTCACGGATTGAATGCTACCGAATCAGGTAGAACATACTATTGTTACCAGAGAAAAAAGATATCCCTCTGCCAAGAAAGGAAGTGGACAGAGCATGAACAAGCAGAACGAAGGCACAATCAAAACCAATAGATGGTTATATGCCCTTTACATCGGTTTTTTTGCGGGTTTTTTATGGGGCGCTTTGAAAATTGTTGAGCAGTACTTAAAATTCACAACAATCGTCATCGGTTTTCTCGTGGAGCCGTTTTTTAAGCACGAATTTTTGTTAACCTGGAAAGGGATGCTTATTGGCTGGGGCTTTTTCACCGTTTTCTCCATAATCGCAGCGTTTATCTACATGGCTGCATTTTGGAAGCTGCAAGGCCCTTGGTGGGGACTGGCCTATGGGGTATTTTGGTGGATTGCTTTATACCTTATTATTGGACCCATATCCGGTATGACCTATTGGATCACAGCTCTGGATATCGACACCATTCTTAGTGAATTTTGTTTGTTCTTACTTTGGGGAATGTTCATCGGATACTCGATCTCGGTTGAATACACCAATGATAGGTCAAGAGAGCCTATACACAATACATGAAAGTTATGGTAAAATATCAAGGTTGTATAGGCTGATAAAGCTAATTCTTGAAGAAACAAGCTTGGGAGTGATTACCTGATGAAAAAGGTTCTGTTAATTAACGGCCCGAACTTAAATATGCTCGGCGTGCGTGAACCTGGGGTGTATGGAACACTCTCCCTTGAGGCCATTATTCAGAGTTTGAATAAGTTGGCAGAGAGCCTTTCCATTGAACTGGCATGTTTTCAGTCCAATCATGAAGGCGAGATTATTGATCAGATTCATGCAGCGTTCGGAACGAAAGATGGCATTCTCATGAATCCGGGTGCTTTCACGCATTACAGCTATGCGATTCGTGATGCACTGTCCGCTGTACAATTACCTACCGTAGAAGTTCATATTTCGAACATTCATAAGCGTGAGGAGTTTCGTCATCATTCCGTTACCGCACCGGTCGTTATTGGCCAGATTTGTGGGTTCGGAGCCCAGAGCTACGAGCTCGGTTTAAGAGCGTTAGTATCCCATATGTAGGAAAGATTGGTGATTTAGATGCAAGAACAACGTATTAAACGTCTTCGCGAGGTTATGAAACAGCAAGAACTACCGGCACTGCTTATCACGAACGCTTATAACCGTACCTATGTATCTGGTTTCACGGGTTCTTCCGGCTATGTACTTATAACGCCCAATCGTGCACTGTTATTAACGGATTTTCGTTATATGACTCAAGGGCCTCAACAAGCGAAGCTTTTTGAAGTTATTGAGCATAAACCGAAAGCTATAGAAACGGTTGCGGAGCTTTTGCAGCATGAAGGTATTACGAGACTAGGTTTCGAGCAGGTGGATGTTACTTATGGCGACTTCCTTAGTTATCAGGCAGGTTTGACTGGTATAGAATTCGTACCTACATCACGTCTTGTTGAACAAATTCGTATCGTTAAATATGATGCAGAGCTGCAAATTATGCAGGAAGCTGCTGATTTGGCGGATCAAACTTTCTCTCATATTTTGTCATTCATCAAACCGGGCATTGCTGAGAAAGCTATTGCACTTGAGATTGAGATGTTTATTCGAAAAATGGCGGAACCTCGACTTCCTTTGAAACGATTGTTGCTTCCGGCGAACGATCTGCCTTGCCTCATGGTAAAGCAAGCGATCGCGTGCTCCAATTAAACGAATTTGTCAAATTGGATTTTGGAGCGTATTATAAAGGGTATTGCTCTGACATTACAAGAACGGTTATGCTAGGTAAGCCGACGGACAAGCACAAAGAAATTTACGACATCGTGCTAGAAGCCCAATTAAACTGCCTGGCTCATCTTAAACCAGGAATAACAGGAAGAGAAGGCGACGCTTATGCGCGCGACGTCATTGTGAAGCACGGTTACGGCGATTACTTTGGACACGGGACCGGACACGGTTTAGGCATGGAGGTTCATGAATCTCCACGGTTGTCCAAAACAGAAGACATGATTTTAACACCTGGTATGGTAGTTACTGTTGAGCCTGGTATATATCTTCCCGATTTCGGAGGAGTGCGTATTGAGGATGATGTGGTAATTACGGACACCGGAATTAAAATACTTACCCATTCTACCAAAGATTTTCTTATCATTGATTAGCGGAGGGACTCACTAGTGATTTCAGTTAACGATTTTAAAACAGGTCTTACCATTGTAGTCGAGCACGACTTATTTACCGTATTAGATTTTCAACACGTTAAACCAGGTAAAGGTGCTGCATTCGTGCGCTCCAAGCTCAAAAACCTACGTAATGGCAACACGGTTGAACGTACGTTCCGCGCTGGTGAAAACGTAGGTCGCGCTCACATCGATAACCGCGAAATGCAGTACTTATATGCGAGTGGCGATGAGTATACGTTCATGGATACAGAAACGTATGATCAGTTCTCCCTTTCCTATGAGCAGTTGAAATGGGAATTGAACTTCCTGAAAGAAAACATGAATATCAAAATTTTAAGTTACCAAGGTGAAATCCTAGGGATTAACTTGCCGAAAAGCGTTGACTTAAAAGTGGTTGAAACAGAGCCCGGCATCAAAGGCAACACCGCACAAGGCGCTCTCAAAGGTGCAAAGTAGAAACAGGACTTATGGTTCAGGTTCCCCTTTTCATCAATGAAGGCGACGTTCTTACGGTAGATACCGAAGATGGCAGATATATCTCCCGTGCACAATCTTAATTTAATTAAGCCTCTCTGACTCACAACGGGTCGGAGAGTTTTTTTTTGATTCTGTTTTTTTACCACACGTGTGAGGTTTTATGCTATAATATTGAATTGTTATGCACTAGTATGCGTTAGGAGTGGGTCAGCTTTGTCTCTTATAGTGATGAAATTTGGCGGAAGCTCTGTCGGTGATGCGGAGCGAATGAAGCGTGTTGCAAAAAGAATCGTGGAGCGAAAACAAGCAGGTCACAGCTGTGTAGTTGTCGTATCCGCAATGGGTGATACAACAGATGATTTGATTGACCTGTCTAAGCAAATTTACGATGGAGCCCCACCGGCTCGTGAAATGGATATGCTGCTAACGACAGGAGAGCAAGTATCGGTAGCGCTCTTATCAATGGC
>NZ_VRTT01000113.1 GCF_008017805.1 Paenibacillus sp. N3.4 | reverse complement strand
AGGCTTTCGAAGTAAGTTTTGCTTTCGCAAAACTCTTAGTTTGGTGATGATGGCGGAGGGGACCCACGCGTTCCCATCTCGAACACGACCGTTAAGCCCTCCAGCGTCGATGGTACTTGAACCGCAGGGTTCTGGGAGAGTAGAACGTTGCCAAGCAGATACCCCTTTGGGGTATTTTTTTTGCTACACAGTGAGGTCAGAGGTTCAATCACACTTGGCTCCACCATATTCCCTGATAGCTCAGTTGGTAGAGCACTCGACTGTTAATCGAGTTGTCACAGGTTCGAGTCCTGTTCGGGGAGTACCCTCATGGAGAAGTCCAAGCGGCCAAAGGAGCACGATTGGAAATATCGTGTAGGAGTCACAAGCGTCTCGAGGGTTTAAATCTCTCTTTCCGCAAGTAAATTTCTGATATAAGGCCCGTTGGTCAAGTGGTTAAGACACCTCCCTTTCACGGAGGTAACAGGGGTTCGAGTCCCCTACGGGTCACCAACAAATCCATATAAAGTGACGCAATTGCACTTTGCGTGGGCACAATACATCTATCCCATGGAGGCTTAGCTCAGCTGGGAGAGCATCTGCCTTACAAGCAGAGGGTCGGCGGTTCGATCCCGTCAGCCTCCACCATTTACTTTTTCTAGGGGCATAGTTTAAGGGTAGAACAAAGGTCTCCAAAACCTTTGGTGTGGGTTCAATTCCTGCTGCCCCTGCCAAAAAAGTAACTTCATATTGTGGCGATCGTGCCAAAGGGGTTAAAGCATTAATGTTTGGATCCAACATTCGCGGGTTCAAGATCCTCTAAGCGATGATATCCTAACAATTAAGATTTTCTTAGGATCCTATTTGCGGAAGTGGCTCAGCGGTAGAGCATCGCCTTGCCAAGGCGAGGGTCGCGGGTTCGATCCCCGTCTTCCGCTTTTAATTTGGCACTACAGCCAAGTGGTAATGCAAGCTCTGCAAAAAGCTTTACCCCCATCGAAACTCGGTAAGGTATGCGATAGGTGACTATCGTACCGAGTCGGTCCGGAATTATCTTAATTTCCTATGCGCCAGTAGCTCAGCTTGGTAGAGCCTCTGCTTTGGGAGCAGGGTCGCATGTTCAAATCGTTTCGTTCTGACCATCAATTTCATAACATGCGGGCGTAGTTTAATGGTAGAACTTCAGCCTTCCAAGCTGATCGCGCGGGTTCGATTCCCGCCGCCCGCTTACAACTTAAACAAATGAGACCACCTTCGGGTGGTCTTTTCTTAGTGCGCCTCACAGTCGCACAATCTAAGTAGTTCAAATCCAAGCGGTAACTATACCCTTTAAAGTGCCGTAGCCGAAGTACTCTTGAAGAAGAGAATCCTCTTGGTTCGACCTTCCCATTAGGGTGCGCGAGAAGCTTGCCATTGGTATCTCCTCGGTTGTTAAAAAACCGTATGATCCTTTTTGAGGAAGGCCACCTCAGTGATATCCGACAATCCTTCTGTTTGAACAACAGTACCTTGATCCAGTGTCCAAACCGTACCATCTTTTTTGAGCACGAGTAAGTTATCACCGATCCGGTGGAGATTGTCGCTACATTTTGAAATCTTAATTGTACAGGGGTTATGTGCTCCCCAAACAGCCACAACATGCGTTAACCCTTTTACTTGCGTAGGAAGCTCTCTGTTATTATCGGCTAATGCTTTGCCGGGAGGTTTTGCTTATTCTTTTATAGTGTCATGCATAATTTTGACCTAATCAGCACAACTTATCCAAGTTACCAAACTTATTTGATCAAAGGAGAATTCGAGATGCAGTACCAAACACCGTACAATAATTTCCCGCAAGGCGAGAACTACATGAATCATGGTGGACATGAAATCTTTGACCTACATGAAGTGCTTGACTGTGCAATCAATGTACTGGACCAATTCATGATGTTCAGACCGTTTGTTCAGGATCAAGAGCTTCTGGATATTCTGGACCGTCAGTACAATTTTACCTTGTTTCATTACAATTTAACGGTTGAATGCTTTGCAACGGGGCAAAAACCTAGCCATGAAACGGGTACATATATGATCCGAAATCTATCGCAGCCGATCTATGGCATTAAGCCGACTCAACCGAAAAAGCCGAATCAATCGCTGGCTGAGGTCAAGGATGCGGGCATTTGCGCACATATGCTTGGGCTGATTAAATCTCATGCTTCTCTGCTGACGATGACATCGGTTGAAGTCACGAATCCTGCGGTTCGTCGCGTACTGGCTTCTCAAGTTCAGCAATTTATTGAGATGGCCTATGAAATTTTCTTATACCAAAACAGAAATGCTTACTATCAAGTTCCAAGGCTTGAATTTTCGGATATGCAAAAAATGCTTAACTCTTATGTTCCGGCCCAAGGTATGCCGCAAATGCCTCCTAACAACAGACCCTCTCTGCATTAGAGGCGAACCAAAACCAGCAATGGTCCTATTGGATCTTGCTGGTTTTTTGCTTACAATTTTTTATTGCAAGTTGGAAAGGGAATTTTATCCCATAGATGTGATAATCTCATTAGTGTTTTATAATCGGATACATACACCATGCCAAGGAGGGAAAGATATGCAAACTATTATGATCGTAGAAGATGATCCTAAAATTGCTGAACTCATACAGTCTTACATAAGCAAATACGGTTATACTGTAACATTAGTAGCTGACTTTGATCACGTGATGGATGAATTTCATAAACATAGGCCCGATCTTGTACTTCTTGATATCAATTTACCCCGATATGATGGGTATTATTGGTGCCGGCAAATCCGTACGCAATCGATTTGTCCTGTCATATTTATATCAGCGCGAATAGGTGAAATGGATCAGGTGATGGCGCTGGAAAATGGCGGGGATGATTTTATTACGAAGCCGTTTCATTCTGAAATTGTCTTGGCGAAAATTCGCAGTCATCTTAGGCGTGCTTATGGGGAATACGCGGTGAAGGTTGGCGAGCGAATATTGGAAAAAGACGGGCTTAAGCTTTATCCGGAAAGACTTGAATTACTATTCGGTACAAAAGTTGTCTCATTGACCAAAAAAGAAGCCGACATTATCGAAAGCCTGATTGAACGTTATCCGCGCGTATCGGGCCGAGAAGATTTACTTGAAAAGCTATGGGACGATCAAGCGTATGTAGATGAAAATACGCTCAATGTGAACATGACACGAGTCAGGAAAAAATTTCTTGAACTAGGCATTGATAATGCGATAGAAACAGTAAGAGGCGCAGGATATCGTCTGAACGTTTCATGGACAAGGGCGGGAAGTTAATGAAGCTATTTCTCAAAGAGCATTCGCTATTGTTGCTGTTACAGATCATTCAATTCATTACGATTCTTGGCGTTTATTGGCTTGATGGATATCGCCATATTTCACCGGCTTTGTACGCAATTTTCCTCGGATTTTTCCTTCTTGGATGCTATCTCTTCTATCAATATTATAGTCGTCGTAGTTTCTATCAGCGCCTCAGCAAACCACTTGAGTCACTGGATGATTCCTTCCAAAAACCGGAGCAAACACCTGTATCGGAAGCCTTTAATAAGCTGCTGAGAAGTCAGTACAAATACTACCAGCAACAAATCAAAACGGCAGAGCATCGACAGGAGGAGCATCTGAAATTTATGGACCAATGGGTGCACCAAATGAAAACTCCTTTATCCGTCATCGAACTCACAGCCGAAAATCTGGATGAACCGGATTCATCCTATATCCGCGAAGAGACGGAACGAATGAAAACGGGATTAAATACGATTCTTTATATGGCGCGTCTTCGAACCATTGAACAGGATTTTCATGTCAAACCTGTCGTTTTGTCCAAAATCGTGAATGAAGTGAACCAGGAGAATAAGCGCTATTATATCCGTAATCAGGTGTATCCTCAGCTGCAGGAGAGAAAGGAAGGAATCATCGTTGGGACGGATGAAAAATGGTTGTTTTTTATGCTTTCACAACTTATAAATAATGCGGTGAAGTATTCAGCAGGGAAAAGTAAGAAATTAATCATATCCCTATATGAGAAAGATAAAGAAGCGGTACTGGAAGTAACTGACTTTGGAGTGGGCATCCCAGATACGGACAAAACCCGTATTTTCAACCCTTTTTATACCGGAGAAAATGGCCGTAAATTCAGAGAATCGACCGGGATGGGTCTTTATTTAACAAAGGAGGCAGCCGATCATCTTGGGCATCGCATAGAACTTGATTCGGAAGTGCACGAAGGTACGACGTTTCGAATTATTTTCGCGGCATCGCAAAACCTTACATCCGTGTAAGGAAAGTGAAAGAAGAATCAATAGTTGCATCCGGTGGAGAGCGATACAATAATCACAGATCGAATGATAACTATTAGAAGGAGCTTTCGTCATGTTGAATGTGAAGCAAGCAAGTAAGATTTATGAAGGGAAAATCGCTTACCGTGCTTTATCAGATATAAACTTAAATATTGATGCAGGTGAATTTGTTGGCATCATGGGGCCTTCCGGAAGTGGGAAAACAACCTTATTGAATATGATAGCAACAATCGACGAACCGACAACTGGTGAAATCTTAATTGCCGGCAGTAACCCACATCAATTAAGCAAAAATGACTTGGCTCGCTTCCGCCGAAGCGAACTCGGTTTTGTATTTCAAGACTTTAATTTACTTCATACATTAACGGTTGAAGAAAATATCGTCCTGCCTCTAACGCTAGATGGTAAAAAAGTCAGCGAGATGAAACAAAAGGCGAATGAAATTGCTATGAAACTTGGGATAACAGATATTATGAAAAAGCGTACGTACGAGATATCTGGCGGACAAGCGCAGAGAGCGGCAATTGCCAGAGCCATGATTCATTCTCCGAAGCTGTTGCTTGCAGATGAACCGACAGGAAATCTGGATTCAAAGGCATCAAAGGATGTGATGGAAATGCTTGAATCCATCAATCAAAAAGAGCGAACAACGATGATGCTCGTTACGCATGATCCTCTAGCAGCCAGCTATTGTCATAGAGTCGTCTTCATCCGGGATGGAAGATTTTATTCTGAAATTCATCGCGGCGATAATCGTCAGGTTTTCTTCCAAAAGATTATTGATACACTCTCTTTGTTGGGAGGTAATGCTAATGACCTTTCGTCAATTCGCGTTTAATAATGTTACACGCAATAAGAGACTGTATGCGGCATATTTTCTAAGCAGCATGTTCATGGTGATGGTATTTTTCACTTTTGCTATTTTCGCCTTCCATCCGGCATTGAACGGAGGATCTGTGAATGGCAAAGCAACCTTTGGTCTTAACGTGTCTTCAGGAATCATCTACGTTTTTTCCTTCTTTTTCGTTTTGTATTCGATGAGTTCCTTTTTACAATCTCGCAAGAAAGAGTTCGGGTTATTGATGCTGTTGGGAATGTCCTCTAGACAAATACGGTTGATGGTTTTTTGTGAGAACATGTTAATCGGATTTTTTGCCACAATAGGGGGCATTGCTCTTGGATTAGTTTTTGCAAAAGGGATCCTGCTAACAGCTGAAAATGTTCTTATTATTGAAAATAAGTTGAATTTCTATTTTCCATGGAAGGCAATTCTTCTAACCTTTGTTTCTTTTACCATTTTGTTTCTGTTCATTTCCCTTGTTGTCTCTTTTGTTCTACGCAGCGGAAAGTTAATCAACTTGATTAAAGGAGATAAGAAGTCCAAAGGAGAGCCAAAGGCATCTGTTTTTTTAACAATAACAGCCATTGTACTGCTCGGGATTGGTTACATCACTGCTTTGATCGCCAAAGGGGCACTGGTACTCACTGTCATGCTGCCAGTTATTATTGTGGTAATCATAGGTACCTATCTGTTGTTTACGCAATTAAGTGTTTATGTGATTCGAAGTCTAAAAAAAAGAGAAACCATCTTCTGGCGGGAAACCAATATGCTTCTGTTTGCTGATCTCTCGTTTCGAATGAAGGATAATGCACGAACGTTTTTCATGGTTGCCATTATTTCAACCGTAGCATTTAGCGCCATTGGGTCACTTTATGGATTCCAATCCCTAACCGCAAATTTAACGAAATCACAGAATCCTTACACGTTAACCTATACGCCAGACAAGAATAGCAGTAAGGAAAAGGAAGAGAAGAATGTCACTTTAATCGATGAACAATTAGGCAGCAAGCAAATTGAGACAGAGAAGGCTAAAGCGATACTCAGGTACTTCCGCATAAGCGATCAAAAGACGCCTACATTGATCACTAAGCAATCTGACTATAACCGTTTTGCAGCTTTACTTGGAGCAGATAGAATTAACCTGGAAGACGGGCAGTCGGCAGTCGTTCATTTAAAAAGATTCGGGATTAAACAAGAAGATAAACCGCTGAGCCAACCTATTAAGCTTCAATCAGGGATCATTCTGCAGCCCAAAGTCATTGTCAGTTCAAATGTCTTTACTGAAATGAATGATTATTACGTCGTCAAGGATGATGCCTATGAACAGCTTCCAAGCTCTGTTGAACAAAAAAATTTCCATGTATGGCAGGCGAAAGGAAGCCAGCAGCAGGCCGTTATAGAAGCAGGAGAGATTTTATTGAATCAGGTTGGACGGCATGAACTGTCTGCCGTTGATTATGAAGTATATGAGTTAAATAAAAGCTATGGACCTGTATTGTTCATTGGATTGTTTATCGGAATTGTCTTTTTCGTTTCGGCTGGAAGCTTTCTTTATTTCCGACTCTACACGGATTTAGATGAAGATAAACAAAAGTTTAAAGCAATTGCCAAAATGGGGTTGACTGAAAAAGAATTAAAAAAGGTGCTGAGCAGGCAAACAGCGATTCTTTTCTTCGCACCCATTGTTGTGGCGCTTGTCCATGGGGCCGTGGCACTTACTGCATTATCCCATATGTTTAATTATAACCTGGTTACAGAATCCGCTATTGTACTGTGCGTCTTTTTCGCCATACAAGTCGTCTACTTTTACATGGTTCGCTTTTTCTACACGAAGCAAGTTAAAGCTGTTATTTAAAGTATCGTTATTTTTTTGGCAAAAAACGTCCCAGTTCCTTCCGTGAGGAAGGAATAGGGACGTTCTTTGTTTATGTTAGGGATTTCTACGTAGTAATCGATAGAAAAGGTGATGCATAGTTGACGCATCCGTGGACACATAGATAGAGTAGATGATATCCTATTTTTGATAGATAATAATAGAATCTTGTCGAACTGCGCAAAGGGTTTGACAGTCATTTGATACAAGGGAGACGCAGCCGTGGATACAAGACAATGGATGTCGGTAGCACTTTTTTTCGCAACGGGACTGATGTTGTTCGTTTCTTTTTTGTCTTACAGGAAACGACATCTGCCTGTTGCCAAAACGATGGTTCTCATCATGCTGGCAGCGGCTTGTTATGCGCTGGGCTACGCGTTTGAGGTGTTGAGCCGAAATCTGAATGAAGTGAAGCTGTCGCTTCAAATTGAATATTTGGGCATTCCATTTGTTACTACGCTATGGTTCTTCCAAGTCATCCAATTTACCGGGACGGCATCTCGCTATCGGAAGCAGCTCGCTCGCATGCTTTTCATTATCCCTGTAGCCGTTTTTTTAATCCATTTGACCAACGATTGGCATCATCTGGTCTATGAGAGCTATATTTTGAATGAGGACGCTCCAATTCCTTTGTACACGACGGTTAAGGGACCTTGGTATAAGGTGCATACGATTTATAATTATCTTGTTCTTTTGTGCGGAATATTATTGTTTATCCCTATGTATTGGCGGGCTCTGCCGATCGTGCGAAAGCAAATTGTCGTTCTTCTTTTGGGAGCAGTCGCACCCATGGTTTTAAATTTGTTCTTATGGACGGGTATCAGTATTGATTTGACACCGTTCGGATTCGCCATATCGGGTGTGGCCTACGTGATGGGCATTCTCCGGTTTAATTTACTTCGCTTAACTCCTCTTGCCATGGCCAAAGTGTTTGAAACGATTCGGGACGGGGTCGTCCTGTTCGATTATGAGGATCGGATTGTCAGTTACAATAGCGCAGCCAAAGAGGTGCTTCCCGAACTTGTTTTGACGAAAAGCTATCCTGTCCATATGGGAAAGGTTTTGCCCTCCAATCCGGAATTGCTTGAACGCATCCGCGCTGCAAGTGATGGGGATGAACGCTTCCCGTTCCACAGATTCCATGCGAACCGAAACCAATACTACAACTGCAGTTTGTCGCTCATCTACGATTCGGGCAGAGTTCTGATCGGTAAGATATTAATGTTCAACGATATTACGGAATTGAAGGAAAGTGAAGCAAGGCTGCGTGAGAATGCCTTGCAATTGTCTGAGTTAAACGCATTCAAGGATAAGTTGTTTACCGTGGTGGCCCATGACATTCGCGATCCGATTGCACTGCTCGTCAGCTTGACTGAGCTGCTTGGAGACGAACTGACCGCCGCCGACTTTGAACATGCCGAATTGGTGCGGGAACTCAAAGGACAAGTGCAAAGTACCTTTCATCTTGTGGAAAATTTGTTGGATTGGTATCGCAGCCAGAAAGGGAAAGTCGTGTTTCATCCGATAGGATGGAATTTGCAGCAGGTGGTTCGTCAGGCGTTGTTGCTTTCCGGCACGAAAGCGGGCATGAAACAAATTCAGATGACGGAGCGAGTCGATGATAGGCTAGCAGTTAGAGCTGATAAAGAGATGCTGGATCTTATCCTGCGCAACTTGCTTTCGAACGCGATCAAATTTACTGAGATTGGTGGAGCGATTGAGATCGCCGCTGCTCTGGAAGGAGATCGGATCGTCGTGTCTGTGCACGACAACGGAATTGGCATTGACGATCAAACAGCGGAACTGCTGCGTCTGGAGGAACCATTTTTAAAAGTTATGGTTAACGGTGAAGATTTGGGGGATACAAGATTCGGACTGGCATTGACTCGCGAATTCGTTCGCATCCATGGCGGCAGTCTTTGGTTCGAGAGCGAGCCGGGAATTGGAACGACCTTTTTATTCACTTTGCCCGGTTCAGCTGGAATGCGGGAATCTTTCGACGACGGAGGCATGAAGGAGAGAGTTTATGAAAGTGATACTGGTAGACGATGAGCCGACGATGCATTTGATTCTACGTAAAATGCTGGATAAGGTGCCCGGTGTTCAGGTGGCGGGTACCTTTACGGATACGAAGTCCGCAGCCTCCTTTCTAGGGCAGAACAAAGATATTGAACTAGCCTTTGTAGACATCTCTATGCCTGGCGGGAGTGGAATGGAGTTTGCTGCCGAGATGGAAGCTTCTGATTCTCCGGTGCAAGTTGTTTTCGTCACATCGCATAAGGAATTTGCCTTGGATGCGTACGAACTGTCCGTGTTGGATTATTTGATCAAGCCCGTTTCCCAGGAGCGGCTGCAGCGGACGGTAAATCGGGCTATGTCGAATCAGCGGCTCATCCATTCGCCTTCGCTGTCGGCTGCGACATCAGCAGATTCCGGTAACATCGTCCTAACGATGCTGGGTGACGTCGTCGTGAGCAACGGAACGGGCCGCATCAAGTGGATATCGCGGAAATGCGCAGAGCTGTTCGCTTATCTTCTGCTTTACCGAGGTAAGCGAATTCCCCGTTCCAGGCTGGTTACTGATATTTTCGGAGGGATGCACCAAGCTAATGCGGAGAACTACCTGAATACGACGGTCTATCAATTGCGTAAGTCCTTGGAAACGTTGGGCATGCGCGAGGTCGTACGGTCGGAGAACGATGGCTATGCGCTTGAATTAAAGGAGTGCGTCATCGATTACGTAGAATTTGAAAAGAAAGTGGAGAAACTGCAAGTCATTGACGCCGAGAATATGGAGAGAGCGATCCAAATTGAACGTCTTTATACGGGCGATCTGTACGGCGATAAGGCGTATGTATGGGCCATTCACGAAACAGAGCGTTATGCGGAATTGTACGCCGCGTTCGTAAAGCACCTTGCGGCAGCTCTTATTTCGCAGGGGGAAACGCCCCCCGCGTCAAAGCTGCTGCTCAAGCTGAATGAGCGCAATCCATTGGATGAATCGGTTATTCGCCATCTTATGACGATCTGCGAGATGAACGGGGACAAAAAAGGATTGACGGCCCTATATACCGACTATGTTCGACTTCTCAGCCGAGAGCTTGGCATTCGTCCGTCTGAACAACTGATACAACTATATGACATGTTGGTAAGCCGTTTTTTAGGGAAAAAATAAATATATTTGTCCATCGACAAAACCGCGAAGGCTTGATGCTCCGCGGTTTTTCTCTATGTATGGCCCGATTTTTTCATTATTCTTTTATTGGGCTGCAGTAGACTTACATTATGAGAGTGATAATTCCGTCTACAAGATGAAGTCTTCAATCGGGTTGCTGGAGATCTCACGGGATGTTCGGCAGAGCCGATTTTAGGAAGCGGATGGAGAGGAGAAGAGGAATGCGTAAATTGGGAAATAAAGTGTTGAGTCTGATAGTGGTGATCATGATCGTGTTCGGGGCGATCTCTGGTGGGGTTGGAAGTAGTAAAGTATTTGCGGCAATTGATTTTTCAGGAGAGGGGTCTTCCAGCAAACCGTATCTCATTGGAACGGCCAATCAATTGAATAAGGTAAGGGGCAGTTACTTAGATGGGAACCTTTATTTTAAACTGACAGGTCCTATTGATTTGAGCAGTTATGCAGCAGCGGGTTGGGTTCCCATAGGTTCTCAGAATACGCCATTTAAAGGCCACATGGATGGTAACGGATATCAAATAACGGGGCTAACGATACATAATGGCGATTTTGCAGGATTATTTGGCAGTATCGGGAATGGAAGTTCTATTGCGAATATGAAGTTGGAAAATGTATCTATTCACAGTGGATATGCAGTAAGCGCTTTGGTTGGGTTGAACGATGGAGGAACGATAGAAAACAGCTTCGCTACAGGAAGCGTAAGTGGAGACTATAGTGTAGGCGGTTTGGTTGGCAGCAACAACAATGGAGAGGTCAAGGATAGTTACGCCTCAGTGGATGTGAGCGGAAGTGAAAATGTAGGTGGCCTAGTTGGTGATTCCTATAGTGGAACGATCAGCAACAGCCACGCCACAGGGATTGTAAGCGGAAATAAGTATGTAGGCGGCTTGGTTGGTTACAAGTCTGATGGAACGATCAGCAGCAGCTTCGCCTCAGGTAATGTGAGCTTGGTCGCAAGTACGGATAGAAATGCTGGCGGCTTAATTGGAAACAACGAAAATGGAACGATCAGCAATAGCTATTCCTCAGGAAAGGTGAGCGGAGGTGAAGTGATAGGAGGCTTGATTGGTTCGAACAAAGGTGGCGCGATCAGCGATAGCTACGCCTTAGGGGATGTGAGTGGAAGTTTTTCTGCGGGTGGCTTGGTTGGCAATGCGTCTTATGGAAAAATCACCAACAGCTACGCCGCAGGAAATGTGAGCTTGTTCCCAAATCCTGCTGTTGCCTATGGGAGTCCCTATGCAGGTGGCTTGGTTGCTTCAAACCACAATGGAGAAATCAGCGGTAGCCACGCCACAGGAAATGTGAGCGGAACGGATGATAGTTATAGCATAGGCGGCTTGGTCGGCAGCAACAATAACTCCCAAGGTGGAAAGATCCAGAGCAGCTATGCCACAGGGAATGTGAACGGCGGTGATTCGAGTTTTCAAGTTGGCGGCTTGATTGGCGGCAGTACGAATGGAAATATCAGCTACAGCTATGCTACGGGGAATGTAAATTTGAGCAGAAGTGATTTTAGTACTCAAGTAGGCGGTTTGGTTGGCGACAACATTGCTGGAACAATCAGCTTTAGTTATGCCACAGGAGAAGTAAGTGGAAGATATAACGTAGGCGGTTTAGTTGGGTCTAACGATAACTTCGATAGTGGTGAGGTCAAGAGCAGCTACGCCTCAGGGAAAGTGAACGGTAGTGCTGATAGTGAAATTGTAGGCGGTTTGGTGGTTGGAACCGTTATGGATTTATTAAAGATAGTTACGCCTCAGGGCAAGTGGTGGGCAATGAGAAGGTAGGCGGTTTGACCGGTCAAACGCTGGCGGCATGATTAACAATAGTTACGCAACAGGGAAAGTGACCGGAAGCATCGATGTAGGCGGTTTGGTTGGTGAAAGACAAGATAGTTATCTGGGTGGCGGGGGAGAGGCTATCAACAGCTTCTACGACACAATAACAACAGGACAATTGGTCTCGGCCGGTGGCGTAGGCCAATCTACTGCGCAGATGCAGAATAAAAGCATTTATGAAGCAGACAATGCTAACATTTGGGATTTTTCGAATATTTGGGCGATAGATTCCGTGCATAATAATGGGTATCCCTATTTGTCCGCTATTCAGGTTTATTTAGACTATGACGGGAATGGTCATACCAGTGGAACTGTTCCGACGAGTCGTTCCTTCATGCAAGGAATAAAAGCTAGTATTTATTCCGGTATGATACATGTAATCAAGACAGGCTACGTTTTCAATGGATGGAATACGAAGGCAGATGGCAGCGGTATTTCCTATAAATCGGGGGATTCATTTGCTTTAGCGGCTAATACGACCTTGTATGCGAAATGGATTGTACCCAACTCAAATGCAACGCTGACCTCCACGATCGGAAACGTAAGTACAGGCGGAACGGCTAGCGAAAGCATCACGGACATTCCCTATGGCACAACTTTAGCCGCATTCAAGGCCGCGATTACGCCAGCAACGGATGCGACGTTTGAAGTTTACGATGAAGACGGAGTAACCACAGCTACCCGTTTGGCGACGGGTAAGATGGTTATCGTAACGGCGACGGATGGTACAACGAAGACTACGTACATGGTGAGTGTCACAGCAAACGATGCGAAAGATATCATGGCATTCGGCTTGGCTGAGCAAACCGGTTCTGCCGTGATTGATACGATTGCTCACACGGTAGCGATTGAAGTAATGAGCGGTACAAACGTAAATGCGTTGGTGCCAACGTTTGTGTTATCTGCAGAAGCCACGGCGAAGGTCGGCACTGTAGATCAGGTGAGCGGGACCACCGCAAATAATTTTACGAACCCGGTCACTTATATTGTTAAGGCGGAAAATGGCATTACGCAAAGCTGGAAGGTTACCGTAACCATTGCGATAGGCACCGAAAAAGATATTACGGCATTCAGTTTGACTCAGCAGACGGGTCCAGCCGTGATTGATGCGACCGCTCACACAGTCGCAATTCAAGTGGTGAATGGCACCAGTCTAACCAACTTGAAGGCTGCATTCAATTTATCGGCAGGAGCCACCGCGAAGGTAGGCACCACTGATCAAGTGAGCGGATTGACCACAAATAACTTCACGAATCCGGTTGTTTATAAAGTAAAAGCGGAGGACGGTACTACGCAGAACTGGACAGTTACCGTAACCGTTGCGCCGAGCAGTGCGAAAGCCATTACAGCATATAGCTTCACTCAACAAACAGGACCTGCCGTGATTGATGCGACCGCGCACACCGTAGCGATTCAAGTGGCGTACGGTACCGACGTGACGAATTTGACGGCCAAGTTCACTTTATCTGCAGGAGCAACTGCGAAAGTCGGTACCAAGAGTCAGACGAGCAACTCGACCGCTAACAATTTCACGAATCCCGTCACCTACTTGGTGAGAGCGGCGGACAACAGTACGCAAAACTGGACGGTCACCGTGACCGTTGCAGCGAATAGTGCAAAGTCATCACTGCGTTCAGCTTAGCTGAGCAGACCGGAGCGGCAACGATTAATGCGATCGCACACACGGTAGCAATTCAAGTGGCGAACGGCACCAATGTGAATAACTTGGCGGCATCGTTCACTTTATCAGCGGGGGCCTCGGCGAAGGTTGGTTCTGTGGACCAAGTGAGCGGTACGACCGCTAACAATTTTACGACTTCAGTAACCTATGTGGTGAAAGCAGAGGACGGAAGTATACAAAACTGGACGGTTACTGTGAGCGTTGCGGGGAGCAACGCGAAAGCTATTACAGCATTTAGCTTGGCTCAGCAAAGCGGACCTGCTGTAATAGATACCACCACGCATACTGTAGCGATTCAAGTGGCAAACGGAACGAGCTTGAGCAGCTTGGTTGCCACGTTCACGTTATCTGCAGGTGCCTCGGCGAAAGTCGGGACCGTGGACCAAGTGAACGGTTCATCCGTTAATGATTTCACGAACCCAGTCACATATGTGGTGAAGGCGGAAGACGGCAGTACGCAGAACTGGACGGTAACGGTAACAGTAGCTGCAAGC
>NZ_VRTT01000112.1 GCF_008017805.1 Paenibacillus sp. N3.4 | reverse complement strand
ATCCGATAATCCAAATCAGAAGGCAAACCACGTCAGTCACAGAGTAGAAATAGCAGCCATTAGTCCAAAGACAGAGTAAGCGTCCACGCTCTATATGACTTTAGTGGAATTCGTTCTACGTTAGTGTCCGTTTTCGTTTCCGACGATTCATTTTTGGGATCTTTAATGCTAATCTCCACCAGATCGGCACCGCGATGACGGCTAGCAACGCCCATAAACTTAGAGAAGCATTCCAAGAGCCATGAATAGCTTTTTGCAGAGGTACTGATAACCAAATACTCAAGACGGCCCCAATAACCATTGCTGTGGAATATAGGCCAACCATGGTAGATGCTCGATTGGGAAAATATTGTTTAATAAAGCCGGATAACAGTGGGCCGGCAATCGCTATGCCAACTCCAGTGAGGAAGGAAGTAATCAATAAAGTAAATGTTGATACGGCAAAGAAACGGAGCGCCGTGCCGAACCCAATAAGGATTAGGGCGAGCAAAATGGCTTTTTCGGTGCCCCATCTCCTGTTTAATTTTACGGCAAGCATAGCAAATATTCCCATACATAAGACAGGAAGCGATGTTAATAAACTTGCGATAGAACCACTTATGTCTAATTCTGCTTGAATCGTTCCCAAAAGTGGCGGAATAGATGTGATGGAAGGTCTTAAATTCAAGGATGCAAGGATAAGCGCTGTTACCAAGTAGGCTTTTTTCATTTAAACGTCACCTCTAATGTTGATTTACTCGCTGAGAGTTACAAATGTATTATATAGGGGAATATATAATTGAACAATGTAATCATTTCTATTATAATAATTGAAAAAACCAATGAATCAGAGGGCATCTCATGGAAACGCGCATTTTGGAAAATTTCATTATCGTTTGTAAAGAGCTGCATTTTACGCGAGCTGCCGAAATCATCGGCATCGCACAGCCAACTTTAAGCCAGCAAATACGAGCCTTGGAGGATGAATTTGATGTCCCCCTCTTCGATCGGGTAGGCAAAAAAATCATGCTGACACAAGCCGGAGCCTTGCTTTTGGAATACAGTGTACAGATGGTTCGTCATATGGCTAATGCTCAAGATGCTATTGCTCAGTTTCGAACAGGTCAACGGGGAACCTTAGTTATCGGTGTCTTGCCTTCTGATTTGGATTATCGGATTACCCAACTTTTGGTCGACTTTCATGCCATTTTCCCAAAGGTTAAATTAAAGGTGCTCTCTTCAATCGACGTTTTAAACCAAGTGTTGGACAATGAAGTTGACATCGGAATCGGTCTCTCCTCCTCTCCTGACGAACGACTCGTCCGAGTTCCTTTATCCCGGGAAGAATATGTGTTAGTTGTATCTAAAAACCATGATTGGGCAGATCGCGAGTCCATCTCGATAGAGGAACTTCGTCACATTCAAACCGTTATGTATCCTCAAGGATTTACGGGAAGAGAATTGATAGACAATTGGTGCCGCAAATATGGCTTCGCACTGGATACCATTATGGAAACGGCCTCAGCTACTTCGATTGTCAGTTTAGTCAAAGCGAATATAGGTGGGACTGTTCAACCTTATCCACTAATCAAAGCTATGGACGAACCGACACTTCATTGTATTCGAATTTCGGATGATGCTCCTTACCGCAGCTTTGAAATCGTGTATCGTTCCGACCGATATCTGGGATTTTCAGCCCAAGCTTTCATTCGCCAAACAATTGAGTTTTTCAAATAAACATAAGTCCATCTAGTTCTCAGTTTTTATGGAGCGATCCGTAAATGATGACACTACAAGTAGTAACAAGGGTAAAAATAAGGTAAATATCAAAGCAAACGGCGCCCAATTTTTAGAAAGATAATCTTTAATAAAGATCGTATTCGGATAACAAACCAAAGATAAAGCAATCATCCCGAGGGCTAAAGGCGCTATGAGTGGTTTCTCATCCTTGATATTTAAAATTTGTACGAATCCAAGTAAAGATGCGTGAAATGTAAGAACAATTTTCACGAAAATGGATAGAACCCAAATGGAAATCATAATCCCTTCCACCCGTTCAAGGAAATGACCAATACTAATATTTTTGGCAAGCGTGTAGGCTGGGAATAGTTGATTCGTCGTTAATGCCACTCCCATCACGGCTATGCTTGCCAGTGTAGTAATAAACAGGATGGCGCCACCTATCCATATGCCTGATAGTAATCCGCTCTTGCGAGCTTTCATATTGGACACATATGGAAAAAACATTAATAGAACGATTGTTTCCTGTAAGCCATAAAACGAAAATCCCCCTCGCAAAACCGGCATGATTCCAAACTCCATAACCGGTAGGAAGTTATTCATCGTAAGTTTGGGTACAAGAGGAAGAATCAGAATCAGAAACAACAAGATCAGCCATGGAAAAAAAACTTCAGCTGCACGCGAATAGACAATAAATCCGGATCGTACTGCCATGATTACGACTAGTACAAATAACATTTGCAAAACTTCTATGGGTGTTTCCTGCATAATCTGTGAGGTTACGAAATAGCCTAAATCACCAATCATCAGCGTGGCGAGCAAATAAAAAAATAGCACAAATGCCAAAGAGATGGCTTTGCCAATCCATTTGCCAAATACCGTTTCACAATATTGGACTAAACTTTGACCCGCCAACCGTTTTCCCAGTACCACATACAAAAGAGCATTTAAAACATTCATACCCACACCGACTATACAAGCCAGCCAAGCATCCTGCTTGGCCTCGTGAGCAAGTCCAGAAGGTGTAATGAGAATGGAAGTGCCAATCATAAAAATAGTGACGAGTATCCCGAATGAACGGCCGTTAATAACCCCAATTTTCTCCATGGAGCAAGCTCCTTTCATTGTAATAATGCATAAACCATTCGGGGATACGGACCTAGTACGGCCTCAATCCAATTGAGCGGATTTGGCATATGCACATACAAACTTTGTGCTGTACTGACTAAGGTTACTAAGAGCGTAATCACGCTAAGTATGGAGAGTTCTTTATACGACTCCTCCATCCACATACGAGGGATTTCCTTCCCAATTACCCAGCCTAACGTTAGTACAACCCCTGCTAATAGCCACATGAGATACTCCTTATTCAGTTGTTATTTGACTGATCGGCTGTAAGATGGTCCCCACCCTACGAACTTTCGAATTCACATGCACATGTACGTTAACGGTTTCAAATTCTTTGTTCCAATCTTTAATTTTACGCCAAACCTTTGGATACTTATGATGCAGAATGTCCCCAAATCCATAAATATCAGCACCCAATTTCTTTTGGATTTTTTTTATCGACCCCTCAATTAAAGCTTCCAGCTTAGTATTGGAAAGTTTTTCTAAAGCTTGAACAACAGATGCTTGCGACAGGTCCATTTTACATTCGGCATCAGCTATATCTTGCTCTATTCGTAACTTCACTTCGAATTCAGGAACACCATCAAGGAGGTGTACTTGGACAACCGTGTTGGAACGAATCACCTGCATGGTAATATGACCTTTACCACCTACACATGGAATAAAGCCTGTTGTTTGATTGACTGAATCTTGCACATAATTTAATGCCTTCGTATCCGCTTCATCCAACCATCCAATAAATCGATCTTCTTTAAAAGCGGCCATTCCGGCATATTTTAAATTGGCAGCTGGTTGAACATATTGGGTGTTCACCGTCTTTTCCCCGGTTTTCTTGTTTCCTTCTATTTCAACTCCTGTCATCGTTGGGCTTTTACCATGAGTCCCTAATTGTTGAAGTAAGTAGTTAAGATTCATACTGCCTGTGGCTGACCAATAATTATCCGAGTTTTCGAGCTTTGTATACATGTTGTTTGCTGGGATTGGGTCCATTTCACTTACAATTTTTAAAATATCTGAAGCTTTCACCTGTTTAGCAACAATAAAATAAAAATCCGTTCGCATATTCATATTGCGAGACAAAAAATCGAGTGGTTTACTAATGCCTGCTCTTGCCATTTCCTCTCCAAAAATGACCATTCGCAAATGGGAATAATGTAAATATCGCGGTACTTTAACGGTCATCCGAGATAATGCTTCAGGAACCGTTGACCCTTTTTCTTCATAGGTAATGACGCCACTTGCGTTACTGGATGCTCCTTTTTTGACAGCTACTTGACCTGGACTTACGGTTTGAATCGTTATGCGGTAATGATCGTCCTCTTTATCGATTCCCATCCCCACTACGATGCTAATATCATTTAACTCATGACGGCTCCAACAACCGCTTAACATTAAAAGTGTAAGAAGCAGGAATAAACCTTTGGCTATCCTACCTTTCACATGTCATTCCTCCTCACCTGCGTTTCTGGCGAACGGGATTTTTTTGAGGGAAAGCTTTAGGCCGCTTCATCATATGAGGGAATGAAATACGGAATAGCGTGTCTTTTTGGTCGCTTAAATGAAATGGAGCGAGCGGAGACATATAGGGAACACCAAATGAGGTAAGACCGCACAAGTGAATCACGAGAGCAATGATTCCAATAAAGATCCCAAAAAGACCAAAAGAAGCTGCAAGCATCATGAGTAAAAAACGAATGATTCGAATCGTTATTCCAAGATTGAATGCCGGAAGCACAAAGTTGGAAATTGCCGTAATAGACACCACAATGACCATTGCTGCACTGACCAGGCCAGCTTCAACAGCTGCTTGTCCGATAACAAGCGTTCCTACAATAGAAATCGATTGGCCTATCGTTTTGGGCATCCTCACACTTGCTTCACGCAATATTTCGAACGTGACTTCCATAATAATCGCTTCAATAAACGCTGGGAACGGTACGCCTTCCCGCTGACTCGCCAAATTATAAAGCAATGTCGTCGGCAGCATTTCTTGATGAAAGGTAGAAATAGCAATATAAAAGGAAGGAGTTAGAAGGGCTAATCCAAACGATAAGAAACGCAGTAAGCGAATTAATGTGGAAAAATCCGCTGGTTGGTAATAATCCTCACTGGACTGGAAAAATTGTGTAAACAAAGCAGGCACCAATAGCGCGAAGGGAGTGCCGTCCACTAAAATGGCCACTCTTCCCTCCATTATGCCTGCCGCTACAACATCAGGACGTTCCGTATTGAAAATGGTCGGGAACGGTGTGATCTGTTTATCCAGAATTTCTTCCTCTATGTAATTGCTTTCCAAGATAGCATCAATATCAATAACGGCCAATCTTTGTCTAACTTCTTGCAGCACATCTTCGGACACGATATGTTTAACATAGACAACCGTTACTTCCGTCTTGGTTACCCTACCTATAAGCATTGTTTCCATCCATAGACGGCGATCTTTAATTTTACGACGCAGCATAGCTGTATTCCATCGTAATATTTCAGTAAAACCTTCCCTCGGGCCGCGAACTACGGACTGTGTATTCGGCTCTTCAACAGGCCTCCCTGTTAATTCCTTCGTCCCAATCGCCAATCCGCTTGAGCAACCTTCCAGCAGCAGAATGCTGCTGCCAGATAAAAGTGAATTGAAAAGATCATCAAAATTAACAATATCCTCAACTGTACCTGTAGAAATAACAACATTCTTGAAATGTTCCAAAAGTTGATCGGAGTCGAAATCCTCCTGCTCTCCATCACTACAGCAACTACGAAGAGAATCAATCATGGAATGAAGGTTTGACAAACCCTCGATATAAATGACTGCACCTTGTATGAATCGGTCAGAGCTGACATCAATTTGGATATCACGGACTGTAACGTCGTCACTGTTCCCTAGTCCTTGCCTTATATGAAGCACGTTATCAGCAAGCCGCAGGGTCAATTCATCATTCATAGTTGACTCTTCCTCTACCATGAGACCCTGCCTCCCGTATATTCAAAAGTGTTCAATGAGCTTATGTTCCATATATAATCCCTAAATTATTCATTCTTGGTAAAAATGAATCGTTGACTGTTCATTAAAAAAAGGACCTTCACCCTTAAAAAGAGTAAATGTCCCCGTTATATTTTAAATAGACATCTGATTAAGCTCTTTCTACGGAGTTACTTTTTGTCAGGTTTAACGGATTTCTCCCTTCCGTATAAATCCTTAATAATACGTTTCCCTGTCGGAGTTGTCGCTAATCCACCCTTGGCTGTTTCCCGATAACGTTCGGGCATACTCGTGCCTACCTCAAGCATGACATCAATGACTTCATCGGAGGGGATGACGCTGCGAATGCCGGCAAGTGCCATATCCGCTGCTGTAAATGCGGTAACGGCTCCAAAACCGTTGCGAACAATACACGGAATCTCCACCAAGCCTCCCACCGGATCACAGATAAGGCCCAATGAGTTTTTGAGCGCAAGTCCTGTTGCATGTAAGGTTTGCTCCGGCGTCCCGCCTTTTAATTCTACCAGCGCCCCTGCAGCCATTGCGATGGCACTGCCGATCTCAGCTTGACAGCCGCCTTCTGCCCCCGATACGAAGGAGCGATTAGCAATCACATAACCAAGAGCACCGGCGGTGAAGAGCCCTTGTACCATATGCTCATCTGTCCAGCCATACTGCTCCTGAGAACTGATAAAAGCTCCCGGAATAATGCCGCAGGAGCCAGCTGTCGGGGTCGCCACGATACGCCCCATACTTGCATTAACTTCTGATACGGCCAGCGCGTAGGCAAGAGCTCTTCCGGCTTGTGAGCCAAGGTAAGAACGTTCTTCATCCAAAAGCACGGATACCTTCTTGGCATCATTTCCAGTTAGTCCGCTGCGCGATAAGGTGTCCTTCGTTAATCCCCTCAGAACGGCATCCTTCATGACGGTGTAATACTGACTCATTTTAGCGAATTCTTCATCTTCTGTTCGTCCCGATTCACTGGCCTGCTCCTTCAGCATTAGCCGGTGGATGGGAAGCTGCTCCGTCTGACACAGCACGATAAGTTCCTGCAAGGTTTTGAATCTCATGGTTTCCTCCCTGATCGCGAGAACCTTTGCGTATGATTATGTAAGGTCTACGACTCGAATGAGTCTGATGCCTTCTATAGCGTTAATCGAGTCAATGAGTTCCTTTTCAATTTCCCCGTCAGCTTCAATGACCGTCAGCGCTTCGCCACTTCTACCTGTACGGTCCACATCCATATGACCGATATTCAAAGAGAATTTACTAATTTCTCTGGTAATGTCAGCTAGCACACCCATTCGATCCACGTGAAAAATAGCTAATGTAGGGTACAAACAAGTAAAGCGGATATCAAAATGATCGATTCCGACGATTTCAATATTTCCGCCTCCAATGGAGCTTCCGGTTACCAACATCGTACACGAGTCTGATTGCAATTTAAGTTTAGCGGTGTTCGGATGATAGACGCCGACGGCCCCACCGCCCGCTCTGACATAATCTATGATAAGTCCTTGCTCAGCCGCGTGATGGAGAGCTTGTGGAATTCGCTCGTCTTGTGTACCCCAGTCTAGTAATCCAGCAGCTAACGCTACATCTGTCCCATGTCCGCGATACGTATCGGCAAAGGATTGATATAAAGTGATCTTCGCTTCATTCGGTTGGCTGCCGAAAAGTTGCCTAGCTGCGCGACCAATCCGGACAGCACCAGCCGTATGTGAGCTAGACGGGCCCACCATATCGGGTCCAATAATCGAGAATACATCCTTAAAACGCATAAATACCTCTCCTTAGCGTCACGTAGCTAATCAATCCACTAAGTGAGCCTGTTTCCAAACGGCCAAATGACCTATCGCATTCATTTAATATCCCCTTCAATTCTATTCATATCCTTAATTAGATATTCAGATGGCTTTCATAAGAGTTCCTCTAATGTCGTTCTGTTGACAGACAAAAAAGCTGCCTATAATTACGGCAGCTAATGGTTATGATTTATCAATTTCATGAAGTTTTGAAGCGTTTTGACGCTGTCTAAAAAAAAGTATTATGCAACGTTAAGCTGTATAAGATCTTCCAAGCCCTAACTCAGTCAGCAGTTGCCGGTATGCAATCGATGTGCGATCTGCAGGAATATGGGCCTCGGCCTGCAAATCAAGCGGCAGATCCTCCGGAGTTTGCGCCTCAACCATCTCCCGATCTTCTTGGAATACTTGCAAATTAAATTTTATCGTATCTTCAACAGGAGCATCTTTATCGAAATTACGCGAAATCGGAGAAAACAATCTCGTATAACGAGCTGATACAGGCGAGGCACAGTTCAAGATCATCAGTTTGCCATCATTCGGAAAGTAAACCGTGAGCGATGCCGCGAATGGAGGAAAAACACGAAACTCGCGAAGCCATTGAAATCCCTCCGGCGCAAGACTATCTTGTCCTTTACCGTAATTGCTAACGGTACTCCAGTATTCAGCCAACAATTCATTACCCTCACGTTTGACAGTGTATTGCGGAACTTCTGTGTTGTTGCGATCTCCAAAAGTTTCCGTATGCACATAGGCAAAGTGTGATACATCTAAAAAGCCTTCTAATTGACGTCCTGCCGAACCGGCAATGTCAAAACTAGGTGGAAGAACATTAAGAAAATCAGGATCTTCCCATCCGGGAAATACCGGAATTTGCTCTTCAGATGATGAAAGTGAGGTCCAGATCAAACCATAACGTTCGACGGCCGGATAAACAATCAACTTTAATTTTGGAGAAATTTTGGCGTCGGGATGTGCCGGAACGGATGTGCATTTGCCTTCACAATTGTAACGAAACCCATGATAAGGACAAACGATTTCCCCATTCTCAACCCAACCCATGCTAAGCGGAGCCCCGCGGTGAAAACAAAGATCACGCGCAATGACCACTTTACCATTGCTGCGGTAGCAAACGAGTTTAACATCTAACAGCTTCGCAGCAAGTGGTTTCTCTGTCACGTCACTTGCACGTGCAATCGGATACCAATATGCAGCAAGCACTTCCCAATCTTGACGGGTGAAGGTACATTCCCTAGGAAGCTGGACTTCTGTAATCGGCTTATTATTTTCAGATATCATTGCGTTCTCACCTCACGTTGTTCTTATGTTGGGATTAATTCTAAGTGCTGCGTTAATTTACTTCACTTGTATTTATATATTTTACTGTTTCGGTACCTGAATGAGCAATATAACTAACATCATTTTGTTCAAATGACCAAATACATACGATAATGTTATGATAATTCACATAACCTTAGTTTTAGTCATAGAAAATACCCCATTTGCATACAAATCTTTTCCTGCAAATGGGGTATGTTTTAGTCATCCAACGTAACATCGTATCGTGAAAATCCTACGCTCATCCAACAAATAACAGCTAATTAATAAGCTTAAAAGTCGTTTTTATATTGTTGATATGATCAGACATTGAAGCATATTCCATAGTTAACTTCTCATCGTTTGGATCATATTCTACATCACCTGGGGGACTTAATGTGAACACTTTGTCATCCTTCTCTCCTATTTTATAGATTTGACCAACCTCCCTAACTGATGGACCGTTTTCAATCCAATCATCTTTCATCCAAATGGAAATCGTAAAAACAACTCCCCCATACCCATTATTGGCTTTGTCAATAAAATTCAAATATTCAGTTCCTGCTTCTGTGATTCTGTTCACTACTTCATATTTCCCTTCCCACGTTTGGGGAAGATTAAGCGTAAAATTATGCTTCATATTTTTATATATAATGGTTGGAACATCCTGAACAATATGATTATTTACGGCTCCAATATGAAGATTAACTGCCGAATAAGTCCTAAAATCTCCTAACCCCTCAGAAACGAAAGTCTGGGAATCCACTCCAAAATCATTTCCTGTTAGGTCAATACCACCAATTTTTTCGCTTTTATCATTAAAAAAAGATAGATTTGCTGCAATCATATTTTTGGAATTTCCCACTCCTTCCATTTTCAATTGACCCGTAACTTTTGTGTGATTACCTGATTTCGTTAAGATTAAGTTCCCTACCGATATCCCTTTGTAATCCGGATCTTTTAAATCCAGATTTCTGTTCTTGACATAAATCTTTTGTAGCTCCGTATCATAATCAATGGTTGCCCCTAAATTCTCAGCCACAAACCGAATGGGTACATAAGCGTGACCATCTACATTCAGTACCTTGTATTCATCATTAAGCGCAATTGGACTACCATTCATCTCGAAGCTAGCAGGAAATAATAAGGCTTGGATAGAACCCGAAGCGAAAGCAACAGAAGAACAAGCAATAATTAAACCACAACATAGACCTAAAATAAACTTTTTCAATCGTACACCTCTTTCATTTGTTAATTAATGTATATTTTAAGACATCTATACAACTCACGCAACAAAGCTTATCTTTTGACATATGTTTTACAAGTGGAAAGGCGGTGGATAACCATAATCACAATTTCCGGTACCCAGACACCCGTGGATACCTCCTCATGGTCTCCCGCAGCGGCAAAGATATTGAAACAGAAACAAAACAAGCCCATGTCATACGATTATGAAACCATTCAGCAAGTGCGATTCGAAATGGAACTGAGGGCCACCATCGTTGCCTCCGCGAAAGCATTAAGCCAAAGTGGATTAGGTTTTGAAAAGTTCAAAAAAGCCAAATGTAATGAGCAACTGTGGACTTTAACAGAGCAAGGCGGATTTCTGATCAGGGACGACTCCACACCGGCTATCGGAATCCGCGATATTTTTGCCAACGGGAGCAAATACGCCACCGAATGCGCAACTGCTGCTGTAATCGTAGCCTACAAAGGAATTCTCGATTCAATCCAAGAGAATGAATTCAATCGTCTCTTTTCCGGCCTGCTTCTTTATGACTGGCACATTCAGCACAATCTGCTGCTCTCCAAGCAAACGGCGATAAAAGAAGCACTCCCCGGCGACCTTCTCTATTTCAATAATCCCGATTTCTCAGCAGAAACACCGATTTGGCGCGGCGAGAATGCCGTCATGGTCGGAGACGACCTCTATTATGGCCACCCTTTCGGTATCGTATCGTCAAACAAGATCATTTCCAAATTAAACAAGTATCGCAAACCCGACAGCAACACCTCGGCCTACCTCACAGATGAGATCGTTTATCCGGATTATGTGTACCTTTCCCAATTTGCTCTTGATGTACGTCCGATTATTTTTGCACGTATAGGCTGTATACGTTACGTCGTATGAAAGAAAACCCCTTTTGTCTGTGACCTTCTTCAGTTCATTATTGTTGGCAGATTTAGAATGGCCGTAGCCTTTTAGTGACGACCGATTCCTCCTTGAACGCTTTTATTTTTCTCCGAGCTGGTATGTGTAATATTGAGGTTAATATGGATATCATGGATGGCATCGTCGGTAAGCAATCCATCTTCCGCCGGGGACATGGCCTTCCATTCGCCGTAATGATACCGGAATAAATTATACTCAAGATTCAAGATATCCGTCTTTTTATCGATCCCTGTTCGAAACAAATTTCGGATTTCAACTTCGATCGCTTTCTCCGTCTCGCTGGTTAATTGCCGAAAATTCAGCAGGCTATTATTGGTCCGGCTGACTGCGTATCCTGTCGCTTTCATTTTGACGTCATATTGCGGCCTACCCCCGCGATTCATATATTTCAGGCTCGCTTTCGGATTGTCGACGACAATTTGAACCGATGGTTCTTTACGATCCGGTACGGGGATGCTAACGCGTATCATACCGGGCTGAACCCAACGAAGCCCGGATAATTCTTTCAAGGGGATATAGCTTCTAAACGCATCACTTTTGAGAAATATCGCCCCATCAATCATCAATTTGGGCTCAGGCTTATTTTTTTCCGACCACTGTATTTTGTTAATGGCCAATGTCGGGATGCACGAGGTATATCCCGGCTCATTGATCTGTCTGATCAATTGTTGAAGCCTTATCGAAGTCACGTAGGAAGTTTGGGAGTGTATCCCTTTCGGCTCATGAAGAATAGTGCTGAGCGGAGACCGTTCGAAAAATCCGGGCACTGAAAAAATATCCTTTACCGATTCTCTCGTAGCATACACCCACGGCGTCAAACGAAATTCATGATACCGGCTAAAACTATCATAAATTCCTCTAATCCCTTCTTTTAATACGCTTTCGCTAATCAAAGAACTGTCACGTGCCCCCAATGATTCTTTCCTGAGCCGTTTCATAAGTTTGAAACAGCGCCTCCTCGAAGGTGTATCCGACCCCTTCGCCTATCCATACTTTCGATGGCCCTTTCTTACTGTCGGAAGATTTCGCAACGTTCTGGAAATCGATGAATTGTATATATCCGTAATACTTTCCATCCTTGTAATCGACGCCAATGGCGTTCGCGTAATTCAATTTTTCAATATTTTTCATATCGGTGGCGCACCCTGAACCGATTAACAATTCAACGATCAAGACAATTGTACATATCGATTTGCGCATCAGTCTTCTCACTTTTTTTGTTTTTTTAACATCGGAGTCGAGAAACGGGATCTTCTGAACGGATTGACCAAAAAAGCAGCCAACCACTCTTTAAATCGCAAGGAGGTTATCGGCTCCAGAAAGGCCAATCCGAAGCTTTCGAGCCTGCATAAATAAATCAAGATGACGAACATAGCCATGATGAATCCGTAAACGCCGAGGAAAGCAGATGCCAGAGTGATGAATATCCTGAGAATGCTGACTGTGCCGGACAAGGATTGATTGACCAATGAAAATGTAGCCACTGCCGAAATGGCGATAACGACGAGCAACGTGGGAGAAGCAAGGCCTGCCCGGATGAGAGAGTCTCCGATGATCAGGCCGCCGACAATTCCGATCGTTTGTCCGACTGCCTTAGGCATCCTGACGCCGGCTTCGCGAAGCAATTCGAACAAAAAAAGCAGCATCAGCGATTCAAGGATCATAGGAAATGGCATTCCATCGCGGGAAATGACGACCGTCGATAACAAAGCGAGTGGAATCTGATCCAGATTCACTGTCGCAATCGAAATCCAGAATCCCGGCAAATAAATGCTAAGAATCAAGCCGATGATTCGGAGCGTCCTTTGAAACATAACGTAATAATAGGGGAAATGAACGTCTTCAGGCGTTTTCAGCAGTTCCAGAAAATTGCTCGGCCCGATCAATACCATTGGAGACCCGTCTACAATAATGGCGAATCTTCCCCGCAACAAAGTTTCTATGACATAATCGGGCCGACCGATATAATCAATCAAGGGAAACAGCGAGTAAGTTCGATTCGACAGCCACTGTTCGAGCTGCCCGCTGCTCAGAACGCTTTCCGTTTGAATAGATTCTAATCGATGGCGCGCTTCGGCAATCATGTCCGGATTTGCTTTGTGGCTCAGATAGAGCAGCGATACACGGGTTTTGCTCAAGCTTCCGATGATGAACATCTCGCTGAATAACATTCCCGTTTGCAGACGCTTCCGTATCAGAGCCATATTCGTAAACAGCTCTTCCGTGAAAGCATCCTTCGGCCCTTTAATCGAAATTTCCGTACTGGATTCTTGCAATGCACGTTTCGGAACATCGGAAATATCGACCACCCAAAAGTCGGTATTCCCAGCGTAATATAGGATCAATTGACCGTTGAACAGCCCTGCTACCATTCTCCGATCGTCTTATTTATGACGAACAGAGGCAATGTTTCCGTTTGGTTTGAAGCAGTGCCTGGATGGAAAGCTGCATGGCTGACATATAGGCACAAGCTTGCGAAATACTCGTTTAGTTGATTTTTATCAATCATACCTTCGCAGTAGAGCGCCGTCAGCTTATCTGATAACTCCGGTTGCGGCAGCAGAGGAAAATAAATATCGGAATATTGAGAGAAGACTTGTATCAATGCATCCTTCTGTAAGGTTCCACTCCGCAGATTATCGTCCAACTCCGCAAAGAGCGTAACTTCCTCGGGTGTTTGATTCATTCAATATCCTCCTTTCCTTTTCGGTATAAAGGAAAATACATAAAGAGCCGCCAACATCGCGATTCCGAAAATGAACGAGTACGTATAGAAGTAGCGGTGGATGGTTTCCTGCATCCTGATGTCGCTGATTTGCATGAGAGCAGGTATGGAAACAAGAGCCGTACAGCAACCTAATACGGTTTGGCGAAACTTCGGGAATCGGCCTATAATCAGTTCGGACAGCAAATGCAAAAGAAGGGCTGATCTTGTAACACTGCCGGCCATCAGTTGAAATACAGCCAAAAAGTCGACATGAGAGATGTAGTCGCCAATCATGACCAACCGCCACTGTTCGAAGGCGGGAAATCGCATATTACCCGCTTCGGAAGGACCAAACGCGGACAAGGACCCTAAGGTAGGCCCGGCAATAAGACCTATCAGCAAGGTTAGTAGCACAAACATCGTTCCGTAATTTATAGGCTTGCTCATTTTATGCTGCAGCAGCAGCAATACCAGCAATTCTATACTTCCTCCGAACACAATCATCCCTCCGTGCAGGTTCGGCCCTATTCCTTCCACAAAGAAGGGATGAATGATGCCATAATCCTTCCTTTGCATAGTAAACAAGGAAATGCCGATACCCAGCAACCACACGATCGGCAATAAAACGGTAGACATATAAACAATCGTTTTGAGCCCCGATCTTGCCGCGCTGTAAGAAACAAGCACAAAACTGAGAACGACTACGGCGTTCGGCGTTCTGGGAAGCAAGTAGATATTTATGTTTCTTGTCGTATCGAAAATGATCAAAATCCCTAAGATCAGGAGGTATAACACCAATATTCCGCAAACGAGCCCACATCCGAATTTTCCGATCCTCTCTTTAAGCCAATCGTTAAATGTTGTAGCGCGCATGGACTTTAAAACTAGGTACAAAATCAAACTCCAACCTAACAAAACCACATACCCTAGCAAAATGCTGAACCAGGAATCCCGTCCTGCCGCTTGGATAAGATGAGGTATAATAAACACATGATTCGAGATGCCAAGGGACAGC
>NZ_VRTT01000111.1 GCF_008017805.1 Paenibacillus sp. N3.4 | reverse complement strand
ATTGACCTTTTTACTAAAGTATCTTTTTTAAAATCATAGTTCTGGTGCTCCGTTTAACGGAACCATGAATACATATGTTCACCTAGCTCCATAAGTAATCAAAAGTTCATAAACTTGCTTCACTGTCCCCATTTCCATGTCTTTATAAGTTTCCAAATACTTAAGTGCTGTCATACCCGTTGAATCTATCTCATTCACATTAGCGTTTGCCTTAAGAAGAAGTTGCATGGTCTTAATCGTGTCATCGCTATAAATTAAAAATGTAGGCCTACTTGCCGCAATGAGTACACCACCGTTAGGATCTGCTCCGTGGTCAAGATATAACTTCACAATATCAGGTTTATTTTTCGAAGCAATGGCATGAAGTGCCGTTGAGCCGCTCTTATTTATTATCTTTACATCCGCACCAGCATCGACTAAAGGAGAAATCAAATCATATGCAAATTCACTAGCATACATTAAGGCGGTGTATCCCGTTTCTTTATCTTGTGTATTAACATCCACATGGGTTTCTAATAAGTAGCGAAGAAGAAAAGAGCGGTCTTCACTGCCGTACATATGTGCAATTTTCATGAAATCAATGAGAACATACCCCATACTTGCTGCTGGAACGGATGATAATAACGCTTGAATCTGCTGCCCATCACCCATTTTAGCAAATGTATACAAATCTTTTACGATCTTATTTACACTTGGATGTACATCGTGCACTTGTACACTGATCGTAGAATATCGTGATACGTTTTTTTGGATATGAAAATGGAATTTCTGAAGCCCAGGATCAAAATTCTCCCATATCGTGCCTTCGCCAATCATTTTACCATTATCATCCATAAATGCAAATGTAGCCGAGACATACGTTGGTGTGGTTGCGTTAATCATGATGTGTCCGTCTATATCAGAATTGTCAAATACAACATTAGGTGTGTCCACAATATCACCGAAAACAAGCGAGAGTTCCTTTGGATCTTGAAGGTTCATTTTACCGTATGCAAGGTCAATCGTTTTGGTCTGTTCATCATAACCTACATTTATACCCAGATTTTCTGATACATACCGAATCGGGACATAGGTGGTCCCCTCTACATTTAAAATGTTCGCGCCATGACTCAAAGTCTTCTCTTGTCCATTAATTTTGATGTGACCCGAAAATAGATAGGCTTGAATGGTTTCTGAGGCAAAAGCGACCGTACACAAACCAATGGAAAGACCACAAACTAGTCCGGCTATAAATTTCTTCAACTCATTTCCTCCTGAAATCATTATTAGATTACCTTATATTACCATATCAAGGATTACCCGTAAATTAGTGCTTCCTGAACGCATAAAAGACTGCCCATCATGACGGCAGCCCTTGATCAACTCTAATTAACCAATCCATGATAAGACTCGTAAGAGTCTCCCTTTGCTCAATTTGTATCATATGTCCTGCTCTATCCAGTATTGCATACGAAGCATAACTGAATTTTCTCAAAAGTATTAAATGATCCTCATATCCGCATATCGAGTCCTGCTTTCCCAGTACAATTAGACAGGGTTGCTGCAGTTGATCAACGTTGCTAAACGGCTCAAATTTTAGATAATACCCGTCTTTCTTCCAATTGGAGGATAAAAACTCACGATTTGCGAGCAAACGTCCTGGCTGTATCTCTTTTAGGAAAGTCAACAGGTTTGATTTCGTTTGACGTACCATAAGTAATTGAAAAGCATTGATTGTATCCTCATCAAGCCCACTCAGGCAATTAGTATCTTCTTCAAAAGAAACTCTTAATGGAAGCGTTCTCTCACGTCCGGGCAAATGAAGAGCAGGGGCGATTAAGCAAATACCAGTTATGAACTCATTTTTTTTATGTACAACTCCTTGTGCCAAGTATCCTCCAAATGACGTTCCGATAATTGAAAATATTTGATTCGGAATAACGATATCAATAAATTCTATAATCATATCGAGCATGTCATCCGTACTTTTTACGTGTTCCGTTATTGTGCTTTTTCCATGAGCGGGAATGTCTAAATAAATTCTCTTCCTGTGAATTCCCTTATTAAAAATAGGTTCAAGCCAAGACTTCATTGATCGATGATCTGTACCTAAAGCATGTAGTACAATAATAGGGCTTCCTTCTCCACATACTTCATAGTTAATAACGCCCATAGCGACTTGGCATTCCATTTTAAAGCCCCCTTAGTCCACTGCAACCTTCCGTTACATTTACAATGATTATTTCACTTAATCGTTAGTTTGTATATCCCTTCCATTCACGGCTTCCCTTTATATTTTCCTGTGTGTGTGATCTTCACCTTGACGTCGATCTTACTTATTGTATCCTTTGTTAATTTCAACTGGTCTTTTTGCTGTAAGGCATGCCAAGTTTTGCTATCTGTTCTATACAACTCGCTAAACAGATTCAACAGATCGGTCTGAGTTGAAAGGCCTTTTTGATAGGTAGTTGTTATTTCATTGCGAATAACCTCTGCTGCTGCTTCTTCCATGTCTTTTACGGAGAAATCTTTGATTAATTCTTCCACGTAAGCTTTTACCTTAATCGTTATTTTATAATACACTTGATTTTTTTCCATATAATGATCAATTCGATAATGGGGATTTATCATGACAACGGATGCCTTTGGATCTTTGTTATTGGGAATATTGATGAGAGACCGCTTATTTTTCTTCTGAACCCATCTCCTTCCTCTAAGATCACTTTCAGAAAACCATCCTTTAAATTGATTTTGACGTAAAAAATAAGCACCACTTACACGAAACATCGGTTTCTTCTTGTCATCTTCTTTCCAGTCCGCTTTCGTTATCGCAATCGTTGGAAGTATAGCTGTTACGCCAAGTTCGTTTAATTCAGCAATAAATTTATAACCATATTGAGGATGTATAAAAGATCTTTGATTAAAGGTATCTTCAGGTGTATCCAGTATCGAATCCAACACGGATAAATTGAGTATTGATTTTTGTTTAAAAATTTCAGTCATAGGCTCCTTTGTTGCATAGAGTAAAATGTTGTATCGAACCTCGCGATAACGATTTATGCCCTCATAGCTTTCACGAAGTATATCACTCATCTTAAGAATATCTTCATTCACGACGATCGATCTTACGTGTCCCCAAAACAATCTTATTTGTGAGGTCGCTGTAAGCGAATTAAGAGCTTCAGTTACCGTCTTTCCTTCCCCTCTTCCAATCCAAACGGGTACATTTTTGCCTACTACATTATTTTCTGACTTTGCTACATTCATAAAATTAAGTACCTGTACGTGAGTAATGAAATGACCATCTTGATAATCTAGTCCGATAGCTGTGACATAAGCCATGGTTTGTATAGGCCTAGAATCTGAGCAACCAGCGTTGAAGAAGAATATGCTTATCATCAGACAAATTTTAATGCATACTTTCACACTAACCTTCTCCTTGCTGGTCCGAATCCACGGTTTCCAATGCCTCAGGTCTTCTTTTATACATATTCCATGGCATCCGAAGGATGGCCCCAAGTAACTCTTTCGTGATTGGAGGAGATATAGGCGTTAAGTATGGAACTCCAAAGGAACTCAGACGGGACATATAGCCAACCGTAAGGATGATACCAAGTATAAGTCCAAACATCCCCAGTATCGAAGACATAAAGAAAATCAAGAATCTAATAATGCTGACTGAAGCGCTCAAGGATTGGTTGACTAATGTCGATCCAGCGACTGCAGTAATCGCACCCACGACGACAACACTTGGGGAGACCAATCCGGCTCGAATCGCCGAATCTCCAATAATTAATCCACCGATAACGGTAAGACTTTGTCCTATGGAGCTTGGGAGCCGCACCCCTGCTTCCTTAAATATTTCTAGAAGAACAAGCAAAATAAACAATTCTAATTGTCCTGAAATGGTAGTCCGACTCTTGCTGTTGCAATTGTCGCCATTAATCGAAAGGGAATTTGATCCTGATGAAACATCGAGAGTGCCACCCAAACTCCGGGAAGATAGGCAGATATGCAAAAACTGAAAAGACGTATTATCCTGGCAAATGAAACATATTGAAAACTAAAATGTAAGTCTTCGGGTGATTTCATAAGGAGTAAAAATGTAGTGGGTCCGATCAGAACCATGGGGTTGCCATCTACGATAATAACAAATCTGCCAGCAAGTAAACTGCTAACGACATAATCTGGTCGCCCCGTAAAATCGAGCAAAGGAAACATGGAGTATTTAACATCTACAATCATTTCTTCTAATTGATTAATGCTATATATTCCATCCATATCAATGTTGTTCAATCTTTTCCTGACCTCGTTCAATATCTGGGGAGAGATGATATCTTGAATATACAACAAACTTATTTTGGTTCTTGTTCGTCTGCCAAGCGTAACCGTTTCATTGAAAAGAGAATGACTTCGAATACGTTTTCGAATTAAAGCGACATTGACCACAATATCCTCTACAAACCCGTCTCTAGGCCCTTTAATCGACACTTCCGTGGTAGACTCCTCTGGCGTTCGTTGAGGAATATGGCCAAGACTCATCCGAAATAAGACATTCGAATAGGTAAATAACAACAGGAGATCTCCTTGAAAGATCCATTCCGATATTTGCTCGGACTTGGTTTGTCCATCAATTTGAATGAGTGGCAAGCTGCCGTATAGTTTGCCTGATTGCAAATCCGAAAACCCTTGACTATGATACAATTCTTCTAGATACGGAAGAATTTGCTTTCCGATTTGTGCAGTATCGCATAACCCTTCGCTATAAATAAGAACGATTTCAGACATGATGTCGTCTTCGAATTGATAACTCTTAATAAGCACATCCGCTGATTCTGGAAATAAAGCTTCGATTTTCTGTTTGCTCCAACTTTCTCCGGTTTCTACGTAAGTTCCACTCATGTTAACCTCTCCTTCCTTGTTCCTGAAAAGAAAGAAATCGTGATACAAACTGCTGATAGGAATAACATAACCGTTAAGGAGATCGGAAAATAATAGTGGTACATCCACATTAGTGATGTATACCCTTCAAATGGGAGAATCGCAATAAGAATGTAGCTGAGTGTAATGAGTAAAATGAATCTCTTTTGCTTTTTCAAACTTTGAAAAGGTATAATTTCCCCTAATAAAAACAAAGAGAAGCTGGTACGGATTATAGCGCCTGAAAGCCATTGGTATTCCGAAAAAAAATCGACATGTTCAATGTTGCCAAATTTCAGCAAGCGCCATTGCTCGTAGGAGGATTCCATCTGTTTTGCCGCTTCTTTATATCCGAATTCCGTTATACCTCCTATAATGGGCCCCATTGTGATGAATATTAAAAAGCTGGCCAAAAGGATGAGCTTCCATGTCTGAACATTGGACTTTATTCGATGTTGGACAGCCAAAATCATAATCAGTTCCACAAAACCGCCACCCGCATAAATCATGCCATGTACGGTTGGCTGCCAACCATTCTCCAAAATGGGTTGCAAAAGACTATAATCTTTCTCTGAGGCATTAGCTATAGCTACAAAGAATCCGAGAATAACGACAAAGGGGAGCATAATACCTGCACTGATAGCTATCATGCGAATACCGGACATTGCATAGAAGCAACAAACGACACATAACGCAAGGATCAATATAAATTTAGGCGTATTAGGCATATAATTCGTTACCGTCCATCTGACGGTATTAACAATCGTAAATCCCCCAATCATAAACAACAGGAGGATCAATGGTATAACAATCATCCAAGATACTAAAGGGCTTGTCTTGACCGCTAGCCAAGGCTGCAATTTCTGCTGGCCGGATTTCTTCATAAATAAGACTAAGAGCGCACACCAGGGGAGAAATAAAACACCAGCTAAAAAAGCAGATATCCAAGCGTCCCTCCCTGAAGCTTCCAAAATCAATGGATTCACGACCACATGATTCGTGAAACCCACGGTCATCATTAGGACCATACAAACCTGAAGAAAACTGACCTTCGTATTTGGAATACTCATTTACAAAACCCACCCGGTTTGTTTATTTAGTTAGCACACATATTCTTCCTTCAAATCCCAAAATTATGCATGCATGAAAGCAAAAAGCCCCTTGGCAGAGGCTTTTGACAACTCCTTAATGAGACTCCGATCAGCGATAAAGTCTACTTTTCCTTTCAACCTCCAACTAAGACAGAAAATCTTTTACACGTCTCATAAAAGTTTCTCTGTCTTGATAGCAATTATACAAACGGCTGTTTACTGTAGAGGAATCACCAAAAAAGAATCGCTCGTATACCGTTTGCCTACCGCCAAACGTACTTACGCTCAATTCCCACGCCAGTCTTGATAACTGGACATTCTCTTTGCCATCCAATCCTATACCTTTCAAATAACGATTCAACAAACCACTAATTTCAGTGTCAAAATCCTTTTCGTCAGGGATCATGATGAGGCCGCTCGCACCAATTAATTGGATAATTTCTATCAGACGGGGGTATATTTTGGGGAAATAAGCATTAGCAGCAAGAAGCGGTTTCCGATTAGGTAGCATACTGCCCCATCGATCGAGAGAAGAACCCTTCTCGGCTGCAAATTGAAGCGCTTTAAGCGTTTCCAGCGCCACGATAACTTCCGTGACCTTCTCAATCACATGACCGTAGCTATTCAAGCCAGCGGCTTCCACCATCGATTCGACAGTCCCTAACAGAAACTCTGTTTTAGCAATGTTTTTGCACATAATTTGTGAACTGGCATGGATATGAAACCGGCTTTCGCTGAACAATTGCATTGACATATACTCATCTCCGCAAATAAATACCCGGTCCCATGGTACAAGCGCATCATCGAAAATGACCAACGTATCCATTTCCTCAAAGCGGGAACTAAGCGGATAATTATAAACGGAGTCGCCACCGACGAAACTTTCCCTACAAACGAATCGGACCCCTTTTAGATTGCTTGGTACTGCGAAGGCGAACGCATAAGGACTTTCCTCATCCTCCGAGGGAAAGGGAGTGGGGTATACGAGAATTTCATCTGATGTGGCCCCTTGCGTATCTAGCAGAAAAGCTCCACGGACCACGATACCGTCCTTATTCTTATCCATGATACGGGCAGCTGCTGGATCTTCAAATATCCTTAAAAGAGCCGATAGTCTGCCTGCTTTGGGTTGGATAAAGACGTGTGAAAGCGTAATGTCGTTTTCACGGCAATAGGCATAATAATTCCTCAAATTTGAAGCAAATTGCGGGTTTTTTTCTTCCTGAATACCCGCTGCCGCATAGAACGCCATTAGGGCTGTATTCATATAATCGGGGGCGCGGCCTAGAAAACCATGATGCGTATAGGCCCATGCTTGCATCATCTCTCTTCTAGCGGCAAGATCCTTCTTCGTCTTCGGCTGCTTAAAGGAAAGACCAACCGGATCGCCTGTCAGCGGTGAGGAATAAGTCATTTTAGCTTTCCATTTTTCTTCCTGCTGCATCTCGTACATGGATGCTTGAGTAGCAATAAGTCCCTTGAATGCCTTATGCTCTGATAAATCACCCTTCACCTGCTCACCTGCTATCCAAATGTCAGGCAAGTTCTTATTTAACCGTTCAAGATATTGAACTCCACTTTTAACAGGCATTTTCCAATCACCTCCTCGATTCTATGTTAAAGTATTCCGGTCCGAGCAGCTTTGCGTGAACGGATACCTAGTACACAGTTGAACTGTAAAATATTCCAAACACGTTCGCATAGGGCAAGCTATATCAAGAATCAATTGTTTCCTAACTATAATCAGCTATTTAAGCCAGATCATAGTAAAAAGGCTCCCAAAGGATCCTTTTTATGTGAAATTACAATCATGTGATTCCTTCCTCCCACAAGGTCATACGAAGTCTAGTGCCTGTTTTTAAGGGACTTTAACAACGAATGGCACTGTAAATACTTTCCCGTTTTGCTGGAATTGCCCCCAAATTTTAAACACGCCGCTATGCGGAAATGTGGCCATAAATTTGGCATCCGGTCCAGAGGCTTTTTCCTCTAAAGGATGAACGTGCAGATATTCCCCAGCTTCTTGATTAAGGATAACCACATGTCCTACGGCTCCCAAATAGGGCTCCAAATTAGTCACGGGTTGTTTCGATTGTGCATCTTTCATATTAAAATTAAGCGTAAGCTCCATCCCCGCCATGAGATGATCGAAATGAAGTGTAACCTCTTTACCCTCTACGATTTTCGTTAAGGAAGTATCTGGTACAATCGGTTGTTGTGCCGGAATGTTTCCTTGAACCGTTATCCATTTCGTTTTGCTCATCGCTCCCATTCCCGTAGGCAAGAAATCTGCAACCAATTCAAAATCACCAGGAGTTGGAAACTTTGTAGTAACCTCGAATTGTCCCTTTCCCTTATAAATCGGATGAATATGATTAAAAAAAGATAAATCCTTACTCACAACGATGAAATGCATTTGCTTTTCATGCTGAACATCAAACTTTTCCATGGGCTTTCCATTCTTGTCCTGTATTTGAACAGTTATGATTGTATCTTGCTGAGGTTGAGGCTTAGCTGTTGAAGGTGTAAAGATGGCCGTGACACTGTCAGCATTTACTTTATCCGCTTCTGAAGACATACCTTTATGCCCCATCTCATCCTCTTCGCCATGCTTGGCATGATCGGTTGATCCTGGCGTCTCGCCTTTCATTCTATGATCCATCGAGCCACTTGGCTTGCCACAAGCTGTTAATAATGCAGCAGTTATCACTATTGTTATTCCTATTTTTTTCATAATTTCCTCCTGTATCTTTATCTGCTTTCTCTACAAGTATAGTTGATACTTATGTAGATCCTGTGTAGATCAGATTATTCATTAGAGGAAATACTTAATGAGGTTCATTCAGAGGTAATTGTATCGTTACACACGTACCTTTTCCGACAATACTTTCCAGGTGAATGGTCCCCCTATGAGCTTCGACGAGTCTTTTCGCGATCGTTAAACCTATTCCGCTGCCGCCTGTTTGACGATTACGAGACTTGTCTGCTCGATAAAACCGCTCAAATAGGAATGGAAGATCAGCTTTGTTTATACCTATCCCCGTATCGGTCACACGAATCACTGCCATCAGATTCTCCGTCTCAACTTCAACTTTAACATGACCGTTCGGAGGTGTGAATTTCAACGCATTCATTAATACATTAACAACTACCTGGCCAATTCGCTGCTTATCAACTAAAAGCTGTACATTGGCTTGGATCATTAGGTTAAGTTCAATACCATTTTTTTCAAAAGCGGCGCGGCTAGCCATAACATGATGTTCAACGATGGCGGATACGTCTTCTTTTTGTAAATGAAGCGTAAATTGCGGGGACTCCATTTCTGTTAATTGTTCTAAATCTCCAACGAGAAAACGCAGTCGTTCGATTTCTTCATAACAGGACTCCAAACGCTTGGAGGTTGGTTCCCAAATTCCTTCAATCATTGCTTCCATATGGCTTTTGAGTGTGGTCAACGGAGTTCTTAATTCATGGGCAACATCGGCTGTGAGCGTTTTCCGCAATAATTCCTGAGCCTGGAGCTGTTCGGCCAAGTAATTAAGAGACACCCCCAATTGTGCGAGTTCATCATTTCCCTTGACTTTCGTTCTTGCCGTGAGCTCCCCACCTGCCATTCGTTCCGCCGTCTTTTTCATATGAATGAGCGGATTTGCGACTTTTTTAGCAATTATTAGGCTTATAAGAACAGCAAATACAATACCGATAATCGCCGACCAGAGAACAGACTGTACGAGCGCTTGTTCAAAATGGTTATCAAATGCAGGCGAGATGATTCCGCTGTCCATAGCCTGATGCTGAAAGAGAGAGAAATGATAGTGAGTTTCTAAGATAAAAGCAATCGTCGTAACAAGTATCATTCCAGAAGCAATCCCGATAAAAACTAATGCAAAGCGAGCATATAACCCTTTCATGCTAAATGCCCTCCCCCAAAGCGATAGCCTACAGCAAAGACTGTTAGAATATATAAAGGATTTTTTAGATCTGTTTCTATTTTTTGTCTAAGGTTTTTGACATGTTGGTCAATGGCCCTGACTTCACCTTCAAAATCATACCCCAGCACCTTCTGAACAAGATCTTCACGTGTAAATATGCGTGCAGGGTGACGAGCCAGACAAAGAAGCAATTTGTACTCCGTAGGGGTCAGAGCAACAGGCTGTCCCTTTTTTATGACTTCTCGCTGAGTTGTATGAATAACTAGATCATCAGATTGGAAGGATATTGTTTCTGCCAGCAACGTATCTTCTTGCGAACGACGCAAGTTTGCTTTTACTCTAGCTATAAGTTCACGCGGACTGAAAGGTTTCAATACATAGTCATCGGCTCCCAAGGAAAGTCCTCTGACACGATCATCCTCTGTTACTTTTGCAGTTAGCATAATAACGGGAACTGCAGAGAACTGACGAATCCGTTGGCAAACTTCTTCACCATGGATATCTGGAAGCATCAAATCCAAGATCACAAGATCGATCTTCCTCACGCGGACACGTTCTAATGCACCCTTGCCGTCTGCAGCTTCTATGGTATGAAATCCTTCATCATGCAGATACGATACGACCACTTCTCTAATCTTCGCTTCATCATCCACTATGAGCACAGTTTTCAAACTGGATCACCTCCGTTATTGACATGTACGAAAATTATATCTGAACCCGTGTAGAAAAACTATGCCCGCTTTGTACGACTAGATGAAACGACAAAATAAAAAAACACCCTTATGGTGTTTTTCATTAAAGATCAAGTGCTTTAAAGGGCAGATTTACCGTGACGACACTACCGTTACTTGGCTCTCTTTCTATCTTTCCGTCCATGATGTTCTTACATATCCCATCTTCATACCAATCCGTTCCATATTTCTATGACTCTGCGATAAAAAAGAACATTGGCTTACAGCGAGTTTACAATTGTTTCGTCTGGCTTCCGCAATTCTTCTTTTCAATAACCCTTGTTGCAGCCCTTGATTCCGATATGCTGGCAATGTCGCGGCGAACGTGAATGATGCGATGCTATTCTTCATATGCATGACACCCACAGCTGCCGGCTCCTCATTCACGTAAGCAATAAAATATTTCCACTCAGGTCGATTGTATAAGACTTTGTTATTCTCGCAAACATATGGAATTCCATCGTCCGCTAACCCCGTACCTCTACAATGTATGGTTGCATATAGATGAAATTGATCCTCCTGAAGTTCCAGAATCTGAATCTGACCTTGGGTTTCCTCAAACATTTCGATTGGCTCCATGTATAAAGAGGCATGTGATCCCGAAGCATAGAACCCACGATCAGACAACTGCTTAAGAGCGTGGTGATCTAAGTGAGTCGGCACGATTTCAAATTGAGCTTTTCGATCTCTCTTCTTATAAAATTCGATGATGGGATCAAGCAATTCAATATCCGCATTGGTCATTCCTTTAACCGTATTGAATGCAGCCCATGGCATTGTCCTGCTATAAAAGCACCATGCATTTCCAAATTGTTGAACTTCTATCCCTTCAGGGTTATTCAACCTACTCTGGATGGCAAGCATCCGATCATGCATATAATTAATTTCTGAATGCTCAATTTCTTTCATTAATTGTCTGGATGGAATGAAGTAATTCACCGTTCACCTCTTATATCAAAGAATAACTAAATAATACCATATGTCGCCACCTATGGGTTCAAGCAACACTCATTTGTTATTTGTTAAGATCAGGCCTAATAAGTTCCCAATTAACCCCACCATCCGTTGTCTGATACACATGTGTTTTGCCAACGGCAAAGCCAATATTCTGTGAAACAAAGTGAAGACGGATACTTTCAAAATCCAAGCCTTTCAGTGGATGTTTGATCCACGTTATAGCGCCATCCGTAGTCACATACATATTGGTGCCGTCCGTCGCAAATCCGTGAGCAGCGTCAACGAAGTCCCAATCTTCCATTATACTTCGATCCGGCAAAAGGGGAGTTGTCGGAGTCCATGTTTTCCCTGTATCCTGAGTAACAAAGAATATGGCTGCTCGCTTTTCGTCTGTAGAAAAACGAACCGAAAGAATACCCTCTTTCCCCCCAAAGAACTTTGGAGGATACGATGTAGCAGCCCCGCCGTCCGCAGAATAACCTCTAGGCACCGAAACTGCTTGTTTTTCCCAATGATGACCACCATCATGGCTCGCATAGAGCCAAATTCCGTCACCATGCGTAGAACCCGTCAGAAACCCATTCTCCCAATCTGCAAAGGCAACACCAGTTTTGATTCCTTCAAGGGGGTAGCCAGCTTCATTATGTTGACCATAGGTGGCTGTTGCTATCGATTTCCAGGTCTCTCCTCCATCCGTTGTCTGCCATAACTCCGAATCTTCAGAACCCATTGCTGCATCATAGGGAGCAAGTATCCATCCTGTTTTTTTATCTACGAATGTAATGAAAGGTCTTTGAGGAGGATATACCCTTAACGATTTATCGACTGCTGCGCTTTTGCGCCAAACAGTACCTCCGTCATTCGATAGATATACGGTTATAGACCCACCTGTACCATCAGGAACAGCAAGAATAGCAGTTTGAGAATCAAGGAACTTTGCCGATATGTCAACAATACGTGATTGTAATAAGATTTCAAATGGAGTAACATTGCCCCAAGTTATTCCTCCATCCGTTGTCCGCAAAACCGTATTGGCCTTCAGAGCCCAACCGTTGTTCGAATCAACCATTTGTAAACCAGTTATCCCTTGAAATAATTCCGCTTTCCCAGATGTGAGATCCATCATAGATGGAGGTTCTCCTTCACCTATACTCAGGATTTGCCCGGTGAGTGCATCAATGGTTACTGTCGTGGTGTTGCCTGCCTTATAAAGAGCTTTTACGATCCAAACCGTATACTTGTCAGATCTACCGGGCTCTACCTCCATATTTTTTTTCAACGTAGCGCTCCATTGTGCGTCACTATTCAAATCCATCTTTTGAGCAATACTTAAAGCTTCCTCTTCTGAGATAGAAGGTACGATAGGTGCCTGAATTTGATTTGGCAGTGGCGTGTTGGCGGCTGACGGAGACACTCTCAATTTTGACGAAAAATCTACGTGCTTCCAAATGAAACAAAGAACAATAACTAGTGCGCATGTAACTATTATGGAGGTCCATAACTGTTTATGTTGATTCTTACAGCCTCAGATGGCCTTCTTTTGAAAAACCATTTTTTTCTAGGTGTCTTCATAGCTATTCGCCTCCAGTAATTTCATCGTATAAGGGATTATTATCCATATTAGTTAGACGTATGAGAATAAAGGAATGTTCTAGGAAAACACCCATTCCGAAAAATTATTTAAAGTGTTACTAACTTATTGGTAAGCATAACAAACCACCGAGTGAACCTCTTTACCCAATGGATATTATTCTAATTGCGCCCTCTACTGCACTAAATTTTACTACGACTAGCTGATACCATTCCTTTAATCAAGTCAGATAAATGCGAAAGACCCCGTTCAAGTTCATTCAGCTTGGCGTAAGCATAGGAGATACGTAAGTAGCTTCCTGCATTTCGATCATAAATCAAACCAGGGTTTAACAAAATCCCAGCTTTCGAAGCGCGTTCAAACAACATGTGTAACGGTACGTCCACGGTAAGGCGAATCCAAATGTAGAATCCACCAGAAGGCACCGACCATGAGGCAATTTCCGAAAAATACGTCTTTAATAGCTGATCCGTTAGGTCCCGTCTTATTCGTAGTTGTTTTCTAATATAGGTTAAATGCTGTTGGTACAAACCACTTCCTAACCATTTGGCTGCCACCCACTGGGAAATGGAGCTCGAGCCGTAATCATGTTGCATTTTGATATCGGCTAATCGTTCGATAACCGGTTCCGGTGCAACTACCCAGCCAATTCTTAGTCCTGGACTCAAGGTCTTTGACAAACTCCCTACATAAAGTACCAAAGCATTTGGATCCCTTGCCTTTAATGGTAATGGTGGAGCGGTATCGAACCAAAGTTCTCTGTAGACATCATCTTCAATGATCGGCAGTCCTTCATCCGCACAAACCTTCATTACCTCTTGGCGCCTTGATTCTGACATCATATAGCCTGTGGGATTATGAAAAGAAGGAATCGTATAGAGCAATGAAGGGCTATAACCTTTCATATATTGGCTTAGGAGATTCGTCTGTAAGCCTTCTTCATCCATAGGTAACCCCACAAACTTAATTGCACTTGATTGAAATACATGAACGGAATACAGATAGGAAGGTTTCTCCAAGAGGATAGTCGAGCCTCTCTCAAGCAGTCCCGTAGCTATGAGATGTAAACCTTGGAGACAACCAGATACGATCAGGATGTTAGCGGGGGAAGAGTGAATGCCGATTCCACGCAAGTAATCCGATACTTTTTCCCGTAAATGGAGGTTTCCTTTAGCTTCCTCATAGCCCAATGAAAAAGAATTCGCGGAGTTGTCTTCAAACATTTTTTTCATTTGTTCAGAAGGAAGCAGCTCTGGGGAAAGCTCTCCAGTCCCAAGACGGACAATGCCTTCATGAAATTCCGCACGGTTAATGTGTTGCACGGTAGGTTGATTGGGATAATAGGTGCCCGCTTGTACATAAGAGCTCCAGTCCGGAGGAGGCGAGGAAGCCAATAAATTCCAGGAGTTATTGATAACCTTAGTCCCTCCCTTGGTGTTACCTTCCAATAAACCTTCTGCGATCAAATCGCTCAGTGCGCTTACAACCGTACTCCGATTTACGTTAAAAAGTTCAGCTAACGCGCGCTGCGAAGGAATTTTTGTTCCTACGGCCCATTCGCCTACGGATATTTTATTTTTTATAAAATCTTTAATCTGTAAATGTAACGGGGTTTGAGATGTTGGGTCCGGTTTCCAATCCATATTAAGTATCTCTCCTTAGAGCATTACTATATCATTTGGTTGGGTGAGTAGCCATCCATTTGGATGGAGACTGCAGCCTGAAACATTCTATACTATATAAGTTGAATTAATGAATCCCGCATGCCTGAGGAATAGCTAGAGCATACATTGTTCAGTAGAGGGTACAACGAAAAGGAAATTCCTGCAATCGTGCAGGCTTTTTTAATCGAAATGGCTTATTCATGAGGAATTCCTGCAAAAGTGCAGGAATTCGCACGGATTATGGACCCAACTCAAACGGGAGCGGAGAAAACATGTAGATTCG
>NZ_VRTT01000110.1 GCF_008017805.1 Paenibacillus sp. N3.4 | reverse complement strand
CAAGGAGATCCGTGATCGATCTTCTGAATCTCTCTATAAAAGAAAATGCGGGCTCTGCAACCTTCTTGCATTCATCACCGTTAATAGGCTGTATAACCTCTGCTTGTAAGTGTCACAAGGAGATCCGTGATCGATCTTCTGAATCTCTCTATAAAAGAAAATGCGGGCTCTGCAACCTTCTTGCATTCATCACCGTTAATAGGCTGTATAACCTATATTTGGCAATGGGGAGATGAAGTGATGGGGGTCTATCAAAGAAAAGGGCAAGGGCATCAATTTCAGGAACATCGCATTGGAAAGAAAAGAGGGGGTTTAGCTAGTAACTCTAGAAAACTTTCTTGCCTTCTTGTTCTAAGTTTTCTCATTGTTGGCCTGTTATCAGGATGCAGTTCTTCGAGAAACGATTCCTCAAAGTCCTCCTTCGAAGCAAGCTCAAGTGGAGCAGCCAAACCGGAAAGCGCAGCGGCTGCAGTCGATAAGAAGAGTGACTCGTCATCTTCGCTGACTGTGGTTGGGCAAACGGATAACATGGCAAAAACAAAGGATATCGCAGTAATTACGTCTGAACCAACGAAAAATGGTCCTATAACGGTCATGCCGGCAACGGGCAGTGACGAGGCAGCAGGTTTTAATCGTAAACTGATTTATCGCGCCAATTTAGTAATGCCTGTTGAGGATTATAGCAAGGCCCAGACGGCATTGCGGGATTTGGTTGCTTTAAGCGGAGCTTACATTTTGCAGTTTTCCGAAAATGCGAATACAGGAGAACGCGGTGGCACCTACACCATAAAAGTTGCGGCCAATGGATTTGTCTCTTTGTTAGATGGCTTGGAAAAGATGAGTCCTTCCATACAGCGGAATGTGCAAGGACAAGATGTTACTGAAGAATATGTCGACTTAAATTCTCGTTTAAAAGCAAAGCAGATGGTGGAGACGAGGCTGCTCAGTTTCATGGAGAAGGCATCTAAAACAGATGATTTGCTTGCTTACTCCAATGAACTGGCGAAGGTACAAGAAACGATTGAACAGATTAAAGGTCGGATGAGATATTTGGATCAAAATGTGTCCTTCTCCACCATTGAGCTGAGGATGTATCAACAAACAGGCAATAAACCGCTCCTATCTGACCCGAACAAACAAACATTAGAAGAGCGCATCCAGAAAGCATGGAATTCCAGTCTCAATGTACTTGTTGCGGTATTGCAGGGAATCCTTGTTTTCTTGGCTGCAGCACTCCCGGTTTTTGTGATTGCGGCGATAATCGGCGTTCCGATATGGATGTTCAAGCGCAGAAGAAACAAACAATTAGTAGAGATGAGAAATCAATTGAAAACACAAAATGCAGCTTTGAGTGCTCATACAGAAGAAAAAAACGAAGAAACGGACAAAGAATAGCAACCAATTGAAAAAATATTTCACAAATCCTGCTCTGGTAGCAGGATTTATTGCATTTTTGGCGAATTAAGTTTAGAAAGTGGTGGAAAGTGGTAAGAAGTGGAGGGAAAGGGGCGCCAATCTATGTTTATGGGAGAATATCAACATAGCATTGACGAGAAAGGCCGAATGATTATACCGGCTAAATTCCGTGAAGCCCTTGGAGACTCCTTTGTTATTACCCGCGGCTTAGATCAGTGTTTATTCGTCTACCCACGTGCGGAATGGGCTGTACTTGAGCAAAAGCTCAAAGCATTGCCCCTCATGAAATCAGATGCGCGTGCGTTTACAAGGTTTTTTTTCTCTGGAGCTGCGGAGTGTGATCTTGACAAGCAGGGAAGAGCCAACATTCCCGGTAATCTTGTGGATCATGCGAAGTTAGAAAAAGATTGCGTTGTCATCGGTGTTTCCAATCGCGTTGAGATTTGGAGCAAACAAATATGGGAAAGCTATGCGAATGAGTCGGAACAGTCATTCAATGAAATAGCTGAGAAACTCGTCGATTTTAATTTTGATTTATAGAAGTTTTTTGCTTACGATGCAAGTTTCCATACGGAAAACTTAGCAAATGCTTACGAAGTCAGTTTTGCCAAGGCAAAACTCTTAGGAGGACACCAAGTGTTTCATCATGTGACGGTACTTAAGGAAGAATCTGTTGAAGGTTTACATATAAAGCCGGACGGCGTTTATGTCGATTGTACGATGGGCGGAGCAGGACATAGTTCTTTAATTGCTTCCAAACTGGGCCCGGAAGGATTGTTGATTGCGCTCGATCAGGACGAGGTGGCACTGGCTAATGCTCAGATCGTTCTGGCTCCTTATCTGGACCGCGTTAAAATAGTGAAAAGTAATTTTCGTACGTTGGAGCAGGTGCTTCAGAATGAGCCGAAAGCATTGCGTGACGGCAAGCCTCAGGTGGATGGTATTTTGTTCGATTTGGGAGTTTCATCGCCGCAGCTGGATGACGGAGATCGCGGCTTCAGCTATAACCATGATGCCGAACTAGACATGCGGATGGATCGTACAACCGAATTAACGGCCAAAACGATTGTCAATGAGTGGCCTGCTGATCGCATTGCGCGAATTTTGTTTGAATATGGCGAAGAGAAATTCTCACGCCGAATTGCTGGTGTCATTGTAGAGGCACGTGCCAAAAAGCCAATTGAAACGACAGGCGAACTCGTGGAGCTTATTAAAGAAGGAATTCCAGCTGCCGCAAGAAGAACGGGTGGACATCCGGCTAAACGCAGCTTCCAGGCCCTCCGCATCGCGGTAAACGACGAGCTGGGAGCTTTTGAGGAAGCGTTGGAACAATCGCTGCGCTGTCTTGCACCACAAGGTCGAGTAGCGGTCATTACCTTTCACTCTTTAGAAGATCGAATCTGTAAACAGTTTTTTGTGAAACATGTAGAGAAATGTACATGTCCTTCCGATTTTCCGATATGTGTTTGCAACAATAAAGGAACAGTCAAATTAGTTACTCGTAAACCGATTATACCAAGCGAGGATGAACTTGAAGTGAATCAGAGGGCTCGTTCAGCCAAGCTGCGAATTGCAGAAAAGCTTTAAAACAAAGGGAGGAAACGAATTATGCCATCATACATCCAAGGCAATTTGGCTCTCGATCAGAAACGTTCAACAGCAGCACCTAAAGCAGCGCCAAGAATTAAAATCAAGGAAACAACCAAAGTTGTTTATCGCAATAAATCCTTACCCACGCAAGAAAAAATGCTGTATCTGTTCACGGTTGTTCTTTGTGTCATTGTAGCGGGTGTTATCATATGGCGGTATGCGGCCATTTACCAAATGAATGCTAGTATTTTGAAAATGCAGGGCGAAATTCGCGAAATTCAAGCACAAAACAGCGCATTAAAGCAAGAAGTGGAGAAATTGCAAAGTCCTGATCGCTTAAAGGAAGAGGCAGCGCGTCTTGGATTTGATTTCCAAGACGGTAAGAAAACAAGTTTGGTAACTCCTCCGAAAGGCAAGGTAGGCGCAACGAATGATAAAAGCTCAAAAGTTGCCCTAAAGCCTTAAAGAGGTAGGTAGTTCTTATGACAAAAAAAATTAAGTTTCGGTCTCTACTCATTGGAGGGTTTTTCACCCTTCTTTTTGTTGTACTTATCTCCAGAGTTTATTGGATTCAAGTGGTAGAAGCTTCGGTGCTGCTGAAAAGTGCTGAAAAGAAATGGGAAACCGACAAGGTCATTATGCCTGTAAGGGGGTCGATCCTTGACAGAAACGATAAGGCGCTTGCTATCGAATCGACCGCTTATACCGTAACCCTTAATCCCAAAATGCTGAATAACAATCATATTACAGAGGAAGCTATCCAAGGATTGGCCGAAATATTAAAAGAATCGAATGAAACAAAATCCGCCCTTGTCAACAAGATTCGCGAGCGCGCTACCAAAAAGAACCAAGACAATACTGATTTCGCAGCTTACGCAGAGATACGGAATGAGGGCTGGAAAATCGATAAGGACAAGGCCGACCAAGTTCGCTCCCTCATTGGTGATTTTCAAACTAAACTCAAACAATCGAAGAATGCGAATGTTGGCATTACCGTAATGGAAGACAAAAAACGATATTATCCTGGGGAAACGCTTGCTTCTCACATACTTGGATATACGAATAAAGAAGGGGAAGCTGCAATGGGGTTGGAGCTTAAGCTCAATGACACCCTGAAAGGCGTTCCCGGCATGTTAAGCTACGAGAAAGACGGCAAAGGGGTAGAATTGCCAGATGCAAAGGTTAACTTTAAGCCGGCGGAAGACGGAAATAATGTTCGCTTAACGATTGATAAAAATATTCAATTTTATTTGGAAAGCGCACTTGCCAAAGTCAATGACAAATGGCATCCCAAAAGCTTAACGGCCATCGCCGTTGATCCCCAAACCATGGAAATATTAGGGATGGCGAATACGCCAACCTTTAATCCGAATAAATATGGGGCATTTAAGAATCAGAGCGATTTCAGAAATGGTGCGGTAGCCTCCCGATATGAACCTGGCTCAACATTTAAGATTGTCACTTTGGCAGCAACGGTGGAAGAAGGATTATTCAATCCTAACGAGATGTACCAGTCAGGGATGATCCGTGTAGAGGATAGAGAGCTGCATGACCACAATCGTGTCGGTTGGGGAAAGATTTCATTTTTGGATGGACTTAAGCGCTCCAGCAACGTTGCATTCGTTAAATTAGGTTATGAAAAACTAACTAGCCCTAAGTTAAAAGACTACATCTCCAAATTTGGTTTCGACCAAAAGACAAACATTGATATGCCGAATGAAGTTTCGGGTTTAATCGATATGAAATATCCGTCGGAGTATGCCACAGCTACGTATGGTCAAGGGAAAGTTGTTGTTACAGCGATTCAACAAACAGCTGCTTATGCCGCAATAGCCAATGGCGGTAAATTGATGTGGCCGCACATAGTCAAGGACATCATCGATTCCAAAACAGGCAAAACGATTCAATCCTTTGCCCCGCAAGTGGTTCGTCAGGTGGTCAGTGAAAAAACAGCCAAACAGGTTAGTGAATATTTGGAGCAAGTTGTATCTGATCAAGACATTGGTACAGGCAAGCTGGCTTATATGGAAAATTATCGTGTTGCAGGTAAAACCGGTACAGCGAATATCGTCCTTCCCGGTGAAAAGACATACTCTACGAATTCTTGGGTTATTTCATTCATCGGTTACGCCCCCGCTGAAAACCCAAAAATCTTAATTACACTGATTGCGGATCAGCCTGATCTGGGCGGAAACTACCATTGGGCGGACAGGTGCTTGCGCCGGCGTTCAAAGAAATCGTCGGCGAATCCCTGCAATATATGGGTGTTGCTTCCAACAAGCAGACCAAGATGGTTGCCAAGGAGGCAAACAAATTAACGGTTCCGAACTTGCCGATGCAACCGTTGAAAGCGCCAAAGCAACGGCCAAAGAGAGCGGTTTGACCCTCGAAGTTTTCGGCAAAGGAAATAATGTTGTCGATCAATTCCCTAAGGCTGGAACTGAAATTTTATCTACGCAACGAATTTATGTGGCGATGCAGTCTGTGGATCAAATTCAGTTGCCTAATTTAATAGGAAGATCGCTCCGTGATGCGGTTGAAGCTTGCTCCTTCTTTAAAGTGGATTGTCAAACCTCGGGAGAGGGCTATGTATCTGATCAGAATATATCCGGAGATGGAGAAAGCCGAAGTGTGACGCTGCAGCTTAAACCGCTCAGCTTGAATGAAAAAGGGGCTGCGAATCCAGCTTCCTCGCCAACCCCTTCTCCGGATGCTGCATCGGCACAGAAACCAACCTCCACACCGGTGCCAAACGGAAAAAACACAACAACCAAAAAATCCCCATAAAGGTAAGCTTGTTCTAACCCCTGTTTGTCCCGAATAGTCATGATATGGAGGATCTTGACTTGATGGGAAGGGGGAACGGACGTTTATGCGTGTATCTAACGTTACCGTTCGTCGCAGATTGTTTACTGCGCTAATTATTGGTACTGTCATCTTCACTGCACTTATTTGCGTCTTGCTTATGTCCAATTATGGATTGGACAAGAGTTGGCGAATAAAGCGGAGGATAGTTGGCGAAGAGAAGTTCCGTTTGCGCCCAAACGCGGCGAGATTCAGGATCGGAACGGGATTTCATTAACTTACAGCATGAGCACACCTACTATTTTGGCTATTCCCATTCAGCTGCAGGATGCTCGCGGCGTCGCTGCCAAGCTCGCTGAGGTGCTGCAAGGGAATGAAGAAGACATATATAAGCAAATTACGAAAAAAACATCCAAAAACTATATTAAACCCTCAGGACGTAAAATCACCGTTGAAAAAGCGCAAGAAGTGCGAAACCTCCATCTTCCGGGCATTGTCGTTGCTGAGGATAATAAAAGATATTACCCCTTTGGCACGTTAGCGGCGCATATTCTCGGGTTTTCCGGTATTGATAAAGGATTGACAGGCATTGAGGCGAAGTATGACAGCCAGCTGACAGGTATTCCCGGAAGCATTTCTTATATGGCAGATGCAGCAGGAAGACAGCTCAAGGGGACGACGGATGAATATGCGAAGCCGAAGGATGGACTCAATCTGAAGCTGACCATTGACAGTCATCTACAATCGGTACTTGAACGTGAGTTAGACCAAGCGATGGTTCAATATCAAGCGCAAAATGTGTTAGCGATTATGATGGACCCGAATAACGGTGAAATATTGGCGATGGGCAGTCGGCCTACCTACGAACCGGGAAATTACATGAATTATTCGGCCGAAACGTATAACCGCAATTTGCCAATTTGGAAAACCTATGAGCCCGGCTCTACATTCAAAATCATTACGCTGGCTGCTGCTTTAGAAGAGAAAAAGGTAGATTTGAAGAATGAGCAGTTTTATGATCCAGGCTTTATTGAAGTTGGCGGAGCTAGATTACGCTGTTGGAAACGTGGGGGGCACGGTAGTGAAACTATGCTTCAAGTTGTTGAGAATTCCTGTAACCCTGGGTTTGTTGTTATGGGTCAACGCTTAGGTAAAGAAAAGCTGTTTGACTATATTAGCAAATTTGGCTTTGGTAAAAAAACAGGTATTGACCTCGGTGGCGAAGAAAATGGGATTATGTTCAAACCTTCTCAAGTCGGACCCGTCGAGCTTGCTACAACAGCATTTGGCCAAGGCGTTTCCGTCACGCCAATTCAACAAATAACGGCCGTTTCTGCAGCGGTTAACGGTGGCAAACTCTTTAAACCACATGTTGCCAAGTCCTTCTCGAATCCGGATACGGGCGAGGTGGTTAGTAGCGTTGAGCCTGAGTTGGTCCGCAATGTGATATCGGAGGCAACGTCTAAACAAGTGCGTGAAACGCTTGAAAGTGTCGTAGCCAAGGGAACGGGACGGAATGCCTTTATCGACGGTTATCGCGTCGGCGGCAAAACGGGAACAGCTCAGAAAGTTATCAATGGGCGCTATTCACCTGATGAGCATATTGTTTCATTTGTCGGGTTTGCACCTGCTGATAATCCCAAAGTTGTCATCTACGCAGCTGTCGATGATCCTAAAGGCATCCAGTTCGGTGGGCTGATTGCAGCTCCATTAGTGAAGAATATGATGGAAGAAACGCTGCGATATATGAAGGTTGAACCAGATAAACAGCAACTGGACAAAGATTATCGCTATGGCGAAACGCCGGTTGTTGAAGTGCCGGACTTGGTTGGAGCGTCCGTAGATGATATATTAGAAGACCTGAACATGAATTTCCAACTGGCGAAGTCCGGAAATGGCAAATATGTGATCAGTCAAGCACCAAAAGCAGGAGCGCGAGTAGACCGTGGATCGACAATTCGTATCTTTCTCTCTAATAATGCGCCCCCGCAATGAAAAATTAGGGGGATTGAAATAAAAAGATTTGCCAGTAAGACATGTTTTGCTTTTCTATATGCATAAAATTGTCCATAATAGATAGGAATAACGCTAAGGAGAGGGTTGCTCATGAAACTGCAGGAGCTAGCTTCCGCACTGCTCATTACCCACATACATGGAGATTCGGAAACAGAGATTACTGGTATTGAAGCGGACTCTCGTAAAATAAAACAGGGGAACTTGTTTTTGTGTATCCCTGGATTGACGGTGGATGGTCACGATTACGCTCCAAAAGCGATAACGCTAGGAGCTGCTGCTCTTGTTACGGAAAGAGTGCTGGATTTGCCTATTCCACAGCTTGTGGTAAAGGATGCCAGATATGCTATGGCTGCCTTGTCTGCGCATTTCTTTGGATATCCGAGTAAGGAACTGAAGCTGATAGGCATTACAGGAACGAATGGGAAAACAACATCAACGTATTTAATCGAAAAAATATTGCGCGATCAGGGCTTTAAAACGGGCCTAATGGGAACCATCCAAATGAAAATCGGTGATACCTATACCGAGATGGAGCGAACGACACAAGAAGCCGTTGATCTTCAGCGGAGCTTTCGTGAGATGAGAAATCATCAAACGGATTATTGCATCATGGAAGTGTCCAGTCATGCCTTAGAATTGGGGCGCGTAAAGGGCATTCATTTCCGATCGGCCATTTTCACGAATTTATCGCAGGATCATTTGGATTATCATAAAACGATGAGCGCTTATGAAGCCGCAAAAGGTTTGCTGTTTTCCAGATTGGGGAATGGCTTCTCAGGTCATCCGAATGAGCGTCAGTATGCCATTTTGAATGCCGATGATGCCTCCTCAGACACATTGGGTAAGCTAACATCTGCTCAAGTCATTACGTATGGTATTCACCAAGCATGTGATGTTCAAGCAAGGAATATTCAAATTACAGCTCAAGGCACGGAATTTGACCTGACTTCTTTCGCGGGTCAAGCACATTTTCGAATGAAATTGGTTGGTAAATTTAATGTGTATAATGCCTTGGGGGCGATTGCCTCTGCATTGGCTGAAGGTGTTCCTCTTGATGAGATTCGGCATAGCTTAGAAGGTATCGCTGTGGTGGATGGACGTATGGAGGTTGTTAATGAGGGACAGCCGTATCTGGTTCTGGTAGATTATGCGCATACGCCCGACGGCTTAGAGAATGCTTTGTCTACCATTCGCGAGTTTGCGAAAGGAAAGATAATTACGGTATTTGGCTGCGGAGGGGATCGGGATCGAACAAAGCGGCCTCTGATGGGCAAAGTCACGTCCCAATACAGCGACTATTTGTATGTAACATCGGATAATCCCCGTACGGAGGATCCTGACAAGATTTTGGCGGATATCGTTCCAGGTCTGATTGAAGCTAATTATCCGCAAGCGCAATACGAATTAGTCGTGGATCGCCGAAAAGCGATACAAAAGGCTATTGATCGGGCAGGCCCTGAAGATGTAATATTGATAGCGGGAAAAGGCCACGAAACGTATCAGGACATCATGGGCGTTAAGCATGATTTTGATGATCGCTTGGTGGCTAAGGCTGCGATAAGGGGGAGAGGACAATGATAGAGCGGACGTTACAACAGATCGCGGAGATGCTGGGTTGTGAGGCTGAACAAACAAGAGGAGAAATTCATATTCAAGGCGTCACTACCGATACTCGTACGATACAACCAGGGAATCTCTTCATTCCTCTTATCGGTGATCAGTTCGACGGACATGCGTATGCGGCGGATGCCTATACCAAAGGAGCATCCGCTATTCTTTGGCAGACGGATCATGGGACCCCGCCGGAAGGGGTGCCCTTCATCCGGGTAGCGGACACGCTTGAGGCGCTGCAGCAGCTTGCTAAAGCTTATCGCAAGCAGCTGCCTGTGCGTATCATTGGCATTACTGGAAGCAATGGCAAGACAACAACCAAAGATTTGGTCGCTGCCGTGTTGGGCAGTACCTTCCATGTGCACAAAACAAAGGGAAACCTGAATAATCATATCGGATTGCCTTTAACCTTGCTTCAGCTCCAAGAAACTACACAATTCGCTGTTGTAGAAATGGGCATGAGCGGACGCGGAGAGATCGAGCTCCTTTCCCTTCTTGCCGAGCCGGAAGCGGCCATTATTACGATGATCGGTGAATCGCACATGCTTCAGCTGGGCTCGCTGGAAGAGATCGCTCGGGCGAAAGCCGAGATCGTCAGCGGAATGCTCAGCGGAGGTTTATTCGTGTACAACGGTGACGAACCGCTTATTGAGCAAGCGCTCGCGGAGCGCAGCTTGGGAGATAAAGGCAGGCAGGTGGCGGAATCACCGACGACCCTGCCTGACGGATTACGCCGCTTTCGCTTCGGCAGCGGCGTGGGCAATGATCTGTTCCCGACGGACATTCGCATGGATGCGGACGGGACATACTTTCGGATCAATTCTCCGGGATACCCGGAATTGTATATTCCCTTGCTTGGCACGCATAATGTCATTAATGCGTTGGCCGCTGTTGCCATCGGCGAAGCCTACGGCGTTCAGCCGGAGCTTATTGCAGCGGGGCTGCGCTCGCTGCAGATGACAAGCATGCGCATCGAGAAGCTGACGGCAGCCTCCGGGTTGACCGTGCTTAACGATGCGTATAACGCCAGCCCGGCCTCGATGCGGGCTGCGATCGCTTTGACCGAGGAGCTGCGCGGCTTCGGTCGCAAGATCCTCGTGCTCGGCGACATGCTGGAGCTGGGCGAGCACGAAGAGCAGTTCCATCGCGAGATTGGCGCGATGCTCTCCCCCGAACGTATCGACTACGTCATCACGTTCGGCCGTCTCGGGCGCCTCATTGCAGATGAAGCGGCGCCGAACTATCCGAAGGAGCATGTGCGCGCCTTCGATGACAAGGAGCAGCTCTGTGCCGAGCTTGCCGAGCTCACAAGAGCGACGGACATCGTGCTCGTTAAAGGTTCTCGCGGTATGCGGCTTGAGCAAGTCGTTCAAGCTTTACTTGCGTAAGCAACGCTATCTTTTTTCAAAATAAATGATGAACAGTAGATCGTTTTCGAATGTCGGAAACGAGCAGGGGGAACCAACGTGGAAAACGCAATATTATTAACAATGGGCGTTGCTTTTGTGCTTGCGCTTATTATGGGGCCGCTTTTTATACCGATTTTGCGTCGGATGAAATTTGGTCAACAAATTCGGACTGACGGACCGCAGGGTCACTTGAAGAAACAAGGGACGCCTACGATGGGCGGCGTCATTATTTTGCTGGCGTTAGCTTTGGCCAGTCTTCGTTTTGCAGATAAAAACATCAATCTTCTCATTTTGCTCATTGCTTCACTTGGGTATGGGCTTGTTGGTTTTCTTGACGATTATATTAAAATTATTTTCAAACGCTCACTGGGGCTGACAGCAAAGCAAAAGCTATTCGGTCAACTGTTAATCTCCGCAATTGTTTGCTATTTGCTTGTGACCAAAGGACATAGCACGGACTTATACATTCCCTTTGTTGAATTTCACTTCAATCCAGGCTGGTTGTATTTCCCTTTAATGGCTATTCTCATGCTTGGCGCATCGAATGCCGTTAACTTTACGGACGGTCTGGATGGCTTGCTGGCAGGAACGAGTGCAATTGCATTCGGTGCTTATACAGTCATTGCCATGACGAACACGCAGCCGGATGCAGCGATTTTCTCGGCGGCGATGGTTGGAGCTGTTCTCGGGTTTCTTGTCTTTAATGCCCATCCGGCTAAAGTATTCATGGGCGACACAGGTTCGCTCGGTATTGGTGGAGGTCTTGTAGCCGTAGCTATTTTGACCAAAGCCGAATTGCTGCTTGCCATTATTGGCGGCGTGTTTCTTATTGAAATCCTTTCCGTTGTGATCCAAGTTGTTTCATTTAAAACAAGAGGCAAGCGTGTGTTCAAAATGAGTCCGATTCATCATCACTTCGAATTGGTCGGTTGGTCAGAATGGCGGGTTGTTATCACTTTCTGGGCAGTAGGCCTCGTACTTGCTGTGCTTGGATTATATATGAATGAGGTGTTGTAAAGCATGAAACATCCGCGGGAATATCGTGGACTTGAGGTAGTTGTTTTAGGCTTGGCTCGGAGCGGTGTCGCTGCGGCTAAGCTTTTTCATCAAAAAGGAGCCGTTGTTACGGTCAACGACAAAAAAGAGCGAAGCGCATGCCCTGAGGCCGACGAGTTGGAGGCCCTGGGTATTTCTGTTGTATGTGGCTTTCATCCGGACTCTTTGGTTCATCCAGGCGTATCGCTTGTCGTTAAAAATCCAGGCATTCCGTATTCGGTGGAACCGATTCGTCGGGCAGAAGAGCTTGGCATCGAAGTGGTAACCGAAGTTGAGGTAGCATACCAATTCTGTGAGGCTCCTATTATTGGCATTACAGGCTCTAACGGTAAAACGACGACAACCACTTTGATTGGTCTTATGCTGGATGCTGACGGTTATTCACCTGTTGTGGCTGGTAATATTGGTCGTGCTCTGACGGAGGCGGCACCGGAGGTTACGGTAGACAATTGGATGGTCGTAGAATTAAGCAGTTTTCAATTAAAGGGTACGACGTCTTTCCGCCCCCGTATCGCCGTGTTATTGAACTTGTATGAAACCCATCTGGACTATCACGGTTCGATGGAGGATTATATTGAATCCAAAGCCAAATTGTTTACGAATCAAACGGCCGAAGATACAGCTATTCTCAATTGGGATGATGCGGTATGTCGGAATCTGCTATCAACGCTAAGCGCTAAAGTATTTCCTTTTTCCATGAAGGAAGCTCTCTCTTTTGGCGTTTATTTGGAAACGAGTACGGACAATCTTGTCTATGCGGATGGTCACGGTCATATACAGACTATTTTAGCCGCTAAGGATATGGGGATTCCGGGCAGCTTTAACGTCGAGAATGCTTTAGCGGCGGCAGCAGCGGCAATTACAGTAGGCGTTCGGTTGGAGACCATAGCAGAAGTGCTTAGCAGCTTCCAGGGCGTGGAACACCGTTTGGAGTTCGTAAGAGAGCTGAACGGTGTAACTTTCTATAACAACTCCAAGGCTACGAACGCAGCAGCTTCAGTTAAATCGATTGAAGCATTCAATCAAAGCGTTGTGTTAATCGCCGGCGGACTAGATCGGGGCTCCGATTATATGGAACTGCTGCCGACTTTCCAAGAACGCGTAAAAGGTGTCGTGACGCTCGGTCAAACAAAAGGGAAAATTATACATATCGCTGAGCTGGCAGGGATTAGCCGCATTCAAACCGTCGATACTGATAAAGATGCAGCGGACGCGGTGTCACAAGCCGTACAGCTTGCTTGGCAAATGAGTGAACCAGGAGATATTATCCTGCTCTCGCCTGCTTGTGCAAGTTGGGATATGTTCCCTTCTTATGAGGCGAGGGGACGCATGTTTAAGGAGTCCGTGCATAACCTTTAAGTAGGGCTTATCCCACATTTGTTGGCGAGCGGAAATCCCGTGTAACAGCTTGCCTATGGATAGCGGATGAGGCCCACAACACACAAAGAGGTGTCGGTTATGGGTAAATCGCGGTCCGCTCCGGACATTTGGATCATTGTTCCTACTTTATTGCTTTGACTATTGGCGTTGTTATGGTGTACAGCGCTAGCAGTGTTCTTGCCTTTCGTGAATTCGGAGACTCCCTTTATTATTTGAAAAGACAATTTATTTTTGCTGTTTTGGGTGTGGTAGCGATGTTTTTTACGATGAATGTCGACTATTTGGTTTGGAAAAAGGCTTCCCGTGCAGCATTATTGATCTGTTTTGGACTGTTGATTATTGTTTTAATCCCGGGTATCGGGGTTGTTCGTGGCGGGGCCAGAAGCTGGCTAGGCATTGGCGCCTTCGGTATTCAACCTTCTGAATTTATGAAAATCGGGATGATTCTTTATTTGTCCAAAATGCTGTCGGAACAGCAATCCAAAATAACGCTTTTCACTAAAGGATTATTGCCCCCACTCGGTATTATGGGCTTAGCTTTCGCTCTCATTATGCTGCAGCCGGACTTGGGAACAGGTGTTGTTCTCGTAGGAGCCTCTCTTTTAATTATTTATACGTCGGGTGCGAGATTGCTTCATCTCTCATATCTAGGTATGATAGGAATTGCTGGTTTTGTTGGGCTTATCATTGCGGCTCCTTACCGATTGCAGCGAATTACTGCTTTTCTAGATCCTTGGAAAGATCCGTTAGGCGCAGGCTATCAATCCATTCAGTCCTTATATGCGATTGGACCTGGTGGGTTAGTAGGTCTCGGTCTTGGAATGAGTCGTCAGAAATATAGTTATTTACCGGAACCGCAAACGGATTTTATTTTCTCGATCATTGCGGAAGAGCTAGGCTTTATTGGTGGCACGCTTGTGCTCCTCTTGTTTACTATTCTTGTCTGGCGGGGGATGCGGGCGGCCATGACGGCACCCGACACGTTTGCCAGTTTGATCGCAGTGGGAATTATCGGGATGATCGCGGTTCAGGTTATCATTAATATTGGTGTTGTTATCGGCATGTTTCCGGTAACCGGCATTACGTTGCCATTCATAAGTGCAGGGGGATCGTCATTGACCCTTATGCTGACTTCGGTTGGCATCCTGCTCAATATATCGCGTTATTCGAGGTGACAGGGGAATGAAAACAATTGTCTTTACCGGAGGTGGCTCCGCAGGACATGTGACACCTAATATTGCGCTGATGCACAAGCTTGCGCAGTTAGGTTGGGAAATTAAATATATTGGTTCTGCTACAGGGATTGAGAAAGACATTATTGAACGCGCAGGCGTACCCTTCTATCCGATTTCTTCGGGGAAGCTGCGTCGGTATTTTGATCTCAAAAATTTCAAGGATCCCTTCAGAGTGATGAAAGGTGTTTATGAGTCTTATCGATTATTGCGTCGCTTGAAGCCCGCCATCGTCTTTTCGAAGGGCGGGTTCGTTTCCGTCCCGGTTGTTCTGGGCAGTCGCATGAACAAGGTTCCGGTTATTATACATGAATCCGATATTACACCTGGGCTTGCCAATAAAATATCCATTCCATTTGCAACAAAGGTTTGTGTTACATTTCCAGAATCGCTGAACCATGTCGCTCCTGATAAAGCAGTTCTTACGGGTTTGCCGATTCGCGATCATGTACTTAGCGGAAAGGCAGCCAAAGGCTATCAATTATGCGATTTTCATTCGCAGAAACCCGTTATTTTGGTGATGGGAGGAAGCCTTGGTTCTCAAATCATCAACCAAGCAGTGAGAGAAAATTTAGAACGGTTGCTTGCCAAGTTTCAAATCGTTCATTTATGCGGTAAAGGCAATATCGCACAATCTTTGCTCCGTATACGTGGCTATCAGCAATTCGAATACTTGAATGAAGAGCTCCCAGATGTTTTGGCTATGACAGATCTTGTGATTTCTCGCGCGGGCGCAACGTCCATTTATGAATTTCTTTACTTGGAAAAGCCAATGCTGCTCATTCCTTTATCTTTGCAGGCAAGCAGAGGGGATCAGATTTTGAATGCTCAGTCCTTTCAGAAAGCCGGCTACGCAGAAGTGCTTCCTGAAGAATCCTTGACGGCCGATTCCCTTGCAGATCGCGTAGAAGCTCTCTATCAGAATCGGGAGACCTATAAAACCACTATGCAGTCTCGCAATGAGAGCGATGCCGTTGCTGCTATCGTGAAACTCATTGAAACCTATAGTTTATCTTCGTGAATTTGCGAAAGCGAATAGGCGATTGTCACACTCTTTCCGATTTTACATAAACTACACTATAACCGTGACAGACACCTACGGCAGGATAGGGCCCAAGTAACGAAGACCGGCCATCTTCGGCAAAGGCCCTATTGATGAAATGATAAGCTTGGATTAAGCCTAATCACTCATTCGCCCTACGTTCTGTGAAGGAGTTTTCCCATGCAACAGTTAATTACCGACTTACTGGCAGCGAATAT
>NZ_VRTT01000010.1 GCF_008017805.1 Paenibacillus sp. N3.4 | reverse complement strand
TTGGGAGAAAACCAGTTAAAGTATTGAATTTTTCGTAGTATTTGATCTATTCGCAACAGTAGTTTTGGGGACTGAGATATCTACAATGAATCGACAGCCTCATGGAGTTCGTTAACACGATAACTCTTTGTCAATTGACCAAATAAGGCTTACTGAGTTCGTTAGGGGTCCTCGTCAAAAAAGGAAAGGCTCTCATCTATATCAGGTTTTATCGTCAATGAGAAGTGGTTTTCGAGAACCGAAAACTTATCCTTTCTGGTTTAATAAAAAAAACTTCCTTGAGGCTGATTTTACTACCAGCATGAAGGAAGTTTTTCTTATCCAATTTGCGTCGAAGAACCGTCTGGATTTTGCTGCTCCTGCAGTGACCAACGATGACTTTGTTCGATCCAACGCTGCATAACTTTATGTGCTTCTTTTCGCTGCAGCAGGCACTCTGCTAACTGAAATCCTTCTTCGTAGCTGCCTACTTTGTCAAACCAAGCCAGTCTCAATCCCGCATTAAAAATAACATGATCACGTTCTCTCTTCAGTTCTTCAGAATGCTCTCCGGCAATAATTCGCTTGATCAAGGAAATCTGCTCTTCTTTACGAAGAGGGTGCAGCGCTTCACTGGAGAAGCCAAATTTATGAGGTTCAACCAAACGAGATTCATCTCCCCAAGGGGTTACGATACGAATGGTGCTATTTTGATAAATCGGCAAATCTTCTGAGCCCTCCATCCCATTGATGATGTAAATATGCTGAAAGCCGGATTTCAAAGAAATCGGAAGCAACGACTCCATCGCTTTCCGCCTATTTACACCGATGATTAGATTCAAGGAGCGCACCGGATTAATGACCTTCTCAACCGTATTCATCACAGTTGGCAGCCCTAATTGTTCTCGCACATGCTTCAATCTATAGATGGGTGGGCATAGCTGTTCTGTGGGAAGAAACCCGATATGCAAGTGAAAAAGCATCGTTTCCCACGCCTTCATTGACAAATTCATTGCGACTCCGAAGCTTTCCAATATGTCTTTCATTGCACTTCCTTGTCTTGGCGGAAGTGAATCGCCCCCTTGAAGTATTTGAGTGAATCCCACAGAAGCAAGCAATAAGCTAACCGGCAATGTAATCGGGAAATATTGACGCCCTTCTGCAGGTCCCGCACAATTAAGCGAATCTGCACATGCATGGTATGGCAACGAATAACTGCGGAATACGTCGATGAAGGCCATCAACTCTTCGCTCGATTCCCCTTTCATGCAAAGAGCCATTAAGAAAGCTGCGCATTGCGCATCCGTAGAGTCCCCCCTAGCTATGTCATTGGCGGCTTCAACTGCTTCTTCATAAGTGAAGTCACGAGAGTTGTCTTGTCCTGCGCCAATGGCTTGAATCCACTTTTTCATTGTCATTCCTCCTTCCATGTAAAAGATGATCTCTTCCATCTTTGATGTTATATATATTAACAATTTTTGAGATTACTTCTCGAAATCGTATTACTTTTTGTTTTTAGTGTCAAGTTTAATGACATAAAATATTTATTTCAACAAAAAAAACGCCTACCCGTTAAGGATAAGCGTTCCTATTTCGTTACTGCTTTTCATCAAATTCGAAATCAAAATCACCAATACGTATCGTCTGCCCATGATAGGCGCCTCGCGTACGCAATTCTTGGTCAATCCCGATGTTACGCAAAATACGTGCAAAACGCGCAATCCCATCTTGCGTACTGAAGTTGGTACGTTTGATCAGCTTCTCAATCGAAGGACTCTCCACAATGAAAACATCATTTTCGCGACGTATGGTGTAATCCCGTTCTTCCCGCTTCTCAAATCGATAAACCTTGCGTTCTTCCGTCTCCGCAACGCCTTCCACTTCCGGAGCATCGGGAATACTTTCCACAATGTCAGAAATCTTATAGAGCAGTTCTTGTACGCCGCCGCGTGTTAAAGCCGAAATGGGGTACACATGAAACTCCTTGCCATCCGCAGCGAGCTGTTCTTTGAAGATAGCCAAATTGTCCTCAGACTCCGGCATATCCATCTTATTGGCAACAACGATTTGCGGACGCTGCTCCAATTTCGCGTTATAGAGCTTGATCTCCTCATTGATCTTCAAAAAATCTTCATAAGGATCACGCCCGTCCGCCGCAGACATATCAACCACATGTACGATCACTCGTGTGCGTTCTACATGACGCAGGAATTCGTGACCAAGGCCCACGCCTTCGTGCGCCCCTTCGATCAAACCGGGAAGATCCGCCATGACAAAGCTGCGTCCATCACCCACATCTACAACACCTAGATTCGGCGTCAGAGTCGTGAAATGATAGGCCGCAATCTTAGGCTTCGCCGCAGAAACAACCGATAAGAGCGTCGATTTACCAACGCTAGGGAAGCCTACAAGGCCAACGTCAGCCATGACCTTCATCTCAAGAACAACCCAGCGTTCCACGCCTTCTTCACCGTTCTCAGCTATTTCCGGCGCTGTAACACGCGCTGTAGCGAATCGTGTATTGCCTCGGCCACCTCGGCCGCCTTTAGCTACCACGACTTCTTGACCATGACGCGTCAAGTCCGCAATGACTTCCTGCGTGTCATCGTCAATGACTGTTGTCCCCGGAGGGATACGAACGATCAAATCTTCGGAGTTAGCGCCGTGCATCGACTTGTTGCGGCCTTTCTCGCCACGATCTGCTTTAAAGTGCTTCTGATAACGGAAATCCATTAAGGTCCGTAAACCCTCATCAACACGGAAAACAACATCGCCGCCGTTTCCGCCGTCACCACCAGCAGGCCCACCTTCCGGCACATATTTCTCGCGTCTGAATGCAACGAGGCCATCGCCACCGTCGCCGCCTTTAACAAATATTTTCGCTTTATCAACAAACATTCCTACACCTCTTTATGTACGAAACGGCAGACGTAATGCGATCACCGCTTCTTCCTCTTGCCAATCATTGTTCTCCAGCGAATAAGAATCCGCCTTCGCGAGTCTTTCACCAACAGCTTGTTCAAGCTGGATGCGGTTATAGGCTCCTTGATATACAAAATCAAGCAGTAAATAATCCTCTTGAACATCGAGTTCCAAGCTCAGTGTGCCACATTCACCATCTTCTACGGCTGCAAACTCCTCGAATAACCCAACCGTTTGAATGATTAACTTCTCAATCAACCCTTCTTTTATAGGAAGTTGAGCCAAATTAACTTCTTGATCTAGCGCAAGATCCAATTGCAACGATTTCGATTGAACTCGAACCATCAGCAAGAAAGCAATTAACGAAGGGATACCCAGCTTAGAGAGATTACTTTCCTGCTGCATATTCATTTTTATTTTTTCCATATATGGCGGTAAATTATCAAACTTCTTCATTTGAATGTAACCAAATAATATTTGGGTATCATTCATCCAATCATGACGCAGGCGGTTTATGACACGAAGCAAATTGATATGGGATTGTTGTTCTTGATGACGAAGCTTTTCGCACCACTTCTCTTGTATCCTGCTTATTTCCAACTTGAAAGCCAAATAACCACAAAATACTGTTAACAGCAATAAAGCAGCCCTGGCTAACCAGGGTTCCACAAACATCAATCCAGTTAACCCAATAAGCACAAGCGCCAGTAAATAAACCTGTGCACCACTCACTCGCTTCATTGCCAGTTCGCTCCGTTCTCACTGCTTGATAACCGTTTATCCAGTATATCATGACATCTGGTAAACTTCACCAACTACCTCCTCTTACTCAAACCTTAGAAACAAATAAAAAACCCCAGCGAACTTATCGCTCGCCGGGGATCGTTAATTATGCTTCTAAAGCTGCAGCCACAGGAGCTACATCAACTGGGTATACGCTCACTTTTTTGCGATCGCGGCCCCAACGTTCGAATTTCACTACGCCTTGTACTAAAGCGAAAAGTGTATCATCCGAACCGATGCCTACGTTTGTTCCCGGGTGAATTTTCGTACCGCGTTGGCGATAAAGAATGCTTCCTGCAGTAACGGTTTGACCATCAGCACGTTTAGCGCCAAGGCGCTTCGAGTGAGAGTCACGACCATTCTTTGTGGAACCCACTCCCTTTTTGGAAGCGAATAACTGGAGATCCAATTTCAACATGGTGTCATCCTCCTTTGTGATAGATTGTTTCAATCGTTATATAGTCACCGTAGTTTTCTTCAATCGTTTGCAGCATAACGACCATTGATTCCAGAATCACCTGTATATGATCCCATTTACCCGCTAAGTCTCGCGCACTTTCAGGGATGATAACATCCATAAAGCCGCGTTCCATTTCGTGGATCGGAATGATACCAGTAATAGATTCTATAGAATTAAATGTACCCACGGAAATCGCGGATACAGCAGCGCAGACTAGGTCTTTGCCGGGTACGTCATATTCAGCATGGCCTTCCACTACAAAAGATGAGATCTGAGGTGAATCCGGTGCAAAGCGTTTTATGGTCACATTGATCATAAGACTGCCTCTTACGCTTGGATTTTCTCAACAACTACTCTTGTGTACGGTTGACGATGACCTTGTTTTTTGTGATAGTTCTTTTTCGGTTTGTATTTATAAACGATAACTTTAGCGCCTTTGCCGTGTTTCTCCACTTTCGCGGAAACTGAAGCACCAGCAACCAATGGAGCACCTACAACTAGGCCACTCTCTTTGGAAACCAAGAACACACGATCAAAAGAAACAACTTCACCTTCAGCTGCGTTCAATTTCTCGATGTAAAGAACATCGCCCTCTTGAACTTTGTACTGTTTACCACCTGTTTCAATAATTGCGTACATTTTCATTTACCTCCTCATGTCTCAGACTCGCCTTGTCCAGGTGACGGATGGGATCAAACCCACTATCGTGCTTAGACCCGATTCGAGCGGTTACAGCATGCCTAAACAACACACTCCGAGTATTATAACACAGACAGTTTTTGATATGCAATGTTTTATTTGCGTTTTCGCGTCATTTCTAACAATCCGAGTTTGGTCCAGCCGACAATTGTCGTTTTGGATCGGTCCTTACGTACCGCTTGCGTCATCATATCCATAACGGCAATACGATTCGCCTCCGAGTTCATATCAATAAAATCAACAATAATGATGCCCCTTGTATTCCGAAGACGCAAAAGTCTCGGAATTTCATTCGCCGCTTCTCGATTAATATCCGTAACGGTTTGCTCCAAATCAATGGAGCCCGTATATCGACCCGTGTTCACATCAATGACCGTCAAGGCCTCTGTCTGATCAATAATCAGGTAGCCACCGCTTGGCAGCCAAATTTTGCGCCGGAAGCTATAATTCAGCTCCTCCGTAACGCCAAATTGATCAAATAGAGGAATTTTCCGATCATAAAACGCTACTCTTCCGTGCCAGCCCGGGTTCTGTTTACGCAGCAAATGCTTCATCTCTTCGTACACATTAGCATTATTCAGCCATACTTCCTGAACGTCATCCGTGATGACGTCTCGGACCAAACGAGGCAAAAGATCCAAATCCTGATACAATTGCGCCGGCGCTTGAGCTTCTTCCCATTTGGCAAGAACCGTATTCCATAAATCCCTTAAATTTTGCAAATCATCTCGAATAGCTTCCTCGTTCTGCCCCACAGCGCCCGTCCGAACAATAACCCCTTCACCGGGAAGTAAATTTCCTTCGGCCAGTTGTTTGAGCCGCTGCCTTTCCGCTTCAACATCGATTTTGCGTGATATTGCGATATAGTCGGCTTCCGGCATATACACAATCCAGCGACCAGGTATCGAGATATGTGTTGTTACTCTAGCGCCCTTGGTACCTTGGGGGTCCTTGGTCACCTGCACCATGAACGTCTGACCAACCTCAGCAAGCTCTGTAATAGGTGGTTTAATTTTAGGCTGCTTGTCCAAATGGACAGGAAGCAAATCGTCTATATATAGAAAGGCGTTCTTAGCAAGTCCGATATCGACAAATGCTGCCTGCATGCCGGGAAGAACGTTGACGATGCGACCCATGTAGATGCTGCCTGCTCTTTGAGAATCGAGCGGATACTGCGTATCGTACTCAACAAGACGGCCTTCTTCAAGCAATGCTGCTTGTGTAAGCTCGGGGGCGCAGTGAATTATAAGTTGCTTCATACACGTTCACCTCAACAGTTATTTTACATGAAAAGATCGGAAACTGCACTCCCGGGTTTTTTTCCATCCAAATAACCACTGACTAGTTGCTGTTCAGGCAGTATCGCCTGAATGCGACCTTTTTCATTAACAACATAGATTAAATGGTACTTTTCTCTCATAAAAAGCTTGAGCGTATCTGCCATCGTTCGCTGTCTCGTGACAATAATTGGCTGAGCCAACACCCCTCTGGACAACAGTTGACTGACCCGATAACCGCGGCTAATCAGAAAGCGAAAGAAGTGATAGGGCAGCTGTCTATATGCATACCAATTGGAAACCAGCAGAAAAATGCCAATGACAAGCATATTCAGTGGAAGCTGACCACTTATCAGCTGTATACACGATATACCAATAATCATCATGCTTAAAATCATGCTGATCCATGCACTATAAAGAATCGTATTATGATACGACATTATATAGCTTAACAATGACTGCAAGACCTTTCCCCCATCGAGCGGCATTACTGGCAGTAAATTGAACAAACCAATCATGAGATTGGCCTCTATAAAATAGTCCCACCAGCTAATACTCCCAAGGCCAACTCCTTTCATCAACAACGCGGCCAGAATCATCCATACATGCTGTAAAGGGCCTGCCAAAGCGACAAGAAGCTCTTCTCTGGTCGGAACCGTTCCCAACTCGTCCACGATAACGACTCCTCCAAAGGGCAAAAACTGTACTTCGCGAACCCGCCAGCCAAAACCGTTTGCAGCTGCCAAATGGCCGAGCTCATGAACAAGAACAATGGCGAATAACGTAACGGCTTCTAGGAAATACCCCGTAATCGCTGAACCAATCATAATCAGTGTAAATAAAGGATGAAAGCGATACGTTGTCCCTGCCCATTTAATCAAAGTTATCACATCCGATGGATTGATAGGACGTCCGTCTTTCGTAACCGCAAAATAAAAGGACCCTTTAGAAGGATCTTTGCTGGATGCCTTCCCGACAACCTCACCAATTTTCATCCAGTCGCCTACAGTCACATGTGCTTCACTCAGACTGCCATACAGAGATTGAAGACCACCGGCATGACGGATAATGACTGTCAATCCTGTATCCGCCACCGTTCCGCTGTAAATAACCTGGCCCGTGTCTAACGCATAGACAGGTGCGTATTCCGCTGTATTCAGCTTAACGCCAAGATGGGTAGTGCCATCATAAGGGATAAGCACACTTCCTTTGGCCGGAGAAAAAAAAGTCCGTTTGGTGGCATTAACTCGTACAGCATCATCCCCCTCTCGGTGAAAACTAGGAATAAAAGAAGGCGCCCCCCCAAATCGTTCGGTGTACCACATAGAAATCGCCGTGAAATCATACGATTGCGTAAGCGAAGCGGCAACAATCTGTTTTCCTTTATTCGCCCAAGGCTGATTTAGCTGAAACATGCCAAACAGCCCTGCAAAGAGTATGCAGCTAACGAACAGCTTGATGACAATTTTGCGAGGGGAAGGCGGAGCCAGCAGCCCGCTTTCATTCTCTTGGCTCCCTAGCCCGTTCAACGTTCTATCCATCATTATTTTATGCTGCCATGCGTACTCAGGATCTTCCATACGCCGTTTCCAATCCGCATCGGCATAAAGAGGCAAGTCCGTTTGATTCCGATTGGGAATGACGGTTTCCGTGTAGCCGGTGGACCCCCTACTCCGGCTTACCTGACCAGCCTCCGTCATATCCCGTAAATTGCGAAGCCGTTCCAATCGGCGTTGTTTGACTTTATCCTTGACTTCCATGGAGATCCCTCCTAAACCTTCGTTAGAAAGCTGCCTGCATGAGCAACCAGCTAGTCCTCATCTCTTGCTTAGTACAGCCTATGAGAAGGAGGACAAGATTATGTGATGGGACTAAAAAAAGCCCATTGACCGATTAGGCCAAGGGCTTGCATTCCCAAATGTATATTAAAACAATTCAGGCTCCCGCTCCTGATGAAGTTTTACACTCATAACCAAACCTAGTGAAAGCATGTTGATCAGCAAGGAAGTTCCTCCATAACTGACGAAGGGCAGTGTAATGCCTGTTAATGGCATAATATTTATCATCATTCCGACATTTTCAAAAATTTGAAAAACGAACATCGAAATGACACCAACCACGATGTAAGCACCGCTAAGCTGTGTGCTTTGTATCGAAATGAGAATCATGCGGTAGATGAGTAAAAAGTATATGAGCAGCAGAACCGCAGAACCACGGAATCCAAATTCTTCACCCACCACAACAAAGATGGAATCCGAATAAGCGAAAGGGATGAAGTTGCTGTGCACCGAAGTTCCTTGCAGATACCCTTCTCCCTCCAAACCACCTGAACCGATTGCCCGCACGGCATTCTTCACTTGATAATTGTCATCTGCAGTCACATCCTGCGGGTAGAGAAAGGTATCAATACGATCCATCCAATGGCTGAAACCGTACCCCTTCAACAAATCGAACAAGGATTGATGAAAATGCTTATAGAGCGTCAAAAATAAAAAACCAACACCCGCAATAATAACAATGCTCAGCAGAACATGGGAATATTTAATATTAGCAATCCAAATCATCCCTAACAAAATGACAATAAAAATGATCGCATTTCCTAAATCAGGCTGCACAAGGACCAAAATAAATGGTAAAAGAACGGCCAAACAAACAGGAACCAGATCCTTTTTAAAGCGCAGCAAATCGCCACCGCGTTTTGCTAAAAGAGCCGTAACGCATATGATAAGAATTAGCTTCACCATCTCTGCGGGTTGAAACGTCAATCCTCCTGGAAGCTCAAACCAACCGCGGGCTCCATTAATTTTGCCCCCAAACAAATAGACAGCAATTAAGGAGATAATCCCAATTCCATAAAGAATAGGGGCTATTCGAACAAGCACACGATAGTCAAATAAGCTGCACGCCAGGAAAGCTATCATCCCAACAGCATATAAGAGAAGAATTTTTGTGATGCTAATCGTGATTTTGGGATGGTCTATAGATGCGCTGTATACCATCATTGTGCTGATCACCATAAAGGCGAACAAGATGATAACAATTGGGATATCTATTTTTTTCAGTTTGGCAAGCAAGGACTACCTCATCCTATTCCGATAAACTTTTTCATTCGTTTGACCCAACCCGTTTTGTCATCCAACTGCATAAGTGGAACGGTATCTCCCAGAATACGGCGAGCGATATTACGATAGGCAATGGCAGCTTTGGAAGAAGGATTCATCACGGTAGGTTCACCTTGATTAGCAGCTTTGATGACATATTCGTCATCCGGAACAATGCCGAGCAAATCAATGGCAAGCACGGAACAAATTTCATCGATATCCAGCATTTCGCCCTTTTTGACCATGCTTGGACGAATCCGGTTAATTACCAGTTTAGGCGATGAAATTTTCTCATTTTCAAGCAATCCGATAATGCGATCAGCGTCCCGCACAGCTGCATTTTCAGGTGTCGTTACGACAACGGCTTTGTCAGCTCCAGCAACGGCATTTTTGAAGCCTTGCTCGATACCGGCCGGACAATCAATAATAACGAAATCAAAATCTTTTTTGAGTTCCAAAATAATCGTTCTGACATCTTCCGGCGTTACCGCATGCTTGTCTTTGGTTTGAGCAGCCGGCAGCAAATAGAGTTCATCGAAACGTTTATCTTTAATTAGCGCTTGCGGCAAACGACAACGTCCTTCCGCAACATCAACAAGATCATAGATAATACGATTTTCCAGACCCATTACGACATCCAAGTTACGTAGTCCGATGTCGGTATCCACCATGCAAACTTTTTTACCTAGTAACGCCAATGCTGTCCCAAGATTCGCGGAAGTTGTTGTTTTACCAACGCCGCCTTTCCCAGAAGTGACCACTATTGCCTCTCCCATGTTTCCTCACCCCACACTCTGATTTCCCGTATACAAGTTTTATTTCAAATTGAATGAAGGCGAAATACGATGAAGATGATGCAGCTTATCAATTTCCATCTTGCCTTCTTTTACATAAGCAAACTCCATAAAAGCCTCTTCGATTCCCCATTCATCGGGGGGACGGCTAATGATGCCGGCAATCCTTAACTGAGTAGGACGCATATGAGAAGCAGCAATAATCATGCTCTCATCCCCATCGACACCTGCATGGGCCAAGCCACGAAGAGAGCCCATAATATAAATATTCCCTGTACAGGTAATCGTCCCACCGGGATTCACGTCACCCAAATAAAGTAAATCACCTTCATGATGCAGGGTTTGTCCGGAACGTATCATGCCTTTAAGCGTGACCATAGCCGCTCTCGGCTCTTCCGTGGGCGTTTCCAAGCTCGGATCGCTCTCGATGGATTGGATCAACAGATTTCCTTTTTGCCTAATGACGGAACGGATCTCTTCCTTTTGTTCTTCGGTCGCCTCACGACTTCCTAATTTGACATACACATGGATAATGGGTCCAGTCAATATCTGTTGATGCGTTTTCTCAAGCTTGTGCTGCAATTCCTGCATTAAAGCTTGCCATTCGCAAGTATCATTCAGTAAGAAAACAAGGCCATCCTTGACCCCTTTTATCATCACATGGTGCTTTGTTACGGACATAATTACACGACGACCTCCCAACCTATACATTTCGGTTTATGTCCTGTATTCTCCTGCTAAGAACCCGGAAAATTAATCTTCCGTTCCTGATGGCGCATTGCGCTTTCCTTCGAGCAACTTGCGAGCGGGAACGTAACAAATCAAGGCAAAAAGCAGGTTAAATAGAACACTTGGCAGCATGTAATGGGTGAGAGCAAATTCCAGATTAATGTCGATCAGCTTAAACAAACGATTAATCCCATAGTTAATGAGTTCAAATAAAACTAAACCCATTCCAGTTATAAGTAAATTGTAAAATACCAGATTAGGCTGCCTTCTTTGTGCAAGACCTGCCAAATAAGCGGTGAGCCCCATACCAAAAGAATATACACCCAACATGGAACCATAATAAATAAAATCATGCAAAAGTCCGAACAAGAGTCCATAGATTAAGGCAGAATGACGATGACGAAAGAGTCCGATAAATAAAATTAATACTAGCGTAAAGTGCGGAGCTACGAACACCGCAGACTGCCATGCGGATGGGATCAACCATCCGATAATCGTCCCTTGCAGAATGAACAGTCCAAACAGAATGAGCCATAGTACATGTCGCGTCACTTCACGGCTCACCTCATTTCACTTCCGGGACTTCGACCACAAAAACTTCACGTATATGGCTGAACGAAGCTTTGGGCTTCACCATAACCTTGTATGTGATTCCAAATTCCCCCGGACCTATAGAAGTAATCGTGCCTACCTCTATCCCCTTAGGAAATACTTGTCCCATTCCAGATGTAATAATCGTATCTCCAACCTTCATGTCGTCCGCTTGCTCCACCTTATTCATAACAAGTTCCCCCGTCTTGGGGTCATAGGACTCAATCATTCCGAAAGGCTGGTTCTCGTTACCCTTAACAGTGACTGCAATCGCCTTGGAGTTATTATCAGAATCATTAATTTCACGAAGCAACTGTACGTTGGAGTGAAATCCGGAAACTTTACTTACGCGTCCGACCAGACCATCAACCGTCATAACGGCCATGTTTTCCTTAATCCCATCCTTGTCACCCAAATTGATCGTTGTCGTGCTGTTATAAGGGTCAGGATCGGCACTGACTACCTCCGCTATACGATACGTATACACATTTGCTTGTCGTTGTCGTTCTGTGAAACCAAGCGCTTCCATTAAGCGCTTATTCTGCGTCTCAAGCTCATTCAGACGCTGTGTATCGCGCGCATATTGAGTGAGAGTCAGCTTCAGCGTTTTATTTTCTTCATAAATGACTCTTAACTGCCGGATATCTTCAAAGAAACCCGCTATTGATGCGGCGGGCTTGTTGAAGAGTCCTTGTGTCCATGAAACGGAGTCTTTGACAAACTTTTCGGGCCACGTCATCGGTGCCCGATTCCCCAGTGTTAGTCCCATCAAAATAAAAAAACAGACAAGACCAAACATGAGGATAATCAGCCTTTTATTTCCCATGAATTTAAACAAATTGAGCACCTTCTAACGAATGTTTACCGCTTGTATCTTGAACTTGATCCTGATCTGTTCTTGAACAAATGGATATTTTCCAATGCACGACCGGTTCCTATAGCTACACAATCAAGCGGATTCTCAGCAACGAGTACCGGCATGCCGGTTTCTCTGGCTAGCAAGCGATCAAGGTTGCGAAGCAAGCCTCCGCCACCTGTTAGAACAATACCGCGATCCATAATATCGGCTGAAAGCTCAGGTGGGGTTTTCTCCAATGTGACCTTCACAGCATCAACTATGGCATACACGGTGTCTGTGAGGGAGTCCGTAATTTCATCCGAAGTTACGCTTAGCGTTTTTGGCAATCCGGAAACAAGATCACGTCCGCGTATTTCAATCGACTGCGGCGGATCCATAGGAAGCGCGGAACCGATCTCCATCTTAAGTGTCTCCGAAGTCCGTTCGCCAATCATCAAATTGTATGTGCGTTTTATGTACTGGATAATAGCATCATCCATTTCGTCACCTGCAATCCGAATGGATCTACTGGTAACAATGCCTCCGAGAGAAATAACCGCTACCTCTGTGGTTCCTCCACCGATATCGACAACCATGCTCCCTGTAGGTTCCCACACAGGAAGGTCAGCACCAATGGCAGCCGCGAACGGTTCTTCAATGGTGTAGGCTTCTCGGGCCCCTGCTTGTTTAGTTGCATCTTCTACTGCGCGTTTCTCAACAGCTGTAATTCCCGATGGAACACACACCATAACATTGGGATGTCGCGGGAACAGCCAACGCTGTTTTTGAGCTTGTCTCAGAAAGTAACGAATCATCGTTGCCGTCGTCTCAAAGTCGGCAATAACGCCATCTTTCATAGGACGAATAGCTCGAATATTGCCGGGTGTACGACCGATCATTTTTTTGGCTGCGTCTCCGACAGCCTCGATTGTTTTCGTATCAGTACGCAAGGCAACCACAGAAGGCTCCCTAACGACAATTCCTTTTCCTTTTAAATAAACCAATGTATTCGCAGTGCCTAAATCAATTCCTAAATCTTTGGTAAAACTACCAAACATGGCAGTTGCTCCTTTCCTGTTGCATCTATTCTGTGACTGAAGTGGGTCCATGTTTATCTATTATACCTGTTTATCGAAATATTGCTCTCTAATCTGAGCGTAAATCCTATTATATTACATAAAGCCTTGTTCCTTCAAACTTATGAATCTTTGGTCACCAATAATGACATGATCAAGGACCTCGATCCCTATGATTGCTCCCGCTTCCACCAACCGATGCGTGAGCTGAATATCCTCAGGACTCGGTGTCGGATCACCGCTAGGATGATTGTGTACACACACGATGGAAGCACTGCTTCGTTGAATCGCGGCGCGAAAAACTTCACGCGGATGCACAATCGAAGCATTGAGACTGCCCATCGATAATGTTTCCTGCGCTAATACGTGATTCTTGGTATTCAAAAACAAGCACACGAAATGCTCCTTCTGCAAATATCGAAGATCCTCTCTCAACAGATCAGCGATATCTTGAGGTGATCGAATGGTAACACGCTCTGACAAGGAACTCTTGGCGAGTCGACGGCCAATCTCAATACCAGCTTGAATTTGCAAAGCTTTCACATCGCCGATTCCCTTAATTTGTGTTAGTTGCTCCTTACTCATGTCGACAAGGCTCCTCAATCCACCGCATTCGCTTAAGATTCGTCCGGCTAAACGAAGCGCTGATTCAGATAATGTTCCTGTTCGTAATAATATAGCTAATAACTCGGCATTACTTAACGCACTTGCTCCATATTGGAGCATTCTTTCACGAGGCCTTTCCTCTAACGGCACTTCGCGAAGCATTAAACTAGTTGCTTCCATGAATTCCCCTCTTTCCTTGTAGGTTGTGTTAGTTATGAGTATCCCATTCACGCCGAAAAACGACATGAAGCCCCCGGAATATAAGATCCGAGGGCTTCTAGGACAATTGCTCATTATTTGCTTGTGGACATTCAAGTGTGATGATTCGTTCCAGCATGCTGCCAATGGTATGTTGATCAAAATACAATTCCATCTGTTTCTCTGCATCCGAAAACACGTTCCCCATCAATTTATCCATCTTGGATGATATCAGGCAAGACTTGTTTTCATCGCCAGAGCACCAACTTGGTTTCAGCGAGCCTTGACAGGTTAATCGATAAATTTCTCCGAGTGTTACATCATGCGGATTGCAGCTAAGTATAAAACCGCCGCCTATTCCTTCTTTCGTTGAAACATAACCTGCTTTCCGAAGAAAACCCATTACTTTACGTATACGTGCCGAGTGTGTCGATACATTCACAGCAATCTCTTCGCTGGTTGCCATATGATCAGGCAAATGAGCCAGTAAGACGAGACTGTGAACGGCTATCGTAAATTCGCTGTTCATGACCATACCTCCCAGAAGAATGCGAAGTCCTGTCGCTTACTGTCATTGTAACCGTTACAGATTTTACAGTCAATGTGAAAGGCAGGTAAAGGACTCCGTTACGCTTCTTCTGTTGTAGATTACAGCACTTGGATTTCGAATTGAAGAAGTAGATCACTGAGCAGAGAAAGCGGCAATCCCACTACGGTAAAATAATCGCCTTCAATGGACTCCACGAGGGTAGTTCCAATTCCTTGTATGCCGTAAGAGCCAGCTTTGTCTTTCGGTTCTCCGGTTGCAATATAGCGAAGAATTTGCTCGTCGGACATCGGTTTCATCTTTACATGCGTTACACGGTGAGCTATAGCCTGTTTGCCTGTTGCGGCATCTACACAAGCCACTCCGCTGTAAACCTGATGCGTGTTTCCTTGCAGAGCCTGAAGCATCCGGAACGCATCCTTTTCATCCACAGGTTTGCCTAAAACTTCATTTTGGAAAACAACGACTGTGTCAGAACCGATAATAATACCATGCGCCTCATCAGTTTGAAGCATGTCCCGTACAGTCGAAGCTTTACGCAATGAAAGTACTTCTACCAGTTCGGCAGCAGTAATTTTCCCTTCGACGGTCTCATCTGCGTCACTGACTCGAATGATATAGGGAAGTCCGAGGGTCTGAATGAGTTCCTGCCTCCGCGGAGAAGAAGAAGCAAGAATAAGTCTTTGAGTATGTATTGGGGCACTGCGCAAAAGTAACAACTCCTAACATTATGATCATATCTTCTTAACCATTTCATAGCTTCCAATTTCTTACTTATACCTTACGATACAGGAGGTATGCGCCTACTAAGCCAAGAATACTGCATAAATTTAGTTTTACCAGAAGATGAAATTCATATTTCACCACTTCCAAATCTGCTTTGGGTTCCCAACTGATTTGGGCAGATTTGGTTAAAAATGCGAGGGCAGGTACCGGTGCCAGCAGCTGGCCTACAATAATCCCCGTAATCAAACCGACGATTAAAAATACGACTAATGTGAAGGTGCCTTTCTTCATGCCTGTCATCCTCTCTTCTATGTACAAGCTTATTATAAGGGTATGATCTTCTTTTTACCATGAAAACTGTGATAGAATGGCGTATCTTTCCTGATTACATCAAGAACCGATCCTAGTAAAATAGTTAGCGGAGGTACTAACAGCATATGAACTTACTTAAGAAACTCCTATTTTTTTGTTTATTACTTACCTTTGCTTTTCCATATCAAGCATTCGCTTACAAAGTTGTTCTTGATGCCGGACATGGCGGCAGCGACCCTGGCGCAATTGGAATTAACGGTCTTCAAGAGAAGGATGTTAACTGGAATATTACGCAAAAGGTGAGGGACGAGCTTGTACGCCGCGGCTATGAGGTCGTCTTAACCAGAACCGATGATTCGTATTGGTCATTGGCTCAGCGTGTTGAATTCACAAATAGCCAAAAAGCAGACTTATTCGTATCCATTCATGCTAATTCTCACACAAATGCGAAAACGAATGGGACAATGGTACTTTACTACGACAATGATTATCCGCAAGAGGATTATCCAGCCAGCGAGGAAATGAAAAAACTGACACCGTATAGCAAAGACTTGGCACAGCATGTCTTGGATTCTCTGCTGCTTGCTGCCGGGACCAAAAATTTGGGTTTAACCCCAAGTGCTGTCTATGTAGCTAGAATGGGATCTATACCAAGCATTCTTGTTGAAACTGCCTTTTTAAGCAATCAGACTGATTCAGCCTTACTTGCCAATGATGCTGTAAGGACCGAAATGGCTAAAGGAATTGCCAATGGAATTGCAAGCTATGCGCCGCCAACCTTTACAGATACACTGGGTCATTGGGCCAGGGAAGCCATTATAAAATTGAAAAATAAAGGCTTAGTAGAAGGCATAGGCAATCGTTACGAACCGGAGCGCGCGTTAACGAGAGCTGAATTTCTTACTTTAATGGACCGTGTTTTTACATTCAGTACGTTACAAACAACCTGTGGAACCGTTACATCAAGTGTTTATGGCTGTGACACAAACTACAAAGACCTGCCAGCTTCTCATTGGGCTCATTCTCTTTTCGTCAAAGCAAAAGGTTTGAATTTGTTAGAAGGCTATTCAGACGGCACCATTCGTCCGGATCAACCGATAACAAGAGGCGAGGTGGCTGTCCTCTTTGACCGCCTATTAGAAATGACCTCAGCTGCTCCAACTCTTACTAATCCGACATTGAATCCTTCTTTTCACGATGTTGCCGCAACATTATGGAGTGCAAAAGCGATATATTCGCTAAAAAATAAAGGGATCATTGACGGAATCACCGATACCGAGTTTAAACCGAATCAATTCATTACGCGCGCAGAGATTGCAGTCATGTTGAATCGTTATATCAGTAAATAAATAAGCCGTGTACCTGACTCAAAAGAGCGGGCACACGGCTTTTTTTTAGGTAACGCTTATTTTCTTTACCAATTCTTTCTCCGCAATCAGATATTGCATCAATGAGGATTGCGCCTGCCAGAGCATGGCAGTGGAAGGGCTCTTCTTGTACTCCTCCATCGATTGTACGGCGTTATTCATAGCCGTGGTCATCTTCTGTACGATAGACTTCGTATCGTCTCCTAAACCCTCGCTCACGGATGCTGACCATGTGATCAACGATTGGTGTGAGGTACGTATAGTTTGAAGCGCAGCATCCGCCAAGGCGGTTGGCTTCGTTTCAGCCAGATGAACAGTCGTTAACCCGGTTATACTGTTAACGATTTTATCTCCTTCTGCAAGAAAGCTAGGAACCGATTCCGCCTTCGTGCCCCCCCAACGAATACTGGTCGTTGCAGGAATGTCTACATTTTTCATATAAACTTCAACCGTTTTGTCCTTCGTTTGCACTGTTTGCTTGAGTGCCATAGCTTCTTCTTTGTTCTTAGCGAAGCCCACAAAAACCGTAAGCTTATCACTGGAATCCAGCGCTGCTGCCAGACCTTTCTTTTTTAAACTGTCTTGACTGCTCTGAGCGCTCGACAAAGAACTAAATACGCCATTTTGCAAGAAGAAGTAGCTCTTCGCAGGAATTTGAACCTGTGTAACAATGCCCGCCGTGACCGGTATGGCAGGAGCTTGATCTGTGGTTGCTTTGGTCACTGATACGGGTGTTTTACTAGGAGCAGCGGATTGCACCATAGGTGAAGGTACAGTTACAACCTGCTTAATGGACGACGATTCAGCAGCTTCACGATTGGATGAAAACATAGATAATACGAAGAAGCCGAAAGCAACCCCTGTTAAGACTGCTCCCGCTACTGAAGTCGCTATCCTAAACCAAGGTGTGCTCGATGACTTGGCATATCTCGCACCCGTTTCTGGCTCTATCCAGGGCCCTCTAGGCTTCCAAGACGACCAATCATCCTGTCCCTCCGGAGAAATTGAACCTGTGGGCTCAGATGGTGGAACGGAAGGTGCTTTATGAGTCTCATTCTCCCTAGCATTCTGTGATTCGCGGATGATACGTTCAACACGATCACCCTCTGATTCTATTTGGCTATTCCAGTTTCCGAAATCTGTCGTAAATGTATTTAAAGCATGTGGTTCAAACAGGCTTTCCACTTGGTGTCGTTCGGCTAGTTGGAAAGGTGTAACCGATCCCGTGCTGTCTTCCAACTTTGTTTCTATAACATTGAATTCTTCCTGGTACAACGGAATAACCTTCTCCTCCGGATCGGGAATTCGCGTTGCTTTACGCGTTGATTCTGACGTTTCCTGCGGCTCGAATCGATATGTTATTCTTGCTTTACTCATCTTGTTCTCTCCTCCTCAATTGGATTCGGAAATCGGCTTGCATTGCCGCGTTGACTTGTCCAAATCTTCTGTTACTAGATTATGAATGAGAGAGACCTATTATGATTCTTTCAACAAAAAAGACCGCCTCTAGCCAAAATCGGCTTGCAGCGATCTTTCCACTAACTATTCGTTTCGTACTGTTTACGCAGCGACTTCGCTAAGCCTTCCGCCGCCTTCCATATATCTCCGGCTCCCATGGTCAGAACCAAGTCTCCTTGTTTCACATGGCCTACTAAGTAGGTTAGCACTTCATCCCTCGTCGGAATGTGCTGCACATTGGGATTGCTATTGCTTCTGATCAACTCGACCAGTTTGTCTGAATCTACGCCCTCGATTCGCTTCTCACCCGCAGGTGAGTAAATATCGGTAATAATAACCTCATCTGCTTCATCAAAAGAACGACTGAATTGTTCAAACAAGTAATAGGTTCTTGTATATCGCTGTGGCTGGAATACGGCAATAATACGTTTTCCGGTTGCTTTCGCCGCTGAAATGGTAGCCTGGATTTCAGTTGGATGATGGGCATAGTCATCAATAACCAACATATCTCCGACTTCTCCAAGGACTTGGAATCTACGTTTAGCGCCGCGAAACTCTTGAATGGCTTCAGCAATTTTCTCAAAAGGGAGACCTGCTTCCATACATGTAATTAATGTGGCAAGTGCATTGTACACATTATGCTTACCCGGTACAGACAAGCTTACTTGACCCAGAACTGTCCCTTTATGGCGCAATGTAAACGTAACTTTCCGATCCCCTAGAATAATCTGGCTTGCCACATAATCTGCGTCAGAATCGATGCCATAGGTAATGACTTCGCTTTGAATCTCAGGAATCATTTCGCGTAAAAATGCGTCATCCTGACAAACAATAGCCTTCCCTCCGGCTTTAACTTGGCTGAGAAATTGCTTATACGCTTTCTTCAAATTCTCAAAATCGCCATTATAATTTTCTAAGTGATCCGCTTCAATATTGTTTACAAGTGCAAGAGTCGGATGGTACTGAAGGAACGTGCCGTCACTTTCATCCGCTTCGGCCACCACAAACTCGCCTTTGCCAGCTTTGGCGTTACTGCCGACATTCATAATCTCGCCGCCGATAATATAGGTTGGATCTATTCCGCATATTTCCATGACAAGGGCGATCATCGAGGATGTCGTTGTTTTGCCATGTGCGCCGGCAACTGCGATACCCTTCCGTTCGTTCATTAAACGCGCCAGCATCTGTGAACGATGAATAATCGGAATGTTCAATTCCTCAGCCGCTTGCATTTCGACATTATCTTTCGCTAAGGCCGTTGAATAAACAACCAAATCCGCCCCTGATACATTGTTCGCCTCATGGCCGATGAAAACTTGCGCTCCCTTGGCTTTAAGCTTTTCTGTAAGCTCTTGCTGTGCTAGATCGGAACCCGAAATGCGGTATCCCATTTCAAGCATGACTTTGGCGATGGCACTCATTCCGTATCCGCCGATACCGATAAAATGTACATGTTCTGCTTGACTCACGCCGTTCTCACCATCCTTTTTCAGAATCGGTTTGATAGGTAATCCAAGAACGAACATCGGAGATTAAATACAGCGTGCCAGATACGACCGCCAGATCATCCTGCTCAGTTCTGCTTGTTAGGGTTTCTAAAGCACGCTTCCAATCACGCTCTATAACAATATCTACCTTACGATTCATATCGTGTAACAGCTCACTAGCAATTTCAGCAAGCCGGGAAGCATCACCTTTTTTATGAAAATCCGGTTCCGTAACTATAAGTGTATCCACCAATGGTAGTATATGCCTTAAGTAGCCTGTATGATTCTTCGTCGAGAGCATTCCCATCATCAGATGAAGCTTCCGATAACGGTATACGTTTGTAAGTGCGGCAGCTAGTGTAGCAGCTCCCTCAGGGTTATGCGCACCGTCAAGCAGGATGCGAGGCTCGTTCGAAATCATTTCAAGTCTGCCTGGCCAACGGGTCTCTGTAAGTCCTTTATATAGATCTTCATCGTCAACGATGCAAGCATAGTATTGACGAAGCACTTCTAGCGTCATCACAGCGACTGCTGCATTGGTCAATTGATGTTGTCCGTTCAGCGTAATAGGCACTTCTTTCAAATTACGAAAAGGTCCATTAAAATCAAACGTTTGATGATCCAAATCACTTTTCGTATTCGAATAGCTGAATTGCTGATGGAGTGAATACAGTGTTGCTTTCTTCTCTTTCGCCGTTCGTTCGATCACACGCCACACGTCATCAGGTTCAACTGCCGTAATGACAGGAACGCCCGCTTTAATGATACCTGCTTTCTCCGCTGCAACCTGCTCAAGCGTATCCCCAAGAATATCCATGTGGTCGTGTCCGACATTTGTAATAATGGTGACAACTGGATTGACCACATTCGTGCTATCCAGCCTACCCCCAAGCCCTGTTTCCCATACCACATAATCGGGATAAGCCACTTTAGCAAAATACATAATGGCTAATGCCGTAGAGATTTCAAACATCGAAGGAGGTCCGACCTCTGTCTCCCCGATTTCATCTACAATTGGTTTCATTTCATTGACCAATCTGAGCAGCGCCTCGTCTTCAATATCAGCCCCGTTCACTTGAATACGATTCGTATATTTCTCCAAATAAGGAGAAGTGAACGTACCTACATCGTAGCCGCACTGCCGCAGAACAGAGGTCAAGTAGGCGCAAGTTGAACCCTTGCCATTCGTCCCTGCAACATGAATGAACTTCAGTCTGCGTTCGGGGTGTCCCAGTTTTTCCAAAAGCATCTGCATACGACTAAGTCCCGGTTTGATACCGAGTTTCTCCATCCGGCCAACAATCCATCCGATCGCTTCCTTAGCGGTCTGGAAATTCACCGGATTGGTATCTTTGATTTCATTCATCGATCTCATCCTCATTTACTATATGAATCACTTTGTCTTCGTACCTAGGCAGTCGTTCAAATTCCGCATTTATCCTTTTAATTCCGCTAAACGAGCAAACACTTTGTCTCGTTTATCCGCATAGTCTGCCAGCTTTGCTTTCTCTTCCTCGATAACCTTGGCAGGCGCCTTCGCTACGAAACCTTCGTTGCCTAGCTTTTTCTCAATACGCTCTACCTCACTATGCAAGGTTTGCAACTCTTTGTCCAGACGAACCAGTTCTTGGGCGATGTCGATTAAACCTGCAAGCGGCAAGAATAGTTCTGCGCCAGTGATAATAGACGTCATCGCTTTCTCAGGAGCTGCCATCTCTGCATCAATTTGAAGCAGGGATGTGTTGCAAAAACGCTTCAGATACTCTTCGTTGCGACTGAGAATGTCCTGTGTTTCGAGACTAGCAGGTTTCACAAGCAGTTCTACTTTTTTGCTCATCGGCACATTGACTTCAGCGCGAATGTTGCGAACAGCACGAATTGCATCCATCAGAAGCTCCATCTCGCGCACTGCGTCCGGCGATTCGAAAGCCGCGCTTTCCTTCGGCCAAGCCGCAAGTGTAATGGTTTCGCCCTCATGAGGCAAATGCTGCCAGATCTCTTCTGAGATAAATGGCATGAATGGATGAATCAGACGCTGGGTGTTGTCGAGGACGTAAGCAAGAACAGATTGCGTCTTTTTCTTGGCAGCAGCGTCGGTACCATACAAGCTAAGCTTACTGAACTCAATATACCAATCGCAGAGATCATCCCAAATGAAATTATAGAGCAATCTTCCTGTTTCACCGAATTCATAGCTATCTATCAGTCGTGTCACGTCACGTACCGTTTCATTCAATCGGTGCAGAATCCATCGATCTGCTGTGCCAAGTTCCCCTGTCAAATCAATGTCTGCAGCAGTTACGCCTTCCAAATTCATCAAAGCAAAACGAGAAGCATTCCAAATTTTATTAGCAAAGTTACGCGCTTGCTCCACACGTTCCCAACGGAAACGAAGATCTTGACCAGGCGTGCTGCTTGTCGAAATCATGTAGCGCATAGCATCTGCGCCGTATTTCTCGATAACCTCTAAGGGATCAACGCCATTGCCAAGAGATTTGGACATTTTCCGCCCTTCAGAATCACGAACAAGCCCATGCAGCAATACATCCTTAAACGGCATTTGATCCGTGAATTCCAATCCTTGGAAAATCATCCGTGATACCCAGAAATAAATAATATCATAGCCGGTTACAAGAACACTTGTCGGATAAAACCGCTTCATATCCTCGGTTACATCAGGCCAACCAAGCGTGGAAAACGGCCACAATGCGGAACTGAACCATGTATCCAGAACATCGTTATCTTGGTGAAAATTGGTGCTGTGACAATGAGCGCATGCTGTCGCATCTTCACGAGTCACTGTAATTTGTCCGCAATCCGCACAATGCCAGGCAGGGATACGATGTCCCCACCACAACTGACGGGAAATACACCAGTCACGCACATTTTCAATCCAGTGCAGGTAAATTTTCTCGAAACGATCAGGCACGAAGTTAACACCTTTGCCTGATTTTTGCACATCAATCGCTTGATCGGCAAGCGGCTGCATTTTCACGAACCATTGTGTTGACAAATATGGCTCTATGACCGCGCCACTACGCTCACTATGACCTACTTGATGCACGTGTTCCTCAATTTTAATCAGAACGCCTTGCTCTTTGAGATCCGCTACGATTTGCTTGCGGCATTCAAAACGATCCTTGCCTTGATAAGGACCAGCGTTCGCATTCATCGTGCCCGTTTCATCCATAACAAGGATTTGCGGTAAATTATGGCGTTTCCCTACTTCAAAATCGTTAGGGTCGTGGGCAGGTGTAATTTTCACAGCGCCGCTTCCGAACTCTTTCTCTACATAATCATCAGCGATAACCGGAATTTCGCGATTCACAATCGGAAGAAGCAAAGTTTTGCCGATCAGATGTTGATAGCGTTCATCCTTCGGATGAACAGCAACTGCCGTATCGCCCAGCATCGTTTCTGGACGGGTTGTTGCAACGACAATGGAACTTGTTCCGTCTGCCGTCTTATATTCCAAATGATAGAGGGCGCCTTGCACTTCTTTATATTCTACCTCAATGTCGGATAGCGCCGTGCGGGCCGCTGGATCCCAGTTAATAATGTAATTGCCACGGTAAATAAGACCTTTTTCATAGAGGCTTACAAATACTTCACGAACGGCTTTGGAAAGTCCCTCATCGAGTGTGAACCGCTCACGCGAATAATCGAGGGAAAAGCCCATTTTGGCCCACTGATCACGGATGGTGTTTGCGTAATGATCCTTCCATTCCCATACTTCTCCAAAAACTTCTCACGACCAAGGTCATAACGAGATAAACCTTCTTCACGGAGCTTCTGTTCAACTCTCGTTTGAGTGGCTATCCCTGCGTGGTCTGAACCCGGCAGCCATAGCGTATCATATCCTTGCATTCTTTTGGTACGTGTCAAAATATCTTGTAACGTAAAATCAAGCGCATGCCCAATATGCAGCATCCCGGTTACATTCGGAGGCGGAATTACGATCGTGTAAGTTTCAGCGTCAGGGCGATTGCCTGCTTTAAAGAATTCATTTTTGATCCAGTAATCGTACCACTTGCGTTCTGCTTCCTTCGGATCATACGTGGTAGGCATTTGTAACTGTTCTTTGGTCTCATTGGCTTCGGTCATAGGATTACCTCCATGGCTATTATCATTGTCGAACAGGCATGAATGCCTGTGAATAAGCAAATTTCAAACAAAAAAAGCCCTCCGCCCGCAAAGGACGAAAGGCTTGCGCTCTCCGTGGTACCACCTTCATTCCACGCAGCTTCAAAAAGAAGTGCACGTGGCTCTCAAACAGATAACGGCTGCGGCCGGCAAACGCTAAAGAACAAGATGAGTGAACTCATCCGGACGATCACGTTTACAACTCCAGGGCGACTTCGTTCGGTTGCTTCCTATGGAACCTTTCAGCGCTACCAGTTCCACTCTCTGAAGGGCTTACCGCCTACTACTCCCTATCAACGTTTCCATTATTACTCAAAATGGTTTACATCATATGATAACGAACATTTGAAACAGAGTCAATATGTCATTCCAGTATTACCGTTTATGAATAAATTATTCTTCTGCCGTTGTATCTTTTGGATCTTTCCTTTGTATCCTTTACCTTGCATGCAAAAAGCCCCTAGCTGCTTGAATAAGCAGCTAGAGGCTCTTGTTATGTAGTTTATCCTGGAAGATAAATAACCTGCCCAAGCGTTACTTCCTGATCCCCCAGACGATTCAAGAGTTGGAGTTCACGCGGATTGAGCTGATATTTTTTGGCTATGGACTCCAGTGTATCTTCCCTTTGAACGATGCACAGCTTCAACTTTCTAAATTCCTGAGAACCTGAACTGCTCTGCAAAAACAGACGTTTCCACTCAACCGCATCTATTCTCGCCTCCGCAGCAAGAGCAGCCTGCGCTTCCTCTTCCGCTTTCCTCTTGTCTGTAAGATACGACCCGGCCTTTGATAGCAGCGACTTGATCCCATAGGGGTTAAGGTCGACTGCTTCATTTGCCTTTTTGCCAAAAGCGACTTTGAGATCCTTCTTTTCCTCTGTAACGACTGCATGTTCATGATGGGGTGCCACCTTCAATTCGGTCTGTTCCACATCCACTACTGCACCATCGGCATCCCAATCTGTCGGCTCTTGGACAAGAACCGCGGGTTGCTGTTCGGTGCTAACAACATCCGTTGAAGCAAAAGGAGCCTCATTCTCATTTCGATGCCAATTCTCAATCTCATTCTCAATTTCAGCATGCGGGTGAATCATTGGAGCTTCAGAAATTGGCTGTGCAGCAGTCCATTGCTCATGAATAGGTTCAGGGGTATAGGCTTGAGGCGGTTCAAACCTCGGGGCATCCACTTCGTGTACGAAAGTAACTACCTCTGACTCATTCCAATTGGCCAAGGGTACTGAAACTACTTCTACCCCTTGTAAGGATAGCACGCCGGTCACATTCAAGCTTCTCGCCGATAAAAGATCAATATCAAAGTTCTCAATCTCGACCTGAATATCTTCCACTCGGTGAATGCGATTCAGCGGCAATGTGATTTCAACCGGAATCATGTGCTCCAGTGTTCGGGGAGATTGCCCTTCATCACTGAAGTAATTGCCAGTCAGCAGCAGATTCCCCTTGAGAATGGCTTGATCATCCTGTGTTAACACCTGAATATGCGGAAGCAGCTCCACATCATTTAATTCCTGTATCCCTGCCAAACCTTCCTGCAAATGAACACGCTCATAGATATCGAATCTCAATCCTGGTTGCTGTTCAGACACTGAATTAATCCTCCCTTCCATCACATCCTCTTGCTCCTATCGCATGAGGAATGTTCCCAATACCTTGTTTGTCTCTAAAAGTATATGGGTGTGATGAGAAAGGCATGACTACATTTTTATTGTCCGTTGAGTTCCGCTAGCAAATGCTGAAAATCCGCAGGCAGCGCAGCATGTACGATGATCGGTTCCTGTGTAACGGGGTGATCGAAGAGAAGTCTTTCTCCATGCAGGGCTTGGCGGTGAAATAATCGCACAGAACCCCCATATAAGGAGTCACCCATTAAAGGATGGCCTGCATGACTGAGATGAACTCGAATTTGATGTGTACGCCCCGTCTCTAATTCAAGTTCAAGAAAAGCAGCTTGCTTCAGCTGTTCGAGTACCTTGAAATGTGTTACTGCCGCATCGCCACCCGCGGTTACTCTGCGTTTTCCGGAATGGTGCCGATCTCGCCCGATCGGTTCATCAATCGTCCCGCTTTTGCAGCGGAATACCCCTTCGGCAAGTGCCACATACCGTCGATCAATTCGTTGATTACGCATAGCCTCATCTAAAAGCACATGTGCCCACTCATTTTTGGCATAAAGCACTGCACCGGTCGTATCTTGATCTAAACGATGAATATGCCTGATTGCACAGGCTTGATCTGTCGAGGCGTAGTAGTAAGCTAACGCCGAAGCCAAGGTACCGCCCTGCCCTGCATCAGCAGGGTGAACAGACATCCCCGCCGGCTTGTTCACCACGAGACAAAATTCATCTTCATACATGATGTCGAGGTCGTAAGGCTCTGGTTGAAACGAAGATTTTTCCTCAGGAAATAGTTGAATACGAATCGTTTCGTCCTGCACGCGAATACGATTCTGAGAAGCCAATCGCAGAAAGTACTTGCGTGGAACAGGCAACAACACAGCCAATTCCTCCACAGCCCCGGGCTTGAGAGGCCTCCACTGGGCATTAGGAGCAGGCAGCTCCAACCACTCTCCGCTGCGCTTCCACGCCTTCATGATCGATTCCCTTTGCGGAAGGACAGACAGATGGCGATCAAAATAAGCAAAAAGGCAAAAACAACGGCCATTAAATCTATCGGAAAATCAAAAAAGTAATATCGTTTCATAGATTTATTAAACTCCTTAAGAAAAGAGGGATAAAGTACAATTTATTTTAACAATTACCAATAACAATTGCATATGAAAATATGATAATATTATTCTAGTATTGATTTTTTTCGACATGACTCATCAAAAAGAAACCATAGAGCAGGAGAGGGACATCCTTGGGTAGTTCAATTTTAGATCATTTTCGCAATTATAGCTGGCTGAAACGTACATTACTTATTATTGCTGCTTGCACATTTTTGAGTTCCAGCTTTTTATTTCTGACCCCGCCTGGGGAATATATTCGCGAGTATTTGGCAAAGACCGTCATTACCACACAGCATCGAGATTGGGCCTGGATTTTCGTTGGCGCTCAGCGCAGGGACCAAATGGTGCTTGAGATGCAAAGTTTGACGGAAATCAATTCTGTGGAAAAGCAGGATTTACAAGCCGTGCAATTCAATACAAACCGTTCGACCGAAAGTCTCGTTAAAGTTGAAGATATTTCCGGACAGTTCTGGAAAGGCAAAAAAATGTATGTATACGACCCACGCACCATTCGTGTCGTTGTTCCTGATAAGCAAGGTGAAGGGGAAAGAATCACGGCCATGGTTCAACGCACAGGCGCTGTTGCCGGTGTGAATGGCGGAGGTTTCAACGATCCCGACGGATTGGGTAACGGATTTGCGCCAATTGGCGTTATTATGTCCGGTGGCGAAATATTGTATACGGACCAAGAAGGCAGCATTGCCCAGCAAATTGTTGGGTTTACCAAAGAAGGTACCCTTATTATTGGGAAGTACACCATTAATGAATTGCTAAAACTAGGTGTTTCAGACGCTGTGTCCTTTTATCCTCGTGTTATTGCCAACGGCAAGCCGTTGATTACTAGCGGTGACGGTGGCTGGGGACGCGCGCCTCGAACAGCTGTCGGGCAAAAAGCTGACGGAACCGTCATCTTCATCGTTATTGACGGGCGTCAAACTAGCAGTGTAGGTGCAACCTTGAAAGAAGTTCAAGACATTTTCCTCGAAGATGGCGTTATTAATGCAGGCTTCTTGGATGGTGGAGCCTCCTCTGAGATGGTTTACAACAATGAGTTGATTACGAAGCCTTCCAGTCGCTACGGCGAGCGCCGATTACCTTCAGCTTTCTTGGTATTTGATCATCCAGATGCCGTGAAAGTAAAGAATGTATGGGAAGGGTTAAAAACAATCGATCCCGGTGGTGCGTATGACCATCCTGATTTCTTGAAAGAACAAGCAGACAAAAAGGCGAATCCGCCTAAAGCAACAGCAACACCAAAAGCAACCACCACCGTCAAGCCAGAAACTAGCAATGAACCCGGAAAAACCAGTCCATCTACTGGACCAACAAGTTCAGATAATAGCTCTACAAAACCAAACTCATCCGTATCGGTGAAGCCAGAAGGCTCACCTTCAGCGACTATTAGTCCGCTACCTTCTGCTGCACCAACGCCTGATAGCGGCAATACAGGAACAGGCACTGGTACCGGTACTGGAAACAATAATAATGGAAATACAGGGACAGGAAGCACCTCTTCACCAGGTGCTTCCGCAACACCAAAAGCAAGCACAACACCAAGCCCTACGCCAGCACAACCACAGCAGCCTGTTACTGGTGCGACAGCACCAACGACTGCTCCAACAACTGCACCAACAGCCAAAACAAACTAACCGTTTGTACATAACCAAGGATAAACGACTCCGTCGTCCTTCAGGGACGAACGCGTTTGTCAAGGTAGATGCGAAGCAAAAGTATAAAAATTATACTTTCTTATCTACTAAAAAAAGCCGTTAGGGGTAAAAAATCCTACGGCTTTTTTCCTATTGCCTATAAGCGGGACAAAGCTTCACGATGTGCTGCAAGGGTAAGGGCAATATCTTCATCCGTATGTACCGTCGAGACGAACATTCCTTCGAATTGCGAAGGTGCCACAGATACACCTAGATCAAGCAAATGACCGAAATAAGCATTGAACTGACTAAGATTAGACGTTTTTGCCGCTTCATAATGAGTAACAGCTTGATCCGTGAAAAAAGGACAAATCATCGAGCCTACACGATTAATGGTGCAAGCTATGCCCCGTTCAGCCGCATTAGCCATGAAACCAGCTTCCAACTGAGCCGACTTACGCTCCAGTTCCTCATAGACACCCGGCTCCCCTAACAAACGCAATGTCGCATAGCCTGCGGCCATCGCTAATGGATTGCCTGACAGCGTTCCTGCTTGATAGATGGGACCTGCTGGGGCCATTTGCTCCATGATTTCCAATCTACCCCCGTATGCCCCTACCGGAAGCCCGCCACCGATAACTTTGCCCAGACATGTCAAATCCGGTGTAACGCCATACAGACCTTGCGCACAATGCTTGTGTACACGGAAACCGGTCATCACTTCATCAAAAATAAGCAAAGATCCATATTGCTGGGTAATTGCGCGTAAACCTTGTAAAAACCCTTCAACCGGAGGAACAACCCCCATATTGCCTGCAATAGGCTCAACGATCAAAGCAGCAATTTCTTCTCCAAACTTTTCGAATACGAGTTTGACAGAGTCCAAATCATTATAAGGCACCGTTATCGTATTCGCTGCCACATTACTCGGCACACCAGGACTGTCAGGCAAACCTAATGTCGCAACACCTGAGCCTGCCTTAATCAATAAAGAATCGGCATGTCCGTGGTAGCTGCCTTCGAATTTAACGATTTTATCACGCTTCGTGTATCCACGTGCCAGTCGAAGCGCACTCATCGTCGCCTCCGTTCCCGAATTTACCATTCGTACCATATCAATAGACGGCACCCGTTCAATCACTAATTTGGCCATCTCTGTTTCCAATAGTGTCGGAGCGCCGAAGCTTGTCCCTCTCTCAGCCGTGGTTTTGATCGCGTCCAATACAGCGGGATGCGCATGTCCGACAATCAAGGGTCCCCATGAGCCTACATAATCAATATACTGGTTGCCATCAATGTCGATTACACGTGAACCCAAGCCCCTATCCATAAATAACGGTGTTAACCCCACCGATTTAAAAGCGCGAACAGGGCTGTTGACTCCTCCAGGAATAAGTTTTTTGGCTTCTTGAAAAGCGGCTGAAGAGAGCGTGTCGATTCTGCTCGAATTTTCCATAATTTCATACCCCCACTAAAGCTATTTATGATAAAATGAGTTGAAAATTACAAATCTAAAAGGCGGAGTCCATGATGATTGAATACGTCAAGAAAGCACCTTTATTTGCTCAATTAAGTGAACTGCAGTTGAATGAAATCGCCAAGGTTTGCTCCAAACGATCTTACAAAGGAGGCACGATCCTATTCGCCGAAAAAGAAATAGGCTCTGTTTTTTATATGGTCATCAGCGGCTCGGTCAAAATCTTCACAACGAACACAGCCAATGAAGAAAAGATACTTTCGATCTGCAAATCGGGAGAAAGCTTTGGTGAACTTTCCCTTATAGATGGCAAGCCCCGCTCCGCATCCGCCCAAACCCTGGAAGATTCTGTACTCATTACCTTAACCGCGCAAAATTTCATGGAATTGCTCCGCACCCACTTTGACATTTCCTTGGGCATCATGAAGGAACTTAGTAATCGATTGCGTGATACCAATCAGCAAGTATTCGACCTGACCTTTGTTGATGCAAAAACAAGAATCATCAAAAGCCTAATCACAATGGCCAACAAACACGGTATACGCAATGGAACAACGATTAACATTAAGCTGGTGCTCAACTTTGACGAAATTTCTCAACTCGCAGGTGTCCAGAAGGCTACGCTCATGGAGGTCATCCGCGATCTTGAAGAAAAACGAATTTTAATCATTTCCCCGACTGAGTTCCAATTGGACTTGGCCAAGCTCCGATAATAACTAACGGACAGCGGCAGCTTCCATAGTTGCAACCTGATCAGCAAGCTTCCAAGCAGCCTCTTTGCCTTGACCGACACAGTCTGGAATTCCAACACCGTGGAATCCTGCGCCTGTTACGAATACATGCGGCATCGCCTCTGCAAGTTCTTCACGAAAACGGACAATTTGTTCCAAGTGCCCTACCGGATATTGCGGCATAGAATTCATAAGCCGCGTGACTTCAGCAAAAAGCGGTTCTGCCTGCAAGCCTAAAAGTTCCCTAAGATCGTCGCGCGCTTTGGCTATAAGCTGCTGATCCGTCAACAGAGGCCAGTCTTGCTCCCCCGAACGACCAATATAGCAACGTAATACAACCTTCCCCTCAGGAGCCGTATGAAGCCATTTGGCAGAGGTCAGCGTGCAAGCTGTTATCGTTCGACCTTCCGTTCGTGGAACTAGGAATCCGGAAGCATCCAGTTCAAATGGAATGTCTTTGCGGTCAAAGGCCATTATCACATTCGCCACAGAAATGTATTCAATCTTCTTCAGCTTAGATGCAGCAGGCAAATGAGATAAGAGATTCGCAGTTTGGAACGTAGGTGTTGTAACAATGACTCCGTCAACCAATTCCTGATGCCCGTCCTCAAAAGTAACCTCTGATTGCAGCTCACTCGTCTTGGCGATCGAAACGACGCCTACATTACGTCTTAGTTCAACAACACCCTCCAAAGCTGTCTCTAAGCCCTTTACAAGCGTCTGAAGGCCCTTCTTGAACGTAACAAACACAGAACTGCGAACAGCTGCCGGAACATGGGCACTCTCTTCAGAAACATGTTTGCGGCTTTCCATCATGCCCAGTATCAAGCTTCTATGCTTCTGTTCCATCATCCGAAATTGCGGAAATGTCGATTTCAGGCTTAGTTTGAACGTATCCCCCGCATAGATCCCGGCAAGAAGCGGCTCAACGATTCGTTCCAATACTTCTTTCCCAAGGCGGCGCTCGAGAAAATGTCCTAACGATTCATCCACACTTGGCTTGGCTTTGGGTAAAATCAGATCAAATGCTGCGCGCGCTTTTCCTATCGGAGATATGAGGCCCGTCTTCAAAAAAGGCGTCATCTGTGTCGGAATACCGAGTACTAATCCTGGAGGCATTCTATGAAGTTTCCCTTTACTTACAATGTAAGTCTTCTTTGCTTTCGGATTCGTGCCCGTCAACTCACCTTCGATACCCAATTCACGCGCGAGGTCAATGGTTGGTCGCTTCCGAGCCAAAAAGGAATCGGGTCCCTTCTCTATCACACAACCATCCCGTTCAATCGTATGGATTTTCCCGCCAAAGGATGAAGACTTTTCTACTAGGGAGATCCGAAACGGCCCCCCCTCTAATTCCAAACGCTGCTTCAAGTAAAACGCCGCACTAAGCCCCGTAATTCCCCCGCCAATAATCATATAGTGAGGAATCGGCGTACTCATGACAACCTCGTTTCTGCTTCCAATTTAGTAAATACGACATCGCTCAACGTTTCCATATAGAGAGGGTCTGTATTGAGAGACTCCGTCCGTTCCAAGTGAACACCGAGTTCTTTGGCCAAGCTTTGTGCTTCAATATCGATATCGTAAAGAACTTCCAGGTGATCCGAAACGAAACCTATTGGGCAAAGCAGAACGTTCTTAACCGCTTCCTCTTTATGAATCGTTTGGATGACATCCAAAATATCAGGTCCGAGCCACGGCATAGCCGTCTGACCCGCACTTTGCCAACCAAACTGCCAATTCGTAAGTCCAAGACGTTCCGCAATGGCTTTGGAGGTTGCTAGTAGTTGTTCTGGATACGGATCTTTCATTTCAAGGATTTTTTCCGGCAAGCTGTGTGCGGTGAACATAATACGGACTTCATCGCGATTTACGTCCGTGAATTTCTCCAATGCTTTTTCCACACGGATGCACAGAGCATCCAACAGTTTAGGATGAAGGTGATAATCCAAAACGAAGTCGATTTTAAGTCCCAACTCATTTGCCTTGTCCTTTGCTCTTTTCACATAGCCTCCAACGCTCATCGTTGAGTAATGCGGAGCAAGAACAACACCAATGGCCTCTGTAATACCGTCTTTGACCATTTGCTCCACACCGTCTTCTACATACGGCTGAGCATGCTTCAAGCCTTGATAGCAAACAAAATCTACCTCCGAATGCTCGCGGCGAAGTGTTTCTTCAAGTCCCTTCACTTGTTTGTTCGTATTCTCGCGCAGCGGAAAGAATCCTCCGACGATAGCTTCATATCGAGCTTTCAACTCATGCAGTTGTTCAGCCGATGGCGGGTTCCCTCGTCTGATATGGGTATAGTACGCTTCAATCTGATCCAAGCTCTCCGGCGTACCATAAGACATTACCAGTACACCAACACGACGATTTACCATTCCTAAACACCACCCTTTCGTGCTTGTTCGGTCAAAACTTTGTTTGAATATGTATGTACGAACGTAGTCAATTCTTTTAATTTATCTAACGAAGCTTCTGGAAATAAACCATGGCCTAGATTGAAAATATAGCCTGGTTGCTTGATCCCCTCATCAATAATTGCTTTGGCTTGCTGCTCAATAACGTGCATCGGAGCCGTCAATACATAAGGGTCCAAGTTTCCTTGAACGGCAAAGCGCTCACCGACTCTCCCGCGTCCTACGGAAATAGGAATCCGCCAGTCCAAACCGATAACATCCGCTTGCAAGTTGTGAAGATAAGGCAGCAGTTCTCCTGAGCTCACGCCTGGGAAATAAATCTTAGGCTCTTTCAGATCCGAAAGCTCTTTGAAAATGCGTTCCATGGTGGGCAGTACATACACTTGGAAATCGGCAGGCGAAAGCGCTCCAACCCAGCTGTCAAACACTTGTACCGCTTTGGCACCGGCTGCAATGTGCGCTTTCAAATAAGTAATGACCATATCGCCAAGCTTTTCCATCAATGCGTGCCAGATTTGAGGTTCTGCATACATCATCTGTTTCGTGCGGATGTAGCTTTTAGATGGTTTTCCTTCGATCAAATAGCTGGCAATCGTGAAAGGCGCCCCTGCAAATGAAATCAACGGGACTTCCAGTTCCTTGTCCAAGATTCGAATCGTTTGAATAATATGGGATAAATCCTTTTCCACGTCAATGGGACGCAATCGCTCAACATCTTGCGCCGTGCGAACCGGTGTATGGATAACAGGACCAATATCTTTCACAATATCAAAATCAACACCAAGGGATGCAACAGGATTCATAATATCCGAGTATAGAATCGCAGCATCCACGCCAAGCTTGCGGATTGGCATCAGAGTAACTTCCGCAGCCAATTCAGGCTGTTGGCAAATTTCGAGCAGTGAATATTTCTCTTTAATTTTGCGGTAATCAGGGTCGTAACGTCCAGCTTGGCGCATATACCAAACAGGCAGCGTGTCCACCTTTTCCTTACGGCAGGCTTTAATAAAATTGTCGTTATAGCTCATGAGGCACCTTCCTCTTTTTCCGAACCATATATAGGGATCTTTGGTCCAGACCAAAGTCTCTCCGCAAGGTTTCCATGTATTCTCATCCATTATGCCCTAATTATACCCCCGTCACAACAGAAGTAAGCTTAAGGATTGCGACAAAAGTATGACAAAGAACCATTCCCACCTAAATCATTCAGGGGAATGGTTCTTTGGTCTTATTAGTTTTTGTTTCTTAAATAGCGAGCAATGTCTTTGGCGAAATAGGTGAGGATAATATCCGCCCCAGCTCGTTTGAAGCTGGTCATCGTTTCCATCACGATCGCTTCTTCGTTGATCCAGCCTTGTTTAGCAGCAGCTTTGACCATGGCATACTCGGCGCTCACATTGTAAGCGACAACCGGCAAGTCGAAGTTATCCTTCAAAACCCTAATGATATCCATGTATGCAAGTGCTGGCTTGACCATCAGAAAGTCAGCCCCCTCCGCAACATCGCTCTCTGCTTCCCGCAGCGCTTCGCGTCCATTGGCTGGATCCATTTGATATGTTTTCCGATCACCGAATTGCGGTGTAGAATCCGCAGCATCGCGGAAAGGACCGTAGTAAGCAGATGCATATTTGACCGAATAGGCCATAATAGGTGTATTTTCAAAACCTGCTTCGTCCAGTCCATGACGAATAGCGTGCACATAACCATCCATCATATTCGAAGGTGCAATAATATCAGCCCCGGCTTTGGCTTGAGAGACGGCGGTTCGAACTAACAGCTCCAGTGACGCATCATTGGCCACATCGGCATGGCCTGTTATCGGGTGGTGATGAATCACGCCACAATGACCTGTATCAGTGAATTGACATAAACATGTGTCAGCAATAATGAGCAAATTAGGATTCAGTTCTTTAATCCTACGCGCTGCTTGCTGCACGATGCCGTTATCCATAAAGGCCGATGTTCCTGTCGGGTCCTTATGATCTGGGATTCCAAACAGGAGAATGGCTTGGAGACCGAGCTCTGTAATTTCAGCAATCTCTTCTTGAAGTCTATCAAGTGAAAAGTGAAATACACCCGGCATGGAAGCAATCTCTTCTTTGATGTTCGTACCGTGTGTAACAAAGATGGGTTGAACCACATCATTCACGGTTACTTGGTTTTCACGCACTAGATTACGAATGGCTGCATTGCCGCGTAAACGGCGGTTACGAATAATTGGGAAACTCATGAGGAAATTTGCCTCCTTATCGACGAGAGGCACACCACATCACTGTGCTATGCCACGCCTTTGGTTTTATTAGATACGCTTAGTCAGACTTTGTGCCAGAGAAGCTACAGTAGCTTCTTCAGCCATATAAGTAATCGGCAGTCCCAATTCAAGAACTGTTTCTGCCGTTTTAGGACCGATACATGCAATTTCAACGCCTTGCAGCAACGATAAAGGTTCTTCTGCGCCATGTTGACGCAGCGCTTCCAGCAAATTCGTTACCGTAGATGAACTGGTAAAAGTTATGATATGAATGCTTTGATTACGCAGGAGATGAATAATTTCATCTCCGCCATCTGTGGTAAGTACATTTTCGTACACATCCACTTCCGTTACTTGAAGTCCAAGTTGTTTCAGTCTGGCAGGCAAATACTCGCGAGCTAGGTCAGCTGTTGGCAAGAGAACCTTCTGATTCGGCTGAAGCTCCGCTTCAATGGTCTCAAGTATTCCTTCTCCCCGATACTTGGTTGGCAGGAGATCAGCAATGATGCCCCGATCTGCAAGGGCCTCTGCTGTCTTAGGACCTACAGCCGCAATGCGAGCATTCCCCATTCTGCGAATGTCGATTCCCTTCTCGCGCAATCGACGGAAGAAAAATTCAACGCCATTCACACTGGTTATAACAATCCAGTCGAATTCATGAATCTTTTCAAGGGCAAGATCAAGCGCCAGAAGTGTCTCCGGACTGCTTGGCGGTTGTAAGCGAATAACAGGGAACTCGACTGCTTCTCCGCCCATATCGTCAATGAAGTCCACTAGCTCACTCGCTTGACTTCTGGCTCTTGTAACGAGCACGCGTCGGCCAAAAAGAGGCTTTTTCTCGACCCACGCAAGCTTTTCACGCAGCTTAACTACCTCACCAACGATGATAACGGCCGGCGATTGAAAATTGGCCTGCTTCACTTTCTCGGAAATGTCAGCCAGCGTTCCGGTAATCGTCGCCTGGTCAGCCCAGGTTCCCCACCGTACAAGTGCAACAGGCATCTCAGGTGGTTTGCCGCAGCGAATTAATTCCCGACAAATCTGTTCCAAATTGGCTACGCCCATCAGGAAAACCATGGTACCGATCGCTTTGGCCAAATGTTCCCAGTCCAGACTTGAGTACGTTTTATTGGGATACTCATGTCCGGTGATAATGGCAAAAGAGGAAGTAAAGTCTCGATGCGTGACAGGAATTCCAGCATAAGCCGGAACCGCAATGGACGAGGTAATACCCGGAATAATATCGTAAGTCACTCCATGTTCAACAAGGAGCTCCGCTTCTTCACCGACTCGCCCGAACACACTCGGGTCTCCGCCTTTGAGACGCGTGACAACTTTTCCTTGCAAAGCCAGATCAACCAGCAGTTGATTGATCTCTTCTTGCTTCAAAATATGTTTGTCCGGCAATTTACCGACAAAGATCAGCTCTGCTTCCGGTTTGCGATGCTTGAGTAATCGTGGATTAGCGAGACGGTCATAGACAATGACATCCGCCTTCTGAATCGCTTCCATTCCGCGAACTGTGATGAGTTTGGGGTCTCCAGGACCGGCTCCAACGAGGTAAACTCTTCCACTGGTCACTCCGCTCACTCCCTCACCTCAGCTAAAATGTGGTCGGCTCCTTGTGCAATCAGCTTATCCGCTACAAGCAAGCCCAGTGCTTCAGGATCGCTGGATGAAGCTGATTCCTTGAGCATAATGCGGCCATCAGGCGTGCCGACCATGCCCGTCAGGGTGAGCAGCGGTGGTTGCGACCCGCTGCTGCTCTCGCTTATACGAGCGTAAGCGCCTAGCGGCACTTGGCAGCCTCCGTTGAGTCTGCCAAGGAAAGCCCGCTCCGCTCGCACCGCGAGCGCAGTTGGCTCATGCTGGAACCTGCTAAGCAGGTCCATCACGAAAGCGTCGCCGCCCCGGCACTCGATGCACAGCGCCCCCTGCCCAACGGCAGGAAGGCACACCTCGGGCGGCAAATATGCGCTGATGCGATCCTGCCAGCCGATCCGGTGCAAACCGGCCGCGGCAAGCAGAATCGCATCGAAGTTTTCTTCATCGAGCTTGCGCAGCCTCGAGTCAATATTTCCGCGTATCGACTCGATGCGCAGATCAGGTCGATAGTGCTGCAGCTGGCTGGCACGGCGCAGCGAGCTGGTGCCGACGAGCGCGCCCTGCGGCAGCTCGTCAAGGGAGCAGTTTCCGCGTGTTATCAGCGCATCGCGCGGATCTTCACGCAGGGGCACCGCTCCGACAACAAGCCCTTCGGGTAATTCGAAGGGCATATCTTTCATGCTATGGACGGCAATGTCAATTTCGCCGTCCACCAGAGCCTGTTCGATTTCCTTGACGAACAGGCCCTTTCCGCCCACCTTGGACAAGGTAACATCCAAAATGCGGTCTCCCTTGGTCACAATTTTTTTAATCTCAAACTGACATTCGATGTGATGTTCAGCCGCAAGCTGCTTCAATAGCTCAACCGCTTGTCCTGTTTGCGTTAAAGCTAATGCGCTTTGTCTCGTACCTACTATAATGGTTTTCAATCTTACCCCGCCTTTCTATGCTTGCTGCCCAAAAGCCATGATCACCGACTGGGCTGATTCATTTTCCAAAGCTGTGAACAGCTCATCTTTCCAACTCTCAAATGTGCCCTCACGGATACGGGCAAGTACGTCCCATTCCAGCATTTCTTTAAACAGGAGCTGTCTTGCTTTCATATCCTCGATCTTTGCTTGTACAATCAATCGAACATCGCTAAGGAATTCAAGATACGATTCATATTCTTGACCATACATGGTGTCTAGTTCTTGAGCAATTTTGCGAGCGGCACTGGGACTTGCTCCACCGGTAGATACAGCCATCACCAGCTTTCCTCTGCGGACAACGGAAGGCACGATAAAGGAACTAAGCATTGGCTGATCTACAACATTCACAAGTTGACCTTGCCGTGAAGCTGCTTCATACACCTGCCTATTAACAAGAGCATCATTCGTTGCTGCTACAATTAATGTATAGGGAGCGGCTTTATGACTTTCCCCTAACATGATCGTTTCATCAAATGACTGCCAGATCAGAACGACTTCTTTACGGCTCCCGATATGGGTTAAATAATCGGTAAAGGTCTGACTTACAATCGTGATCTGGGCTCCTGCTTGCAGCAGCGAATGCACTTTGCGTTCGGCCACTTGTCCTCCGCCTACAACCAGACATCTGCGACCTTGCATATTCACCATAATGGGATACAGATAGCTCATTTTACTCAACTCCATATCCAGTCATGAAAGCCCGACACCAAATTGGAAACGACAAAGTTAACCACAACAATTAAAAAAGCTGCAAGATTCCAGGCTGCCAGCCTGTTTCCACTTATGCGCATGGAACGATGTTGAAACAAATAAAAAGCATAAGCAACTAAAACGAAAAAGGAATTAATCACCTTCGGATCATAAAGCAGGTTAGAATCTCCTTTCAGAATGACCCACACCACGCCAAGACTCAATGCCATCAAGAGCAAAGGGGCTCCAATAATGACTGAAAAGTAGGTATAATGTTCAATTTTTTCTAAAGAGGGCAGTCTCATCACGGTTTGGGAAAATCTCTTGGCCCTCAACATTCTGTGCAAGAACAAATACATCCCTGAGAAAATAGCTGCAATAGCGAACGCCGCATAACTGCCAATAGCTAAGGAAATATGTATAAATAATAGCTCGTCATTAATGTTCCAACTTGACCTAATCGGTGTTACATGCGGATTTCCAAATATATTTAAAGCGAGAATGGCAAACCCTAACACATTAACAAAGAAAACGAATAACTCAATTCTGAAAAATCGGTTAACGAAAAGTGAAATGGTGACAATCAACCACGATAACATAAAAAGCACGTCTGAGCGGGCAAAGGCCCATTCCGTCAAATGACCGTACAAATTAATGCCTAAGTAAGCCGTTTGCAAAACCCATACAAACAAAAGCAGCCCCGTCCCCATCCGTTTGGCGTTTCGGTTCGCGCTTGCGAAGTCCGAAAAGTAAAACAGCAGGCTCAGGGCATACATATAAATCATCGCATCAAACAACCAGCTACGTGTTACCATGGCACCTCTCCTTGGCGATTCAGCGCCCGTCTATCAAGAATGAGCAAGGGCATCTACGGTTTGTAAACTGCGCAAGGACAACTTTTCTTCGTCCATGTACTTCGTTTCTGCTTCCACTGCTTTTCGTTCCGCTTCCTGTGCCTGCTCTTGTTGTTCGAGGGTATCTTCCAAGGCAAAAAGTTTCGTGAACAACTCTAAGGCTTCATCGCCGTGACGCTCTCCCGCCATTTCCTTAATTCGGAGTATGGGGTCGCGAAGCACTTGATTCACGATACTTTTCGTTAACTTACGAATAACTTTAATTTCACGGTCATCCAGCTCAGGCAGCTTCTTCAACATACTTTCCATCGTCTCTTCGTGAATCTGCCCCGCTTTTGTTTGAAGCGCTTGAATCAATGGGCTTACACCTAATGTTTTCGTCCATTGATCAAAAGCAACCATCTCGGAATCAATCATCACTTCGATTTTAGCCGCTTCTTTTTTTCTTTCTTGCAAGTGTTTGTCTACAATGTTTTCCAAATCATCAATATCATAAAGAAATACGTTCGGTAAATCACTAATTCCCGGATCCAGATCACGCGGTACGGCAATATCCATCATGAAAAGCGGACGTGATTTGCGCTTCTGTAAATAAGGCTGAATATCAGTTTTGGTCAGCACATACCCCGGAGCACCAGTTGAACTTATGATAATATCGACTTCTGGCAGGTAACCAAGCATTTGATCAATCGTACATGGAATTCCATTGAATTTATCGGCTAACTCCACAGCTCGTTCAAACGTACGATTCACGACAATCACTTTATTCGCGCCATTGGCGTACAAATGCTTCACGGTCAACTCGCTCATTTTACCTGCTCCGATAATCATGACCGTTTTGTTCAGGTAGGAACCAAATATTCGCTTACCAAGTTCTACAGCGGCATAGCTAACGGAAACGGGATTATTGCTGATGCCAGTTTCCGAGTGCGCCTTCTTGGCTAGTGTGACCGATTGTTTAAACAAGGTATTGAAATAAGCACCTGTCGCTTTCATATTTTGGGATAATAAAAAAGCATCCCGCACTTGTCCAAGAATTTGCGTTTCGCCAATAACCATAGAATCTAATCCACTGGTTACGCGAAATAAATGTTCAATCGCTTTATCATTCTCGTACATATATAAATGTTTTTGAAATTGATCTTTGGAAACTTGGAACCAATGCTCAATAAAATGTGTGAGGTAATGGCTGCACAATTGCGGCCGGTCTACGACTGCATAAATTTCCGTACGATTGCAGGTGGCTACAATCACACATTCCAGAATGCTTTTGGTGTCTTTTAATTCTGCAACTGCGACAGGCAGGTCTCGTTCTGAGAACGTGAATTTCTCGCGAATTTCAACCGGTGCCGTTCGATAATTTAAGCCAACTGCGATGATATGCAAAGGTACCACCTGCCTTTCCGTCTATTTCTATGAATCATTATAGCACAGCAAAACAAGCATTCCGACAAATTTTTTGTATAATTTATGAATGCTCACTATGCTCGTTAGTTTTTACAGCAATAGCTTTGTATATACCATAACGCGTATAAAATGTGTTTATTGCAGCATTTTTTTCCGTATCATGCTTGTCAGCGAATGGTCTGCATCAATAAGTTTACTATTTTGGGAAGAAACAATACGGCCACTTGAGGCCATCATTTTCTCATATAAGCTGTACATGTTTTTATACTGTGTGCCGGCTTCCTTCAATGTTTGAAGCTCGTCTGTCTTCAAGGGACGCTCTCCACCTACTTGAAGACGCTGAATATACTGAGTAAGCTGTGTCAAGCTTTCCAGGGAAGTTAAATACGCATTGCCTCCGGAAGCTAATACCAAACGCTCATGTGTATATCCTGCAGAATATAAGGCTTGCTTAATGGCATTCAACTCGCCCGTTTCTTTCATCTGTCCGGCTTCTGATAAATAGCTGTTCAGCAGCTCCATTTGAAATAATGAGACTTGATACAACAAATGAGTGGCGTCATGCTCTTCTTTGTGAGGGCCCAGCATACTAAGCAATTGATACACGGGCCAAATAATAATTAGAAGAACAATGCCATATTTCACTGCTTTTCTTGCGATGTGCTGTTTCATAACTTCGCCTCCTCTGCCTGTTAGGACATGTGTCGCCATAAATAGTGTATGGGTAGGAGGGCAAACAAATAACCACGGATTTCTCCGTGGTTATCGTTATTGTTATTAGCAGTCTCTTATTTAACAAGCACTGCTTGCTTCATATCAGGAGTTTCTACTTGTAATTCGCCCATTCCGCGAACTAATTTCTTCGCATAGAATGTTTCTGGTTTTAGTACAGATACCATAAAGTCGATTGCTAATTGAGGGTCCACTGTCTCGCCACAAGTATAACAGTCTAATGCGGCAAAACCTCTCTCAGGATAAGTATGAATGGAGAGATGACTCTCGGACAACATAACAAGTACGGTTGCCCCTTGTGGTTCAAATTGCTTGGATTGTACAGATAGTACGGTTGCTCCGCATACCTCGGCAGCTTCTACCATCTGAGCCTGCAGCCAATCTGCATTGTTCAGAAGTTCAAAGTCTACCCCCCAAGTATCTACAGCAACGTGTCTTCCGAAAGTTGAGTATTCAGTTTCCATCTTTCGGTTCCCCCTTCCTAGGAATAAAATGTTTGAAAAAAATTTCATCCGCTAGGACCTACGTCATTCACTTCCCGAGGGAATAATCTCTCGCAACATTCAATGTCCTGAGTGAATCCTGGTTCCTATATTGTTGTCAACGAGAATAAAAATAACATCTATCGACCAGAAATGCAATAGTTTTTTTTGGCATGTGACTACAAAGATGCAGGAATCACCTGCAAAATACGTGAAAATCGACAAACATAATCATCATAATAAAAAAAGACCCTGATAAAGGGTCCTAACTGTGTGAATATATGTGGGGTTAAGCCTCTAAAATAAACAAACGATGCGTGAGTTCAATGAGGCGTGTGTCGATCTGTTGATGTTCTTCTGGTTCTTGAAAGGAGATTCTTAAGTCAAGCAGGTGATTGATTTGATCATAGATCATTTCAATTTCTTGCTCCACTTCTTTCTTCTGAAACATTTCTTGAATAAGACCAATCGTATCCTTGTAGGCATAGATGACGGAAACCATTTGTCCTTTTACTTCTTCAATTTTGACGACTGTACCGCGTTCGTAGTGATAAACCATGGTATAACTCCGATAAATTCGATTCACAATCGCGCTTCCTTTAAACTCAGAGACCGCTTTACGCATCAAATTAGCCAGCAAGGTATTGCTTAATCGACAGGATCCTGTGCATTCATATAGGCCTGATTTCTTTTCAAATGAGAGAACGATTTCCTGACCTGCGCCATCTTGAAAAACAACCTCTTGGTTGCCATTTTCCAAAACTTTAACCTGCAGAGTCACTTGATGATCAACAAACATTTGAAAAAACTTGAGCATCTCGGCTTCTGTTAACTGTAGGCAGGTTTTGACATATTCAGTCGCTAACCTTTGTGCCATAAAAATCCCTCGATTCTTTTTTTCAAGCCCTAAGTACTACCTTGTTTATTATTATACTACATGTGTATCTAATATTCCTGCGTACTTTTCATGATAATCAGCCAAATATTCTGAAAAAGCGAAGGAAACTTAGAATGCCAGCAAATTTTCCCCAGTAAACCTCACTTTCCCTAGCACTTCTTTTCGGTTTTCTCTAGTTTTTAACGTTCTACACTTTAATAAACAAAAAACCGTCCAACGAATCAGGACGGTTCTTGCTCAGTGACGAACTCATTTATAGCCTCTTCTGCAGGCGCTTCAGACTCTCCGTAAGCAATGGCTTGTTCCAATATGCTCCACAGTTCATCCTTACCGAGCCCTAACTCGGAAGAGAAAAGCAAGGGGGTCGTACCCTTGTCCATGCCGAGTGTTTCCTTCACCATTTTGATATGCTTTTGCCATTTACTCTTCGGAATTTTATCCGCTTTGGTGGCTACGACAAGAACCGGCACATCATTATGTCTTAGCCACTCATACATTGCCTGATCGTCTTTGGACGGAGGATGGCGCAAGTCAACTAATTGCATAACCAAACGAAGCGTTTCTCGATTCATCAAATAACTTTCAATGAATTTCCCCCACTGCTCGCGCTTGGTTTTTGATACTTTGGCATAGCCGTACCCGGGAAGATCGACAAAATATAAGTCCTGATTAATTTTGTAGTAATTGAGCGTTTGTGTTTTACCTGGTTGCGAGCTGGTTCTAGCCAAGTTTTTACGGGAGATCAAGCAATTGATCAGTGAAGATTTCCCGACATTAGAACGCCCTGCCAGAGCAATCTCAGGCAAGGCATCCTCAGGATATTGACTAGGTCCAACCGCACTGATAACAAACTCAGCTTGATTGACTTTCATGTATGTTCACTACTTTCTAAGGTCATCCAACTTCGATGGGTTTTTTGACAAGCGCATGTTCAAGCACTTGATCCATATGACTGACGGGAACGAACGTCATTTCGTTTCGCACACTCTCCGGAATTTCTATAATGTCTTTTTCGTTGTCTTGCGGCAGCAGGATTTTACGGATACCGGCCCGGTGGGCGGCAAGCACTTTTTCTTTTAATCCTCCGATAGGAAGAACACGGCCGCGGAGCGTGATTTCACCTGTCATGGCAACTTGACGAGAGACCGGAATATTCGTTAATGCAGATATTAATGCAGTCCCCATTGTAATTCCCGCTGAAGGACCGTCCTTCGGAATCGCACCCTCAGGAATATGAATGTGTATATCATTTTTCTCATGGAAATCCGAAGCAATCCCAAGCGATTCCGCCTTCGAACGCGTGTAACTGAAAGCGGCTTGGGCCGACTCCTTCATCACATCGCCGAGTTTACCTGTCAACGTCAATTTTCCAGTTCCTGGCATGACAGTGACTTCGATCACCAATGTGTCACCGCCAACTTCGGTCCAAGCAAGACCCGTCACCGCGCCTATTTGATCTTTCTCCTCAGCCACATTATAACGGTACTTGATCGGTCCTAGGTAATCCTTGAGATTTTCTTCTGTAATAATCACAGGAGTGGCCGGATCGGCGACAATCTTTTTAGCTGCTTTACGATTCATCGAAGCTATTTGCTGCTCCAGATTACGCACACCTGCTTCTCGGGTGTAATCTCGAACAATCTTCATCAATGCTGCCTCTTCAACGACAAGCTGCTCCTCTTCAAGGCCATGATCTCGCTTCTGCTTAGGCAATAAATATTTTTTGGCGATTTGCTGCTTCTCGATTTCCGTATAGCCTGGGATGTAAAGAACCTCCATCCGATCCAATAATGGACGCGGGATGTTGTGAACGGCATTCGCCGTGGTAACAAACATCACATTGGAGAGATCAAACGGAACTTCAATAAAATGATCACTAAAAGTGCTATTTTGCTCTGGATCCAGGACTTCAAGCAGTGCCGACGCAGGATCGCCACGGAAATCCATCGCCATTTTATCGATTTCGTCAAGCAGAAAAACCGGATTGTTAGCCCCTGCGTTTTTCATGCCTTGAATAATTCGACCTGGCATTGCCCCAACATATGTCCGTCGATGACCACGAATCTCCGCTTCATCCCTCACTCCGCCAAGCGAGATGCGAATGAATTTTCTTCCCATGGATCTGGCAATGGAACGAGCTATTGAAGTTTTACCTACTCCCGGGGGACCGACTAAACAAAGAATTGGACCTTTGAGCTTCTGAACCAGCTTCTGAACAGCTAAATATTCAAGCACCCGTTCTTTAGGCTTCTCCAGTCCGAAATGATCCTCATTCAGAATTTCTTCGGCTTTATCCAAGTCTAGATCATCATCAGTCGCCTTTGACCATGGCAAACCGAGCAGCCAATCAATATAGTTGCGAATGACGCCCCCCTCCGCTGAGGTAGCGGGCATCTTCTCCAGACGATCGATTTCCTTTTCTACCTTTTCGCGAACCTTCTCCGGAAGCTCAGCTTCAACCAGTTGGCTTCGCAATTCATCCACTTCGCCAGCGCGGCCTTCCTTATCGCCGAGCTCTTTCTGAATGGCCTTCATTTGTTCCCGAAGGTAGTACTCCTTCTGTGTTTTCTCCATTTGCTTTTTGACACGTTGACTGATTTTGCGTTCCAGTTCAAGCACTTCTCGCTCATTATTAAGGATGTTCAGCATTTTCTCAAGACGTTCACGCACGTCCACGGTCTCAAGAATATCCTGTTTATCTTTAATTTTGAGCGATAAATGACTGCATATGACATCAGCTAATCGCCCTGGCTCATCAATATCCGAAACAGCCGCAAGCGTTTCAGGCGTTACCTTTTTTGACAGATTAATATAATTCTCAAATTGGTTCAATACGGTTCGCATGAGCGCATCAATTTCAGGATCTGTCGTTTCTTGCTCAGGCAACTCCTTAGCAGTGACTTCGTAATACTCTTCGTTCACCAAATACTCCACAATCTCGGCACGCAAGATTCCTTCTACCAGTACACGGATTGTCCCGTTAGGCAGTTTCAGCATTTGACGCACCTTGGCTATGGTCCCGATCTGATAAATATCGTCTTTCGACGGTTCTTCTATGTTGATCTCAGATTGAGAGCAGAGGAGAATCATGCTGTCATCCACCATTGCCCGTTCGAGTGCTTTAACCGACTTTTCCCGCCCTACATCCAGATGTAGAACCATGCTCGGATAAACTAGCAGTCCCCTTAAAGGCAATAACGGTAATCTGCGCATTTTGATTTTTCCGGGTCCCATCCTCTGCACCTCCATATATACGGATCTTTGATCGGAGATCAAAGTCTCTCATTATTGTATCCCTAGTTGCCCTTTACATTTTATCAAAACTGCAAACAAAACACCAATTGGCATACTGACGCGGTTTGTCAGGCGTTCACAGCAAGGAATTAAGAATCAATGCTATGCTGGGAATTGGCATGAAGAATGGGTAAGGATGAAGTTGAAATCGCTCTTTCTGAAACGAATGGCAAGGGTATGACATTGTCCTGAAGCTCGATCCCCAGCGCAACACTCAGCACTTCCTCGATGGAATCAGCGGCCAGCACCTCCACCCCCGGTAAATCAGCGAACATCTCTTGCCAGTTCTCCTTGGGAATAATGACTCTCGTTGCGCCTGCTTGGAAAGCAGCCTCTACTTTAGCCACTACACCTCCTACCGGTTTTACCTTACCATGAATACTCATTTCGCCAGTCATCGCCAATTTGTTGTCTACGGGTATTTTATGCAGCGCTGAGGCTATGGCGGTAGCCATTGAAATACCTGCAGAAGGCCCATCTATCGGCACGCCGCCAGGAAAATTAATATGCAGATCATAGTCGGAAGTGTGAAAACCAAGCTTGCGTAGAACGGTTAAAACATTTTCGACTGACCCCCGCGCCATACTTTTTCTACGAATCGTTCGGGAGCCTCCGCCCATTTCTTCCTCATCCACTACACCTGTAATATTAAACTTGCCAGTGCCTGCAGCAGCAACCGGTATCGCTGTTACTTCAATTTCAAGTAGTGTGCCCAAATTAGGTCCATAAACCGCTAATCCGTTAACGAAACCAATCTGTGGATGCGCTGGTATTTTACGTTCTGGTCTGGGAGGAATTTGCGAAGAATTCACGACCCATTCTATATCTGCTGCCGTAATGTCTTCCCGTTTATCGGTTAAAGCGATGCCCGCGGCAAGTTGAATCACATTCACGGCTTCTCTGCCATTTGTCGCATATTTCGTTACCACATTTACAGCAGCTGGGCTTTCTTTAAAGCCGATCTTCTTCATCGCTTTCTCAGCGATTTCGCCTACCTCGCCAGGTAATAAAGGTCGGAAATAAATTTCTAAACAACGGGAACGAATAGCAGGAGGTATTTCGCTCGGTGTTCGTGTAGTAGCTCCTACTAAACGAAAATCGGCAGGTAAGCCATTTTGAAAAATATCATGGATATAACCCGGAATGTTCGTATCTTCTGAACTGTAGTACGCACTTTCCAAGAACACTTTACGATCCTCCAACACCTTTAGTAATTTGTTCATTTGGGTAGGGTGTAATTCACCGATTTCATCAATAAATAAGATACCGCCATGCGCTTTCGTCACAGCTCCCGGCTTAGGCTGAGGTATTCCGGCTACGCCCATTGCGCCTGCACCTTGATAAATCGGATCATGAACAGACCCAATTAGAGGGTCAGCAATGCCTCTTTCATCAAATCGCGCCGTAGTGGCATCAATCTCCGTAAATTTGGAGTCAGGACGAAACGGAGACTCTTGATTTTTCTTAGCTTCTTCCAAAACTACACGTGCCGCTGCTGTTTTCCCAACGCCAGGAGGACCATAAATAATCACATGCTGAGGGTTGGGACCGCATAATGCTGCTTTAAGCGCTTTGAGTCCTTCCACTTGCCCTACGATATCCTGCATCGATGAGGGTCTCGTTTTCTCTGACAGCGGTTTCGTTAGCGAAATCGATCTTAACTTTCTAAGTTTCTCCAATTCTTTTCTGGATTCTCTATCGACAGCAGAACGATTCGTCTGTTGATTACGCAGTAAATTCCAGAAATACAAACCAATTACAACGGCGAAAAAAACTTGAATTACCATAAGAATAATACTTAAACTCATCTTTCATACCTCCTAAATCATCATAAATATCGTTATTTATTCTTGCCTTTGTCATAACAACCATTATTCCCGTGTAAAAGAAGGTTAATCCAATCTGTGCAAACTTTTGCAGCACGTATGAGACCAACCTCCCGGAAGAAGGATAAGAGCAGATATAACAAAAGGATGTGACGTTGTGAAGATCAGCTTGGCTACTCTTCTACTCTCGATTTGCCTGTGGATGGCAAGTTCAGATGCACACGCCTATACAAGCGATCCCTTGCTGCCGAATGCCGATATCCTTATTGATGTAGGACACGGGGGCATAGACAGCGGTGCGTTATACGGAAATTATCAAGAAAAAGATATGAATTTAGCCATCTCCAAAAAAACGTATAAACTCCTCAAAAAGAAGGGCTATCGCGTGATCATCAATCGGAACACAGATTACGCGTTAAGCGAAGATAACACGTGGTCCTCCGGAAGTAGACATCGCAAGGATTTGGCTCAACGCTCAGGGATCGCCAACCTGATTAAGCCAAAAATGATGCTAAGCCTGCATATTAACTGGTCGGGTAAACCAGACCGGAGGGGACCGCTTGTTATTTATCAAAACCAATCCGACAGTATTTTGTTGGCTAATCTTTTGCAGCAATCATTAAATCGTTTGTACGGTACCGAGGAATTGCCGGTTCTAGGCAAAAAGTATTACGTACTTAAGCATACAAGATGCCCTTCCGTCATCGTGGAAATGGGGTTTATTTCAAATAAAGCCGACCGTAAATTGCTGAATGATGCTCATCATCAAATGCATCTAGCTGAAGCTATTGCCCAAGCCATAGAACAATATTTTGCTATGATTCATCCTACTTGACAGAACGCTTCACCATCTTGGAAATGGTCACAAAGTCTGCTTCCTGCTGAATCGATGGAATAGCTTCTTTGATAACTTGAAATGTTTTTTTTCCAGGAGGACCTACATGACCAATCGCGACCATTGAATTTCTTTCATGAAGTAGCTTCTTAAATCTGGCCATTTGCTTGCTAATATGACTGTACGTATAGAGATCATCAAAAAACAGCTGATTTTCTGTGTAAGGAACTCCTTTTTCCATCGAAATCTTCCCAATTAAACTCTTAGGCGTTGTTCGACTATCCAATAAAATCAAATTTCTTTCTTTGCAAATGGATACAAGTATCTGCATGACTCTTTCATCTGCTGTAGCTTTGGACCCCATATGATTATTGATCCCAATCACATAAGGAATATCATCGATAGCCGCAACAATGCGTTTATGAATTTCATCATCGGATAAGTCCGTAGTTATCGCCCCCGGACCCAGCCAACTCTTTTTACCGCGCACAGGCTCCATAGGAAGGTGCAAAATGACCTCGTGTCCCTTCTCATGAGCTAAGGTCGCATCTTGCTTCGTAGAGGGTAAGAAGGGCATCACAGCAACGGTCAGTGGGATTGGAAGAGTCATCATTTCTGTCGTTCCTTCCATATTGTTGCCAAAGTCATCAATGACAATGGCTACCTGTTTGCGCGGAGCCTCCGTTAATGGATCACCAGGCGTAGGTTCATCAGAAGCTCCTGTATGCAAAGGCATCAAAAGCAATAGGGTTCCGATAATGATCGGAATGGCACCGCGTCGTAAAGCCGTACCTTTGTAAGGTAAACTCATGATCATTCTCCTTATCAGCATAATCTGTCGTTAGAAAAACTTACGTCATCTGTGTAAGCTTTCCAGATTCATTCATTATGCTTCGCTCACGCTCCAAATATACAAAAAAGCCGTTAAAGGCACCTATAGAGGCGCATTTAACGACTTTTCACATGAAGTATTTTAGTGCTTACGACCAGGAATAACGCCTGTCTTCTCATAAGAATCTACAATAATATCAATTTCTTTCTTTAATTCTGCCAGTAGTTCAGCTTCCGGCACTTTACGAATCATTTCTCCGTAGCGGAACAGCATGCCTTCGCCGCGGGCGCCTGCGATGCCGATATCGGCTTCACGAGCTTCACCAGGGCCATTTACGGCACAACCTAAGACAGATACCTTAATAGGCACTTTAATTTTGGCAATGTACTCCTCAACCTCATTGGCAATCGAAAACAAGTCGATATCCAGACGGCCGCAAGTCGGGCAAGATACTAAAGTAGCTGCATTCGTAATAAGTCCAAACGTTTTGAGCAGCTCACGAGCAACTTTAATCTCCTCTACTGGGTCCGCACTAAGCGAAATACGCAGGGTATTGCCAATTCCCATGTTTAACAGCGTACCAATTCCTGCAGCACTCTTCACAGCGCCTGTAAACAGCGTTCCAGCCTCTGTAATACCGAGATGAAGTGGATAGTTGAACGCTTTGGCTGCTTGGGAATAAGCAGCTATCGCCATCGGAACATCGGATGCTTTCAACGACACGATGATATCGTGGAAATCAAGCTCTTCCAGGATGTTAATATGGAATAAGGCACTTTCTACCATCGCCTCGGGGGTTGGGTAGCCGTACTTCTCCAGAAGATGGTTCTCCAGCGAGCCTGCGTTAACGCCAATCCGTATCGGGATGCCGCGTTCCTTGCAAGCTTTGACGACTGCCTCTACTTTCTCACGGCGGCCAATATTACCTGGATTGATACGAACCTTATCAATACCGTTCTCAATCGCAGCCAAGGCTAAACGATGGTCAAAATGAATATCTGCAACAAGCGGGATATGAATCTGTTTCTTGATTTCTTTAATTGCTTCCGCAGCCTCTTTATTGTTTACGGTTACGCGGACAATCTGGCATCCCGCTTCTTCCAAGCGCAGAATTTCGGCAACCGTTGCCTTCACGTCAGCTGTTTTCGTCGTACACATGCTTTGCATAATGACTTCATTGCTGCCGCCAATCGTTAAATCTCCGACGCGAACAGGTCTCGTATCTTTTCTATGGAACATATTGGTTTCTCTCCCCATGACACCAAACATCCTCCGCTCCAATTCCCTTTGCAGGAAACTGGATTGGAGGCTGCGTGTTTTCTTATCAAATTATGGGTTACGCACTTTCTTCTTTCTTCTTGCCAGTCGCCTGAGCACCCTCTTTGGTCGTCAGAACAGGATTAATCTTGTTTTGGATCGTTTCCTTCGTTACGACACAAGTGGAGACGTCTGTTCTGGAAGGGACCTCGAACATAACATCAAGCATAATGCTCTCGATGATGGCTCGAAGACCACGTGCGCCAGTATTCCGTTTGATCGCTTCTTTGGCAATGGCATCCAGCGCCTCTGCATCGAATTCAAGCGTAACGTTATCCATCTCAAGCATTTTCTGATATTGCTTCACAAGCGCATTCTTAGGTTCGGAAAGAATGCGAACAAGTGCAGGCTCATCCAACGGCTCGAGTGTAGAAATAACCGGTAACCGACCTACGAATTCCGGAATTAATCCGAATTTCAGCAAATCTTCCGGAAGTACCATGGATAAGTACTCGCCTGGTTTCAAATCGACTTTCATGCCATCCGTACTGAAACCAATGACTTTTTTACCGATTCTGCGTTTAATAATTTGCTCCAGGCCATCGAAAGCTCCTCCGCAAATAAACAGAATGTTCGTTGTGTCAATCTGAATGAATTCTTGATGTGGATGCTTGCGTCCGCCCTGAGGAGGAACAGATGCAACGGTACCTTCAAGAATTTTCAGCAAAGCTTGCTGTACACCTTCACCGGAAACATCTCTTGTAATGGATGGGTTTTCCGATTTACGTGCCACTTTATCGATTTCATCGATATAAATAATGCCGCGTTCGGCTTTCTCTACATCGTAATCAGCTGCTTGGATCAGTTTAAGCAAAATGTTCTCAACATCTTCACCTACATAGCCCGCTTCTGTCAAAGAAGTCGCATCTGCAATGGCGAAAGGTACGTTCAGAATTTTGGCAAGCGTTTGAGCAAGCAGTGTTTTACCGCTGCCTGTTGGTCCAAGAAGAACGATGTTACTCTTTTGAAGTTCAACATCCTCCAGCTTGTTTTGCGAATTAATGCGTTTGTAGTGATTATATACAGCTACAGCCAGTGATTTCTTTGCTTGATCCTGTCCGATGACATACTGATCCAAAATGTTGTTGATTTCTTTTGGTTTCGGAACATCTTTCAGATCCAGCTCTTCTTCATGACCTAGTTCTTCTTCTACAATTTCCGTGCAAAGCTCTATACATTCATCACAAATGTAAACTCCCGGTCCGGCAACAAGTTTGCGAACTTGATCCTGGGATTTTCCACAAAAGGAACATTTGAGTTGGCCTTTTTCATCGTTAAATTTAAACATGGGATCACTCCTTTATTTCAAGTCGTTTCGAGTGATAACCTCGTCGATTAACCCGTATGCTTTCGCTTCATCAGCGCTCATAAAGTTATCCCGGTCGGTGTCTCTTTCGATCTTTTCAAGCGGCTGTCCCGTACGGTCCACGTAGATCTGGTTGAGTTTTTGTTTCGTTTTGATAATCCAATCGGCATGGATTTGATATCGGTCGCTTGACCTCTAACACCGCCGAGCGGTTGGTGAATCATAACTTCGGCATTCGGCAGCGCGTATCGCTTACCTTTGGCTCCAGCTGTTAACAGCAAAGAACCCATACTTGCAGCCATCCCTACACAAATCGTAGAAACATCCGGCTTAATAAATTGCATGGTATCAAAGATACCCATACCAGCTGTTACAGATCCACCAGGGGAATTGATATATAAGTGGATATCCTTCTCAGGGTCCTGAGCGGATAAAAAGAGCAGCTGGGCAATGACCAAATTAGCCACATCGTCATCAATAGCGCTCCCGATGAAGATGATGCGGTCCTTAAGAAGACGCGAGTAAATATCGTAAGAACGTTCCCCACGAGCCTCCTGTTCAACAACCATAGGAATAAGACTCATTGTACCAACTCCTTTTACGGCAATAGCCATGTTCACCCAAATTGGGATTCAGTAACAGTTTAACACGTTTCATAAGCAAAGTCATTTTTTCAGGGAGCTGCTATGTAAGGGGGTGTTTCTTCGGGTCTACTAGCAGTTTGGGGGTAAAATAGGGTAAAAGAAAGGCACGTTGCTTACGTACGTGCCCTAACTTACCTTATTTATACTGCTGCCGAAACATGCTTGCTATTTTCAAGCAAGAAGTCTACGGTTTTTCTGATAACAAGATCATTGCTCAGACCTTCTAGGCTGCCGTTTGAAGCAAACAGTTCACGAAGTTCAGCAGTTGATTTTTGGTACGATGCTGCATATTTCTCAAGTTCTACGTCAACTTCCTCATCGGAAACTGCGATTTTCTCAGCTGCCGCGATAGCTTCAAGAACAAGGTTGTTGCGAACACGCTTTTCAGCATCTTCTCTCATTTGTTCTTTCAATACGCTCTCGTTTTGACCGGAGAATTGGAAGTAGATTTCAAGTGTCATGCCTTGGGAACGAAGACGTCTTTCGAATTCTTTCACCATAACATCCAACTCAGCCTCTACCATAGCCGTTGGAATTTCAACTTCAGCGTTAGCTGCAGCCTTTTCAACAACAGCTGTTTCCAGAGCAGCTTCTGAATCTTTTTCTTTACGTTCTTGCAGACGTTTTTTCAGTTCTTCCTTGTACTCTTCAAGCGTATCGTACTCACTCACATCTTTCGCGAACTCATCATCAAGCTCTGGCAGGTTTTTGCGTTTAATGTCGTGAATAAGCACTTTAAACACAGCCGCTTTGCCTTTCAGATCTTCGGAATGATAGTTTTCAGGGAAGCTCACGTTAACTTCCTTCTCTTCACCTTTAGCAAGACCTACGAGCTGCTCTTCAAAGCCCGGGATAAAGCTGTTGGATCCAAGTTCAAGGGAGTATTTCTCTGCTTTTCCGCCTTCGAATGCTTCGCCATCAACGAAACCTTCGAAATCAAGAATGACAACATCTCCATTAGCTGCTTGTCCTTCTTCAAGAACAACTAGCTCTGCATGACGTTGTTGCAGACGTGCAAGCTCTTCGCTTACTTCTTCGTCTGTTACCGTCGCACTTACTGCCTCAACTTCAATGCCTTTGTATTCGCCAAGCGCAACTTCCGGCTTAACGGTTACTTTTGCTTTGAATTTCAGGATTTGTCCTTTACCGAATTGCTCAACATCTACTTCAGGGCGGTCAACAGGCTCAATACCAGCCTCTTCAATAGCTTGTACGTACACTTCTGGTAAAATAATATCTAAAGCATCTTGATACAAGCTTTCCACGCCAAATTTAGCTTCGAAGATAGAACGAGGCACTTTCCCTTTACGGAATCCTGGAACATTCACTTTCGCGGATACCTTCTTAAATGCTTTATCCAATGCATCTGCGACGCGCTCTGCGCCAACTTCCACTTCAAGAACGCCTACGTTCTTCTCTATTTTTTCCCAACTTGCTTTCATTTTATGCCTTCCCCTCCAAAAATGTACCATGACATATTTTCACGTTACGCTCATTATAACCATTCTATTATAACATATAACATTTTCATTTCAAGGCAGGCTTTCACACCTTATGACGGATCAGGGTTAAATTGCTTGATGAAGGCTTGCAGAACGAGTTGTGCCCGCTTCCATTGCAAGGTCATAGAGTCAACAATTCCGTATGTATCGAGCAATTCCTCACGATTAACTGTCCCAAACAGTTTTTCTTGCAAGACCGCATGCAAGGCTGAAGCCCATACATCAACTGCGCCATCTTCCGCTTTTAATAAATCGGTGTAGATCGAAGTCCCATAGGCATAGGCCAGAAATTCCCGCCAAGTCTGCTCAGCAAAATAAACAAAATCCGGCTGACTGATTTCACTAATATCCCCGACCCTGCGAATCATATCACGAATTGGCGCCGGGAAATCCTCCGTGCATAGAGGCGTTTCTTCAATCTCAACAGCAATCATCTGCCCATTCTTAGGGTATTCGATAAAGCCGAACTCTCCCATTTGCTTTAAAGCCTGCAGCGCTTTGAACTGAAGATGAGGATGTCTGGGCTTTTCGCATAACCATTCCTTCACTTCGCGGCTAGCCTTTGTTTGTTCGACAAAAGCGAGCTGTTCAAGGGCATTGACTTGCTGCTCTAAGTTTCCCTCACGCAGCATCGTTAGAAGTTTCAATACAAATGCGCCATCGTCAGCTGTCTTCTCTTGAATATACTGCCGAAGCAAATCCGCTTCTTCCTCTTGATCTTCTTCGCTTAAAGGAGATGATGGGAACATAGACTCTGGATTCATAGTCTGGAGCCAATGAAGTAAAGCTTCCCACTGCTCCGCTTTGTGAGTATCCACATTCGGAAATTGCAGTAGAAAGGTTAGAAGCTGCAAAGCATCGCTATACTGCTCGGTTTGTAAGAAGCGAGTGAGCTCTCCCTCATAGTATTGCTCGGTTTTCGGAAAAAGAATTAAATTATTACTTACTGTTTCGGTTATCGTGATCACCTCAAAAATCTTGGTCCCGCTGGTCACAGTTTACTTGATTGGAGAAAGGATTGCAAAATAAACATTCACAAGAGGGTTGACTTCTCCTAAAACGATATGATACTATAACTCTTGCTTCGCTACACGGATCGCATCCGTAAGGTAAGAAGAGGTCTATGTCCCAGTAGCTCAGCAGGATAGAGCATACGCCTTCTAAGCGTACGGTCGGGGGTTCGAATCCCTCCTGGGACGTTCTGCAAGTAAAAAAAGATCGCGAGAAATCGCGGTCTTTTTGTTGTTTCCAGTAATAGAGCTGTAATTTCCTTCTATATAATACTATATTTTGGCCCCCCATAGTTGTTGCACTTAGTTCAGCTCCTCCCCGTACTTCCGTTCAGTATCCATATACACAAAATCGTCACATTTCACTCCATCTAAAGCCAGCTCAACGGAATGAACCTTTTGAAAAAGCAGCCAATCTAATGCTACGACTCTTCCTTTTTGTGCTATACTTAATTCAATTGCATAATATGAATAAATGAGGTGCCCTTGCGTAAAACAAGGGGTAACAGGGAATCGGGTGAAAGTCCCGAGCGGTCCCGCCACTGTATTCGGGGAGTTTCTTTCCATCATGTCACTTGAGAACCATTCAGGGAAGGCGAAAGAAAATGACGATCCGAGAGCCAGGAGACCTACCTTCATTTATACACCCAGAAACCTTCGTGGAAAGGAGCGGTGTACGTACAATCTTATGACAACACGAATTTCGGTTGTCATCTATTCGCACGTACCCACGGCCAGTCCTACTAGGATTAGCCTTTTTTTTGTTCACTTTATCCCTATCAAGGAGGATGTAGCTTGAAGACTAAAAAGACAAAATGGTTGAATTTTTTACTGGTTGTAATGGGTTTTGGCCTCTATCTGTTCATTAATGAACCTGAATCAGCTCATGCCATGCACATTATGGAAGGATTTTTGCCTGTAGGCTGGGCGATATTTTGGTGGGCTGCTTTTCTTCCTTTCTTTTTCTTAGGCCTTCGTTCATTAATCAAAATTACGAAAGAAAATCCCGAACTGAAAATCATGATCGGTCTCGCAGGCGCATTTACTTTTGTTCTTTCGGCGCTGAAAATCCCTTCCGTGACCGGAAGCAGCTCGCATCCAACTGGAACAGGTCTAGGTGCTGTCATGTTTGGCCCTCTGCCAATGAGTGTTCTGGGTTCGATCGTCTTGCTGTTTCAAGCCGTCCTGCTAGCACATGGCGGTTTAACCACACTCGGCGCTAACGCATTCTCTATGGCTGTCTCAGGGCCTATTGTTGGTTACTTCATCTATAAATCCATGATGAAAACAACAGGCAAACAAAAGTGGTCAATTTTCCTTGCCGCTGCACTCGCTGATTTGTCTACGTATGTAGTTACTTCGATTCAATTGGCTCTTGCTTTTCCAGCGGAGCATGGAGGATTTCTTACATCGTTCTTGAAATTCGGCGGCATTTTTGCCATCACACAAATTCCGTTAGCTATTAGTGAAGGGATTTTAACGGTATTAATATGGAACTGGCTACAATCCTACAGCCCCAATGAGCTGTCTATTCTCCAACGTAAAATGAAAGGTGTGCAGTAAACATGAGTAATCGCATGAAAAATATGTTGATGGCCGTCAGTGTTGTTTTACTAGCTGTTCTACCATTGATTTTTGTCAAAGGCGAATTCGGTGGTGCCGACGATGCCGCTGAAAATGTGATCAAAATGCTTCATCCTTCCTACACGCCATGGTTCTCTTCTTTATTCGAATTGCCTCCGGAAACAGAAAGCATGCTATTTGCCCTGCAAGCTGCTATCGGAGCTGGTTTTATTGGTTTTGCTTTTGGCGTGTTTAAAGGAAGAGCATCCAAAAATAAAGCCCAATGATCAAGCTTATTGATACGCTATCCTATCAAAACTCCTTACGGGCGCTTTCGCCCTTATGGAAATGCGGGTTCGCTGTTGCCATGCTTCTGCTTTCTTATCTTTCGCATCCCGTTACTCAGGTCCTTATCGCTTGTTGGATGGCCATCTGGACGATTGTTTACGCACAAATTCCAACCAAATATTATTTCCTAGTTGTCGGGCTGGCCTGCTTATTCTTTGTAGGAAGCCTGCCCGCTTTAATTATTGATGTTCGCCCCTTGCATGAAACGTTGGGAGCCCATGATCAGTTCATAGCTATCTCCATTTTTCAGTGGCGTGTATGGATAACCACTTCCGGTTTAGGACTGGCAGCTCTTTTATTTGCCCGAGTTATAGCAAGCCTTTCCTGTATGATGTTCATCATGTTCAGTACGCCCTTCTCGGAACTGCTGCAGGTGATGAAGAAAGTTCGCGTACCCTCTCTCGTCTTGGAAATCATGCTGATTATGTACCGATTCCTGTTTATTCTGTTTGAAATTGCCCACGATATGTTTATCGCCCAGCAGTCCAGAGGCGGTCAAACCGGCTTCTCTAACAGATTGAAAGATACAGCCATGCTGATCGTCCAATTGTTTATGAAGACCATGCAGCGCTATCGCACGATATCCAACGGACTCGTTTCCAGAGGGTTTACGGATGATATTCATTTCGCGCCTTATGAAGCAAGGCCTGTGCCTTTTCGATATAAACTGGAAAGCAGCTGTGGGTTCCTCTTATTGCTGTTTTTAGAAATATGGCTTCGATGGAGGATCATCCGATGAGTTCAATTCTGGAAACCCTTGAAGTAACGTTTAGCTACCCGGGTACACAAGCAAACGCTCTTAACAAAATGAATATTCGCATTCCAGCAGGCAAAAAGACAGCCATTTGCGGGCATAACGGCTCAGGCAAATCTACACTCTTCCTTCAGGCTATTGGCATTCATGCCCCTACCTCCGGCCAGGTAATGTGGAACAACCAACCTTTGACGTACACACGCAAGGAGCTTAAACAGTTGCGTCAAGACGTTGGCCTTGTCTTCCAAGACCCTGAACAGCAGCTTATTCTGAACACACCTTATGAAGATATTTCATACGGCTTGCGCAACGCCGGGTTGCCGGAGGCGGAAATTAAGCAGCAAACAGAGGCTATTCTGCACACGATGAATCTTACACATCTAGCGCAAAAGCCGATTCATCATTTGAGCCTTGGCCAAAAGAAGCGTGTCGCCCTAGCCGGGGTTCTGGTGCTTCAACCCAAGCTGCTGCTGCTGGATGAGCCCACGGCTTATTTGGACCGGATATCGGAGCAGCAGCTTCTTGCAGAGCTTAACCGTATCCAAGCAAACGGCATGACGCTGGTAATGGCGACCCATGATATGAACTTGGCTTACTCATGGGCAGATTGGATGTTAGTCCTAGATCAAGGCAAGTGTGTGATGGAAGGTACACCTGACGAGATTTTCAGCAACTCGGAAGCGATAAAGACGTTAGGTTTGGATCTTCCTATGCTGCTTGAATTATGGCTCTCTTTACCTGAAACAACTCGTCAGATCAACAAAGCACCTAAGAGTATCGAAGATTTCAAGCAGCTTCTCGAAAAAAGCTTTGCATGTTTATAAGATTAGTTGTATATTTATTCAGTAACATTCAATGAAAATCGCATATTGTGGGAATAGGTGCGCTGGTTTTTCAAAGACAAACCAGCGCTTAAAAGGGAAGATCGGTGCAATACCGACGCGTCCGCCACTGTAACAGAGGAATAAACGCCATCACTGCCACTGATCGCAAGATTGGGAAGGCCGGCGTTTGATGATGATTCTGGAGCCAGGAGACCTGCCTATTCTGACAGCACTGCTTTACCTACGGGAGATAGGGAGGTGTTAGAGATGGCAACCACTGTACACACATACACGGGGTATCTTTAACCTTTTTTACAAACAGGTTAAGGATACCTCTTTTTTGATTTTATCCAAATAACGCCTAGGAGGCATAAACTTTCATGAGTCATACATTAAGCAGTAACCTTGGTTATCCAAGAATCGGAGAAAACAGAGAATGGAAAAAGGCTTTAGAAGCATTCTGGTCAGGTAAAGTTGAAGAACTTGCCTTTAATAAGCAAATTGAACAGATTCGACTCGATAATCTCAAATTGCAACAAGCCAAGGGAGTCGACCTTATCCCTGTCGGTGATTTCAGTCTCTACGATCACATGCTGGATACAGCCACTATGTTCGGACTCGTTCCTAAGCGATTTCCCTATGAAGGCGGTGTTGTTCCCCTCTCTACTTACTATGCAATGGCCCGCGGAAGTCAAGGGGCAACAGCTTGCGAAATGACCAAATGGTTCAATACCAATTACCATTATATTGTACCGGAATTAAACGAGGCGAAACCCACTTTAACCGTCAACAAACCGCTGGAAGCTTACCGTGAAGCCAAAGAAAAACTAGGTATTGATGGAAAGCCCGTCATTATTGGTTTGTACACGTTTCTTAAGCTGTCTAAAGGCTATAAATCCGATCAAATCGATGCGCTTATAGAAGAATTACTTCCTCTTTATACGCAAATATTGGCAGAGCTCGAACAAGAAGGGGCCACATATGTTCAAATCGATGAGCCGATCTTCGTGCAATCGTTAGCCAAATCGGATATCAGTCGCATCCAGCATATTTACGCAACGCTTGCCAAAGCGGCTCCTAATCTGAAACTGATCTTACAAACGTATTTCGATTCCGTTGAGCACTACGAAGATCTCATTCAGCTTCCTGTTCACGGTATCGGTTTAGACTTCGTTCATGGATTAGAAGCCAACTTAAAGCAGATTCAATCCTACGGCTTCCCTTCGGACAAAGTTTTGGCAGCTGGCATAATTGACGGAAGAAATATTTGGCAAGCTGATCTCACGCAAAAATTGGATCTTCTACACATGATTTCTTCCTTCGTATCAAATGATCGACTTCTGATCCAGCCTTCATCCAGTTTGCTTCATGTGCCTGTTTCGACTCGCAAAGAAGTCAAGCTTGAGCCGATCCTGCTCGATGCTTTGGCATTTGCCGAACAAAAGCTGGATGAGATCACTCTTATAACGAAGGCAATAAACGTAGGTAAAACGTCTGTAGCTGCTGAGTTAGCCAGTAATCAAAAAGTCCTTTCAGCATTAAACACTTCCGCGTATCGGAACAAACGGAATGTTCAAGAAGCAACTGCGAATATCGCCAGTCTTCCAGCTGCAAGAAATAGCAGCTTTACGGCTCGTAGAGGTATCCAGGAAGCGAAATGGCAGCTTCCCTTCTTGCCGACAACGACGATTGGTTCCTTTCCGCAAACGATTGAAGTGCGCAATGCACGCAAAAATTGGAGAAACGGACAATGGACGCCAGAGCAATATGAGCAGTTTATCCAAGAGCAAATTGGTCACTGGATTGCGCTGCAAGAGGAGTTGGGACTAGATGTGCTCGTTCATGGGGAATTCGAGCGTACCGATATGGTCGAATTTTTCGGAGAGAAGCTGGTTGGCTTCGCCTTCACTTCGAATGGTTGGGTGCAGTCCTACGGTTCCCGCTGTGTAAAACCCCCTATCATTTTCGGTGATGTGGAATTCGTTGAAGCCATGACCGTTAAGGAAACAGCCTACGCGCAATCTCTGACACAGAAGCCTGTTAAAGGCATGCTGACAGGTCCTATTACGATTCTGAACTGGTCCTTCGTTCGCAGTGATATTACGCGGGAGCAAGTTGCTTATCAAATTGCTTTGGCGCTTCGTGAAGAAGTAGAAGCCTTGGAACAAGCAGGCATCGAAATGATCCAAGTCGATGAACCGGCGCTTCGTGAAGGACTGCCCCTCAAAAAGCAAGACTGGCAAGCATATCTGGATTGGTCGGTACTGGCCTTCCGTTTATCCACAGCTACTGTCCGAGATACGACGCAAATTCATACGCATATGTGCTACTGCGAATTCCACGATATCATCGATTCCATCCGCGCCCTGGACGCGGACGTCATCTCCATTGAAACTTCCCGCAGCCACGGCGAATTGATTCACAGCTTTGAAGAGCACACTTATGATCAAGGCATCGGATTAGGTGTCTACGATATTCATAGTCCTCGTGTGCCATCTGTTGAAGAAATGGTAGAGATGATAGAGCGAGCACTCCAAGTATTAGAGCCTGAACTATTCTGGATCAATCCGGATTGCGGTCTCAAAACAAGAAGCAAAGAAGAAACCATCGCTTCTCTCAGAGTCATGGTAGAGGCCGCGAAATTGTTTAGAGAAAGAAAACTGGCAGCGATTCAATAACTATAAAACAAAATACGAAAGACCTAACGGGAATTAAGATTTAGTCCGCTAGGTCTTTTTTGTTGTCACACGTTTGTAGGCACGCAGCGTGGGCATACGTTCCATTTATTTCGCGGCTCGACTTTTACCTGCACTTCCGTTACCTGTCGGCACAAAGGTTTCCGCATAGCTGTATATCATATTCTCTTCTATCGGTTGGCCATTCAGCAAGTGTTCTCGCACAAGTCTTCTTCCAAGCTCAGGCGTCATCTCTTTGTACCAAATCCCTTGCGGGTATACCGTTACCACACAAGCATCTTCACAGCGACCATTGCACCGTGTTCTCGTCGTATGAATCAGATTCTCTGCTCCGTGACATGCAATCTCATCTCGGATGGCTAGGGTGGTCTCGTCACCCAATTTCTTTAGGCAAGAACCGCCATTACAAATTAACACATGATGCTGAACGGTAGATAAATCCCAAGTACTCATTTTTTTCCTCCTTCTTCTAAAACAAAGCTCGGATACTGCGGCACATCAGCCATTAAAGACTGGGTATAAGGGTGCTGCGGGTTCCCCATTAGTTCGCTTGTCCTCCCCTGTTCCACCAAGACGCCTTCATGCATGACCAATATACGTTTACATATCGAAGCAACCACCGTAATATCATGAGAGATAAATAAATAGCTGAGTTTACGAGATTTATGTAAGGATTGGAGCAGTTCAATGACCTGCGCTTGAACCGAGACATCCAGCGCCGAGAGACATTCATCCAGAATGATTAGTTCCGGATTAGCAACGAGGGCACGAGCTATACACATTCGTTGACATTGTCCTGAAGAGAAGGCACTTTTTTAATATTCAACCATAGGTTCGACGTACTGCCAATCGGGAAGTAAGTCTGAAATTTCGCATCCTTCTCATAGGACACCCGCTGCTCCACTTCAACATTCATATCGCCATCTGCATCGCCATTTTTAAGCGCGAGCAATCTAGATTGTCCATCCGTACCAAGTCTGGCTTCCAATCGCTGCAGCTTCGGTTTTTCTCCCCAGTATCCGGGAAATGCTTCTGCAATCAATAATTCTCCCGGTGTGAATTGGATTGGCTTCATAAATCCGGTCAGATCAGTCTCTTTATTAAATTTATCACCGATCAAATCCGCTTGCGCCGCATTATGTATAGCAAAGGCTGCTAATTTAAAAATAAAGGAAGGATCAGGCTTTGGCGTTTTGATTTGCAGATGTGTCGCATCCTTGACGATAAACTGAACACCGCCGAGCTGAGAGGGGCCACGTTTGTTTAGCTTCTGATGACGCTCCAAAGCAGCCTTTACGGCAGCTGCATCCATCACAGCCCCACTCCAGAACTTAACATTCTGCTGCAATTCTACCTCCCAGACAGTAGGTTCTACGTTCTTCCACGATCTGGCTAACCATGGGCGTATCGATCCATCATCATTCTGATACACAAGCGGTTCTGCGATTCCATCGGAAGTAATGCGCTGCGCGTCAATATTCGTTGGATCTAGCGATCGAGGCATATTGAGAGTCACATATTTGAGCACTTGTTCTTTGGCGGGCACCACAGAAGCAGGTGTGGATTCTTTGACTGTTTGGCTTTTTGGATTCGAACAAGCAGACAAGACCAAGATAAGAATGGATAAGATCAAAGTAATTCGAGCATATTTGCTTTTATAGGTTGTAAACATAGCTGGAAGAACCTCCTGTGAGTGTGTAATGAATTCTTTTGTTTAATTGTAAATATTACATTTAAACAATTATTCATGAGTTTTGCTGTTTTGTCAACTAAAAAAGGCGTCCTCCCCTCTTCAAACAAAGGGAAAGACGCCTATCGATTATATGCGAATAGTTCATCTAACACCTCCCTATCTCCCGTAGGTACATAACAGTGCGCAGATCTAGGCAGGTCTCCTGGCTTCAGGATCATCATCAAACGTCAGCCTTCCCAATCCAGCGATCAGTGGCATAGTGACGTTGACTTCTCTGTTACAGTGGCGGGACCGCGTTGGCTTCAAACCAAACTTCCCTTTTAAGCTTACCGATTGTATGCATACATAATCAGCAAGCACCTAAATCCGATATGAAATTGAATGAGTCATAAACTCATTCTTTATCTTAACCTATCATTGGTTTTCGTACAAGAAGGACGCTGATCCCAAGTCGACGGAAAATAAGTTCGCGCAACCAAACAGATAAGTTCTCGTCTAAAGGAAATAGAAGGATTTTTGATTGAGGCGTGGGAGAGGGTGTGCTGTTTAACGTGGAGAAGAAAACTCAAAATCTTTTATTTGGTTTAATTATTGTTTCACTTATTTGTTCAGCCTTTATATACAATCAGCAAAAAAAGGTTGAACATGGCATAAAAATGACTTTGGAAAGTATCGTAGGCAGTTCGCTTTTTAAAATTTGGAGTACCTATGAGGCTATAGCTTCAAATCCAATTAACAAATTGACAATAGAACATCTAGTAGACATTCATGATAAGCTCTCTGTCATGGAAGCTAATTCAGAAACAGTAGATTCTGCAACATCGACTGATTTATTAAATCCAATAAATAAAAATATGATAGCAATAACTGAAAGTATAAAAAACAATTACGAAGAGAATAAAAGGTTCACAGAAGACGATCAAATTAAATTTTCTACATTCGTGCAAAAAACAAATGAGTTACTTTCTATATTGACACGGGCTTATTATGTGCCTGGTTCTCATGAAGGAGCTAAAGTGACATTGAAAATGAATAATAAAGAAGAGTTGATAGCATTTAGAGATAACTTAGGGAAATATATGTCCAGTGTACAATAAAACTCAACTATTGTATAAAACGGCAGAGGCAGCCTCAGACAATTTTTTCTTGTCCAAGGCTGCCTCTGCGTTTATCTTCCGCTATACCAGTTGATAGACTCCAATTAAGAATCCTTTAGACTGAAGGTCGATTAGGCTGATGCTGCCCCGGCTCTGTGGACGGTAAATTAGATTGGATACTGGAAGCTTGCTTCGAATTGTCAATGGCACTTTGGTTTTTCTCATCCATATTTTTCTTTTTACTCATAAACGTCTTCATCCTCTCTAAGTGAAATCATAGCTGCCTTAGTATGGAGAAAAACGATATGAAATATGCTAACGGGTAAGCAAAAGCCTGTAAGGAAATTGTTCCCTACAGGCTCTTATTGGTGCCATTACACGCTAGTGCTTTTTGTGCGGCAAGTTACCGCCGGGTTGACCGTCACCTTGTGTCCTCAAATTCTTTGCGGCTTTCCTCTGTTTGTCGTGCAGCTTGCTGATGAAATGACTATCCATGAGCATTCGCCTCCTGAAGAAAGAATGGCACTACCTCTTTAGAATGTCACACGAGCTCTAAATTTAACCGCATGGCAAGATTAAGAATTGCCCCTCTTGCTTCTGCATCTGTTTTAACCTTTTCGTAAAGCTCCTCAAAGTTGCTGCGATTTTGAATAAATGCAGGTTCGGTTCGAATCGCTGTTTGTGTCCAGTTAATCAGAACGTTCTCCGCTTGCGTAAGCTCATTATAAGCGCGGTGTAAACCGACACGCTCAATAATTTCTTCCATTTCTTCCTGTCCAAGTTCTTTTCCTTCTTCAGCTAATTCGGCGATTCGTTTATCTGCTTGGTTACTGATTTGTAGAAAGTGCTCTCTGGATGCCAAATAATCAATTTGTGCCTTGGAATGCTTCTTTTTCATAGTCATCACCTTTATCATTTAGTAAGTAATAATTGGATTTATTGTAACAGTCTTGTCCACAAAACACAAAATCCAATTAAAATGACCGCCTGGTTCCCCCTATCGGACAGACATTTTATACCCGTAGATTGCATACCCTTTATCATCATGCTCTCTTAAAGGAAAGGAATGAACGTCTATGTGCGGAATAACGGGTTGGATAGATTGGCGGAAAGACTTGACCGGGTACCCGTCCATTCTAGAAAATATGACGGAGACCCTCCATCTGCGTGGACCAGATGCTTCCGGCACGTGGATTTCGCAACATTGTGCACTTGGGCACCGGCGCCTCAGTGTCATGGATCCAGAGAATGGCGCTCAGCCCATGGTTCGAAAACAGGGAGACTACACGTATACGATTGTATATAATGGTGAACTCTATAACGCCCCTGAATTGAAAAAAGAGCTCGAACTGCGTGGGCATCGTTTCCGCACCACTTGTGATACAGAGGTGCTGCTTGTGGCCTTTATCGAATGGGGGAGATCATGTGTCGATCGATTAAACGGCATTTTCGCTTTCGCAGCTTGGGACGATCAGGAACAATCTCTGTTTTTGGTTAGAGATCGGCTCGGTGTAAAGCCGCTTTTTTATTCTCATCAGAACGGCGTGCTTCTATTCGGCTCTGAGCCAAAAGCTATTCTTGCCCACCCTGATTTCAAAGCAGAGGTTGGCGCGGAAGGATTAGCTGAAATTTTCGCAGTCGGTCCTGCGCGCACGCCCGGACACGGCATATTCCGTAATATGTCTGAGCTCAAACCAGGGCAATGCGCCGTCTTTGATCGCAACGGCTTATCCATTCGCACCTATTGGAAACTGGAAAGTAAGCCTCACCCCGACGACATCGCAGCAACGGCTTCACAAGTTCAGCAGTTACTTCAAGACACTTCGAAACGTCAGCTAGCCTCTGACGTACCGATTTGCACACTCCTTTCCGGTGGGCTCGACTCGAGTGCATTAACGGCTCTGGCCGCTAGTCATCACCAGGAGCTTGGGAAAGGCCAGCTGCATACTTTTTCAGTGGATTATGTGGACAATGATAAGCACTTTAAAGCCAACATATTTCAACCAAACTCAGATACCCCATGGATTAAACGAATGACGGAGCATTTGGGGACGGAGCATCATTATGTTGAGTTCGACACACCTGAGTTGGTGGAGTCACTGAAAACAGCGGTTTTTGCCCGTGATACACCAGGGATGGCCGATGTAGACGGGTCTCTTTATTTATTTTGTCGGGAAATCAAAAAACAAGCCACGGTAGCTATTTCTGGAGAAGCTGCTGACGAAATCTTCGGCGGGTATCCATGGTTTCATAATGAAGAAGCTTTGGCAGCCGAAACATTTCCTTGGTCGCTCAAGCTGAACAATCGTGTGGATCTTCTCGCTCCTGATCTCATCGATTGGATCAAGCCTATCGAATATGTCGGCAATCGTTATCAGCAGGCGCTTAGCGAAGTGCCGCGATTAGCAGGGGAAACCCAACAGCAGAACCGAATGAGAGAAATGTCCTATTTAAACATCACTCGCTTCATGCCTACACTACTTGATCGCAAGGATCGCATGAGTATGGCGGTTGGCCTTGAAGTTCGTGTCCCTTTCTGCGATCACCGGCTGGTGGAATATGTATGGAACATTCCTTGGGAAATTAAAACCTCAGGCGATCGAGAAAAAGGAATATTGCGCAAAGCATTGAAAGGCGCTCTACCCAATGACGTGCTAACTCGCAAAAAAAGCCCATATCCCAAAACACACAATCCCAACTATTTAACAGCAGTTAGAAAGTGGGTGCTTGAAATTCTGGACGATCCAAGTTCCCCCTTGCTGCCCTTTATTGATGTCAAAAAAATACAGGCCCTCGCCAGCTCAGAAAATAACGATTTCGATCTTCCTTGGTTTGGACAATTAATGACAGGACCCCAACTCTTCGCTTACTTGATACAAGTGGATACATGGCTGAGAAGCTACAAGATATCCATTCGCTAAAACAAAGAAACCTGCTCTTCCACCGCATGAGTGGGAGCAGGTTTCTTCGATGAATCCATGAGGCTACATATCCTTTGGCCAGGCAGCCTGTCCAAAAATAAGCGTAATGCTTTGGCCCGATGACTCATTTCATTTTTCTCTTCAACCGTTAATTCGGCCATCGTTTTGTCGAGGGCAGGCAAATAAAACAAGGGATCGTATCCGAATCCACTTTCGCCTCGCGCTTCACCTATGATATAACCATCGAAACGATCCTCAGCTTCAATAATTTCATTGGCGACAGGATCGATCAAGGCCAACGCGCACACGAAGGAAGCTTTGCTAAGCAGCTTGGGGTTCGCGGAAGTAGCAGAATCCCCTTCAGCATTAGGGAGCTCGCTTAATGCTTGCAGCAGCTTGGCGTTATTGTCAGCATCCGTGGCATTCTCTCCGGCGAACCTTGCCGAATAAACACCAGGGGCTCCGTCAAGAGCAGCTACACACAGTCCGGAATCATCTGCAAGCACGGGCACATGCAAATGCGCACTAATAATTTGCGCCTTAATCCGAGCATTCTCTGCGAAGGTTGTTCCGCTCTCAATAATTTCCGGAAGATCCGTGTAATCGGTCAAGCAGCGAACTTTATACCCTTTGGCGCCAAACAGCTTGGCAAATTCTTTTACTTTTCCCTCGTTACGAGTCGCAATAACAACAAAATTACTCTGCAGCTGCATGCTCTACACCTCGAATGCGATCAGCGATCGGGCCGAGAACCTTACGTTGCTCTGCAATCATCGTATGAATACCCGTTTCTGCCAATGCCAGCAATTCGTCCAGTTCTTTGCGGGAAAAAGGTGCGTCCTCACCAGTCCCTTGTATTTCGACAAATTGACCTTGACCGGTCATAACAACGTTCATATCCACCTTAGCTTTGGAATCCTCTTCATAGTTAAGATCCAATCGGGCAGTGTCGTTAATAATACCAACACTGACGGATGCCAAGAAATCGTTAATCGGAAACTTCGACAGGTTTTTATCCGTCGCCAGCTTATTCATGGCGAATGCCATAGCAACGAAAGCCCCGGTTATCGATGTTGTGCGGGTGCCGCCGTCCGCTTGAATCACATCGCAGTCAAGTGTGATTGATCTCTCGCCCAACGCTTCCAAATTAACGACGGAACGAAGTGCGCGTCCGATAAGACGTTGAATCTCCATCGTGCGTCCACCAAGCTTGCCTTTGGCCGCTTCACGTTGATTTCTAACCTGTGTAGCCCGAGGAAGCATCGAATATTCCGCTGTCACCCAGCCTTTTCCTTGACCTTTCATGAAAGAAGGGACGCGCTCTTCGATGGTTGCTGTACAGATCACTTTGGTATCGCCGACTTCGATCAATACAGAGCCTTCCGCGTGTTTTATATAGTGAGGGGTTATTTTCATAGGTCGTAATTCTTGATTTGTTCTTCCGTTCGTTCTCATAACTATTCGTTCTCCTCCTGTTGCTTCCCTAAAGAAGCTCTTGTTCCTTAACTCCCATTGTAATGTAGTACAGAGCTTTTGTAAAAAAAATTGGTTGAAACTCTAAAAATTGAGCTTTCGACAAACGTTTGAATGCCTTCATAATTCTGTTTCATAAACAGATTAATTGCGTCTAAATATTTTTTTGATTCCGCTGCACTTATTTTGAATAAAGCTTCAAAGCTTGTTTTAGTATAGGTTTCATCTACTACTCGCAATTCGTAATTCGGTTCATCCAGAACATGGTAGACATGATACCGATTATTGTTATATAAAAACTCAAGCATGAAGAGTCCTGGCAATCCGTTGAGTTTCGTCGTATTCGTGATCCGTATTTTTTCTTTGAAACCTTCCTTCCCTATATGACGTCATTTAAACGATCCTCGCAACTTCCTGCCGAGCCATTGATTTTGCGCTGAGAAAACCCCTATGCAAGCCGCCTTGTCAAAGACAAAGCATCCGCATAGAGGTTATAGGCGAGCTAAACTTACAGTTTGGCCGGATTAATATGAGCAGGTCTAGCGACAGGCTTGTTGTAATTTTGATTATCGGTTGAAGTGATTTTTAGGGCACCGTCTACTTTAATTTGCACTTTGTTGAAGCCTGTATTTTCCGTTAAAGAAAGGATAACCGATTGTAAGGCATCTGCGGACGCTTTTTGATCTGCACCTAAAAGCTTGCTGGAAAAGTCCACTGTAATGAGTCCGTCAGCCGGTTTAATACTCTTCACTTCGGTTGAAGCATTCAACACAGCGGTCAGCCCCTTCTTCTGATCCGGTCCTTTGATCAACTGATCAACAACGGCTTTAGCGACATTGTCTGTTCGTTTAACCAATCGAGTAACCGGTACATAATATTTGTAATTTTGATCCGTTTGATTCAAGAAATACAGAGTTACTGGCGTTGATTGTCCGAACTCTGCATCTTCTGACTTCTCAATATTGATCCCCATGGTTCGGGCTAATGGCGTATCCAGTGGCGTTTTTCCTTTCGGCATCTCCTTAAGATCTTTGCCCTCCACACGAAGCTGCACTTTCTCTACGGTTGGGAAGCTTGTCAGATTCCAAGTGATGGCCTCAAGCACCTTGCGCTCGTTCTGTTCATCATAATTCAGAAATTCTTTGGAGAAATCGACAATCGCTACTTTTTTCTCGGATTGGACATTCAAGCTGATCACTTTCGTGCCTTTGGGCAGCAAGGCTTGGAATCCGGAAGGCAGTAAACTGGCAACAGGCCCGCCATCCACCATATATTCCAATGTCGTCTTGGCGACAGATACCGATTTCGGCAGACCTAGGCTAAGTGGAGCTACGAATCCTTTGGCATCTTTGACATAGACCGTCATCTGTGAAGAGTTATCATCGATCATGTCAATGGTCACCGCAGCTGAAGTCGTCTTGGCCTCTGCTTCCGCACCTGTTTTCGGAGGCGCATCGATGTCACTTTTCTTTCCAGTACCCAGGACAGAGCATCCTGTGGTTGCTAAGACAATCACCCCCGCGATAGCAGCTGAACGAATCCAATGTTGATGTTTCATTTGCTTGTTTCCTCCTTCGCATTTCGCAGAAGCTTTAGTTATAAGGATCTGCGTTTATTGGTTTGGCCTGTACACTGCTTTTTCGTATTATTATGTATACGAGGCTTTGTCCGATTTATAACTTCATGTCCCCCTTATTTTCAAAAAGATTTTCTATCCATCTCCTCCGCCATTTCTCGTCCTGCATAGCCACATTCGATTTTAATCCATCCTATGCTATACTTGTGCTGGATCTGATTTGATGAAACTGGAGGCGTTGATATGCGAACATTTCTCAAAGAAAAAACACTTATTTTCAATGAATTCCGTGATGAAGTATTCAGCCACTACTCGCAAACTGTTATTGAAGAAGCTGTAGCTCGCCTGCTTGTTGAAATAAAAGGAATTAAAAAAATTCCGTACGATACGATAACGACTAACCTGCTCAGCGTGCTAAGCAAAACAGAAACCTATAACGTCATGACCACCCTGATGGAATTGGAAAAAAAGGTTAAACATGATTCTGAGCTGCTCGCCAGTATGAAAGACCCTGCTTATAATGTTCACCGTACCATAGCGATGTCCATATGCGGACTTTATGGAAGCGGCGCTATTTCGTTATTTGGATTCATGGATTGTAAATTTCGTTTCTTCTTTCCGAATAAACGCCCTAAATCGTTCATTTCCAAAGGTATCTGCGCAATTGTAGCATCGACGGCGAGCGTTATTATTTCTGAACGTGTCAAAGAAGATTACGCGGATCGGAATCTAGAATTATTAGAAGCAAGAGGTGTAAAGCTGGAAGATATGGTTGCTATTCTTGACCATCTGCAGCGTCCCTACAACCCTGACATGGAACGTAGTCTTTGTGAAGACAATGTCCTTGCGGTCTTAAGAAAACAGCAAACTTTCCACGCCATTCAACTGGCTATCAAAATTGACACTGCTGTAGAAAATGGAGAGTTCAGCCAGCAGTACAATCATATTGTCGGAGAAGACGAGGGACTTTTTGGCGTAGATGAAAGCGTAGCTACTGCTATTCCTTTGATGTACGGAACAATTGCCCTCACAAATTTCGGGTATCTCGATAAAGAGAAAATCGGCATTATCAAGGATCTCGATAGCGATCACGAGGAAGGAAAATGCAACACATTTATAGACGACATCGTTTGTGGTATCATAGCCGCGGCATGCGGTCGGTTAGCCCATAACAATACGCCTACTTATAGTAAACCTTTGAAATAAGACTTAGGTAAACACTGGCGTAAGAGTGTTTCCAGCTCTTTTGAGAGAAGCAGTTTGAGACAGAACCTCTGAAATGATTGAGATAATCTCTATCGAGGCCTTTCGAAGATGAGTGAGCGCTTTTAGAGGATGATTGATTTGCCAATAAGCAAATTGTTTTCCGCAAACCGAAAACTGATTCTTTCTATAGTGACAAGGAAAATCCTCAGGGAATCTCATGGTCCTATCTGTAAGCACGCTTTTCGGTGTTATCTTGGAGTTATTGCCCTAACTGACTGCTGTAACGCGGAAAAACAGCGTTATCCTCCGGCTATACAAGATACCGGTCGGTTTGCTGAGCTGTAACGCTGATTTTCAGCGTTTCGGAAGGCGAGTGTCCCGTCAGTGGCGCTGTAAGCACGAAAAACGTGCTTATGTAGAAGGAAAAGGAAGAAAACGATCGGTTTGCTGAGCTGTAACGCTGATTTTCAGCATTTCGGAAGGCGAGTGTCCCGTCAGCGGCGCTGTAAGCACGAAAACGTGCTTATGTAGAAGGAAAAGGAAGAAAACGGTCGGTTTGCTGAGCTGTAACGCTGAATTTCCCCGATGTACAGTTCAGCAGTCAATTTTCCTACCTGTAAGCACGTTTTCCGTGCTTACAGCACCGCTGACCGGCATCTTCCCGTTCGTAACGCTGAAAAACAGCGTTATCCTCCCAGACATACCGCTTTGCGGAGCCATTTCCTTGTAAGCATGTTTTAAAAAACGTTAACGTTCCCTAAATCATATAAATTCTGTAAAAAAAGCCTCCAAAATCTACGAGAAATCGAGATTTTGGAGGCTTTTCAGTTTCCGAGCATCGAGCTAAGCATTTAAACGGACATATTGTGTAAGATTAGCATTAGGGTCTATCTTGCCTATGCGGCCCTCATCTTCCAACAGCACGAGATGCGCAATCGTCTCCGACAACGCGAAACGCATCTGATGGATGCTAAGCCGATCGCCAAAGGTGGCGTGGCATACTTCATACGCGCTAAGCGGTGTACTTAGCTGCGACTCCATCAGCGCCAGCCGCTCCTGATGATGGCGCACCAGCTCATCTGCGCGCGCGCCAAAGCTGGACCAAGGCTCCCGGTGACCCGGGTAAGCCATCTTCACAGGCAGCCTGCTGATTTCCTGCAGGCTGGCCAGGTATGCGCCGAGCGGGTTTTCTTCCACCTGCGGGAGGAAGGAAACGTTCGGCGATATTTGCGGCAGGACGTGGTCGCCGCAAAAGACCACCTCCGCCTCGGCATCGTAGAAGATGAGGTGACCCGCGGCATGGCCGGGGGTCTCCATCGCTTCATACACACGGTCCCCGAGGCGCACGGGTCCTTCACGCAGCAGCGTTACTTCCGGCTGCGGAGAAACCATCTCGACGAAGCTGACCATGTGCTTCGTCATCTCTTCGAGCCCAGCCTGGGGGAAGCCATGCTGAGCAAAAAGTTCGAGCAGCAGGGCCGACATCGGCTGCTCAGGACCCCATAGGAGCTGCACCTGCCGCAGGCCGGTCTCCGAGAGGAGAACCGGCGCGCCCGTGCGCTCCTGAAACCACCCCGCCATACCATAGTGATCGGGATGGTGGTGGGTAAGCACGATCTGTTCCACGTGCCTGAACTCGATTCCGCGTTCCTGCAGAACCTTCAGCCAAAGTGCCTCCGCATCGGCTGTGCGAAGCCCGGGATCTATAACCGTATAACCGTTGCTTCCCTGGATTAGATAGGCATTGACCCAACGAAGGGGAAAAGGCAATGGCACTTTCACTTGTGCAATTTGGTCTGTATGTTGAGTCACAATGTCCATTTCCCGATATTCATCCTTCCTTATAGCCTACAAAGATCAATCTGCTTGATGTCTCCGCTTCATAAGCCTGTCCATCATAACCACCGTATACGTTATCAATCGTTAAGCCCGCTTTTTGCAGCATAACCTCAAATGTCATTCGATCATAAAGCTTTACCTGCTCCAAGTAATGACGATCTTGCGAGCCCACTTCTGAAATCACGATTCGCTTGCGTACGCAGCCATCTTCGATGGTTCTGGTTTCGCGTATGCAAAGTCCTTCTTCAGTTCGTTCCGACTGTGGAACAAGGTTCGCCTTTATATAAACTGGATTCAAGAAATCAATGATAAAACGTCCGCTCGGTTTTAGAAGTCTATGTATTTCATGAAGTACTTTTTCATTCTGCTCATCCTCATCAAAGTAACCGAAGGAAGTAAACAAATTCACTACAGCGTCAAATTGCTCTTTAAGAGGAACCTCCCGCATATCTCCTCGCAGCCATTTAACCTCTTTACTCGAATCCAGTTTCACTGCTTCGTTCAGGAGCACCTCCGAGAGATCAACCCCAGTTACCTTGTAACCGAACTCAGCCAACGCCATGGAATGACGCCCCATCCCGCAGCAGAGATCCAAGACTTGTGAACCCTGAGGCAAACCAAGCCAATCTATCATTTTCTTCACTTCATGATAAGCGCCCTTCATGTCCCTATGTTTATATACAATTAAATAATCATTTCCAAAGCTTTCCTGATACCAAGCCATTTCCATCACACCTTCAGTTTCTAGTAGTCTATGATTACAATTTAGTTAAATCATTTGCTTGCAGCCTTTGTTTCATGGCGCGCAGTCCATCGGCCGCTTCTTCCCTGCTGAAATTGCCAGCTTGCAGCTCTTCCTCTTTGGCAACCAACAGCCGTTCATAAAATAAAACGCCTTGCGTGAGTGCCAACGAATGCTCGGAGTGATCCTCCATGCAATGAAATAGCACATCCTCCGCCTTTGCATAATTGCCGATCTTATCATAATAAGTGAAAAGCAATCTTTGCGTTGCCTCAGGCATAATCCATGGTTGAAGTCGTTCCACACTTTGACGATGCGTAAAGCAATTTCCCCATTTAACTCATCACCTGGGTCAATGTCTTCAACTAACGGAATATGCAGCAATAAGTCCAATGATTTTATATAAGCATGGTAGGCATCATCTATTTGTTCGTGCTGCTTCAACATATCTCCCTGACCAATAAACATATCGCTTAAGACCAATGCCTTGCCGGTATCCAAATTGCCCTGATACGTCAATAATTCCAAAATATCCTTGCTGGAGAGCGCCTGTAAGGAGCGAATATGTAATCCGAGAAGATGGCGGCTTGCCTCATCCAACAGCTGCTGCGCATCGACCATCGGGAGATGTTCTTTGTTAAAAAGAATTTTATTTAACGTTACAGTCATCTGTTCGATCTGCCGCATAAAATAATCGCGCCTAAACATGCGAGAAGCCTCCTTTTGCTTGGGGGAAATGCCTCATTTCAGCTTAACACGCCTCCATATGAAACTCAAAAGCCCAAGTTGCCTATTTTTCCCCTTAGACCGCACCATTAACAGCAGCCCTTCATAAACTAACTTTGACTGTATCCCTTTACCTTGTAATTCCCAATACCCGAGCAAGGAGGGGTGACAACATCCATGAGCAACGACCACAAAAACAAATTTCTACTTACGAACCGCGAGCGAGAAGTATTCGAATTACTCGTGCAGGACAAAACTACTAAGGACATTGCGCAGCATCTTTTCATTAGTGAAAAGACAGTCAGGAACCATATTTCTAATGTCATGCAAAAGTTGAATGTAAAGGGTCGTTCACAAGCAGTTGTAGAACTGATCAAGCTTGGGGAACTAAAAATTTGATCCTGTCAACCTAAGGATCCATGTAAGTCCTCGGGCCTCCCTTAGGAGACTCGGGGTTTTATATGTTTATGTACTTATTTAAGTATAGCATAACCCAGCTTTTCCTCACACCGCTGGCGAGCCGCCGCCCAATATGCTATGTTGGAAGAAATTGTGCGGGGGAGTGATGAGAATGATGCAAAGCGCACCAAAGCAATATGACTTTCATCCGATTCTCTGGGAATGGTTTACTTCCCGTTTCGGCGAACCGACTGATGTGCAGAAGCAAGCATGGGACCACATAAACGCAGGCGCGCACACGCTCATTTCCTCCCCAACGGGATCAGGAAAGACACTGGCGGCTTTAATGCCTTGCCTTAATCACATTGTACAAAGCAAGCAAGAACAAGATGCATACATAGCGGGTGTCCGTGTGTTGGTCGTTACTCCTCTGAAAGCACTTAACAATGATATTCACGATCATCTGATTCATTTCATGGATGAAATTGAGCAGCAAGCTGAAGCTTCCAATGTTGATCCAAAATGGCCTGGCATTTCCGTAGGGGTACGTACCGGAGATACGCCGCAAAGTACACGGGCATCGATGATCAAGCATCCACCGGATGTGCTGGCAACAACGCCGGAGTCCTTATATTTGCTTTTAACCTCGCCGCGCGCGAGACAAATGCTAAAAAGTGTGGAACAAATCGTCGTCGATGAGATCCACGATCTGGCTGCGGACAAGCGCGGCATGCACTTGTCGCTTACGCTCGAGCGGCTTAGCGTATGGTGCGGGCGATCCGTTCAGCGGATCGCCATGTCAGCAACGCAGAACCCTATTGAGCGAGTCGCTCAGTTTCTCGGCGGCTGGGAAATGAATCAGCCGCGCCATGTAGCGATTGTCGAGAGCAAAGCCGAGAAGCAGTATGCACTAACAGTGACGATGCCTAAACCTGCGCAAGCCGGGGCTGATAAAGAGGCGATATGGACGCCACTGGTGGAGCGTTTGCTGCAGCTCATGGAAGGCTGCAGCACGGCTCTTATTTTCGCCAACAGCCGTAGGCTTTGCGAACGATTGACACTCCGACTCAATGACCATGTCGGGTACGAAATCGCCAAAAGCCATCACGGCAGTGTCGCTCGCGAGAAGCGGCTCGAAGTTGAGCGCATGCTCAAGGCCGGGGAGCTGCGATGCCTCGTCGCGACATCGTCGCTGGAGCTAGGCATCGACGTCGGACATGTCGAGTTGGTCATCCAGATCGACTCGCCCTTCACCGCAGCAGCCGGGATCCAGCGGATTGGTCGGGCCGGGCACGCTATCGGCAGCATTAGCCGCGGCGTGCTGCTTGCCCGCAGCCGCAGCTTGCTGCCGGAGCTGGCTGTGCTAAGCCGGCGCATTGCGGAACGCAGTATCGAGGCCATCCACATTCCGCGGGGCAGCCTCGATGTTCTGGCGCAGCAGATTGTTGCGATGGTAGCTTTGGGCGACAAGCTCGACGTTGCAGATGTCGAGCGCATGCTCCAGCAGAGCGATTCGTTCCGCGAGCTGCCGCGCGAACGCTGGCTCGCTATGCTCGATGTGCTAGCCGGGCTGTATCCTTTCGTGCGTCCACTCCTTTCGTGGAATCGAGAAACCGGCCGCCTGGACAAATTGGCAGCTACACAAATGGCCGCGTTGATCGGCGCAGGCACAATTCCTCAGAGCACGGCATATCCCGTTCACCATGACCAAACCGGACTTCATCTCGGCGAACTCGATGAAGAATTCATACATGAATCGTCGGTCGGCGACGTCTTTCAATTAGGCACAGCTTCTTGGCGCATCGTTCGTAAACGGCCGGAACGGATCTATGTTCGCGAAGCCGATAACCGCTATAGTGAAATCCCCTTTTGGCGTGGGGAAACCGGAGGCAAATCGTTCGAGCTAGGCGCCCAAACCGGGCAAATCTGGCGGGAGCTGCATGATCGTTTGACGTTTGCTCCTTCATCACCTGCGATGAATGTCACTTCACCTCTTGTTGAGCAAACGTTGCAGAACGAGGCTTTAGCGCCGATTACTCGCAACCAAGCCGATTTGCACGTTCAAGAGTGGCTGATGCAAACCTATCATTTCGACACGGAGGCTAGCGATTCTCTGATCAGTCTCGTACGCAATCAAATAGCTGTGAATACCGTACCTACGGATACAACCGTTGTTGTTGAAACCTTTGCCGATGAAAACAATCAAACACATTATATCCTGCATAGCTTGTTCGGCCGCAAATTAAATCGCACGTGGTTAATGGCTATCGACAGACATCTTAAGCAAAATGGTTTAACCGCTATTTATACAAATGCAAAGGATAATGGCATTGAGCTTATTTTCCCCAGCTACAGCGAGTCGCTTTTGCAGGCAATCCTATCCATTAATGCTGCGGAAGCGGAACAATTCGTCATTGAGTCTGTTGCTGAATCCGGGATGTTCGGAGCCGCCTTCCAACGCTTAGCAGAAACATCCTTGCTGCTTTCCCGCAGCTTCACGCGTATGCCAGCTTGGATCAAGCGATTGCGAGGTCAAGAATTAATGCGGGAAGCTCTTCCGTTCAAAGAACGGTTTCCTTTATTTCAAGAAGCCATGCAGGAGTGTCTGGAGGACCATGTCGATACCCGTCATCTTGTCTACCTTTTACAAGATATACAAGCAGGCCGTATCCAATTTGCTGTTTATCGCAATCATTTCCCGTCACCGCTTGCCGCTCAATTCCAGGCTGATTATGTCGCCCGCAGAATCTATGAATCCGATGCGCTGGCACAGGATTTGCAGGTTGAATTGCTGGGCTTCAGTCGTCAGATGGCGGCTGACATTTTTGGCCAAGAAGCGATCAGCAATGCCGTTCATCCTCAGATCGTTGAGGACGAGAAGCGCAAGCTCGCCAACATAGATCATCCGTTTGCTTCAACGAGTGAGGTGCTGCGTTATCTCAAAGAGCATGGCGATTCCACGCTTAGCGAACTGTCCAAAGCAGGCTCCGCCACCGAAGAACTTGTCTCGGGTTGGTTACAAGAATTAGGGTCACAAAAATTAGTGGAAGCAGCTTCATTAGCGGACGAAACTCGATATATTTGCAGCGATGAAAGCGAATTTTATCAAACGCTCACAGTTTCTTCTACAGCCCGAACGTTCGTCTTTCAACGGTTTGTTGATGGAAAACTGGCCTTCAAGACAGATGAGCTCGTCAATCGCTATGCGCTTGCACCCGACATGGCACATGATTGGATACAAGCAGCGGTTCAAACTGGCGAAATTGCTGTGGCGCCATTTGCTGATTCAGAGGTGGAAGAGCTGTGGACAAGCCGTAAGGTTGCTTCCCGCTTAATTCGTCAGTCCCTGCAATCTTATCGCCGTAACGGTCAAGCTGTTTCTCCATTCACGTATTTGGAACACATGCCGCTAAGACGCAAGCTTGCCAATGAAACGAATCATCTTGTCGGCATGGAGGCGCTTCGTGAAATCATCCAAGATTTGCAAGGCTTCTTCCTGCCCGTGTCCCTTTGGGAATCCATCTTCTTCCCAACTCGTCAGCCGACCTATCGCAAACAAGATTTGGATTTGCTTTGCTCATCCGGTGAAATCGTATGGATGGGACGCAAAGAGCCCGATGAAAAGGAAGGGAGAATCGCTTTCTTTCTGGCGGAAAGCAGCTTGCTCTTTGAGCCTTGCCTTGCTGCGGCGAACCACAAACCTGTCTCTCACCCTGCCCTCCTTCAGCTCCTTCAGGAAAAAGGGGCTAGCTTTCTTAGTAAACTAGGTATTGAAACCGGCCGGCCTCCTTCTTCCTTATTAGAAGAGCTGCTGCAATTAGTCTGGGATGGACAAGCAGCAAATGACCAGTTCGCCCCGCTTCGGCTGCATGCCAGGGGAGCTCCTAAGAAACCTGAGAAGTTCCAGTCAGGTCTTGGCCGTTGGTACCCATTAAATACGCTGCTAAGTCCGTCATTCGATAAGCAAGCATCGGCTATGCAGTGGACGCATCATTTATTGGAGCGATTTGGAATAATAACCAAGGATATTGTCGCTGCGCTTTGTCCCTTCCCGTGGGAAGCGATACAGATCGCACTTAAACAGTTGGAGGAATGGGGACTTGTTGTCAGAGGGTTATTCATCGAAGATTTGCATGCCTTGCAGTTCGCGACCAAAGAATTCGTTGCCCGCCTCCATCAGCAAACGAATGAGATTTCCTTACATTCACAGAAAGTCATGCTCCTGTGTGCCCTTGATCCAGCTAATCCCTTTGGACTTCTCGTCCCTTGGCCAGAAATGTCAGGCATTTCTTTTTCCCGTAAGAGCGGCAATTACTTAGCTTTGAGAGGCAATCAATGGCTCTATTGGATTGAAAATAATGGAAAAAGGATTCATCACATTGACCGCCTTTCGCAACAGCCCAAAGAAGACATCCAAAATATCGTGCTTGAGCTTAAAAGTATGTTCCGCCAATTCCTGAGACATAATCAGCTCCGGAAAATCGTGATTGAGAGCTGGAACGGAATCCCCATTTCGGAAGCGCCTGAGCATGAATACTTGAAGCTTCTGGGTGCAGAAAAAGACCGTACCCGCTTAGTGCTTTGGCCAAGCCAATTAAGCTGAGTCGGTCTTACTCGACAGATTCGACTTGCACCGCGCAAATCTTAAACTCGGGCATCCGACTTGTAGGATCAAGCACATCGTTAGTTAATACATTGACAGACAGCTCATCCCCCAATGAAAAGGCACGAAAATCGTACGATGCTGAATGCTTTCTGTCACTTTCACATCAAAAACCAATGAACCCCGTCGGCTTGTAATCCAAATTTTCTGATTCGTGCTAAGTCCGATACGGCTGGCTAGCCATGGATGAATTTCCGCAACGGGGACGGAAGCCTTCTTATTTAAAGCCTCCGTTCGACGTGTTTGCACGCCGCTTAAATAATGATGCGCAATTCGTCCTGTCGTTAGGATGAAGGGATATTCCTTGTCTGTCGGTCAGCCGGCAGCTTCGGCTGAATCCCAAACAATCTTGCTTTGCCGTCAGCATGATCGAAAGTATGCTCAAAGAGGTGAGGTGTACCTGGATGATCGGTAAACGGGCAAGGCCAGAATATCCCTTTCTCCGCTTTCAGCCGTTCATACGTAATGCCGCTGTAATCTGCTTTCCCTCCAGCCGTTGCAGCTGCCAATTCGTGAAATACGTCTTCAATACTCGTATATTGAAAGTAAGCACCACGTCCTAATCGGTCGGCTAACTCACAAATAATGCGGTAGTCCAATCTATTGATAGAAATACTTACCTAAATTACTATTATATTCTTATCGAAATACATCAAGCTTGATGAGTAATTTATGATAGGGAATAGAAAAGGAGAAAATAATGAATTATATCGTATTTGATTTGGAAGCTACCTGTTGGGAAAATGATAGAACGAGACAAAATGAAATTATTGAAATTGGAGCAGTAAAATTGAATGAAAATTCGCAAATAGTTGAACAATTTCAAACATTCATTAAACCAAAGTTGAATCCCATCCTCTCGGATTTTTGTAAAAAGCTTACTTCTATTCAACAAGAAGACATCCAAACAGCACCCTATTTTCCACAAGCAACCAGTACGTTTAAAGATTGGATTGGGAAAGAAGACTATTTTCTTTGTTCGTGGGGCTTTTACGATAAGACTCAGTTAAAAAAGGATTGTGAATTGCATAAAATCAGAACCGAATGGATACAAAAGCATATTAGCATCAAACATCAACATGGGAAAATGATTGGAGTTGAAAAGGGAGTAGGTATGGGTCAGGCATTGAAACTGCTGAACATTTCACTTGAAGGCACTCATCATAGAGGAATTGACGATGCACGAAACATTGCTAAAATCTTCGTGAAGATTTTTGACAGGTTACAGTTTGAATAGAAATGTTATGGAGGTTTTTATGAAAACATTCGAAATTACTGACGATTCTGGATTTCTAGGCATTTTGAATCCACATACATACATCTCTTTTGTTGACGAGAACTGGCAATTGGAGCAATTAATTAATCATTTTAAACACCAAATTAATAATAAAAATCTTCTTCTTTGGGGTACTGGTAGTGAAGGAACTTGGCGTGTTGAAGTGAACAATAAAATGACTGAACGGACTGGATTTAGAGATATAGAAGGAATCATCGAAGTAACGGATAATAAGTTGTGCCTCATTAATTATGAGAGCTTGACTATGGGAGCGCAATTTTCTGATGTCATATTACCAGAAGATCATTTAAAGGATTGTATCTTTGAGATTAGCAACGGATTATACATATGCCGAATCATTCAAATGTTTGAACCTGAAGAAAGTTACGATGATAAGTCGGAAGTCCATTTTATAATAGAGTATGATTTATTCAATGGTTCTTATCATAAATGGAACAGAATTCCTTGGTTTGAAAGTAATTTTAACTAATCAAAGTTACCCCAATTTCTTTGTTGAATGAGAACCATTAGCATAGATCCGTTTCAATGCATGCTATTGAAGTAATAATAGATACAAAACCGTGTTTCTAGTTATCTAGGAGGTTTAGAAATATGTACGAATATCATGGATGGGCAACTATTCAAGAAGCCTCTTATTTCATTGAGGAGGAAGAACATATCGATGAAATTATTGAAGAGATAAAAGAGTATATTCATGAGCTTAATTGGAGACAAGGTGATTTGCAGATACGTGCTGTTAATGGAGAATTTCATTTATTAGTCTCTGGTTTTAGCAATCATAACTATGAGGAGCCATACTTATTAAACTTATACAGATTCATTGCGAGTAAAGCGCCTGGTTCTTATGGCTTACTCTATATAAGAGATGGTACTGATGTAAATGGCAAAAATAATATATTTCGTGTAATTGTATTAGCTCGTGGGAATATAAGCGAGCAAAGCGACCCGTTTTTGTCACCATGTGTCCCTGTAATCGAAGATGAAGTTCGATAAATACTAATGAATGATAACCTGAAGTGCCCTTTAGAATAGACATTGGAAAAACCATCTAGTTAATTCGATGAATTCTAGGGGGTACTTTTTGGTGACTAAAGGTCGGATGGTGGCTTTAGGTTGGATCGGCAAGCGGACACAGCAGCCGTTATTTGTCCTATATCCTCGCTATGCGCCTGCCCTACGGACATACGTTCCGTTAAGGGCAGTGAATTCGTAGACAGCAGCCACTTATCTCTCGAATAACAGCGCTGATGTCCGCTAAGTTCCCAATAGGCCACTCAAGACAACAATAACGGCTCCTTGGTCCGTTTGTCGGTCCATGGAGCCCCGGCCCTCTTGCACCCTACTTCCTTTCGTCAAGCTCCGATTTCGATGTTGATCGTAAAAAAGACGACTCTAACATTCAAGAAATGAATTTAAGTCGTCTTTTTTTGATAAAACTATTTAATTACGGAAGTTTTTCAGTGCCCTCCGGATTACCCGCTAGGTCCTCTTTGCATCTCCTACCGGCCACAGAGTGGCCAGACTCTCTATTCTCTTCATTTACCTATGAACTGCTGCGTGAACATTTTACCGCAAGGACCGCCATCCATAATGCCGATCCCGATTTGGGTATAGTCCTTGCTCAAAATATTTGCCTTATGGCCGGTCGAATTCATCAATGATTCATGCGCAGCTTGCACATCTTGATTGCAAGCAATATTTTCTCCTGCTGCGTTGTAGGTAATACCGAACTTTTCCATCATATCGAATGGTGTACCATAGGTTGGCGAATCATGGGAGAAATATTTATTATCATTCATATCCTGACTCTTGAGTCTCGCCGTTTTGGTCAATTCCAAATCAACCGCGTAAGGTGCAAGACCTGCCACTGAACGCTCTTTATTGACCAAATCCAACATTTGCTGCTCTTCCACAGTCAAGTTTGGTGTTGTAGGAGCTTGCGGCTCCGGAGCCGGGTTCGGCGAAGCAGGCGGCTGCGTTGGCGCAGGTGTCGGCGTTGGCGTCGGTGCCTTCTTGGCAATTTTCAAATTCCCATAGGCCCAAAGAATAGATTGCAGTGTTTGATCATCTACATTTCCTGTCACAGGTAATCCATATCTGCTTTGGAATGACTTCACACCGGCTTGTGTTTGGTTCCCATAATAGCCTGTAATGGGTCCTGCATAGTAGCCAAGGGATTTCAACATCCCTTGTACCGCGTACACATCAGGACCTTTCGCGCCTTTGCCATAAGCAAAAGCGGTCGTTGTGGATGAGAAGAATAAGGCGATACAAAGCAATACGATCCAGATAGTTTTGTTGCCCTTTAACATGAGTTTACGTTCACTCCTCGTCATCAGCATCATTCGTCACACAAGGGACGATAGATTTAGAGTGACCTAATTCTCATGCTTTATCCCAAATAATGAAATAAATTGCATTAACCTATTCGACGAGGAGGTAATATGCGATCGATGAAAGGTGTCGTATCAATTTCTGCCAGCTTGACACGCCCTTTGCCCCAGCCCAGCGTTTCCCGCCAGCTGCCGAGAAGGTTCGCTTCCACTAATTGTTCCTCTAGAGGCGCAGTTTCAAGCGGGTCAGCAAAAGGGGACACGTATAAGGCATCAACAGGACAATAGGCTTCGCAGATAAAGCAAGTCTGGCAATCTTCTTGTCTAGCAATAACCGGTATGCCACCCGCACCTTGATCAAAGACATTCGTCGGGCACACTTTGACACACAAGGAACAAGACACGCATCGTTCGGAGCTCACGAATTCTATCATAGGGTAGTTGCCTCCTGTCTAGCCGATACCTGATCTTCTTTACGAATATGAATATCATCGATGCCCGATACAATTAGCCGATACTGCTGAGTGGGATCGGTCTCCGGATATTCTTTGAGCATATGCAAGCCTCGCGTCTCTTTGCGTTCTAGAGCGGCTGTGTACATCCACCGTGCCGTAGCAATCATTGATGCAACTTCTCTGGTACGCACGCGGCCTTGTACGGTTGGCTGAACGCTTCCATTCAAGCTCGCCCATAAGCCGTTAAGGCGTTCGAGCGACTGGCGAATCACGGGCTCACTTCGGAAATAATTGATATCCAGCGGAAAAACCTCCTGCTGGACGGCTTTCACGAGAGCAGCGGTATCAATCTCCACCGCTGACTCCGCCTGAGCTTCCAGGCCGTAACGGCCAGCCGGACGGAGATTCCTCTCCCCTGCGCTTCGACTTTGTGCCAGCGCATAAGCGGCTGCACCGGCACCGGACCATGTGCCGGAGGAGATAGCCCAGGAGGCGTTGAACGCGCCTCCTCCTGACTTCGCCCCCGTGACGCGTTCACGGGTGGCTGCATCTCCGGCGGCATAAAGACCTTGAACGGTGGATGCGCAGTGCTCATCCGTCAAACGAATGCCGCCCGTTCCGCGAACCGTTCCTTCATAACGAAGCGTGAGCGGGAACCGTTCTTTGAATGGATCAATGCCTGCGCGATCCAGCGGAAGAAAGAAAATCGCATGCGACTTTCGCAGGATTTGCTGTTTTTCCTCGGTATCTGCATGATTGAGCACGGCATAAACCCTGCCTTTACTCAGCATAGTAGGCAGGAAATCCCCAGCCCTTGGCCCACCGCCTTGTAAAACCGTACCATCCTCCGATGTATAGGTAGCCCAATTAAGCAGCCTGCCTCGGGTAACTGTTCCGAATTCAGCGCTTGGCGCGTACTGTCTGGTAAACTCCATCCCGGACAATTCGGCGCCAAGCTCCGTCGCCATGAGCAAACCATCACCCGTTAGCACGTTGCAGCCTAATCCCTTGCTCAGAAAAGCGCAACCGCCGGTGGCGATAACGACTGCATTCGCGCGGACTTCCCATTCGGTATCGTCCAATCGAGAGATGCCCCTTGCGCCGCCAACACCATTTTCATCAACCAGTAGCTCAAGCGCAGGAGACTGATCCAAAATTTTCACACCTGCACGGCTGACCTGGCGACGCATTAATTTCATATATTCCGGACCTTGTAAATGATCGCGAAGCGGAACGCCGTCCTCATCGCGACGAAACGGATAGCCCCAGCTTTCAACCAATACCAAGCTCTCATAGACCTGATCCAAAACACGATGAATCCATTCGGGTTCAGCCAAATAGCCGCTTTCCTTATAACGCTGCTGTACCGCCTTCTCACGCAATTCTTTATCTGGAGGAAGATAAAGCAGGTTTGTGCCTCCAGGCGCAGTAGCTCCGCTTGACCCAAGGTAGCCTTTATCAACCAAAATCACTTTGGCGCCTTTCTTTGCCGCACTCCATGCCGACCACGCTCCGGCAGGACCTCCCCCGATAACGAGTACGTCTGCTTCAAATTGTTTGACTTGGGCTGAACTCATATTCCTACCCCCTTGAAGTGCCTATCCATTAGCTGCTAAATTCCTATAAGCTGCGACTATTTCAGTATCCATTTATTAAGGTCAAAATCTTTTTCCGCCAATTTCTCATCAACAAGGAATTTCTTTGTTCCTTCAATAAGTTTGATACCTTCATCCGTAAATGGCACATCTTTGATGCCGCTGATCGGACTCACCTTTTGCATCAATTCAGGTGTAGAATTGTTCAATTCCGCCAAAAATTTGTAATAGTCATCAGGCTTTTCTTTCAGATCATTCAACGCTTTCAAGCGAATCTCGTTCCACACTTTAGGAAAATCAGGGTTCTTGCTCAAATAATCTTCCGTAACAACGGTTGCGCTTGTGCCGAGTAAGTTCGGGTGCTTGGTTGCATCGTCAATTAATGTAAACCCTTGGTCAATCTGTTTTAAAGCAAATACACCCGTATTGGTCATCGCATCTACTTCACCGCGAGATAATGCGGCTTCCGCATCCACGCGAAGCATATGTACGATTTTCACATCGGTAATGTTGTTTTCTTTAAGAAGACCTGCTAAATAACGGTGATGGAACGAACCTTTTTGAGTTGTTATCGTTTTACCTTTTAAGTCAGCCAACGTTTTAGGACCATTCTTTTTACCGATTAAATAGCCAATACTGTCTGTTGCTGATTGTGTAATGAATCTGGTTTTGGCACCTGTGGATTTAGCCAGAATCGCTGGCGTATCTCCTAGGCTGCCGAAATCGAGGCGTCCACTAATTAAGGATTCACTCAAGTCGGGACCGTTCGGGAATGCCGTAAGCTTTACGTCCGTAATGCCGTACTTTTTGAGTTCTTCCTGAATAATTCCCTTATAGAAGCCCCAACCTTCTGCGCCGCCAGGAAAATTCAATTTGCTTGTTCCGATGTAACCATAATTTAATGTAGCCGGAGCCTGCGTTTTAGCTCCCGCCGCAGTGGTACTGGGAGATGCGCTCGTCGAGACCGTTTTGCTGCCATTTCCGCAAGCTTGCGTGAAAAGCATAAGAAGAATAATGGCTAATAATCCACCTGTAAGACGAGCTTTTTGAATTCTTTTTGTACGTGTTGTCTGATTCATTGTGATTTCCCCTTTTTGTCTTTTATTTTTCAATAGGATAGTGCTCATTTTCGCATTAACCCTGGAAGCTATCTCGCCAGTTCAACCATTTGTTCTCTAGCAATCGAACACACGAGTCGACCAATTTCCCAATGAGAGCAAAAATGATAACTCCTACAAAAATTAACTCTGCACTAGAATGTTGCTTGCCATAGTTGATTAAGAACCCAATTCCTTCTTGTGAGCCTATTAATTCTGCGACAACCAAACCAAGCCATGAGATCGCGACCGATAGACGCAACCCCAGCAATATACCAGGCAATGAAGCTGGAAGAATAAGCCTGAAAATCTGCTGTGTTTTATTGAAATTAAGCACCTGTGCCACTTCAAACAGCTTATGATCCACACCTCGAATCCCTAAAAACGTGTTGATGTACATAGGGAAGAAAGCGCCATTCGCAATAATAAAAATTTTGGACGTTTCTCCAAAACCAAACCAGAGAATTATCAGCGGAGCAACAGCAAGATGCGGAATCATGCGAAGCATTTGAACGGACGGATCAAATAGTATTTCAAGCCTTTGCAAAAATCCAACGAGGAAACCGAAAAATAATCCTAAAGCCCCTCCAATCAGAAATCCGATGGCGGCCCGCTGCAGCGAAATGGCTAAATGCTGCGTTAATTCCCCTGAAACGATTAATGTTTTGAATTCAGCGGCGATTCGAAGCGGTGTCGGCAAAAAGGAGGAAGAAAACAAACCTAGGTCTCCAAGAACCTGCCACATGATAAGCAGCAGCACCGGCAATATGGAACCGATAATCAAATCATTCATCCGCTCTTTTACCCATTTCAAACGAAGCAGTGTGCGTTCCGACTTATCTTCTCTATCTATTAACTGTGGTGTTTGCCCAAACACCTTTACACTATTGCTCATACGGATACCCCCTTCATGTTTTTGAGAAACCGGACTGCAGAAGCTAAGATTTAGCGTCCTTTATAGCTTTCTCGCCAACCTAACCACTTGCGCTCCAGTAGACGTACCAACGAATCTGACAAAATTCCGAAGATCGCAAAAATCAGAATACCTACGAAGACCACCGGCGTTTTGGAAAATTGTCGGGCATCTGACATGAGATAACCGATCCCAGCTGTCGATCCCATAAGTTCAGCGACAACTAAACCTAACCAAGATACACCGAGTGAAATGCGAACCCCCAATAAAATGTTTGGCAGGGCAGCGGGCAATATCAGCTTGACGACTTGTTTCCAGCGGTTAAAGTCAAGCACGCGAGTCACTTCGAACAGCTTGTTATCCACACCACGAATTCCCACAAAGGCATTGATATACAGTGGAAAGAAGGCTCCTTTCGCGATCAACAGGATTTTGGCTGATTCACCGATACCGAACCATAAGATAAATAATGGGGCGATGGCTAGATGGGGCACCATGCGGATCATTTGAACCGTGGGGTCTAGCGCTTTCTCTGTTTTTCGGAATAAACCGACGAGCACACCAAAAGCGAGACCTAAGCTCCCTCCTAATACAAATCCGGATAATGCTCGTACGACGCTAATCTTCAAGTTATCCAAAAGCTCACCCGTCTGTATTAAACGGATGCCCGCATTCGCAATACGAAGTGGTGTCGGAAACAGTAAGGAAGATATGATATCTGCGTCTCCAAGTATTTGCCACACGATCAACAAAAGTAAGGGAAGGATAGAGCCAAGGGCAATTCTGTTCACCTGTTGTTTGATCTTGCGATATTTGTCCGAATCTATTGGCTTATGAACCTGCTCCAGCTCAAACGCTGCTAATTCTAATTTTCCCTGTTGGCTCATGACGATTCCCCCACTTTGTTCTAAATTCCGGAGCTATCGATTAATTCGAGTTCTTCAATCTTTTCAAATTCGCCCAGCACTTTGAGGCGCAATTCTTGAAAGGAGGTCGTCGTTTTCTTTCTCGGAACCGGCAAATCAATGGGCACAATATTACGTATCGCACCTGGTCGCGGTTTGAGAATAACAACGCGATTGGCCAAATAGATAGCTTCATCAATATCATGTGTCACGAAAATCATCGTCGTTTTATTTTTTTGCCAAATATCAATAAGCACTTCCTGCATATGTGTTCTAGTAAAAGCATCCAACGCCCCAAATGGTTCATCGAGCAGCAGTACTTTGGGGTTTCTAAGCAATGCTCTTGCGATCGCCACACGTTGGGCCATGCCTCCGGAGAGCTCTCTGGGATAAGACGTTTGAAATCCTTCCAGACGAACCAGTTCAATAAGTTCATCTACCTTTTTGCGAACTTCAGGATTTCTTAGCGAAAGGTCGGCTGCTATATTTTTTTCTACAGTCAGCCAGGGAAACAACCGCGGTTCTTGGAATATAAAGCCCTTATCAATGCCCGGCCCTTTAATCGGTTGACCCCCAAGGTGAACATCACCCTGATGTTGAACATCCAGTCCTGCGATAATTTTAAGCAGTGTGCTTTTCCCACAACCACTTGGACCGATTACGGTGATGAATTCCCCTTCTTTCACTTGAAGCTGGATATTGTGCAGCGCTTGTATTGACCCTTTGCCCGCTTGAAATGTTTTATACAAATTTTCGATTTTCAATAATGCTTCGGCCATTACGCTCATCTCCTTGTTAAAAACATAAAAACGAAGAACACTCCAAATAACAACTCATTTGGAATGTCTCCGTTTTGTACGGTAGACGGTTATATTTACACTAAATACCAAGTTATCCACTTGGTATTTAGTGATTTTGTTATATACTATCAGCCGTTCTGTGTTCTGTCAATATGTTAGTTCTACCTTTTCACCTACAAGAACGGTGCGCTTTTTCATTCATAAAAGGGGCGTTATCCTATCCATATTAGAATTATACCACAGTTTATATATTGGAATAATCTGAATAAAATTCTATTCATAGATTAACACCATTGGAATAGACTCAATCTAATTATTTATATCCCTATAGTTTTTACCGGAATAATGACGCCATGTGAATTCAGGCGCCCATCTCGACTGCGATTATAGAACGATTGGATAGGCAAGCGGACACAGCAGCAGTTATTTACCCTTTATCCCTTGCCGTGCGCCTGCTAGGTCAGGACATACATTCCGTTACGGGCCGTGTAATTGTAGACATCGACCCCTTATCGCTCAATGTCCGCTAAATGCTTTTGAAAAAACCGAGTAGATTCAGAAAGGGAACCTGAATTTTACTCGGCCTTGTTTATTCGATCATTAGAATTTCCCGAATTTCCTGCTCTGATAGAGAGGACAAAGCCTCTTGTCCAGGTTGAATCACTTCATCGATCAAGTTTTTCTTTTTCTGCTGGAGCTCGTACATCTTGTCCTCCACAGTCCCTTGAGTCACAAGCCGAATAACCTGAACGACTTTCTTCTGCCCAATCCGATGGGCACGATCTGCTGCCTGCTGCTCTACAGCTGGATTCCACCACAGATCATAAAGAATAACCGTATCTGCTCCGGTCAGGTTAAGTCCCGTGCCTCCAGCCTTCAAGGAGATCAAGAACAAATCCCGCTCTCCTTCATTAAATTTATGGCATAATTCAACACGCTCAGAGGCTGCAGTTTTACCATCCAAGTAGAAGAAGGGCACCCCTTGGCTGCCGAGCTCCCGACCAATAAGGCCCAGCATCTCAGTAAACTGAGAGAACACGAGCAAGCGTCTGCCCGCACTCCGACATTCCTCTATCATCTCGAATAGCTGCTCGAATTTGGCCGAACTTCCAGTATAATCCTCAACGAACAAAGCGGGATGACAGCATAGCTGACGAAGCCTTGTTAGCCCCGCTAGAATCTTGATCCGATTCCTCTGAAAATCCTTCTGATCCAAGTGCTTCAAGGTTTCCTGCTGCAGCTTCGCCAAATAAGCGACATACAATTTCTTCTGTTCAGGCAGCAGTTCAGAGGCTTGTAGCGACTCAATCTTCTCTGGCAGTTCCTTCAGCACATCAGACTTCAACCTGCGGAGCAGAAATGGTCGAACCCGCTTTGCTATTGTCTCACGAGTCAAATCTTGAAATCCTTTCCTGCTTGGGAACAATGCCGGGAACACAGCTTCAAAGATGGACCATAACTCTTCTAATTTGTTCTCTACAGGCGTTCCTGTTAGTGCGAAGCGGTACTTAGCATCAATGGCCTTTACCGCTTGCGCGGTCTGAGTGGCATGATTCTTGAAGAACTGCGCCTCATCCAAAATAAGCGTATGAAAAACTTGCTTCGCTACTTGCAAAATATCTCTGCGTAGTAGTGGGTAGGAAGTGATGATCACATCCACCTTAGCACTATTCTTCAGAATACGATTCCGTTCTTCTTGGTTGCCATCAGCTATGGCAACCCGAATATCAGGAGCGAATTTCTTTAGCTCATTGCGCCAATTATACACAAGAGAAGCAGGACAAACGATGATGGCTGGCTGCTTCTGCTTTCGAATCTCAGGCAGCACGGAGACAAGGAAAGCAATACTCTGTACGGTTTTGCCCAGTCCCATATCATCAGCTAGAACACCGCCAAAATGATAATGAGCAAGCGTCTTAAACCACTGGAACCCTACCTTCTGATAATCCCGAAGGACAGATTCTAAACTTGCTGGAATAGGGAAATCTAGATGATCGGGATTGCGCATATTGTTTATGAGCTGGCGCAGCGACTTACCCAGCTTAATGGTGTTACCCTGTCTTTGGGAATCCATAAGATGCAGCGCATGCGCTACAGGAAAACGAATTGCCGCCTCCAACACCTCACCCTTGCTCATGCCCGTTTCATTAATGAAGCGAATGATTTCCTGATACTCTTCCGTTTCCAGCGGCATGAACGAACCATTTGGCATCCGGTGAAATTTGCGTTTCTCTTCCAGCGACTTTATCAAATTGCGGATTTCTGAGTCTGGAATACCGTCTATCTCGAATTGACAGATTAACCAGTCCGTTCGTTCTTCGATATTCACATTGACCTTTGGCGGCATAAGCCCTGTCTGAAGCTTTGACTTCACAGCCGAGGTCGCATAAACATGGGCTAGCTTCTCCAGCTGTGGAATGATGCGGTACAAAAATTCATATTCCGCATCCTCATCATTCAAAAAATATCCGCCTTCCGTATTCGTAAAGCCCCCTTGCTCCATAAGCTCCAGGATCCGTCTTTCGTGCTCCCCGTCCCGCATAAGAATGCGATCCTTACCATCCGTCTGACCAGTTCCTTCTAATGGATTAATAACGATACTGCCATAATGGAACTCTAGACCTGCAAGCAGCCTGTCCCTTACCCGATCCAGATATAGCTTCGCCTTTAGCGGCGTTTGCACCATGCGATTGGACACGTTCTCGGCAATATGAACACTGCCCAGCTTCATTAAACCAGGTATCACTTTCTCCATAAAAGGTTCTATCTGTTCAATCCCAATCTGGATTTGCTGCGTTTGGGAAGCTTCAAGCATTTGCTTGAGCATAGATAGACGGCTGCACTGCTCGCTCGGCAGCTTCAATAACTTACCTTGGGATATGACGACTCCATAAGCATCCATAACGATGATTTGGTCTAAGCCATGGACTTCCAACTGATAGCCCTCACTGACTTGCCCTTGCTCGAATTCATATCGCAGTGGAAGTATTTCCTCAGACAACTGCACACCTTCATAGTAGCTGCCCTCCTGTTCAAGCTTAACCATTGGAGCCTTCGTCAGAAGGGCATGTACATCTGCCCAAGACGATGGAGCTATCGGCAGCATCCGATCACGATCGCGTTGACTGGCATATCGCTGAAAGATGCTGGAGCTTTCGCGGTATATTTTTTCGTTATTATCAATTTGAATAAGGGCTCTGATGACCGCATCATTATCAGGATGGAAGCTATGCAGCTCCGGATCGTAGGTGAACTGCTTTGTAAAAGTAAAGGGTTCCCTCTGCTCTATCCGATCTAGAAACTCTCTTAATTTCTGAACCATATAGAGCCGCTTCGGTCCGACTTTCATTTCGATGGCGAACATGTATTTCTGATTGCCATAGGAGAGTGGTTTACAAATAAACTCAACATCAAGGGGCTCTCTTGTATCAAAAAGATTCCTCGTATGACTTGGACGTAGTGGCTTATCATTGAAAAGTCCCAAAATGCCTGTAAGCAGTTTTGCATCCTTAGCTGAGCTGCTTGGAGAATCCCCAAAGCCAGTTTCATCTTGCAGATTTCCCTCCGAGGAGCTATCCTCCGACTGCTTCCCAGAACGGTGTGAACGGGCAGCTGAAGCGGATAAGCCGCTCTGATTGTGTTGGATATTCAACAGTACAGCTGCAACATGGGAACAATATTTATCATAGGAAGCCAGAGTCGGACAACTGCATTTCGCCTCCAGATCCTTGTTATCATGGAGCTTAATAGTGACCTCTTCCTTACCATTTGCCTTCACTACGGCTTCATAGGTAGCGGTCTCTGTATCGTAATCTGTAATGGTTACTTTTCCTGCCCGATAATAGACTTCCCCCTTATCATAAGAGGTCTGGCCACACATCAGCTTAATAACCTTTTCTGTCAAATGAAAATTCATTGTGGAAGTCCTTTCTATAGGAAGAGACACGGAATTCCCCTCCAGATAGGGGCGCTATATTTAACTAAGTCTTGTCGGATGACGAGACTTAGGACCGATTAATGTCTGTGCCGATTTCATCTCTATCTGACTCATCTTTTCGTTCATTTGTTGCCTGGCGTCTTCTATGGCATTGTTATACCTATAGGGTATCAGTTCCTTAGTCATAAAATCAATTAATTGCTCAGATCCCAAATCTAATTTCCTACGGGCCCCAGCAAATAAACGTTAAAATTTTCGGCTCAACCATGGGAATCAGTGCTTGACGAAAGAAAGCGGATACGGAAGAGGACCGAGGAGCCGTTATTATCGCCTCGAACGGCTTATTGGGAGCTTTGGCGGACACAAGCGCCGTTATTCGAGTGCAAATGGGTCGATTTCCACGATTCCATGGCCGTTACCCTCCCCTGTGTCCGCAAACAGGCGCATGGCGAGGGATCAAGGGCAAGTAACGGCTGCTGTGTCCGCTTGCCTAGCCAATAGTTCTCCAATTGCAGGCGAGACAGGCAAGTCCCAATTCACATGATGCCATTACTACAATTTTCTTGGTTATCACCCCCTTATTCTAACCAAGATACACGGGGGATGCGGGGAGCGGAGCTGCCAGTGAAAAGCAAAAAAGTTTATCCGAGACCCCTAAGGCGTTTGCGGATAAACTTATGCAGGCTCATGCAACAGCCGTTAGCCAAGAAACAACAAGGCGGCGCCAACGAACGGCAGGACGATCATAGAGTAGCGCAGCCATGCGACCGGCAATCGTCGCGTAAACTTGGCGCCTATGTAGGAGCCAACGACAGTACCGACGACAACCTTCACGAGTAGCGCGACATCGAGGAAGCCCGCTTGCGAGTAGCCCAGCGCTCCGGCGACGGCGATCGGCAGGATAATGAGCATCGTCGTGCCGGCGACCAGCGAAATCGGAAAGCGGAGAAAAGTGAGCAGCGCCAGCTGGATAAACGGCGTGGAGCCGATGCCGAATACGCCAGAGATGAGGCCGCAGCCTAAGCCGATACCCAGCGCCAGCACCCAGAAGCGGGCGGAGTTGAGCGGCAGCTCGACCATATCGCCAGTGAATGCCATCCGCGTCTTCATCCAAATGAGGATACCGCATACGGCGAGCATCGCACCCGTCATCCAGACGAGTGTACCTTCTGGAATCCAGCGAGCTATCCATGTCCCTGAATAAGCGCCAATGGATCCTATCAGGCCGAAGATGATGCCGGTACGAAGCTTTACGTTTCCTTCACGGATATGGCTATACACGCCGGATATCATCGTAAAGATCATCGCCGTAATCGAGGTCCCAAGAGCCGTATGAACCGGAACATGGAAGATTGTCACCAGAATTGCGATAATGAGCCCCGATCCGCCGGTTCCGGTGAATCCAAGAAACAAGCCCATTAGCAGCATTGACGCAACTATCAGCATAGGAATCACACAACTTTCGTCGATGATTTCGGAGCGATCGACTCGAGTGGCTCGGACTTACCATACACGGGCTTAGCCGTCTGTACAGGAGCAGCCCATTTGATTCCATTAGAAATTACCTTGAGGACATCTCGATTGTAGTAGGTCGGATACGTTTCGTGTCCGGGACGGAAGTAGAAGATCTTTCCTTGTCCACGGTGATACGTGCAGCCGCTTCGGAACACCTCGCCGCCTTCAAACCAGCTTACGAGGATCAACTCATCCGGCGCGGGAATGTCGAAATGCTCTCCATACATCTCCTCACGCTCCAACTCGAAATAGGAACCTAAACCTTCGACGATAGGATGCGATGGGTCAACTACCCAGATGCGTTCTTTATCGTCCGCTTCGCGCCAACGCAAATCGCAGCTTGTGCCCATGAGCTTCTTGAATATTTTGGAGAAGTGGCCGGAATGCAGCACGATCAGTCCCATCCCTTGCAGCACGCGGGCGTGCACGCGGTCCACGATCTCGTCCGCCACCAGACGGTGTGCTTTATGCCCCCACCAGATGAGCACGTCAGTATCGTTCAATACGTCCTCTGTCAATCCGTGCTCAGGCTGCTCAAGCGTAGCGGTTCGAAGTTCGAACGCTTCCCCTGCAAGACCATCAGCCAGCGCTTGGTGAATACCGTGCGGATAAACCTCCATCACCTTCGGGTTTACCTTCTCATGATGAACTCGTTCCATATCGTAACTTTAATCACGTATGCTCTCTCCTTCGCAAGCCATCTTATTAGCTTTTATGAAATCTTCACAATCATTCCTGTTACCGACGATTCCAAAGCAGCCAGGATCACTTGCAGCGATCTCAGCCCTTCCTCGCCCGAGATCAATGGCTTCGTTCCGCTTTCTATACACTCTACGAACGCGCGGATGATACCGCTCTCCGTCTGCTTGTCATTCGTCGAAACCCGCCCGACTTCATAGAGGACTCGCTCCCCATCTTTCATCTCGACGACCACATTATAATCCGGGTCCTCAATCAGGCGCAGCGTACCTCTTTCACAGTAAAATACCGTGGCATTGCTCTCTTTCGGCTTATAAGTCCAGCTCGCAGCCAACGTGCCGATGATTCCGCTCTTGGTCTTCAGAATACAGACGGCATTGTCATCAACATCGGTGTTCTCCTTCTCCAGCGTATCGACGAAGGCGCCTACCTCCGTGATCTCCTCACCCAACAAATAGCGAATCAAATCGGTCTTGTGTACGCCCAGATCGCCCATCGCGCCTATGAAAGCTTGCGATTTTTGGAAAAACCAGCCTCCCGCGCCTTCCACGCTCCAAGATTCAGGGCCACTGTGGCCAAACGCCGTTCGGAACGTCAGCACACGCCCCAATAATCCGCTCGACAAAATCTCCTTCGCTTTCTTGTGCGGCAGCATGAGCCGCTGATTGTGCCCGATCATAAGCAGCTTTCCGCTCCGGTTGCGTGCAGCAATCATCGCCTCCGCTTCCTGCTTGGAGGTTGCCATCGGCTTCTCGCAAAGCACATGCTTACCTGCTTCAAGCGCCGCCACCGTCACAGGACCATGCAGCGCATTCGGCAAGCAGACGCTCACAGCATCCAACCTTTCATGCTCAAGCAGCTCTCGATAATCCGTATATGCCACCGCTCCATACAAGGCAGCCATCTCGCTCGCCCTTCCCTCATGAATATCGCACACCGCTACGATCTCCACTTGCTCCAGATTGGCGTATTCTGGCAAATGTCTGCGCTGTGCGATTTTTCCGCAACCGATCACGCCAATTTTTATTTTATTCATACGTCCACAGTCCCCTTTTTTCCAATTATCGTTATTTGTCCATGCTCGGCATCCCCGACGACAACCTTTTTACCCTTTTACCGCACCGGCCATAACGCCTTGAATGATGAATCTTTGCATAAACAGGAAGAAGATCAACACTGGAATAATCGCCATCGTTAGCGCTGCAAGCCCGAGCTGCCATTCGTTCGTGTACTCACCGAAATAGATGTAAGAGGCAAGCGGTATCGTTTTCTTCGCCTTCGAGCTGAGCATAATAAACGGAAGCAGAAAATCGTTCCAAATCCAAAGCGTATGCAAAATAGCAATTGTGGAAGTAATAGGCTTGAGCAGAGGCAGCAAAATACGGAAATAAATACCGGCGGGCGTACAGCCATCCATTGTGGCCGCCTCCTCTAGTTCCAGCGGAATGCCCTTGACGAACCCGTGGTACAGGAACAGCGCGAGCGGCGTACCAAATCCGACATACATCACAATAATGCCGATGATCGAGTTAATCAGATGAAAATCCTTAGCTACACTAACGAGCGGAATCATCATCGTTTGAAAAGGAATCACCATGGAAGCGAGTATCCCGAGAAAAATTGTGTTGCTAAGCTTACCCGGATTCCTCACAAGCTGATACGCTGCAGCCGAACCGATCAGAAGAATACCAAGTACACTAACCACCGTAATGATAAGCGAGTTCAGAAACACAGTAGGAAACTGAATTTGATTCCAGACCGTTACAAAATTATCAAGCCGAATATGCTTCGGTAACGAGGCGGTGGAAAGCAGTACTTCATCATACTTTTTGAACGCATTGACGAACGTCAAATACAGCGGGAGGAAAAACAGGATACCTAATCCGATCATGATCAACTCGAGCGCGAACTTCCCTGCAATTTTGCCTGAAGTCATTACATTTCCACCTCCTTGCGTTTCATCGTGAACACTTGCACAAGCGTAACGGAAGCCAATATTAGGAAGAACACCACAGCCTTCGCCGAGGCATACGTATATTCATTTTTACTAAATGCATCCATGTAGATGTGCAGGGCGAGCGATTCCGTCGTTCCAAACGGTCCACCCTTCGTCAAAGCGAAGTTCATGTCGAACACCTTGAAGCCATGCGATATCGCCAGAAACAAACATACCGTTACAGCCGGACGAACCAACGGCACGATGATGTGCCATAACCGCTTGCCAGCCGTTGCGCCGTCAATCTCCGCAGCTTCCAGCAGGTCTTTCGGAATTCCTTGCAAGGCGGCCAAATAAATGACCATCAGGTAACCGGAATAATGCCACACCGTCACGAGCACCAAAGACAAGAAGGCATAGTTAGGCAGGCTGAGCCAGTTCTTCGCGAACAAGTCCCATCCGGTAAATGCGGCGATATTGGGAAATACTTGGGTAATAATGAACTGCCAAATGAAACCGATGATCAACGATCCAATGACGTGCGGCATGAAAAAGACGGTGCGCAGCATATTTCGGGTTTTCAAAGCCATGTTTAGCACCAGCGCTAAGGCGAATCCAACCAGATTCGTCAGAATCGTACCGACAATAACGAATTTCATTGTAAACGTAAATGATTTGATATAATCCATATCTTTCATCAGACGCTCGAAATTGCCCCAGCCGACCCACTTGATATCCGCGCTGATGCCGTTCCAATCCTGAAAGGAAAACAAGACAGCCTTGCAGAAGGGCCCTACAATGATTATTGCAAAAAACAGGACCGCCGGGGAGACAAAGGCGCTATAAGTTAACCATTTTCTCGCGGACATTGTGTTCATTTCTGTTCACCTCTTCTCCGGTTTTTTCACTTCTATCGTACAGCGGCCGACTGCCGATCCATCGTAAGAGATGGTCATGCGCCGGCCGCGAACAGGATACATTTATTTCTTGATCGTGGAATCCCACATCTTCTGCACTTCAGCCAACACTTGATCTCTCGGGAATTGTCCGCCAACATAGGCCTGCAGCGGTCTCGCAAATTGCTTATCCATACCGGACGGCCAGAGCAGATGAGCGAAAGGAATCGTCTGATTCTTGTCTACATATGCGGTCATATCTTTTGCTAATGGTCCCAGCTCGTCGGTTGCTTTCATATCTTTGAACGCAGGAATCATGCGCATGGAATCGACCAAATATTTTTGACCATTCTTGTGCAGCCAGATAAGGAATTTCTTCGCTTCCTCCACATTTTTGGAATTTTTGTTGATTACGTAGTACGCAGGAACGCCTACAGGGAGCTTGGTTTCCTTCTCATTGTCTGTGAACGGCACCGCGAACATGCCCATCTTGATGTTAGGGTTAATCTTCAAAATCGGATCGATCGCCCACACACCCTGTTGCATCATGGCAGACTTGCCCGAGGCGAAGTTAGCTACTTGATTGTCGTAGCTGATTCCAACCGATTCGGCGCCCTTGCCATACTTAATCGTCATATCCAGGATCTCGAAGAAGCTGTCTAACGTCGGCATATCTTTAATTTTCATCGTGCCAGCGTTGATTTTATCAACATTTCCTTGCGGATCGGTCATATAAGCGAACGGCAGATTAAACAAATGTCGTCCGAGCACCCATGTTTCCTTGTAACCTTCAGAGAAGGAGGCAATACCTGCCGCTTTCAGCTTCTCGTTTACTTGCTTAAGCTCTGTCAGTGTCACAGGAACCTTCTCGATGCCCGCTTTAGCGAACAGCTCCTTGTTATATACAAAACCATAGCCTTCAATCGCACTAGGGAAGCCGTACTTCTTTCCATCTACCGTCATGCCCGGCTCTGCGAAAGGCTGTACTTGGCTCATCCACGGCTCATTCGACAAGTCGAGCAGACGCTCTTTCCAATCCTTCACCCCACTATAGCTTTTGGCGAAAAAGATATCCGGCTCCTCTCCCGAAGCAAATCGGGTCTTAAGCAGCGTGTCAAGGTCCGCACTTAATTGCGTCTCAATCGTCACGTTCGGGTTCTCATTCGAATAATCCGCTGCCATCTGCTTGACCTGATCCGATATTTCCACCTTGCTTTGCAGTAAGTTCAGCGTAACCTTCTTCACCGGCGCACTCTGTTTTGGTGATGCTACCGCCTTATCATCTGCCTTAGTTCCGCAGCCCGCCAGCAATCCCCCGGCTAACCCGATTACCGTAATCATCGACATGAACTTTTTCATTGCAATCCCCCTATAAGCTGTGATGGTTTGTTTGTGGTTCAACTTATGACCTTATTGTATAAATTCGCGTCGACAAAGGGCAGGGAATATATTCATGTAAAAAGGTAATTATTTAATCGACGCTTCTTTACGGTATTGCAGCGGTGACAGGCCCGCTTGTTTCTTAAACACCTTGCTGAAATAGTTTTCGTCTTCATAACCGATCCGGCTCGATATTTCGTACACAGATAAGCTTGTATTCGTCAAAAGCACTTTGGCGCGCTCGATTTTCAAATGAGTGATATAAGCTACAATTGTAGTCTGATAGGTGTCGCTGAACTTTTTGGAAATATATTGCGGGCTGAAATGAAACTGCTCGGTTAGTGACTTCAGCGAAATATTTTCATGATAATGGCTGTCGAGATAAGCTCTTATGTCCTGTATCCCGATACCTGACATTGGAGGCGCTTCTACTTTACCGATCAGCAGCATCATCTGCGCGGCAAAAATGCGCTCCCATTCCTCGATATCGCACACCCACATAGAGATCAAAGGCCCTTGAACCGTACCCTTATTCGATGAAAGTTTCTGACTGTAACGCCCCAGGAGCAGGTTGGCTTCCATCGTGCAGCCTTGCAGCTCCTTAAGCAGCAGCGTCCCCCTGCGTCGAAGCGCTTCCATATGTTGATCGATAATGGTGGATGCAAAGCTTAGGTTTCCTGTTTCAATCGCCTCTCGCAGCAGCAGCTCCTGATTCATAAGGCTCGGAAGCGGATTTGTGTTTACGATGCTTGTGGTTCCTTTTCCGATATCCGTGTTCAACAAGGCGTTCTGAGCTTCCCACATTGCTTGATGAACATCCGTCAACGCTACGCTTCGGCTGCTTGCACCAATGAGCACATGCAGGCCTATCGTCTGCTCCCAAGCACGCTTCAACCGTTCTAAATAAAACTTCACATCAGCACGCCCTGCTCCCAGTCTCGGAAAAGAAATGAGCAGCACCCATTGATAAGCATCCAAACGGCATATATGATGAACGGCCTGTCCGCTCAACGCATCACGGGCAATGTTATCCACGGCAAACAGAAACAGATCATCATCCTTCATAAAACGCTGGTTCAACACATAAGTCATATTGCGGGGAACGAGAATAGAGCATTCGAAATTGTCCTGCATAATGCCCGTCTTAGTGAAAATCCTCCGGACTGAATCTGTCAGCAGGATCTCATTGCGAAAATAAGCCGCCAGCTTCTTCTCATCAAGGAGCGCATCCGCTTTTTTTACCAAATAAGCCTTCTCAACTTCTTCTTTTCTCGACTCTACCTGCATCCGCCATGCCGAAACCGCCTTGCGAAACGCTTCCTCCACTTCCTGCCGACGGAACGGCTTCAAAATATAATCAACCCCGTTCGCCTTAATTGTTGCGCGGGTGTATACATAATCGTTATAACCGCTGATGACGATGACCTGCGTGTTCCAGCCTTCCTCTCGAATTCGCTCAAGCAGCTCCGTACCGCCCATAACCGGCATTTTCATATCACAAAACATCACGTCAGGCTTATGCAAACTTATCAGCTCCAACGCCTCAAGACCGTTGGCTGCCATATACTTCTCCGTAACGCCATAAGCTTCCCAATCGACCGATAGATCAATGCCTTCTCTTACGTGCTCTTCATCATCCACGATTAATACTTTCATTGGTTGTCCTCCTCAGCTAACGGTATGCTAAGCCTGATTTCAGTCTTGTTATATGGCAAACTGCTGATGTCCCACTCGAACCGCTCGTCGTATTTAATTCTAAGCCTTTGCAGCACATTAATCATACCGATGCCGCCTCCTTCTTCTCGAGGCTCCGGCCGATTATTCGCATAAATTCGCTTAATCTGCTCAACCGTAGCTTGATCCATCCCTTTACCGTTGTCCACAATGCTGATCACGACCCGGTCGTGCACCGTAACGTTGACCTCGATCTCGCCGGAGCCGGTCCCTTTCTCAAAGCCATGAATGATGCTGTTCTCAACTAGTGGTTGTAGAATCATTTTGGGTACAGGGATTTGCAGCGCAAGAGGTTCGCTAGTAATTCGAAACGACAACTTATTCCTAAATCGTCCTTCTTGCAGAGATAAGTAATGCTCGATATGCTCTATTTCTTGCTTTAAGGGAACGACTTCCGTGCTTAGGTCCATACTATAGCGTAAAATTGCGCCAAGCTCCGTAATTTTATCGCTAATATTATCCATACGGTTACGCAAAGCAAGTGTGTTGATGGATTGCAATGCATTGTATAGAAAATGCGGATTAATCTGTGCCTGCAGCATCTTCAATTGTGCTGTGGAAAGTTCGATGCGCTGCTTGTAATCGCGGATCACATACTCCTCAAGATTGCGTACCATCAAGGCAAATCTAGTTTCCAGAATGCCGATCTCGTCATCGCGCGTTTTGAACGATTCCAGTCCAAAGTTTCCGGTCTCAACCCGTGCCATATTGCGGATCAACCGCTTAATCGGGACGAAGGCGGAATAAGACAAAACCGATACAAACACGATGATAGCGGCGAGTGCAGCGAATTGGATCGCCAACGATTTCTTCAGCGTCTGCTGGGCGGTCTGATTGATCAAGTCAGCCGGGATAAACTTGATAAGTGTCAGCGGTGAATGAATAAACGTATCGTTGACATAAATAAACACACCCTTATTCCCCTGCCATTCGCCAAACCAGTAGCCTTGCTTATCCTGCAGCGAGCCCATATGCGGATCGATGTCGGCCAACGAAAGTTTGGATGATCCGCGCTCTGTCGATGTATAGAGCAGTTGTTTATTTTCGCCGACAAACATAAATTCCGATTCTTGCTCGGCATTGTATATTTGCTTGTTCAAACGCTCGATCTCTGTGAGCGAGACATAGATGGATAACAGCCCCAGCATCGTTGACTTTGGATAATCGATCAGCTTCTTATGCATAGCCAGAAAGCGGTCGCTGCCGATCCATTTGACCTCGTAATTCGGCACTGCCATCCAATCCTCCCGCCGATTCGTCGGTATCGAGTCCCGCCATGGCGCATTGAACAGTGAATAATGAATTTGATAATATTGCTGGTCGGTGATGCCGCCATATAGATGAACGAAGTTGATCTCTGGGCGCAAGCTGTAAATAGCGGCAATCTGCCGGTCCAGATACATATCCTTGGCTATGTTGCTCTTATCTTGGCGAAGGTACTCCATGAGGTCTGCATCTGCATACCAGGTAAGGGGCAATTGATTTAACTCTTTGAAATAGTTTTTAATATTTTCCATGCCGATGTTCATCGAGTTCTGGTTCAGTTGAATGTGGCTATCCTGAATGGATGCCGAAGTAGAGCGATAAGAGATGATGTTCGATACCAGAAAAGGCACCGCCGTTGCTAGAAGCATTAATATTAACAGTCTGACAAACATACTTTTCTTATACATTCCGCTCACCGACCCGTTTTAATAATCTAAATGGAGTTTCGTTAGTTATATCAATTCATACCGAATGAATACATGGACAATTTTAATCAAAATAAGGATTTAATTCACTTCTTACAAGAAAGACCTGAACGTGTCCATCCGTCCAATTACTATAGCATATTTGCAAAGTTGCACTCACAATAAGGTGAACCGAATCACATATTTTGCGTTGAATCTAACTATATATGCGAAACAACAATTGACTCCGCATAAGTAAAAGGTGTAAAGTAAAGATATAATTAGTACCTAGTACTAATACTTGATACTAAAATTAGGAGTGAATGACGATGCCTTCCTCTATAACACTCAACGCTCGAATTTCCGCGATTGGCAGCTACGTCCCCAGCCGGATTTTGAACAACACAGACCTTCAAGCAATGGTCGATACGAATGACGAATGGATCGTTCAACGAACAGGCATTCATGAACGTCGAATCGCCACAGAAGATGAATTTACGAGCCATCTATGTATTCGCGCTGTTGAGGATATGCTTGCACATTATCCCGTACAGCTGGAGGATGTCGAGTTAATCATTGTTGCCACCCATACGCCTGACTTGCCCTTCCCCTCGACAGCATGCCTTATTCAAGATCATTTCGGCATTCCCGCCACGGGCGCCTATGACCTAAATGCTACCTGCGCAGGGTTTGCTTATGCGCTGCATACGGCAAGCGCCCTTATCTCCGCAGGGGTTCATCGTAAAGTTCTTGTCATTGGCGGCGATACCTTGTCCAAGATTACGGACTATTCCGATCGCTCCACCTGCATCTTATTTGGTGACGGAGCCGGTGCCGTACTCCTTGAGAGTGAAGAAGAGCATCCTGCTTTCCTCGCTCACTATTTAAGTACAGACGGCTCCGGTGGCAAGCATGTGTATCGAACAGGTCTAGCTTCCTCGCTTCACGGAAATCCCCTTGAAGGACAGGGAAAACTCGTCCAGAACGGCCGCGAGGTATATCGATATGCCGTAACAACTGTACCGCAGGGGATCGAAAAACTGCTTGCCAAGACGGCCATGGGCGTCAAAGACATCGCTTGGTTCATCCCCCACAGTGCGAACTTACGCATCATAGAGTCTATCTGTGAGAAAAGCGGCATTCCCTTTGAACAAGCCTTATACAGCCTTGAATATTACGGAAATACATCTGCTGCTTCCATTCCACTCGCTTTGGATATGGGTGTGAAAGAAGGTAAAGTGAAAGCCGGGGATACCTTACTGTTATATGGTTTTGGCGGGGGGTTAACGCAGGCGGGATTGATCGTTCGTTGGGGGTAGTCTCGGGCAATTTCTCAACCGAATTTTCTGAAATGCTGCGCTACTTGCTCCGATACCTCTACTTGATCGGCAACGCTTTCCATCGCTCGGTACAATGCTCGCTGGCTTCTAGCCAGCGAGTTCCGGTTTGTCTCATTTGATACAACGGAATTTCGTATCCCACTCAAAGCCAATAAAGTAAACGTTCGTGCAGCACAATTGTGCATGGCCTAACGCCATCATCATGGTGATTCCCTTACCTCTGTTACAACTAATCTAAATGAAGCTATGAGGATCAACTCCCCATTTGTCTAAAAATTTCTGACGATTTTGTTGAAGCAGCCCTTGCAGAGCCTCCACACCCTTTTTGTGAAAGCTCGCACTACCGTGATGGAAAATAAAGCAATCCCCGGTAATTAGAAGCCGATAACCAGCCAGCCGAGCCCGATAGCAGAAATCATCATCCTCATAAAAGCCCGGCGTAAATATCTCATCCATGAAGCCAATTTTTCCAAGCATTTCTCTTTTGAAAAGTAAACAAATCCCAACCAATCTGTCCGTTTCCTGCCACTTGCTTGGGTCAGAATTGTTATATTTAGCGGTCATATCACTTATATTCGTGAATTCTTCCTTAATTTGCTGTTTACCGCTCGCATAGTTCGTAACAGGCCCTACCATCCCTATATCCTCACTGCTGTATAATGAGCGCAACAAATTATCCAGCCAGTTCGGAGTCATCAACGTATCGTTATTAAGCAGCATGAGGGCATTCCCTCTAGCGATATGAAGGCCCAAGTTGCATGCAACGGGAAATCCGTGGTTAATAGGGAGTGAAATGAGCTTCAATTTCTCCTTCACACAGTAGGTGACAGAGCCGTCCTCCGACCCGTTATCAACCACGATGATTTCATAAGGCAGCGACGTATGACTCCGAATGGACTCGACACATTCTTTTAATAACGCAAGGCCATTATAATTCGGAATAATAATACTCGTTACCTGCATAATTCATCCCCCCTTAAGAAACTCCCTCTTCCGAATAATGTCAGGAAAAAGAATCCGTTTTCCTTTCGCCTGCAACGCATGCTGCAGCGCCTCGATATGATCCCCGATGATTAATCGAGATATTGGATTATCTACTCGCTGGTTCTGTTTCCTGTTTTTATTCCCAGATATAACATTGATACTTGCAGATGACTTAATACGTAATCCGGAAAGAATGGCGGCAGCTTGGGCTTTTGGGGGAATCTGGAGCATGGAGCAGCTGATTTGCTGGAGCGCCTTTCTCGATATCGCATGAGGAACGGCGGTGAGAGAATTGGCATTCAAATCAGATCTCTTTAATGAAGTGTTCAGAAATTTTTTCATAACGGTATCGGAATCCCATAATGAAAACCGAGGCAAAAAAGGAGTGATGTTGTTAAGTGCCACATCGGCTCCCCGATCAATATCATGGATGAATGGTATGAGATCTTCAGCTTGAACGACAAAGTCTCCATCTACAAACAGCAAGATGTCGGAATTAGAAAGCTCTGCACCAACTACTCTTCCCACATCATGCCCTAAGGGATCGGTATAATGGACAATTAACGCATCGGAATGCATTTTGACTTTCTCAAATGTCCCATCCTGAGAGTTATTAACGATGACAATCAGTTCATCCAGCGGTAATCGATTCAGCTGTTCAAGCACATTAACAATGTTTGTCTCCTCATTCATCACACTGACAATAGCTGCAACCGATCTTCCGTTGGCAACAGAACCCAATCCGTCATAGGCATACCCGAGGCTTGGCAAAATCCTGCAACATACCCCTTGGAGGCTGCCCGATAGTGACGAGAGCTTGGATGGAATAGATTCGATTTCATACGCTTAAGCCAATAGGTATTCAACGCTCTCTTTTGGTAAGACTCCTGGGAAGTGGAATGGGTAGCGGCATCCGCTTTGCCGGCTCGAATACCCCATTTATGCCAGTATAGCTCACTTCGCGTTGAAGATTTCGCTGATTTTGCAATAAATTTACGGGATAATCGCTTGTTTGTCGATCGCTTATTTACCAACTTCATCGAATTGCGCCGAACCGCCGTTTTCTTCACTGTTGGCTTCATCTGAATTCACCTCATTGTCTCTCCAATCCGAATGTTGTCTTGCTATACTCATACGATCATCAGAGGATTGAATGAGCCATTGAATGGCTTCCAGATGATCGCCTATGATTAAATCACCAACTGGGTCGGGGGAATTGGCTTTTCTTCGAATTCGATTGCGGAGGCCCACCTTCACCAATTGCGCTGCTTTTATGTGAAGCCCGCGATGTATGGCTATTGCTTGCGCCAGTGGAGGGACCGCCAAATTTTCTGCACCAATTGTATCGAGTGCTTTTCGGCTAATCGCATGCGGAATGCTTGTCATCGATGCGCCATTCAAATCGGTGCGGCACAAAATTGCATTTAGTGCATATTTGGCCAAAACAACTCGATGGACGTGCGATTTAGAAATGATTCCGTTATATTTATTTAAAGCAACATCGACTCCTTGCTGAACAGCCTTGATAAGCGGTATCATTTCTTTGGCCAGAACGACAAAGTCAGCATCTAGAAATAAGAGGATATCCCCTTTCGCATGCATGGCTCCAATGCTTCTCCCTACATCGTGTCCTAGTGGTTTATCAAACGAGATGATCCTTGCTCCTAATCCAGCAGCTACACGCTTACTGCCATCCGTAGATCCGTTAGCTACGACAATGACTTCTGTACGTGGTGCACCCGATAAGCCTGTTTAATGACCTTGGACAAGGTGCGGACTTCATTGTGTACAGGAATGATGACCGATACTTTAGGAATACTCAAATTTCTCTCAACTCCTGCTCATGGTGGATTACCCGATTTATGTATTCTATGATTTTTAGAGAAAGTGGACAGGGCAGAAGTCGTATCTTAGGTAAAACAGGCTTTTGTATCTCACTAACTAGTCTTACAAGAAACGTGATCATTGGGGCAATCCCGATCCCCCCCTCTAGAGGAATTGAAAAAAGGTGCTGTTCCATCATTCATTTACGAATGAAAATGGGGACAGCACCTTTCCTTAAAGGATTCTAATGAAATTCTCTTGAGTGAACATCGCTGCCAAAGATAAGTCATCCACATGATAATAAAGTGACAGGTCGAATGCAATCATACATCCATCACTAGTCAACCAACAATAAGGCGGCTATCTTTGATTAGTTTCAAGACGTCCCTAAACCCGCACCCAAGCGATACACATGATGCTTGTCATGCATGCCAGCAGTAACGTTTCGCGTGTCAAACACAATCGGTGCATGTGTTACAATTTGTTCGAGAGGTATGGCGGAATGGTCTGTAAAGATGATTACGCAGCCTGTATGTTGCAGCATCTCATCATTTATTTCAACACTTTGATAGGTGCTGCCGTTTACTTGAATCTCCGGAATGTAGGGATCATGATAGCTAACCGACAATCCTGCTTCTACAAGTAAGCGAATTAAGTCAAGTGCCGGCGATTCACGGACGTCATTAATATCTTTCTTATACGCGACGCCATAAATAAGAACGCGGGCATGCCCCGGTTCAGACTGTCTGGAAAGCAAGGTTCTCACACGGTTCACGATGTAATTCGGGATGGATCGATTGACTTCATCGGACAGCTGGATAAATTTGCTCTCCGTTCCGAACTTATTCGCTCTCCACTGTAAATACAGCGGGTCGACTGGGATACAATGTCCGCCTATTCCTGGGCCGGGATAAAATGCTGTAAATCCGAAAGGCTTCGTTTTGGCCGCCTCAATAACTTCCCACACATCAATATTCAACTTATCGCAAATCGCCGCTATTTCGTTCATGAAGCTTATATTGATCAGCCGATAAGAGTTTTCCAACAGCTTTGTGAGCTCCGCCACATCCGTAGAAGAAACTCTCACTACCATGTCAAATACGCTGCTGTACAGGGCTTGGGCACATTCAGCACACTGCTTTGTCAGACCGCTGATTATTTTTGGAATTTGTTCAACTTTATAATTTTCGTTTCCGGGATCGATCCGTTCCGGCGAGTAACCGATATGGAAGTCAATTCCGGCGGTCAAGCCGCTTTCCAGTTCCAGCATGGGCTGCAGAATCTCCCTCGTCGTTCCCGGATATGTGGAGCTTTCCAGAATAACCAACTGGCCTTTTCGCAGATGTTTGCCGATCTCCGAAACGGCCTTTTCCAATATGGTGAGATCCGGTGAATGCGAACTGTTCAGGGGAGTCGGTACACAAATGATAATCGCATCGGCCTCTGTGACTTTCTCGAAACGATCTGTTGGATAATACCGACCGGTAGCTAAGCACGACACGATTTCTTCATCCATCACATCGGGCAAATAACTCTTCCCGTTACGAAGTGCTTCGATTTTGCCAGGATCCACATCGATACCAAATACGGTATGAACTTTATTTACGAAGAGCAGGGCCAATGGCAGCCCCACATATCCTTGACCGATTACTGCTATTTGTTGAAACGAATGATCTGATCCACTGCCGCTTGCCATGAAAACTTCCTCCTTAACATGGAAAAATATAGATATAAGTTATTTGGCGGGTCTCCCCGGGTTTCCGATATACGTTTGCCCGGAGGGAACATCCTTGGTAATAACCGCGCCTGCACCTATGACCGCCTGTTCGCCAATCGTTATCCCAGGAAGCAAGGTGGCGTTATTTCCAATCCTTGCCCGTCGCTTAATAACGGGACCTTGGTGAGGATAGTTGCCCAATCCCATATATTTATCATTAGAGGTCGAGCAGCAGGGCCCGATAAATACATCATCTTCAATTATCATGTCGCTCGTAATATAAGATGAGGTTTGTATGGTAACACGCTTACCGATAACTGTCTTAGGTTCGACAATGACATTCCGTCCTATAATGCTGCTTTCCCCCACCGTAACACGTTCCCTGATACTGGCCATATCCCCCACAAGAACATCGCTTACCAGTGTTACACTGGTATAGATGACAACCCCGCTGCCGATCTTCACACCATCGTGAATGACTAGAGAAGACAACTCCGCTGCGGGCTTAAGCGCCATCTTTTTATTCGATGATGGCCTTTTTCCCAATACGCATAAATCGCCAATTTGCACGCCGCTGCCGATTTGTACACCGCTTTTAATCACAACAAAATTTCCGATGGTCACATCGTCTCCTATTGTGACTCCCGGATCGATAACTGCATGCAGACCGACGTTTACGTTTTTCCCGAAGTTAACTTGCGTTCCTTCCTCCATATTTTCTTTTCTCCTTCAGATGAATATATTTATAGATGCACCTGGTTACGCAAATCAGTCACTCTATTTTGGAATAAATATCTAATAGTTTGGGAATTACATTTTCCACAGCATGGTACCGTTCCACATAAGCACGGCCGGCTACACCAAGCTTATAGCGAAGCTCAGGGTTTTGAAGCAAATGAAGGAGCACATCGCGAAGAGTATCGGGATTGGCTACCATAATCGGCAAATCGTCAGGGAATTTAGCTCTCACATCGTCCCTTACGTACGCAACGACCACTTTCCCCATCGCCATCGCCTCAACGCTAAGCACGCCATAGGTGCCGCATAATAATTGATCGACGATAATATCAGCTTGTAAATACATCTGCATCGCTTGCTGGTGATTCATTTTCTCAACGGTCATGTAAGTGAAAGGATTGGTTAGTTTCAATTCCCCTATCGCTTTCTCAATGTAAACCGATCCTTTAAATTCCCGGTTCGTGGGAGCGTGAATAATAACCGGATTATTATTATGAGGTGATGGATAAGCATAAGGAATGCTATGATGCCTGCAAGCAAGAGGAAGCACATGGACATGTTCATAATAATCCGTTACATGCGGATATATCTCATAATCTTGGACTATGGCATGCTTCATATATTTGCTGAAATACGTCAGGCTGTCATGAATGGCTTCATCCGTCAAGTAACTTGGGGGAATGGGATAAGGATTCATGCTCAAGGCGCCTTTTGCCTTACGGACATCGTTTCCCCAATGATGCATAATCATTTTTTTTCCTTTATCGAGAATAAGCGGAACATCAAAATTGTTGACTACAAAGGTATTGCCGTTATGAAAATGAAACAAATCCGCATAGTTCACAAGCGGATCTATTAGCTTGATTAACTCATAGGCATCCGTATTGACCACGCTGCCGTTGTAGTTCAGAAAAGAGTTGAACCAATTGTATCCGTTGGTTTTATATCCAGCTTGCCTTAGACCGCTTACTAATGTTCTCATCTGCCCCGAGATTTCCGTCGGCGCATGAACGATGATCATATAACTCCTCCTTTCAGCGTTCATATTTCTCGAACACTACTCTACTGTTTATTCAAGTGTGGCAATTATCGCTTGTACTTTTGCCAAAAATGGTTTGTTGTGCAGGTCATCGCTGATTTCTTAAACATACTATTTAATATAAATACAAATCTTAAAATATTAGGGAGTGAAGAGATGGTTCTGCCCACAATTGGATTTTTGCCACCCAACGCTTATGAACTGCGCAATCACGTATGCATGATCCCATGCGGAGGTTTAGCAAACGATGTCCCGCTGACATGGAAAGACAGCCAACTACAGTATTACGCTAAATATATGGTGCACGGACAACGGATTGACAGCATGTTTAAAGGCTTTATCTTCAACGGAATTCGAACAAGAGACACTCATTTCTTAGATCCGTTGTTTGTTGGATTCGGAGAGCCTTCGGAAATGATAGATTGGCTGCAATGGATAGATGCTTTGTTTGCTCCGTATGCCAATTTTCATGCCCTGCACCGTCTGGCGGAAAACGAAAAATTGGACGTTTGGGTTTCTGTTCCATACCCTCATCCATTTCAAAAAAACTTCGGAACCGTTCAAGGCCGCAATCTCGATTTTGAATCGGAAATCGATCGCTTAACCGCCGTCCAGTGGTGGCTGGATCAATTCGTAAGCCGTTGGGAGCAAAGCTCTCAGCTTCACGATAAACTGGCATTTAGAGGCTTTTTGTGGCAGAGAGAAGTCATTGACGATGATGATGAAATGATTGTCAAATGGGTTAACGCCTCCATTCAGGCCAAAAAATTTCTATGCATGTGGTTGCCCAATTATGGTTCGGCCCGCGTTATAGACTGGCGCGAGCTTGGTTTTCATGTAACAGCTCTCCATTCGAATTTTAGCGGAAATCAGAATTTCGATAGCAGTTGGATAAAAAATGCTTGTATGTTCTCTCGCTACTATCAAACTGGCATCCAAGTGACTTGGGGTAAAGGAATGATGTATAACGATACGCATCAGTTGGATTACTTTAACTTAGGTTTGAAAGAATATAGCAATTACGTGACAGATTCATTTATTGTGTATCAGTTTCCTAATCAGACTCTGGAATCTATTAATAGAGACTCCCTTACGGACTATATACGGCTGTATACATTTATTAAGGACCTTTATCAAAAAATCGATTACCCCGGCATCACTTATTGAATATTCATCCTTGTTTCGGTCATTAGAGTTATAAATAATAATCCCCCTTAAGTTAACCGTACATTGTTGCTTTGTACGTGTTACTTAAGGGGGATTTTTAGGAGGAAGCGATTATACCGTGATTACGAGGAGATAAGGAGGAGTTTCCTCCGAAAAGGATAGATGACCCAAGGAATGCAACTGTAAAAATACTCCGTGATTTTCTAAACTGTCAAAGCGCCAAGCTTGTATATAATTGTTTAAGTCAAACCTTCCTTCATTTGTTTCGGAAGATAGGCGACCTTCATTTTTGTTGAGTATATATGCCGGGCATACATTTCTAATATATTGCTCATCCCACGCTGTAGTAATTTCATGCAATTGCAGGCTGATCTCCGTACTTCCTGCAGGTAAAGGAACAAACAAAGTCATGGAGGTGACATCCATATCTGTTGGGATTACTGCAATATTAAATGAAACATACATCTCTTTTTCGAATACAAATAAACGGTTGGGAATAAACAGCATAGATTTCTCTAATGAGTCCATTACAGGTCCTCCTTTTCTCATCAGATCAAGAACGCAAATTTCCATAAATCTGCTCCAAAAGATCGACCACGACTTCTTTGGCATGATATTTTTCCGCATATTCCCGTCCATGTTCTCCCATCTCTAACCGTAGCGACGGGTTTTCAAGAAGGAGTTGAATGGCCGAAGTTATATTGTCCGGATTCGCATTCACAACTGGCAGCTGTGAAGGAAACCTGGCAGCTACATCGCTGCGGATGAAGGCGAGAACAGGTTTACCCAGTGCCATTGCTTCAACGCTTAGCAAGCCGTACGAGCCACAGCGAATCTGATCGATAATCAGATCGGCTTCCCGGTACAGCTTAACAGCCTCTTCATGATTTAAATGTTGTATGCGCCTATATTCAAAGTTATACGATTTCTGCAAATGATGAATGGCCTCTTCAATCGCCAGGGTCCCCTTAAAATCCGGGTTTGTAGGTGCATGAAGAATAAGAGGCCGCTTGACATCCTTCTTAGGAGAAGACGGAATGAACCGCGAAAGGTCGATGGATATCGGCACCACATGAACTTTCTTATAATAAGGGCGGGCATAGGTATATACCTCATAGTCTTGTACAATGGCCTCATCCACGTATTGGCTGATGGCAGTCAATCGATGATGAATGACTTCATTTCCGGGAGAGTCTCCCGTATACACATAGGGATTGTTTATACGCGCCAGATCGTGGAACCTGATATCATTGCCCCAATGGTGCATAATCATTTTCTTACCTTTGCCTCTGATGATTTCAAGATCCTTATAATCGGGAAGCAGGCTGCTAGCGTAATGAAAATGGAAAAGATCGAAGAAATTAATGATGTGCTTATACGTCGTTTGAATTTCATGAGAGTTCGTATTCACAAGATGATCTTTATAGCCCAAATAGGAATGAAAGATGTTGTAACCTGAAGCCAAATGCCCCCTTTTTTTGAGTTCCCCGCTCAAGATACCCATCTGCCCGGCAATTTCAATCGTCCCTTGAAATATTTTCATACGGAACGATTCCCCTTCTTCCTCCATTGATCTGTTTTCCGCAATCCCTCGGCTAAACCGGTTTTAGGTTCCCAGCCTAAGGTGCGGCGCAAAAAACTGGCATCCAGACACCGGCGGTAAACCACATCCACGGCTCGTTTCGGATAAAATGTCGGCCCCAGGAGGGTCCGACCGCTTATTTCAGATATGACCTCGGCTAACCGGTTTACGCTTGTCTCTACGCCGGTTCCTACATTAAACACGTTCCCTACAGCATCGGGATGCAGCCCTGTAGTCAGAAGCGCTTCAATGGCATCATCGACGTAGGTATAATCCCTTGTTTGCGTACCGTCGCCGTAAATCATAAACGGCTTACATTGATCGGCCGTTTCAAAAAATTTGGCCACGACGCCACAATACGGATTCGTCGTCAGTTGACCCGGTCCATAAACGTTAGACAACCGGAGAACCACAATCGGCAATTGATGCATGCGGTGATAAACCTGACAGTAATGCTCCATGGATAATTTGCTCGCTGCATACGGAATCGTTGTTTGATAACTGCTCTCAGGCGTCGGAATAACATCGGCATTTCCGTAAACCGATGCTGTCGACGTATAAACGAACCGATGTAAGTGAGGGCAGAGCTCCTTTGCTTTTTTTAACAGCAAATAGCCTCCATATAAATTCACGTGAAAATCGTCGTCCATATTGTCGGCGGACATCACCAGATTCCTGCAAGCTACGTGATAAATGTGTGTGACGGAGGGAAGCACCCGCTCCAACAACTTTTCATCCACATAGGAAGCTTCAATAAACGTCAGCCGATCTGAGACGGGGACATTCTCGCGCTTGCTTGTCGAACAGTCATCTATGACCGTAATGCGCTCTGAAATGGGAAGCAGCTTCTGCAGCAGCTGGGATCCGATAAATCCCGCTCCGCCTGTAACAAGGACATTGCCGAATAAACAGGTCATTTCCAGCCCTCCATGTTTGTCATTATCGTTGTTGAAAAAGAGGTTAAGGGTGCGGGTACCGCTTGCCCCTTTCGTACCGATTCGTACAACGCAAATATCATTTCGACCGCTTTCTTCCCTTCGGAAGCATGTATAATCATAGAACTGTCGTTTCCTTTCACGGCTTGGATAAAGTGTTCGTACATGAGAAGGTGCTCATCGGCAGCGTCGTTCTCGGACGGTAAGTCCTGCGGTATGTTGTCAATGGACCATTTGCGTATTTCATTTAAACCGATCCCGCCGATACTAACCGTCCCTTTATCCCCAAAGAGGGTAATGCTGTTGTCGTAGCTGTTCGGGTAAGTCAGTGTGTTGGCTTCAATGATGCCGATGGCTCCGCTTTTAAATGTCACGATTCCGGCAGCAACGTCTTCCGTTTGCTTCGGTATAGATCCGCGAAGCATACTGCCGAACACGCTTTCGTAGTCACCCATGAACCATTGCATTAAGTCGATAAGGTGGATGCCTTGGTTAAGCAGCATCCCGCCGTCCTTATCCCACGTTCCTCTCCAAGGCGCAGCGTCGTAATAAGCTTGTGAACGCTGCAGTCTCATGGATATAACGCACAGGTGCAGATCGCCCATTGCCTTGGCATCGATCAGCTCCTTGATCCGCTGCATGACAGGCTTATATCTCAATTGGTGGCACACTTGAACACAGACAAGATGCTTCCGGGCATAGTCCACGATTTCATCCACTTCACGAAGAGAGAGCGCAATCGGTTTCTCAACAATGACATGCTTTCCCGCTGCCATCGCCCGTTTGGCCAAGTCTGCGTGAAGCATGGAAGGAGTAGCAATAATTACCGTTTGCACCCGTGCATCCGACAACATAGCGGTAATGTCCTGATATGCGGTTATCTCAGCTTTGGAACCGGAGAGTTGTCTATACTTCAGTCGGGCAGCGTCCATACGTTCGGTCTGGATGTCACAAAGAGCGGCCAGTTCCGCGTTCGCGCATTTCGCGAGGGAGGCGATATGGCGGTCGGAAATTTTTCCGCAGCCGACTAAACCAAATCCCATCATGGCGTCATTTCTCCTTTTAACCGGATCAGGATGTCGATAACTTGATTCTGTTCGCTTTCCAAAAGAAAAGGACTCATAGGCAAAGCCAACAGTTGCTGAGACATCCGTTCCGCTACGGGAAATGCGCCGAGCTTGTAGTTGAGGGACGCATAAGCGTCTTGAAGGTGAAGCGGACACGGATAATAAACGCCGCACTGGATCTCCCCATGAATCAGCGCATCCTGTACCTGGTCCCTCCGTTCAGACCGGATACAAAATAAATGGTAAATGTGAGTCCGGTCCTGTGGTCCCTGTTCTATGCTGATATAAGAAATATCCCGCAAAGCTTCCTGGTAACGGGTGGCCAAACGCATCCTTTCCTTATTCCACTCGTCGATCTTCGGTAATGCGATTAACAGTATGGCGGCATGAAGTTCATCCAACCGGCTGTTATAGCCGATTTCGCTATGAAAATATTTTTTTTGACTGCCATGCTGACGAAGCTGGCGAATCCGCTGGGCGATATGATCGTCGGAAGTGGCTATCAGCCCGCCATCGCCGATCGAGCTTAAGTTTTTGGTAGGGAAAAAGGAAAAACATGCTGCATGTCCGATACTGCCGACACGTTTTCCCCTATACTCGGAGCCGAATGCTTGACACGCATCTTCGATCACCACTAATCCGTGTTTGTCCGCAATATGCATGATTTCATTCATATCAGCAGGCTGTCCGAATAAATGAACGGGAATAATGGCCCTCGTTGCCGAAGTTATTTTTTCCTCAATACGAGACGGATCCATACAGTAGGTTTGCGGATCAATATCGACGAATACAGGAACAGCGCCGACGCGAGAAACAGCCTCTGCTGAAGCGAAAAAAGTAAAGGGTGTCGTAATGACCTCGTCACCGGGACCGATCCCGTACGCATCCAACGTGAGCACAAGAGCGTCAGTGCCGTTGGCAACGCCAATCGCATGAGAGACTCCCAAATAAGCGGATATTTCACTTTCCAGGCGCCCAACGTTAGGTCCGAGAATAAACTTTCCCGAATCAATCGTATCGGCCACCGCTTGCAATATATCCTGCTTCATCGACTGAAATTGACGTACCAATGGAACTAATTCTACCATCTACGAGCTCTCCTCTTTTCCCCTAAAGGTTTATCAATCGCAGGCAATATGTTCTGCAAATGCATCGAAAATGTATGGTTTGACAACACTTTCTCCCTTGCTTGCCGGCCAATGAGCATCCGTTCTTCCGGACGCTTCAAATAATAGCTCACTAGCTCCAGGGTTTCTTCCTGGCTAGAAGTAAGAACGATTTCTTTCTTATCCTCAAAAAGTCTTTCCAACTCCTCCGTTCGGCTGGCAATCATAAACGCGCCTGTACCTAAAATTTCAAAAGTACGTTGACTGACTTGATCCACAGCGTTCTGCACACCCAGCATGATTTTGGTCTTATGATAAATGTCTGAAGTGTTTTTGTACGATATATACCCATGAAAACGATGAGGCGGGATGGAAGCACCGAATTCGATTTCCAAGAAATCTTTGCTTTCCAACCAATTGTTTCCCCATACACCCACCTCAACTTCGGCTTGAATCAAAGGAAAGAGCAACTGCTTAAGACTATCGTATCGAAAGGTTCGCGTTTCCAAATGGGTCGTCCCGATAAACGAGACATCATATATTTCAGCGGGGTTTTCTGATTTTGGAGAAAACATGCGCGGATTAAACGCAAAATTTAAGTACGCCGAACCGATTTCCATATTTTGATATTTTTTCACACATTCAGGGTGGATAGTCCAGACGATGTCTGGTTTCACACGCCGGACAAAAGGCACCGAAATGCCGTCAAAATGAATTTTGTCTTCCGTAGCCCAATAAATATGAAGCAATCCATATTTATGGCATAAATCCGGTATAACATCCAAGGAAGGGTGAAACATCGGTTTGTCGATGCCCACGGTAATTAACAGATCCGGTTTGAAATAAGAAATCCCTGCTTCAATCTCTCTCATTTCCCATGAGGTTTGGTAGTAAATGCTATGGCCCAATTGGCATAAAGCGTCTGCCAAGCTGTTAATGTAACATGACAGATGATTCAAAAAAAAAATTCTTAATCTCTTCAAATCTGGTTTCCCTCCTTCAAGCAGCATCACTCTCATTTATAAATGTGCATAATCTATATTTAACGTCACATTTCCAGCAACCATCCATCTATAGCCGGCGTCACGTGCGCGGCTGCAATAATCGTCAAATACATGGTCATGGTCTCCATACATGCGCGACTTCTGAAGGAATCCCACTTTTTGAAGCAAGTCGCGCTTGAATAAGATGCAGACGCCGGGATCATTCTCATTTAACTGGCCTTCTGTGACCTTCAGGTTGCCCGTTGCCGGGCCCAATAAAGGACGGACAATTCCGATATCGTCCTCGCTGTACAAACATTGAAGCATCTCAGACAACCAATGGGGTGATACTAAGACATTATGTTTCAGTATGAGCAGATTATCTCCGACTGACAATTTCAAACCGAAGTTGCATGCCGAGTGAAACGTATGGTTCCACGGTAATGACACCATAGTCAGCCGCTCTTTGCGGCAATAGTCGTCTGTACCGTCATTCGATCCATTGTCGATAATGATTATTTCATAAGGATCATCCGTATGGCTGCGAATGGCGTTTACGCAAGCTTCAAGATTGTCCTTGGCCTTATAGGTCGGGATGATCAAGGTTGTTCTGGACACTGTCATCTTTCCTTTCTTCCATAAAGTGACGTTGCCGCATCAGATCGGGAAAGTTCAAGCGGGGAGCCGATGTTTCCATTAGTTCATGCAGGGCTTCCAGATGATCCCCAAGTATGAGCTGCTCTACATGATTTTCCTCCCCGACATTCTGTTTGCGGAGTCGGTTGCTGTTGATGACATCGGCAACAACAGGTGAACTGACAACGGAGAGACCGTAACGAACGGCCCTTTCATGCGCAACAGGGGGGACAGCTAACACTTTTGCGCCCAATCTTTCAATAGCACGGAGTGATAACGCATGAGGGACGGCTGTCAACGAGTCCGCATTCAAATCCTTTCTTCCCAGACAAAGATTTAGAAACTGTTTGATGTTGGAAACCGAATCCCTTTGATCATAATTCGGCAGTATGGACGAAATCGGGTTCAGGACTACGTCCGCCCCCTTTTCTATCTCATAAATAAATGGCAGCATAATATCCACACTAATCGTCATATCTCCGTCCAAAAAGAGTAAAATATCAGAATGTGATAATTTCGCTCCAACTGCTCTACCCACATCATACCCAAGCGCCGAATCAAAATGAACGATCGTGGCGCAGCATGGATGATTGCGGACAATTTCGTAACTATTGTCCGTAGATCCATTAACAACCACAATGATTTCCTCGAAAGGAAGGCGAACAAGCTCATTTAACTGAGATTGTAAAGTTGCCTCTTCATTCATTACTGTAAGAATGCAACAGACCTTCTTTGTTGTCGGCAATAGTAGTAGTCTAGGGTTTATGTTAATATTTGCTGTTTGAATAAATCCACGAATGAACTGTCTGCAAGCGAGAGGGTAGCTTAATAAAGGCACATAGCTGAAATTAATTTTCCGAAACCATCTTGCCCAACTTAGATTTAACCAGCGCAACCATTGAATCTCATCAGGAGGTTCATCTGCGGCCGATTTGGGCCAGAACCATCCAACCGAACGGCATCCCTCGGCGTAAGCCGCCTTTTCCCAGCCTGTTTTTTTGCTCAAAGTGAGTTTCTTTGCTACAATTTTTTGCGGAAGGGCCGCCGTTCATTTAATGCTTTTGTTTTTATCTTCATTTCAGTCTCTCACCCTTTCACGCTGCCTTCCGAGGTCCGTACGGTTGACACGGGGATCGCTCCGACTAAGCATCCAATGAATCGCTTCAAGATGGTCCCCCACAATGAGCGGGATAACTGGATTAGGTGATTCTCTTCGCTTACGATTGATTTTCCTGATATCCACAAAACAAGCCTGGGTGACATGAAGCCCGCTTGATATGGCAATGGCTTGAGCTTTGGGCGGCACCGCTAAATTATCGTACCCTATGACCTCCAACGCATTCCTGCTAATGGCGTGCGGGATGGTCGTCATCGATGAACTGCCCAGTCCGGTCGAAAAAAGTAAAGAATTTAATACCCATTTGGATAAAGCGATACTGCTCACATTCTTCGTATTCTCAGGGCCTTGATACGTGTTTAAAGCGATGTCGGCCCCGTTCTCTACCGCTTTCACAAACGGCATAAGCAATTCGCTGGAGATCACGATGTCTCCGTCTATGAACAGGATAATATCCCCTTTGGCTTCCTTCGCACCTATGCTTCTGCCGACACCATGGCCCAGCGCAATAGGGTAGTGGATCACTATAGCGCCCATCTGTTCGGCAATTTCCGCGGTTCTATCCGTTGACCCGTTGACAACAACGATTATTTCCAAATTAGAATGAACGTTCTTAACCTGCTTGATGACATGGGCAATCGTTTTCGATTCGTTCTTTGCCGGAATGACAACGGACACTTTAGGATTCATGCGATCAGATTGCGTATCTAAATTTGTCATTCGATCACCTCAAATCGGCATAATATCGTACCCTCTATACTATGGTTTTAGGAATGAAATGAAACGGCTGTTGTCCTCCCCCTGTCATCAATCAGCAGCATAGACAACTTGGAAAAAATAATGAAGCGCTGATTTCCAGTCCCTCAAAGGACTAAAACCATTCTTAACCATAGCTTTATGTTCAAGGACCGAGTACATAGGTCTTATAGCAGGAAGTGGAAACACATCCGAATGTACAGGACACAATTTAATATGAGCCAATTGCGCGATCCTCAAAATTTCGCAGGCAAAGGCGTGTCGGGAACACATACCTTGATTGGAAGCATGATAAATGCCATACCTGTCCGTTTCGATCAGCTCACGGATGAAAATAGCTAGATCCAATGTATACGTCGGTGAACCGAACTGATCATCTACGATGGTAAGCGGCTCTCCGGCTTGAGCTTTTTCCAATATTTTGGTTACAAAATTGTTCCCCTTGCTTCCGTATAACCAAGATGTGCGAACAATGAAATGCTTACTGCATGTTGTTTGTACGAACTTTTCTCCAAGCAGCTTTGATCGACCGTACGCATTGGATGGATTCGTCGTATCTTCTTCCGCATAAGGAGACCCCTTTGTCCCATCGAACACATAATCTGTACTCACATAGACTAGCTTAGCACCTATTTTTTTACAGACTTTGGCGATATGAAGTGAACCGAAGGCATTCACCTGATAAGCAAGAACCGTTTCCGTTTCTGCTTTATCCACATTCGTATACGCGGCTGCGTGAATGACCGTATCTGGCCTTTCACGGAGAAGTATATCGATTACTTGTTGTTCATTGCCCACATCCATCTGCTCTTTAGTCCAAGTGCTCACTTCATAATTTGTTGTAGCAAAGACACGTGCGAGATCGTATCCAAGCTGGCCGCCAGCTCCGGTTATGAGAATTTTCATGGCTGATCATCTGCTATCGCAGTATTCGTCCGTTCATTCTGTCCGCCGATATTGTACACTTCTCCAGGGGTACCGTCTTCAATGATTCGCTCGATTGCGGAACAGTGGTCATCCACATATAACCAATCTCTCATTAGCTCTCCCCCTTTCTAAGAGAAAGAGTAGCTTGAAACAACGATTCGTGTGTGCCCGCATCAATCCACCAGCCTGAAAAAAATTGATGCCTGAGCTTTCCGACCGCAGCATATACGTTATTCACGTCCGTAATTTCAAACTCACCTCGTTCGGACGGGATCTGTGTATGGATGACGGCAAACACGGTTGATTCAAAAAAATAAATTCCTGTCACAGCGTAAGAAGAGCTCGGATACTCGGGCTTCTCCTCAATACGGACAATGACGTTATTTTGAATGTCCGGAACACCGTACCTGCTGGCGTTATCTACCTCCTTAAGTATGACCATTGCGCCCTCTTCCTGATTCTCAAAACTACGGATCATGGGCACTAATGAATCCTCGAACAAATTATCACCAAGCAGAACGACAAACTTTTCTCCGACATGAACAAAATCTTCTGCAAGGGCAAGAGCCTGAGCGATGCCACCTGCGTGATCTTGCAATTTGTAAGTAAGACGTACGCCGAATGTGTCACCGCTCCCCAAGTACTCCAGATACAAACTTGAAGATTGTTTGCCCGTAATAAGCAAAATATCTTGTATACCGGCCCCGCTTAGCTTTTCGATGGCATATTGAATCATCGGCAGTTCACCAACCGGAAGCAAATGTTTATTGATGATGTTCGTCAGAGGACGCAGACGGCTTCCCGTCCCTCCCGCCAGTACAACACCCTTCACAAGGCATCCCCCTTTCCAATCAACCTAATGGTCATCAGTCACAACCGCTTCTTTAATCATATGCTCTTGTGTAGGTTTCAAATTGGACGAATACCTCCGAATTCAAAATTGGTCATTAAACTAGCTGTAGCGATTCGTCCATCCAGCTAGTTGCTTGACGCGCAAAAACGGCACGTGATCGCAATAATCTGCGACCACGTGCGTTTATACGAAATTAATATTTTATTTATGAGAACCAATGGCGATCCAGTTCACGATACCTTGTTGATCTGGTGAAAATTTGGCGCGAACAACCGAGATAATTGCAGAATCTACTGACTTTTGTTTCACCGATACGAAGCAAGCCGAATGATTCGTCATTGCCGTTAAGACATAATACTCATCAGCAAACTTCTCATCGAAAAGTAACGTGACTTCAATGCTTTCATCTTGAATTTTCATTTCGAAAGGTACGAGTCCGAACTGCTGTATAGCATTCTTTTTGGAAGAAGACGTCTGGAGAACAGAAGCGGCTAGCTTTGTCAAAGGAAGTGCTCTTTCAGCGATATGTTCACCGCTAACCGCTCCTGCGCTCAGCTTTGTTCCGTCAATGCTGCCGCTAGCCAGCTTAGATCCTTCCACTGCACCATCAACCAGATGACCTGTTCGAATCGAACCGGCGGCTAGCTTATTTCCATCCACACTGTTCTCCGAAAGGTGGACACTATGAATTGCTCCCGACGCTAGCTTGCTTCCGTCTACACTGCTCGCTGCCAACTTCGAACCTTCTACCGCACCATCAACCAGATGACCTGTTCGAATAGATCCGGCGACAATCTTGCTGCCATCGATACTTCCTGCCGCCAACTTATCGCCCTCTACGCTGCCGCTTGCCAGGTGATAATTGCTGATCGCTGCTGCAGCCAACTTACTCCCATCAATACTGCCTGCGGCCAGCTTCGCTCCGAGCAAAGCACCATCTGCCAGATGCGTGCTAGTTACAGCACCCGAAGCTAACTTGCTGCCGTCTACACATGCATCTGCCAGCTTCGTTCCGTCCACTGCGCCGTCGGCAAGGTGTTCACTGTTAATCGCTCCGAAGACCAACTTATGGCTGTCTACACTGTTCGCTGCAAGATGGTAGCTGCTGATCGCTCCCGAGGCTAGCTTACTGCCGTCAATGCTCCCAATCGCCAGCTTTGCTCCGAATAAGGCCCCGTCTGCTAAATGATTGCTGCCTACCGCACCAGGTGCCAGTTTGGAGCCGTCCACAGAACCATCGGCCAAGTGACTGCTGCTTACAACGTTTGCCGCTAGCTTGCTACTGTCGATGCTGCCCGCTGCCAGTTTCGATCCTTCCACAGAACCATCGGCCAGATGGTTGCTATTCACAGACCAAGCCACTAGCTTCGTGCTATCTACGCTGCCTGCGGCCAGCTTCGATCCTTCCACCGCGCCTTCGGCGAGGTGTTCACTGTTCACAGCACCGACGGCCAACTTATGGCTGTCTACACTGTTCGCTGCGAGATGGTAGCTGCTGATC
>NZ_VRTT01000109.1 GCF_008017805.1 Paenibacillus sp. N3.4 | reverse complement strand
TTACCTGAATGATGAATGATAAATATGAATGAGCCCGAATAAATCGGATAAATGAATGGAGTGCTGCTTGATGCGGCTGCTCCATTTTTGTAACTAAATATGTGCCTGTAATTTTTTATCAAGGAGAAGAAATGACATTGAAAATTTCAAATAAAATCGTCCTGATTACCGGGGCATCCAGTGGCATTGGGGCTGTAATGGCGCAGCAATTTTCCGCTAAAGGCGCAATTCCGATCCTAACGGCGCGCAGCACGGATAAACTTCAGGAAATTGCAGCAGGTTTGCAGGGAGAACATGCCATTTATTGTATGGATGTTACGCAGACAGAGCAAGTGAATGAAGTGATTAGCCAGGTGATTGCCAGATTTGGCCGAATCGATATTTTGATTAATAATGCAGGTTACGGGGTATTTGAAACGTTTGTCGGAGCTCCACTGGCACATTTTGAAGATATGATGAATGTGAATTATATGGGTATAGTTCGTTGTACCCAGGCGGTATTGCCACATATGCTTGAAGCGGGAAGCGGCCATATTGTCAATATAGCTTCGATGGCAGGCAAGATTGGAACAGCCAAGTCAACGGGATATGCAGCGACGAAGCATGCTGTCTTGGGATTCACGAATAGCTTGAGGCAAGAGTTGATGAAGACAGGTATTTCAGTTACAGCCATAAATCCGGGGCCGATTGCCACACCTTTTTTTGACAAAGCAGATCCTAGCGGGAACTATGTCAAAAATGTTTCATGGTTTATGTTAAAACCAGAAAAAGTAGTGAAAGCTCTGTTACATGCTGTAGAAAGAAATATTCCAGAGAAAAATTTGCCCTATGTAGCGGGGCTTGGAATTAAACTGTTTCAATTGTTCCCACGAACGTTCGATCGAATTGCCTCAGGGATGTTAAATAAAAAATAAAAAGCGGTTCCCGTTGATTGAAAGGGATTCCGCTTTTTTACTTACTGGCTTGATTTATTCGTAGGGAGAGCTTGGTTAAGCCCACGTATTTCTTCAAATATGCGTTTTACCTCAGCTTTACCCTCAGGGTGTGTTTGGTTCCAATGCGAAGTAAGAGCAGGAAGGGACTTGTGAATATGATTAAAAAAGGCCCAAATCTTGATCTTTTCAAGCATTTCAGGAGATGTGTCTCCAGTGATAAGCTCAGCTGTTTTAAAGACTAAAGCATTAAATTCATTCTCAAAATCTGTATTCATAGTTTCATCCCTTCGGATGGAAAATAGTAAGAGCAGTTCTAGTTTATATCAAGTTGCTACGACTGTCAAAATGGGGGTGCGAAGGATGCATACTGAAGAGCTCATTCAAGATGGGCAGTTGCTAGAAAAAGAACAAGTACGTTGTTATGTAAAGCATATATCGCTTTATCTCGTAACCTACGGTAGTCAGGGACTGAAAGTTAAGGGATATTTGGCCATCCCGAATGGGCAAGGGCCACTACCTGCCGTCATTTATTGCCGCGGGGGCATTCGCAAGGTAGGGATGGTTCGTAAACGAAGAATTGTATCCATGGCACAGCGAGGATATGTCGTATTCGCTCCATTTTATCGTGGTAACGAAGGGGGCGAGGGACGAGAAGATTTCGGTGGTGAGGATCGATACGACTTGATTCACGCCATCCCCATGGTCCAAGCATTAGATGAAGTACGGCCAGGTCCTGTTCCGTTGATTGGTTTCTCCAGAGGGGCTGTTATGGCTCTAAGAGCGGCTAAAGAATGCAAGGAAGTAGGTCCGGTTGTCGTTTGGGGCGGTGTCAGCGATATGTTGGATACTTACGAGCAGCGCATAGACCTGCGGAGAATGCTCAAACGTGTTGTCGGTCATCCGAAAAAACAAGCCGAAGCTTACTTAGAACGATCCCCTGCACGTTGGGTTGCTGATCTTCATGTACCCGTTTATATTATCCATGGGCTGAAGGACTCCCAAGTTGACGTGCAGCAGGCACGAAAGCTGGCGACTGCCCTGGATTTGGCAGGTAAAGAGTATACAATGGCTTTGTATGATGGACTTGAACACCGCTTTCCAAGAAAGGAAGATGAGAAAGCGTTGGATGATATATTCGCTTGGTTAAGTAGGAAATTGGCATCGATCAAGAGGTAAAACCTGCATTTTGTGTTTATTATTGTTTACTGCCCTCATATGCCCTAATATAAAGTAGAATGCTGTGCATTTTCACTTTGTTGGGGTAGGGGGCGTTTGAGTCGAAGTATGTGAGACTAATATTTAGTAGCGAGTTTTATACTTTAGAACCAAGCGTACAAGAACAGATATATAAAGAATTTTATTTATTTGTATACCCCATGATTTATTTCATTATGAGGGACCATGCAAGTGTGGAAGATATCATTCAAGAGTCCTTTTTGCGAGCCGTTCGTAAGGCACCTCTATTGAATGAAATCGATAAGCACGAAAGCTGGATCAAAAAACTTACCCGTAATGTTACGCTCAATCATTTGCGTAAGCACAAAAGAAATCGGGAAGAGCTTGAAGCTGAACTTACGTCAGGCATAAACGAATCGGCGCCGGCAGCGGACTACTGCGTTCCGCTTGAGAAGGAAGTCGAGCTTAAGCTTATGCGTGAGGCGATTGTGGACTATATGAATCAATTAAGTCCTGTTTCCAGACAAATTATGGCGATGAAATGGATACATAATTTATCGTACAAAGATATGGCCAGCGAACTGGGAGTGACTGAAGGTGTAGTCAGGCAGCGCTTGTTTCGAGCGCGCGATGCGATTAAGCAAAAGCTGCTTGAGGAATGGGGAACTACGGGGCAGTAAACGTCATTTTCGTTCTCCGATTTCAATGGAATTAAGCAGTCACTTAACCAAGAGATCTGGCCAGTGGTCAGAACTTTTTCAGGAATTTATATGTTTTTTGGGAAATGGCTCCGAAAACGGTATGTCTGGAAGGATAACACTGCTAGTTTTTGGGCGTTAGAGCAGTCACTAAGAGCAATAACGCCAGTGTTAGTGAAGAAAAAAGAGAGAATGGGCCGAATGTTGAGCTGTAAAGCTGTTTTTCCGCGTTACGGAAGGCAAAAGGTCCGTCAGCGACACTGTAAGCACGGAAAACGTGCTTATAGTGAAGAAAAAAGAGAGAACAGGCCGAATGTTGAGCTGTAAAGCTGAAAACAACCGTGCTTATCGATAGGACCGTCAGATTCCCTGATGGTTTTTTCATGGTTTGTTTGTATCGTTATGTGCCGTGGCTTATAATAAAGTCATTAGGCAGTAAGAGAAAAGGGGTTTACATAAAGTGAGTACAAGCTTTGAACAACTGCAAATTGAGAAATCTTATGTAGATAAACTGCAACAACTAGGGATTGCGGAATCAACACCGATTCAGGAAGAAGCGATTCCTGTTTTGCTTCAAGGGAAAGATGCCATTATTCAATCGCAAACAGGTACAGGCAAAACGTTGGCTTATTTGCTGCCTGCTTTGCAGCGCATTGATGCGAGCCAAAAACAACTTCAGGTTCTGGTTGTCGTGCCTACGCGAGAATTAGGTATGCAAATCATGCAGGAGATCGAGAAGCTGACTCAAGGAGGACCTATTCGTTCACAGTCGTTGATTGGCGGTGCGGCTATCGTTAGACAAGTGGAGAAGCTTAGACTTCATCCTCATATTGTCGTAGGTACACCGGGGCGACTGCTGGAACTTATGAAACTGCGCAAGCTAACGCTCCATCACGTTAAGGTAGGCATCGTGGATGAAGTGGATCAGGTATTCGAATTAGGTTCTATGAACGATGTGGAAATGGTACTTAAGGGTGTGCTTCGGTCAAGCCAAATGGTATTCGTATCAGCGACGATTCCGCAAAGCACGGAACAGGCGGCTCAAAGATGGTTGAAGGAACCTGTTATTATTAAAATTAACCCGAGTCAGCGTACGGCTGAAACGTTGGAGCACATGTATGTGGTGTGTCAGGAGCGGGAGAAGATCGATACGTTAAGAAGGCTTGTTCGCCTGATTAAACCTACCTCGGCCATCGTATTTATTAATGTTACCGATGATATTGCTGAAGTCGTCGGTAAACTTCAATATGTCGGTTTATCTGTTGAAGCTTTATATGGAGAAGCGAGTAAGCAAGATCGCGCTAAGGTTATGGCTAACTTCCGCGAACGCAAATTCCAATTGCTGCTAGCGACCGATATCGCAGCCAGAGGGCTTGATATTGAAGGCGTGACTCATGTCTTCCATCTTGATCCTGCAACAAATGCGGAGTACTATCTCCACCGCGTAGGCAGAACAGGCCGGATGGGCCGCGAGGGAACGACCCTGTCTATCGTGACGCCGAAGGAAATGTTCATTCTCGATAAATTCGAGAAGCAGCTCGGCATCACGATCGCGCCGAAGGCGATGTACGAGGGCCGGCTTGTCGACCCGGCCCAGGACCGCAGCGCGGCTACGATGCGCAGCCGCCGCGAAGCTGCGCGCGCCCTAGGCGGCGCTCCAACGCGCAGCGGCTCCGCTGCTGCGCGTGACGGTGCTGCGCCATCGGGCGCAGTGCGCACTAGCGCTGCGGCGCCAGAGGCTCGCAGCGACAACGGCACGGCTGCCGTGGCGAAGCCGGCAGCACGGCCTAACGGAGCCGCCGCGGGCAAGGCTCCGAGCAAAGCTCAACGCGAGCGAGATCGCAAGAGCAAGGGCGCTCCTCGCTGGCTCAAGGAGAAACAGCAGAACAAAGAAGATTAAGAGTGAGCGTGATGAGTACAGGCTTCGCATCACATAAAGCATTTCAACACATCGTCAGATGGAGGTGCAATGCTTGCTAAAGAAATTAGTTGTCGTTGTCATCGTTGTGGTAATTATTTTTGCTGGTGCCCTCGCTGCGATTAGGTTCTATATGAAACCAACCGAAGCCTTGGACCTCAATTATCAAGAAGTGGCGATCAGCGGCAAAATTGCAGACATCATCCTGAGCCGTAAACTGGAAGTACAGCTTACGGAGCAAGATATGAATAATTTGGTGAAAAAGCAGTTAGCCATGCACAGAACACTACCCAACGATTTCCGCATTGAGGGAACGAAGCTGATCCTGCAAGGTTCGACGATCGAAGCAGACGTTAATGTAACATGGCATGATCAAGTAGCCATTGGCGCTAAGATGCATTTCAAGATGAGCTGGAACGCACCCGACATGGAAATTCAATTGGTTGACGCGCAAGTAAAGGGAATGCGATTGCCAAATGAATGGCTGCAAATACCTACAATCGAGATCCCCCTTGAGGAGCATTTACCTAAACTTATTGGAGTCAGAGATGTTCTATTCGATGAGAAGGGGATTCGCATTCAATTAAAACTGCTTAGGTAGGTTATTTTGCAAGGAAAAGGCTTGAAATCCCTGGAGGATTTCAAGCCTTTTTGTCATTCATGTATAAGTTTTTAATTGTTTGCTGGAATGCAGAGCCTGTGTGTTCCATTTGCGAGAAAATAAAATAACGCCTAAAACGAGCAGCATGCCAATTAGAACAAACCAGATCGATACACCTACATGGAATCGGTCCATGCTCCATCCCGCTGCAAGCGGTAAGACGGAACCGCCAAGCCCGCCTGAGGCGATAAGTGCGCTTGTTGTTTGCTCGGTGCGTCCCGGGAGCAGTTGATTGGCATAAATGAGTGCAACGGCGAACATGCCGGACATGAACAACCCAAGCAGCAGAACAACGGCAAAACTGCTCCAGAGCTGCGTGCTAAATACCCATACGAGGACAATGAGCAGACTACCGACATAGGAAACGGCTAAATAACGGAAATAAGTCATTTTTTCAGCAATCACACCTGCAAAAACACGACCAACGACCATAGCAAGCCAATAGGCTGTGACAGATAAGGATGAAACAGAGCTTGTAGCATGCAGCTGATCGATAAAAATCGATGGAAGGAAGTTTACGATCGTATTCTCCATGCCTGCATACATAAAGAAGACAAACATAAACAGCAGAAGAAATACCAAGGACCCCTTAGTCAGCGCAGGCGGTTTTTCTGCTTTTTTCGTGAGATCCGCTCGATGGGCTAACAGCTCGTCATGCTCTCCTAAGGAAAGCTTAGACCAAATGATGCCTGTGGCTAAGGCGCTTAGACCAAGCAATAAAAAAGCGAACTTCCAAGCACCGCCTGCAATTAATGCGCTTGATACAAGCGGCATAATTAAGGCTCCGAGTCCAAAGAAAACCTCTAGCTTGCTGAACGCAACCGCTTGTTGATCTTTCGCTGCAATCAAGATGAAGGTACTGATGCTGGATTCAACTAGACCGAAAGCCACACCGGCAATCAAGGATAAACTAACAGCAATCGGCCATGGGGGAAGACTTGCGACTGCGATCATAGCGATGAACAGCAGTCCGAATGCGGTCGTAATTGTACTTCTGCGGCTAATTCGGCGTATCAGATAGGGCATACAGAGTACACCAAGAAGGAATCCTCCGAATTCCAGGAAAACAAGCAGTCCTCCGTCACTGTAACTTCGTCCGTAATGGGCAAGTAGTTCAGGAAGAACGGCACCGTAAATAACATGGGTACAACCTGTCAGCAAGTAAGACAGGCAGCCCATAAAGAGTAACCTTCTCATAGTTTGCTGCTTCCTTTTGGCTGCATCGCATATTTCTCGTTATAGGCAAACACATGTTCTATAGCTTCAGCAACAGAGTCCACGTGATAAGCGGCGTGCTGTTTAACCTCTGGATGAGCACCACGCATGGCAAAGCTATGCGGTGTAATGCTGAACATGGATACATCATTGAAGGAATCCCCGAAACAAGCAATCTCTTCCCGCTGCAGGCCTAATTTCTCAATAAGAACGAGTAATGAACGGCCCTTGGAAACATTTAGCGGCATAATATCCAGGCAATCCTTATCGGATAAGAACATTTCTAGCTGATCACCGAGCTTTTCTTCCATAAGAGCTTTGAGCCGCAGAAGAATCTCCAACTCCCCAAACATGGAGAATTTACTGGTTTCAAGATCCAGAAGCAAATCTTTCTCCAAATCTTCTTTGATGATAAAAGGTCGGAAAGTACGGGACTGAACCTCCTCAGAAGCAGGAGACATGCTGGTAATATAGTTGGCTTCCCCCGTACAAATCAACTTGACGAGATCAAAGTCTTTCAGCAACTGGTACACCTGTTTAGCAAGTTTAGGTTGAAAAAGCTGTGATTGCAGGAAGGTTCCGTCTTCCATGTGGATGAAGGCCCCGTTTTGCGAGACGGAGTGCGCTTGATGGCCAATCTCTTTCAAAACCTGCTGTATTTCCACATTCATTCTGCCTGATGCCAAACAAAGCGTAATGCCTGCTTCCTTGGCTTTTGTAATCGCCGTTATCTCGCGTTGTGTTACTTTCTTGCTATGATCAAGTAAGGTGCCGTCTAAATCACTAACAATAAGTTTAATCATGTTGATCGTCTCCTTCTGCCAAAACAATTTTCACTTCACATGCAAGCAGCTTCTCTTTCATCGCCGAGCTTAACTCTTGATCAGTAACCAGCACATCAATACTCTCGAATCCAACTACACGGTTGAACAACCGTTTGCCGAATTTGGAATGATCGGCGAGCACGATGACTTGGTCAGCATGCTGCATCATGGCTCTCACCAAGTAGCTTTCCTCTTCATTCGGAGCAGACAGCCCTTCTTCCGTCAGACCGCATGTACCGATAAATAGTTTATCAACATGATAGTCATTTAACATTTCGATCGCTTTGGCTCCGTACACGCTATGATGCTTGTTATCCAGTACACCGCCAAGCATATGAATGGTTGTGCTGTCTTTACGAGTTAAGATCGCTGCAATTTCAATCGAATTGGTTACAACGACATTATGCTTAGAGGTGAGGGCGTTAGCGGCATGAAGAACGGTTGTTGATGCATCCATCATAATATAATCGCCATCTTGGATAAGCGCGGAGGCTGTTCTGCCAATCGTAAGCTTCGATGAAGACTCCGCTTGCAGTCTTTGATCATAATCGCCGACTTCTTTGGACAGTGTCGGGAGAATGGCGCCGCCGCGGGTGCGTACGATAAGACCTTGTTCTTCCAGCTTTACCATGTCACGTCTGGCTGTGTCACGCGAAACATCATAGAGTTCACATATGAGATCAATCGTAATCCGCTTATTTGATTTTAAGTATTCAACGATGGATATAAGCCTTTCTTCTTGAAAAATAGCAATCAACTCCTTTCACTTAAGTGAAAATAAGTGTTTATAAGTATATTGCTTATTATATATCCGTGGAAGCATTCTAGCAACAAAAAAACGCGCCACAGAGATAATTCTCCATGACACGTTCCAAAGCTATTTTCCAATGAATTCTGTTACTTTAAGGAATATCAACAGGTTGTAAGGATGGTTTGTGTTCTTCTGCATGTTTGGCTTGCTGGAAATTGCGTGAACGGTTAAATGGCCACCAGTTGCTTTCACCGAACAGGACAGTCAATGAAGGAACAATCAGTCCCATGATGACTGTTGTATAAATAGCTAAGCCAATCACAATTCCTGCTCCAATTTGAAGCAATGTATTCATTCCTGAGAACATTAAAGCACCGAACGTTCCGCCCATAATGACAGCAGCGGACATAATCACGCCTCCGGTTGTGGTCATCGCCTTCCTCATTGCTTGAGCAACTTGACCATGGCGGTACTCTTCTTTAAATCGCGCCATGAGGAAGATGTTATAGTCAACGCCAAGCGCCACGATAACGAGGAATACGAAAAATGACACCGTCCAGGAAAGTCCTTCGTACCCTAAAAGTTTGACGAAAATAAATTCAACAATACCCATCGTAATCAAATAGTTGAATCCTAATGAAAGCAGCAGGTAGAGCGGCATAATAAGAGAACGCAAGAGTAAGGCAAGCACAATGTAGATACCAATCAGCACTAGTGAGCCTGTGCGAATGAAATCATCTTTGGAAATTCGGTCAAGTTCATGTGCTTGGGCTGTGGTACCGGCTAATTGAACATCGACTTTGGCGAGCGTGGTGCCTGCTAAGCTATCTTGAATCGTTTTCTTTAAGTCATCCATCGAGTTCATGGCTTCTTTGGAATATGGATTAATGCCTAGTACAATCTCTAACTTTCCAATTTTTCCGTCTTTAGATAAATAGAAGTCCATCGATTTTTTAAAATCATCTTGCTCCAGCAATTGTTGAGGCACATACCAGCCCGCGATTTGTTTGGAGCTGTTTTCGGCAATGCCGGACTGGGCAATGAGAATTTCCTTCAGGCCATCTGACACTTTCGTTAAGGCATCCGTTCCTTCGCCAAGTCCTGCGTCGAATTTCCCCAATCCTTGTTGCAGCTGCTTGATACCGCCAGCTACTTCGGTTTGACCATCGGCTAGCTTGCCTGCTCCTTCCGCAATACCGGAGGAAGCGGGTGTGAGCTGGGCTAGCCCCTTGCTTAATGGAACCAAGCCTTGAGCGGTCTGGTTCAAGCCTCCGACTAGACCTTGTTGCTTGGCGATTAGGGTTTGGTAAGCTGCGCTTTTGACCAGCTCTGGATTCTCTTGCACAAGCTTAGTTAAGTCATCTTCCAAAGAGGATGCAGTAAGCTTCAATTGCTGCACAGCGTCACTTATTTGAGTGGCGCCTTTTTGTGAACTGGTTAACCCTGCTGTAAGCTGCTTGGCGCCATTTTGAACTTCGATGAGCTTTTGTGAAATTTGCTCAGCGCCTTCCTGAAGCTTCATAATATCCCCGGACTGAGCGTTCATATCGGTTTGAGCTTTAACGAAGCCGTCTCTGACTTGATTCACACCGGATTGAAGCTCACGAAGTCCTTTATTTGTTTGCTCTAATTGGTTGGGCACTGTAAGTTCTTGAATTTGCTTGCCTAGTGGTCGGGCCGCGCTCCGCACTTCCTTCACATGAGGAGCGAGGCTTGCTGCTGCGCTAGCTTTCTCCATGGCTGCGAGTCCTTCCGGGGAGCGCATATCCGTCTTGGACATTATGGCAATGCTAACGGGGAGTACTTCTCCGCTGCTGAAAGCCGTCTCCACTTTACGGAAACCTTTGACAGCACTAATGCTAGGATCTATTTCTGATAAATCATCAAAGGAACGAGTGCCTTGGAACAGGAAGATAAAAGGCGAGAGCAGCAACACACAGACAAGGAGAACAGCGAGAGGTCTCTTTGTTGTTATTTTTGCCATAGCTGCCCAAAGCTTGGAGTCGCCATGAGATTTTCCGGCTTTGGGTTTAACGGGCCAATACAGGACAGGCCCCAAGATCAACATAAGTGCAGGTGTTAAAGTCATCGCTGCTAATAAGGTTACGGCCATCCCGATGGAAACGCCGACAGCGGATTGATACAAGCCGAATTTGGCGAAGCCGATTAGGAAGAAAGCTATAAGTACGGTACTACCGGAATAAATCACCGTTTTTCCAACTGTCGTAAGTGTCCGAGTGAGTGCGAGTACACGATCCGTGGTTTGGGACAACTCTTCCCGAAAACGATGGATAAGAAGAATGCAGTAGTCCGTTCCAGCCCCGAAAAGCACGGCGATAAGGAATGTCTCGGTAAAGGAAGATACCGGAAGACCAGCTTTCGTTGAAAGAGCCACAAGCCCGCGGGTTATTATAAAAGCAATACCGATCGTGATGAGCGGGATGAAGGGAGCAATCGGCGACCGGAAGACAATAAGCAAAATACTTAAGACCAAAATAACAGTCAGTAATTCTGTCTTTTTGAGTCCTTCTTCCGAAGATTTGTTGTAATCTGCAGAAATAGGGGCGCTTCCTGTATAGTCAATGGTCGTGCCAGTCGGATTATTTTTCAATTGTTCTTTAATAAGTGCAAGGCTGTCAGTTGTCACAGCAGACCGCTCGTCTTTAGGGAATTGGATAATGGCCATCTCCGTTGTTCGATCTTTACTTACGAATTTCTCAGATAAAGTGGGATCGTCGTAGGCTGACAACGTACTGACTAGACCTAGCTGCTGTTTATTTGAATTGATCTGCTGCAATGTTTTTTTGAACCAGTCATGATCTTGCTCGGATAAGCCAGCTTCACGCTGCAAAACAATGACCGCATTGGACTTCGATTTGTGATCGGGATCCATTTGTTCCAGGATAGCTGACGCTTGAGCCGACCCTGCATCGGGTGGGACGAATTTAGACTCCGTAATCCGTACTATTTGCTGTAAATCCGGCAATACAACAACGGAAGTCACCGCGATGACGATCCAGATCAAAACAACGATCCACTTTATTTTTGCTATCATGCTAAGCCATTTTTCCATATATAAGTTAGCCTCCTGATTCATAATTTCGTTGCTAACTGTAGTTATAACTTAAAAATGACTTTTGGTCAATATTATTTTATACCGATAGTCAATAATTTAAAATGGTTGTTATAACTGTATCTAAGGTAAAAATAGAACTGGTTTATTTATAATTATTTGTATAATATATACCTATAGTCATAAAATAATTTGTGCAATGTGTTCTTTTTTATTATAATTTGATAAAGATCTGTAAACGGAGCTGAACACATGAACCGTGAAGAGAAGAAGCGAGCTACAAGGCAGAAAATCATTGATAGTGCACTTGAAATGTTTGCAGAGCAAGGTTATGAAACAACGACTGTACAAGAAATTACAGAGCGTGCCGGTGTAGCGAAGGGGACTTTTTTTTAACTACTTTGAAAATAAAGAAGAAGTGCTTTGCGATGTGCAATTATTCATTGCTACGGAGGAAATGTCTAAATTACCTTTTAAACAAGGACCCCTTGTCCCCCTGGTCAGGGAGCTTTTGATGGCCATGCTGCGTCGTGTACCCTCCAATCGGTCTCTGATGCTCGCGACTTTTCAATGTACATTAACAAATAAGAAATTACTCGTTCTGGAAAGAAATAAAATCAAAGATTTCATTCAAGTACTGACTCCCGTTATTGAAGCCGCACAGGCTAGAGGCGAAATTACACGGATTATGCCTGCGGATATGATCGCTGATTTAGCAGTTCAAACCTATCACGGTACCTTGAATTATTATGGGATGGGGTTAGGCGATGATCAGTTATCCGTCCAGATGACGCGAAGCTTTGAAATATTTATTAAGGGACTGGCTCCCTAACAAACAAAGGCCCGTGCTATTCGCATTCAGCGAGTGCACAGGCCTTTGTTTTGATTTATTTAACTGGCGTTTTTTTTCTTGTGTGCACATAGCTTGGGTAAGTAATTTCTCCGGAATCGAGCTTTTTGATTTCTTCATCGTTCCATCCGGTGATTTTATTCACAGCCGTCACACCTGTAAGTTTGATTTGATAATGGAGAGCTAGGTATTGATGCAGCTTTTCCATTTCTTCAGGAGTGATTTCCCTGAGCTTTTGCTTACCATGTAATTGCCCCAATATGATGCCGATCGATTCAGCGGCAAGGCTTGTATTAGGTTGAATTCTCGTGCTTCCATAAGCGATAGCAGATGAACCGACATTTTTACCTGCTGCTATGACGTTATCATAATTTTTCAATAAAAAGCTGCGCAGCGGCATCCCATATTTATCAGGACGTCCCATCTCAATGCCCCACTTATTCGCACTTGTTCCCTGCAAATCGAGCGGATAGCCCCCAATGCTGACATCATCCCAGAACATCTTGCCTGAAAGAAGATCGGATGGTTTCAAAACATAGTCCATTTCATAATGGTTATATTCGCGAATATAAGGATAAGTGGGCAATTCTCCTAATTCGGCTTGCTCCCAACCGGGCAGTGTTTTGCGGAAATGCTTAAGAATCAGCGGTGTCTCCTTATTGCCTAGTTCAACCGCTTCTTGTACAGATTGGGGATCCGACGGATCCACGGTATACACGAGCAGGGCATTGATCAATACATCGCCGTCTCGCTGATGAACAGCATTTAAACCTCTTAAAAACACACGATCATTGGTTGGATGATAGGCGCTGGTCATGCCGCTTAATCCAATGGCAAAGCTATCACTTACGTAGCCTCCGCCAAATTGCTTTGATTTTTCTGGCGGTTTTAGCGCATTAAACGTTGTATTGAACTTTTTCCAATCTACGTGCGTAAACTTCATCATCATCCCAGCGCTCATGTATTCAATATTTTTTTGACCATAAAATTTTTCCAGACCCGGCAATCGCTTCGCATCCAATCGGCTGATCAGCGCAGCATAATCGCTGTTTTCGACCCAGTAGGAGGCTGTGATTTTCTTTTTCTCATTTTGATCTGTCGTATATACAATAGAAGCGATTTTATGCATATGGTCCGGTGTATTCGTTTGTTCGATTTCATTAATGACAATGCCTGATTCCAGAGGGATGTCTTTTATTAATGTTTTCATATATGTAGTGAATTCCGGCAACTTACGAATTTTGGCGTTTCGGAAACCGTCAAACAGTTCCTTCACTCGTCCTTGAACAAGTAAATGACCTTGATCATCTCGGGTTTCATCCAGAAACAGCATTTGACTCTGAAGAATTTGACCGCCGAAAGCTTTGTGCGGATCGAGCACTTTTACTTTCAGCCCTTCATCCACGGCAGCCCTCGCTAAATAAAGACCTTCTATTTCACTACCAATGACAATCACGTCCACCTGTTCCGTTGGGTAGGTGACTACGTTCTCATTTTTGGTAGTTGAAGCTGATGGGAGGGGGACCGCACTGCTAATTGGCGTATCTTGTTGTGTGATCGGGGAAATGGAGCTAACGGGTCCATTTTCTACTCTCTTCAACCAAAACTTGTTAAATGAGAATATACATATAATGATAAACAAAACAGCTAGGGCAATGACAAGTTGAACGCGTGGGTTTCGTAGCCGCATGTATAAACTCCTTTAAATGATCGTTTATTTTATTTAAGTTTAGCAGTTTCATCGTCTATTTAATAGACGTTTTAAATTGCAATTTTGATGTTTTTTAGGAGGAACCCCCTCAAACAAAATCCGGATGGCGAATTGTTGTAGCATAACACAGGAACCCTTCGCGAAGGCTCCATATTATTTATGAAATTATGAATAAGGGAGAGGGAACTTGATGAAAAAACAGTTTATGAAAAAATTAGTAGCAGCCGGTCTTGTATTAACCATGGTAATGGGGGGAGCTACTGCTGCATTTGCAAAAGGAAACGATAATGACAAGGGATCTGACAAAAGCAACAATGGGAACAAGAATGGTTTCAAAGGAAATGTTGAGATTCGACTAAACTTTAATGACTTGAAGAATGCAGAGTGGGCATTGCGCTACATAGCCAGCTTGGCTAACAAAAATGTATTCGAAGGTTATGAAGATGGCACGTTCAAACCTGACAACTCGGTTTCTCGCATTGAGGCTATTACGGCTGCTGTGAGATTGATGGGATTGCGTGACAAAGCTGAATCATCCGCTGAGATGCAAACCAAATTGAATTTCAAGGATGCGGACAAAGTCCCTTCATGGGCTGTTGGCTATGTTGCTGTAGCGCTTGAGAACGATTTGTTTACAGAAAATGATGATGCCGTTCAGCCGCAAAAAGCTGCAGATCGCTTATGGGCAACGACTCTTTTGGTCAAAGCTCTGAAATTAGAATCAGAAGCCAAAGCCAAGATGAACACAACACTTACATTTAAAGATGCTAAGCAAATTCCAGCTGGTCAGTAGGTTATGTAGCTGTAGCTATCCAAAAAGGTCTCGTTGATGGTTTCGAAGATAATACTTTCAGACCGAATCAACCGGTAACACGTGCTCAGTTAGCTGCATTACTGGATCGCACGAGCAACCAATTGCCTGATCAAGATCAAAATTCTCGCACAGGCACTGTAAACTCACTTGTTTACAATAATGTTCTCTCCCTTACACAAGCAGGGACGTCAACTCAGTATGTCCTTCATCCAGACGCTTTTATTTTGCGTAATGGAGTGAAAGTTGCTGCTTCTGACTTGCAAATCGGTGATGTTGTAAAAGCGCGCATCTATAATAACACAGTAGTGTTCGTGGAAGTGACGAGCTTAGGGCAAGTGAATCAAGCCTTCGATATCCAGGGTACACTCAATGGTACAACGGTAAACTCGCAAGGGAAAATCACAACTATTTCTATTATCCAAAATATAAATGGCAACAATCAAACAGCGATTTACAACGTTTCGCCTGATGTTGCATTAACAGGCAATTTAGGTTCCTTCACGCAAGGACATCTCATTCAGCTTAAAGGACAAAACCAAGTGGTTACACAAATTGATGTAAAGTAAATGCCAACCAGGCAGTAGTTATAGCAGCATCATATACAGATATAGAAAAAGGTTAGATTCACGCAACAGCTCCTTGGCTTTCCAAAGCAGGGAGCTGTTGTTCTTTCCGTGTATAATACTTCTTCTATTGAGGAAAACTGACATTCATCTTGAAAGGAGAGGGAATTATGAACGAATCATTAATGGATACTTTCAAAAGATTTTATGCTGATTATCGCACAGCCGCTAACGTAGAGCAAAGCTTTACAGATGCCTATCAGGCGGTGGCTTTTTACGTTATAGAACAAACGTCACAGCTTGCACAAGAAAGCAAACTAGATGATATTAAGCAGCTCACACGGGAATTCAAAGAAATTCGCTTTGCGATAAGTCCTAGTAATGATGCCTTGAAGGAGCGCTTCGAGCAAGAACTTGTCGAGAAAATGCTGGATCGTGTTCCAACATAATTTTATTTGAAAGTTGGAGTTGCATTATTCAACTGACCATGTTATATTGTTGTTCCGGCCAAAACGGGCGAACATTTTTATTGAAAAACAACAAAAATAAAGCTTGCATCTGGTTGGCTGAATGTGCTATATTGTAACTCCGGCCTTGAGAGAGGCAAGGAATTACGAAAGAAATTGATCTTTGAAAACTGAACAACGAGTGAGTAAGCGCGAACGAGTAATCGTTCAAAAAAGAGATTGTAAAATCTCGCTAGCAAGTCAATGAGCATTTCAGCTTTCAGATATACGGACAAGCAATTGTCCGCTACTATGGAGAGTTTGATCCTGGCTCAGGACGAACGCTGGCGGCGTGCCTAATACATGCAAGTCGAGCGGAGCATTTCCTTCGGGGAATGCTTAGCGGCGGACGGGTGAGTAACACGTAGGTAACCTGCCTATAAGACTGGGATAACTATCGGAAACGATAGCTAAGACCGG
>NZ_VRTT01000108.1 GCF_008017805.1 Paenibacillus sp. N3.4 | reverse complement strand
ATTTTACCGCTTGTTCTTTAAATTCTTGACTGTAACGCTGCCGCTGTTCTCCCATTTTACACACTCCGCTTTACATTGATATTTTTTCTATTATATCAATTCGGTGTGTCCATCTAGTAGTCTAACTTCAAAAACAGCGTTATATCTCTAATCATACCGTTTGCGGAACAGTTTCCTTGTGGGACTCCACTCCTCGTATGTCATGACATCTTCGCCGATTAAGAGTTTATAGCCTTTACAGAAATCGCATCAGTTTCGGTACTTCATTGAGAATATTTGGCCTTATAGGTTCCTATGTTTTTTCAAACACCATCCGAATGATTACGATTATCGTAAAACATTTACTTAAGTAGGTTTGACTCCACTTTTCTAACAAAAGATTGGGCTAAGCTTCCGCTTAGCCAAACCAAACATATAAATTTTCTCTCTTAAAAAAAGCCATACCTTTTTGTAGATTTCTCTACACAAGGCATGGCCTATTTTATTTCAACATAGATTCAAGAGGCTCTGCAATAATACGCTGCACATCTTCTAAAATAATAGATAATCGACGTTCGGCTTCAAACAGCTGGTTGATTCTTGGATTCAGCGAGAGCACCTCATATAGCTTCTGGATTTGTTCCAATTCCTCTTGCGGCGGCATTTCGCCTACTGCCATTTTTTGCTGAAGCTCATTTTGACGCTTACGAAAATCCTCCAGTAAACTTTTGCTTGAAGCATCCCCGTCAATGGTCGTGCGACTTTCTTTCATCTCCCGATATTCGCTGCTTTCCTTAATTGCTTTTGCCAATTCATAGGCCTTATCATGTACATTCATGTCTCATTCCTCCTAGACGGTTGAGTAAAAATTGTTGTATTTTTCCACATGCATAAGCCCCCTAGCAGTATTTGCAGCTCAGCTAATAAAACACACTTTCGGACAGATGCCTAGGCACCAAGGGATATATGTCCTCATATGATGGAGTAGTTTACTTTGCTTAAACAGCAATGCCATCTTTGATGCTGGAAGGAGTGTTCGCTATTGACCAGGACGAAAATTGGAATATCCATTCAAGGCACCAGCATCTATTTGGATGATCGGACCGTTGTTCTAAGTGAAGCCATTGCAAAAAAATGGAAAATACCAACCAATCAATCGCTGACCTTACGGTTTGGCTCTGCTAAGCAGGATGTCAAAGTCGTCTCCGCCTCGATTTCAAACAGTTTACGTCTCAACTCTGCTCTCGCTTCCAAAATCGGTCTTCATAATGGGGCTCAGCTCTGTCTCCATTATAGGCAACATACAAGCACCTTGTCGATTGGCCCCCTCATTGGGGTTATGATCAGCCGCGTTTATGAGAATTCAGCAGATCGTCCTTTTGGCGCAATCACCGCTTTTTGCAGAGAAATGGCCGAAGCCTGCAATATGTTTGGCGCGCTCGTGTGCTTCTTTCCGCCGGAGGAAATGCGTGCATCTGCCTCGTCCGTATCCGCATACTCATTTTCCAATGGTTCATGGAGCAAAAAAACGTTTCCGATACCCAATGTCATCTATAATCGGCTAACCTCCCGCAAATATGAAAACTTGACGAATGTTCAACATTTCATGAAAGATGTCAAATCCCGATTTGGGACTGATATTTTCAATGAGAAGTATTTGAACAAAACGGAAGTATTCGAAGCTTTGCACAAAGACAGCAACCTGCACGGGTATTTACCGGAGTCCTATCTTTTCAAAAATTATCAAATGCTGAAATCCATGGCCAGCCGCCATCAAGTCTTATTCCTTAAGCCCATCACAGGCAGTCTAGGCAAAGGAATTATCCGAATCCGCAAGGAATCCGGAGAAGCTTATACCTGTCATTTTACCAATCTCTCCGGTGCTCGCAAACAATCTTTCTCCTCATTGACAGGGGTTTTTCAAGCCCTTGCCGGCAAGCTTAAAACACAGCGATATCAGTTACAGCAAGGACTCGATTTAATTACTTCCGACAGCAGACCCGTTGATTTCCGTTCATTGGTCCAAAAAGGAGCGCAAGGTCAATGGTCCATCACCTCCATTGTAGGCCGCATCGCAGGCACCCAGCATTTTGTTTCTAATCTGGCTCGAGGTGGAAGTCTCACGACGGCAGGGGGAGCTCTGGCCAAATCATCCCTTGCTGCATCCACTCGCGTCTCCGTACTTGGAAGGCTGCGTAAAGCATCTCTGGACATCGCCAGAGGCATTGAAGCACAAATACCGAATCATTTTGGAGAATTAGGGATCGATTTGGCTGTTGATAACTCGGGCAAGGTATGGCTGCTTGAAGTCAACTCCAAACCATCCAAAGATGACAATACCCCGCTTCATCATGAACGTAAAATTAGGCCTTCCGTGAAACAAATTGTGCAATATGCGCGATATCTAGCGAAGTTTTGAGGTGATCACATGCTGCTAAGCGCTAAGCTTCCCTTGTTAGGGATTATGGTAACGGAACTGAATCAGAGGCTGCCCTTCGCAAATTCAGATTTCTACGAGCGACTCACTCAGGTGGGTGCCAGTGAAGGCTTGGATGTATTCGTTTTCTCTCCAAATCGTATTGATTGGCAGCAAGAAACGGTTAAAGGCTACTTCTACAGGAGTGAACGGCAAGCATGGACGACGAATTTCTTTCCACTGCCTTCGCTTATTTATGACCGCTGTTTCTTTCATAGCAAACAAACCTACCATCAGTACCGTTACCATGTGCGCAAGCTGCGAGCATTACCACGAATTCGCTTTCTCGGATACGGTTTGGGCGGAAAGTGGGAAGTAGGGCAGATGCTGCAAAAGGAACACGCCTTACAATTGCATTTACCTGAAACCACTCTTCTAACGCGCGGCTCTGAATTACGAGAATGGCTTCGAACAAGAAACGACGTCTTCCTTAAACCTCAGGGAGGCATGCAAGGCAGAGGTGCTCTGCACGTCTGTAAACTAAATCCCAATGAGCCTGACAGCACGATCCAGATCAAAGGACGCGATGCGCGCAATCAACCGATTCATCAACACTTTGGAAGCTTTACAGCTTGTTGGCATTGGCTCCGACAGTTAATTGGGAATCGCCCCTATTTGATGCAACAATTTCTAACCCTGCATTCATCAGAGGGATTGGCATATGACATCCGTTCACTTGTTCAAAAAAATGGCCGCGGCTTTTGGGAAAGCACCGGCATGGCGGTCAGGATCGGTAAGCCTGGCAGCGTTACATCGAATCTGCATGGTGGCGGGACGGCGGAGGATGTTGCTGTTTTTCTTGCTCGGGAGTTTGGCAGCAGCAAAAGAGATGAGTTAATAGATACATTAACTTTACTTTCCAATGTCATTCCAACCGTCCTGGAAGCCCATCATGGCCGACTTGCTGAACTAGGCATTGATCTGGGGATCGACCGAGATGGACTCGTATGGATTTTGGAAGTTAACTCCAAACCGGGAAGAACCATTTTTGCTCGTACCCATAACGAGAAAGCTCGCATCCAGTCCATAGCAAATCCCATTCATTATGCTAGTTTTTTACTACAAAGAAAGCTGAGCTAAGCTCGGCCGCGGTAAGAAGCGCTTCTTGGCAAATCCTTTCATCTGCCTCCAGCAGCGCAGAAGACCTCGTAAGGCAACAAGTTTAGGAGGGTAACCTAATGAGTTTGACAACATGCATGCTCCATGCCGTAAAACGAACAGATAGATCGGTCTACTTAACAAGCGAGCTCGTCAAAGCTTTACGGTTAACCGGCACCAAATCGATTACTGTAAAGGTCGGCAGCAAATCTGCAACCCTACCGATCCGCCTGATCAAAAAGCCTGGTCTGCATATGTACGTTCCAATTTCACTTATGACAACTTTGCGAATTCCCCGTATCGGCAACGTCTTGGCTGTTAGTAATGCCAGTAAAGAACTGAGGATCGGTCCTATTATTGGTATTTTAACGAACGTGAATACAAACAGCCCCGCTCCTTTCGGTTCAAAAACAGGATTCATACGGCAAGTCTTGCAAACAGGCTCCAATAAATCATTTTTGTTCGCTTTCAGTCCCAATCAGGTGAATTGGATCCAAGAAACGGTTACAGGTGTAATTCCCAAAGACGGGGGAGGATGGATTCGCAAGACATTCCCTCTGCCAGACGTTGTCTATAATCGGCTTTCCAGCCGCAAAGAGGAAAAATCCGCGGGCATACAAGGCTTTAAGGAGCGCTTCGTACGTCGGGGAATCCCACTTTTCAATTGGAGTTTCTTCGATAAATGGGACGTATACAAAATGTTAGATGGCGATGATGCCTTCCGCTTTGTCCCAGAATCCAGAATTAATCCTTCTGCCGAGCAAATCAAGGAAATGCTTGATAAACATAAATTCATTTACTTGAAACCGACAGCCGGAAGCCTGGGCATCGGCATCTTCCGTGTGACCTACAACCCCAAAAAGGGCTATTTCGTAAGGTACCGCAAAGGCGGCAAAAACGTTCTTATCCGCTATGGCAAATTTGAAGGGTTAATGCAAATGCTCGGAACAGGACGTGGTCGCTTGACGAACTACGTTGCTCAACAAGGCATCCGCCTTATCGAAATTGATAGCTGTCCGATTGACTTTCGTTTCCATTTAACGAAGAATGGCAGCAACAAATGGGTCGTAGCTGCCATTGGTGCCAAAAAATCAGGCAAAGGCAGTGTAACAACCCATATTCGCAATGGGGGGCAATTAATGACGCCCGAGCAAGTGCTGCGCCAAATTTATGGCAGCCGATCAGGAGAAGTACTCACAAATGCCAAAGAAACAGCGATTAAGCTTGCGGAAGGCATAGAAAATAACTACAGCCATCTGCTCGGGGAGCTCGGATTCGATATTGGTATCGATCAAAGTGAAAAAATCTGGATGTTCGAGGCGAATGCCAAACCGGGCAGATCCATTTTCAAACACCCTTCTTTGAAAGAGGGCGATACAGCCACTCTGACAAATATCTATGATCATTGTCTCTATTTAAGTCGTTTCCGTTCTAGGAGGGAAAGCTAATGGGCCTCACCCTGCATGAGAAAGGGCAGCAGCCAACGCTTGCCATTCTAACTGTGAAAGACAGTAAACGAGTATTCCGAGGGAACCTGGATAATTTTCTTGACTTAATCCAAACAGGTGAACGGCTTGGTATGGATGTGTATGTGGTCACAACGAAGGACTTTACCTTATCCGGTCAGGAAATGTACGGCTATCGCTACAATATGGAGGCAAAAAAGTGGAGCAGGGAGCTCGTTCCCTCTCCACAAGTGATTTACAATCGTATTCCTTATCGCAAAATGGAAATGAAGCCGGAGGTTCAACAAACGATCCAAGCCTGCAATCGCAGCTCCAGCGTTCAACTGTTCAATCCTTCTTTTTTCAACAAATGGACATTGTTCGAATGGTTGAGCACAGCCAAAGAAAGCAAAACCTTTATTCCCGATACCCAGCAGTTGAAATCGGCTCACGACTTGACCCAGTTGATGCATAAACACGCCGTTCTTTACTTGAAGCCCGTTCGCGGTAAAGCAGGCAAAGGGATTATGCGTATTGAACAAATAACGAGCAAAAATAACCCAAATCAGTTTCGCTTAAGCCGTCAAGACAATAAGCAAATGGCTTACAGCTATCACAGCTCGATCGATGATGTCTGGAGTGAATGGAATAAACACCGCGGTTCCCATGATTACATCGCTCAGCAAGGCATTGCTTTAACACGGTATAAAGAACGCGCATATGACTTAAGAGCACTTGTTCAGAAAAACGCTAAGGGGATATGGAGTGTATCCGGTATTGGCGCTCGGCTTGCCGGCAAAGCCAGCATTACCACACATGTCCCGCGCGGGGGTTCCATCGATGATCCACGCAAGCTGCTCACGCACGCTTTTGGAGGGGCAACAGCGAAAAATATTCTTTCACGGGTTCGAATTGCCGCTGTGAAATTAGCGAAACAAATTGAAAAGTCTTCGGGAAATCAACTCGGCGAAATGTCCATGGATATTGGCGTGGATACCGACGGACACATTTGGTTTTTTGAAGCTAATTCGAAACCAATGAAATTTGATGAACCGAAAATTCGCCAAAAATCACTTGAACGGGTTATTCGTTACAGCCTCTATTTAATTAATCATAGGAGAAGAAGGTGACTATACTTGTCTCCTCAACGACTCGGCATACTCGCCATCTATTTAAACAATACTCGGCTGGAAGAACTCACTTACTTCCAAAGACTAAGCAAGGAAGGTAAAAAGCTGGGTATTCAAGTCGAAGTATTCACACCGGAAGACGTGGAAAGCGACAACGCCGTGCGTACATTGACATATGATTTCGAGCTCAGGAAATGGATTCGCAAGCGGACTTCCTTTCCCCCTGTCATCTATGATCGCTGCCGTTATAAAGCAGCGGCCAATTATCAAATGCTCAAAGCATTTCGGAACCGTTTCTCCAAATTAATTTATCTAAGCAGACCGTTAGCTAACAAATGGTATATGCATGAAACTCTTTCCGAGAACGAAGATATTCGGCGTTATTTGCCCGCTACGATTCGATATAACTCAACACAACAACTGTTAAAAGCTTTGAAAACTCATAAGCTGATCTATGTAAAACCGAAAAACGGCACAGGCGGAAGAGGGATTTTGCGCATTGAACAGTTGGGCGATGACCTTTATTTGCTTCAAGGACGCGATCAACACCGTACCATCATCGCGCCTTATCGCGCAACGGAAAGACAGCTTAAAGTCAAGCTTCATACCCTGAAATTAAGTCCTGATTACGTTATTCAACAAGGTATTAATTTGAAGTTAAAAGACGGACGCGTACACGACTATCGCTTGCTGATTCAGAAAAATGGTCTTGGAGAGTGGGAAGTGACCGGTTGTGCGGGCCGTATCGGCCCTCATCGTAGTATCACATCCAATCTGCATGGAGGCGGCAGCGCCGTTACCCAAGATAGGCTGCTGGCTGCCCGCTTTTCTTCTCCACAAAAAATAGAAGACATCAAAAAAGAAATGACCAGCTTCGCTATTCTTCTCGCCGATTACTTGGAAAGCAAATTCGGTAAGTTATGCGAGCTCGGCATGGACATTGCTGTTGACCCTGAAGGAGCCATCTGGCTGATTGAAGTGAATCCAAAACCTTCTCGGGAAATTTTTCGTAAAATTGGTCAGCATGCAACCTATCAGAAGGCGATTACTCGTCCACTCGAATATGCAGTTTGGATGCAAAATCAAAAAAAGAAAACCGAAGATTAACAAAAGCGAAAGCAAAAGCGAAAGCAAAAGCGAAAAGCGATGGTTCCGGCGTCACATCGCTTCCGTTCTACATAGGCTGAGGATACTGAATCTGAAAGAAATTTACTAACTTTTATGCTCAGCTCAATTGAAGAACCGATACATATTAAATTTGAATATTCGTATCTGAAACCATAAAAAGACCGATTTGAATGCTCCTGTTTGGAGCAACAATCGGTCTTCGTTTCCGTTCATCGTTCATTTACGCTATTGTACCCACTTTGTTCGCTACGGCCTCGATACCATCCGGATCAAAGGTAACCGTCGCACTATATACCGTCGTAGATATTGTAAAATCCCCAGTAATGCCGCCGCCTCCACCTGCATACGACTTCGTCGCAGTTTTCGGAGCAATAATCAAGGTATCCCCAGTCACGAGAGTCCCTTCATTTCTGATAACATTGAGTACCCCAACAAAAGAAGGCATTTCTGATCAGCATCCTTTATCTATCGATCTGCTTATAGTGTATGCCCTTCAGACGTTGATTGCGACTGTCTAACAGAATTTACACATAATCGAGAATTTCAACAAACCCGCTTATCCGGATATGTGCGCCTTCCAGCTCCCCCGGCTCCCGGAATCCGGCGTAATCACAGGCTACAACCGTTAGATGATTACGAAGTCCGGCCTCCACATCCGAAGAACGGTCGCCAACCATCCACGCAGAACTGATGTTATGTTTCTTGAGAAGAATATCAACAAGGTCCACTTTCGATTTGGTTTGATACTCTCCTGCGCTGTATAAGCCTTCAAATATATGTCCTAAGCCTTTGGCCTCGATCACGTTTTTCACATAACCTTCCAGTCCATTGCTTGCTACAAATAGGCGTATGCCTTTGGCATGTAATGCCTGCAAGGTTTCCGCTACACCTTCGTAAAGCAGCCCTTGCCCCCCTGCAATCCCTCCATTTGATGTCGCAGCAGCACAACGTCCGCTTCTTGACGAGCTGCCACAGAAGCTTCCGGCATAACACGTTGCCAGATATGCTCAAGCAGCATGCCAAGTGCTCCCAGAATCCGCTCCTCAGGCGGTGTTTCTCCTATGAAAAGTCCTTTTTGCCTAAGTTCATCAAAAGTCGCATGGTAAGCAGGCAGCAGCAAAGTTTCCGTTTTAAATAAGGTGCCATCTAAATCGAAAAGCATGGCTTCCGGTTGTCTTTTTTGATTATTCATCTCAAGCTCCTTCTCGCATTCCATTGCTTCATGGTTTTGGTTTCATGATCTTAGTTAAGAATGGCAAACATACCCATGTAAGTCAATGTTCATATTTGACAAAATGACTGTTGCTGATACGAAATAATTCAGTTATGATTGAAATGAGAATAATTACATCCGAAAATGATATTTTTATGCAAAATGAAGTATGAAATCAACAATATGTTGGTTTCTTACCATTATCCTAACCTACAACCAGTCCATGAAAGTGAGGAATATGAGAATGAATATTCATATTTTCCAAAATCAGCAAGAACTTAATGAAGCAGGCGCAGGCATTATTACTTCGCTCGTCCAGACGCAGCCTAAAGCAGTACTTGGCCTTGCAACCGGCGGAACACCTGTAGGTATATATGAAGAGCTTGTTAAAGCTTATAATAAAGGACGCGTCAGCTTTAAATCCGTCACTACCTTTAATTTGGATGAGTACGTCGGTTTGCCCGAAGATCATCCAGAGAGCTACCATGCCTATATGAAGCAGCATTTATTTGCGCACATTGACCTTCCTTTAAATCAAGCTCTGATTCCTAATGGCAACGCAGCGGATTTAGAAGAGGAATGTGAGCTATATAACCAAAGACTTGAGGAAGCCAAACAAATTGATTTGCAAATTCTTGGACTAGGCCATAACGGACACATCGGTTTCAACGAACCTGATCATTCACTGATCAGCGGCACCCACCGTGTGGAATTAAAATCGGAAACGCGTGAAGCGAATGCTCGCTACTTTAACTCGATCAATGAAGTCCCCAGTCATGCCTTGACCATGGGCGTCGGCACGATTTTGAAAGCCAAAACGATTCTCCTCATTGTTCGTGGAGCAGATAAAGCAGAGATCGTACATCGTGCGCTTACGGGTCCGATTACGACTGAAATTCCAGCCACTCTTCTCCAAACTCACCCCCACCTTGTCGTGCTCATGGATGCAGAGGCCGGGAGGTTATTTGAATGAATGAATTCGTCATCACCGGGGCTAACATCGTAACCGAGCAGGGCGTCATGGACCACGGCGTTGTTCACATCAAAGATGGCAAGTTTGCTTATGTCGGTGATTCATCTCAGTGGAAGGGTACAGCAGATTCCCACATACCGTCTATCGATGCCGCCGGCAGCTGGCTGTTGCCAGGCTTCATCGACGTACACGTACATGGCGGATATGGCGCCGATTTCATGGATGCGAGTTCGGAAGCGCTGGATACGATTACACGGTTCCATTCGCTTCATGGTACAACCGCCTTGTTAGCGACTACGATGACGGCAACTCGAGAAGACATCGAGCGTGTGCTTGGCGAGGTGCACAGCTACATGAACGAATCGATGCCTTATGCCCAAATCCTTGGGATCCATATGGAGGGTCCGTTCATCTCGCCCAAATGGGCGGGTGCGCAAGATCCGAAGCTGATGGTCCCGCCACAGCTCGCCTGGATGGAAGACTGGCACGAGCGCTATCCGCAGCTCGTGAAGCAGTTGACCTTGGCCCCCGAACGCGAGGGGGCGCTGGAGCTGATCGCGTGGCTGCGCGATCACGGTATCGTTGCCGCATGCGGCCACACCGACGCGACCTACGCCGACATGCAGTCGGCTGTTCGCGAAGGGCTTACGCATGCGGTGCACACCTATAACGCGATGAAGCCGCTGCATCATCGCGAGCCCGGAACCGTCGGTGCGGTACTCACCGACGCGCGCATCAGCGGCGAAATCATCGCCGATGGGCATCACGTGCACCCAGCAGCGATTCGCCTGCTGGTTCTTGCCAAGCAGCCGCATGGCGTGCTGCTGATCACAGACGCGATGTCCGCCGCAGGACTCGGCGACGGACACTACGAGCTAGGCGGGCTAGCCGTAACCGTCCAGTCGGGCGTTGCCCGGCTGACGGAAGGCGGCGCGCTCGCCGGCAGCACGCTGACCATGATCGATGCGCTCCGTTTCATGGTGCGCGAGGTCGGCGTCAGCGTCGAAGACGCGAGCCGCTTCGCCAGCGGCAATCCTGCGCGGCTGCTCGGCCTCGCAGAGACGCACGGCTCGATCGCTCCAGGGAAACAGGCTGACTTCTTGCTCGTCAGCCCCGAACTCGACCTCGAACATATCTGGATTCGCGGACAAAAGGTTCAATCTTAATTTATTAGGCCCCACACCTCGTCAACAGACGAGGTGCGGGGCTTTTTTAACATGATAGTATAAGTTCTCAGGGGAGGACTGAGGGGTTACCCTTTCTAAATGAAAGTCTGGAATCGAGCATGTTGGAGATGATATTTTTTCGATGAACGTGGTCATGGCTAGTTACTCTTTTCATGGAGAATCTCCGGGTGTCGAGAAAGTCTCGGCTGCCTGAGATTTTCCTGTTTAGGATGCGAGGAGAGGGGTAGTTTCTGAGCGTTTTATCCAACTCCGAAATTGCTTTTGGCGCCGAGTTCGACTTCAACATGTGGAGAGCCTTTCCTTTTTCTGACCGGGACGCCTAAGGAACTCAGCAACCCTTATTTGATCAAATAACAAAGAGTTATCGTTTTAACGAACTCCAGACGCGTTATTGCAAGTAAAAGTGCATCATTTCAATAAAAATCGACTCCATAAGGTCGCTTCAGTTCGTTAGATGAATCGACAGGCTCATTTCTCATCGCTAACAACCCCTACGGTTCGTTAGCGTAGACAACACAAATATGGAGTTGCTCATTGTTGGAATGTTCCTGTTGTGCAGGACTTTACCAACTTTTGTCGAAACCCCCTCCTATGCCGTACACGGATCAGAAAGGATTGAAACCAACACCCATGATCTATTTCATCAAAATCGCGTACACCTTATTATTTCCTCCGGGAATTATTTTTTTATTACTACTTTGTATCGCCTTCTTGCTGAAACAAAAAAAAGAGCATCTCGGCTCTTTTCTCATCCTCTTAACTACGGCGATTTTGTATGTCTGTTCCATTCCTTACTTTAGCAATTTTTTGCTAAGCTCTATAGAACAGCGCTATCAAACGCCTGTTCAAGTTTCCGGCGATGTGCTTGTTATGCTTACCGGAGGAGCCATCTCAGAACCGGCTGATCCCCTTACCGGAGGCAATGGCTATCTGACTTCAACGACAGCTTCACGCGTGCTTACACTTGCCGAATTGTACCGCGTCACCAAACTGCCAATCATCTTGTCCGGCGGCCAAGTATTCAATGATTCAGGCAATGAATCTCAGATTGCTCTCCGTCATCTCCTCGCTCTTGGCGTACCGGAGTCCGCAATCCAGCTTGATGATACAAGTCTCAATACCGAAGAGAATGCGCAACACACCGAAGCCATCCTTAAAAAGAAAGGCTGGAAACAGCCCATCCTTATCACATCGGCCTTTCATATGGCGCGATCGGTCAAACAATTTCAAAAACTCAATGTCCGTGTCATCCCTTATCCAACGGATTTCATTACTCAGCAGAAGCAAGACCTGACCCTGAATAAGTTCATTCCATCAGCAGGCAGCTTATCCAATACAACGATTGCGTTGAAGGAATATTTAGGACTATTGGCCGCTAAAAATTAGTGGTTCAGTTGTAAAAACCGCCAGAATCGATATGGCGGTTTCAAGTTTTTTCCCGTTATCCAAGATTCAATTGCCACGAGACACCAAATTTATCTTGAACCCAGCCAAACTTATCAGAAAAAGGATACGTGGCTAAGGGCATTAAAACGGAGCCGTCTTGAGACAATCCCTCATAGACTTTGTTGATCTCTTCTTCCGTCTCGCATGTTACATACAGGGATATGGCAGGGGTAAATGTAAACCCGTGCTTTGCGTTACTATCCACACACATAAACACTTGTCCGTTTATAGAAAATCGTGCTTGCAGCACGGTTCCTTCAGCCCCCGCCTCATTAGCGCCATACCTTCGAATACTAATGATTTCTGATTGGTCAAATAAAGAAGTATACAAATTCATTGCCTCATCAGCCTGGCCATCGAACATTAAAAATGTAGCTATTTTTTGAGTAGCGTTCCCCACTATGTTCAGCTCCTTCTTCTGTTTCACAATTTCCTCTATTATAGCATGGAGAATAGAACTGATTTTTAAACCAATTCTCAGTTACTTTGCCACCCACTGCCCCTCGCTGAACCGTGGCAACGCGACCCCTGAGCTTTCGTTTCCAAACGCCACACAAACGCAATGGCATTAACGGTATAATAGCATTATTTTGTTAAAGCTATCCGACGGACGCCTGGGCTGCCTCCCGGAGCCGTTCCTATATATAAATACCCGTTATGACTTGTAGCTGTAGTTACGCCGTACACTGTGCCTTCTGGATCGTGCCAGCTTCCGATAAGCTCTCCCTGCGGGCTGAGCTCCACAGCAAGCCCATGCTTCGCCGGTGCGCTTGCACCGTTTAGCAGCGACTGCGGTATTTTGGCCATGGTACTGGCCAACCAAGGGTTGCTATGCATCTGATCTACAAAGGAAAGGCGAGTCGTGAAGATACCGACCCAGAAATGACCTTGCTCATCACGCGTAACGTTGTCTGGAAAGCCTGCGAGATTGTCCGCAAAAATATCAGATGTCCCTTTCTTTGGACCCTTGAGCCAGTATCTGGTCAACTGATAATGATACGATTCCGCCACAAGCACAAAATCTTCATCCGCAGACAAGACAACCCCGTTTGCAAAGTAAAGGCCTTCTAACAGGACGGTCGTTTGCTTGGTCTTTGGATCGTACTTCAGCAAACGTCCATGCGGCTTGTTCTCGGCCATTTCTTTGAAGGTCACGCTGCCATAGTTCGAGGTATCGGAAAAATAAATTGCGCCGTCCTTGGCAATATCAAGTTCGTTAGCTAAATAGATCGGCTTGCCGTCCACTTGATCGGCCAATACCTCTATACTCCCGGATGGGTTTATAGATAGCAGTCCCTTCTTGACATCAGTAACGATCAAATTGCCATTGGCATCGAATATAAGCCCATTAGGCGTTCCTTTGGTGTCTGCAAAAACTTGGGCCTTTTGCGGATTGCCCTCTGCATCGAAAGCAACCTTGTAAATTTTCCCGTCAGAATCTCCTGTATACATCTCGCCATCCTTATTGAAGGTGATGAATTCAGGGGATTTAGGGGCATCAGTAACAATTTGCGCCGAGCTGAGTTTGTTGTTCTGTTGCCATGGGCCCGGTTCCTGAAAAGAGGGGGCTGTCGGCGCGGACCATTTTGCCGGTTGGATCGGTGAAGGAATAAGCAAAAAAACGATCACTCCGAGAACGAGCAACGTAAGCAGTGATAACACAAATCTGCGTACTATTTTACGCAGTGAGCCTTTCGGACGATTTACGCCTTCAGTAGCTTTAGTGGACATTAGAGCGCCTCCTTTATATATAAGCGAAATTTAGATTTGGACTACGATTTTACCGAAATATTGCTTTCCTTCAGCCAAGAGCGCGAATGCTTCTCCAATTCGGGCCAGCGGGAATACATGGTCGATAACGGGATGTAATTGATGATGGGCAATCGCTCGATTCATCTTTTCAAAGTGATCTCGGTTGCCGACTTGACTGCCGCGAATAGTTGCAGCTTTCTGCAAGATGCTGGTGACATCGTATTCTGGAATGGTCAAGCCTGATAAGAATCCGACCATACTCAAAGTCCCTCCAATGCGAAGCGCATTTATGGATTTGACCATCGTAGCCGCTCCTCCAACATCCAGAACGTGATCGACGCCGCCAGTCAGCTCTAACGCTGCCTTATCCCAATCGGGAACTTCCGAATAGTTGATCGTTTGCCATGCGCCGAGCGCTTTTGCCCGTTCTAGCTTGGCGTTGCTGCTCGAAGTGATGATAGCTCGTGCTCCGGCCATCAGAGCGAATTGAAGCCCAAATATGGAAACACCGCCTGTTCCTTGCAGCAGCACGGTATCGCCCGCTTTCAAACCACCGTATTCGATTAGCATGCTCCATGCGGTTAATGCCGCGATCGGCAAGGTGGCGGCCTCCTCCCAAGTGAGGTGATCGGGAATATGGACGATTCCGTCTTCGTGTAGAACGACATACTCGGCCGCTACTCCGTTCAATGGACCTCCCAGACTATCTTCTAATACCCCCGGTCTTGGATCGCCGGCCATGAATCGCTGTTGCAAATTACCCGCTACCCGATGTCCAACCTGAAACTTTGTTACTCCTTGGCCAACGGCTACAATTTCTCCAGCTCCGTCTGATAACGGAATGAAGGGAAATTTGATTTCAATCGGCATTAATCCGCTCAGGATCACGAGATCCCTGTAATTGAGAGAAGCTGCTTTCATGCGGATCAGCACCTCCTGAGGGCCCGGCGTTGGTATGTCCAGTTCCGTCAAGTTCAATTCCTCAAAGCCGAAACCATTTGTCAGTTGAATAGCTTTCATCGTATTGTCCTCCCTGCAAGATCAGATTGATTACCCATATTCTTATTATGCCCAGATCCTCCGCGTGGACGAAGCATGCCTCCAACAAGCCGAAGACCTTGCTTGCGTGTTATGAATCGCGATAACTGCGCTCCGATATAATTCTGCACACCCGGAACGACGTATATTTTCCCCTCCTTCAATGCGCGAAGCGCAACCTCTACGACTCTTTCCGGCGTATCTTTCTTTCCTACTGAGGCTTCTTCCGTTCCTACCACACTAAAGAAGCTGGTGTCCGTCGAGCCGGGACAAAGTGCAAAGAATTGAACGCCGCGGTCCTGGTTTTCCCACCATAACGCTTGAGTAAACGACAGAACGAAAGCTTTCGTGGCTCCATATACGGCCATATAGGGAAGTGGCTGAAATCCGGCAGTTGAAGCCACATTAATAACTGCACCTGAGCCATTGCGCAACATGTCCGGCAAGAACAAGTGGGTCATATCTACAACAGCGGCGACATTGAGCATAACTTCTTCATGTTGACGCTCACCTGACACTTGTTCAAAATAACCATGTGTAGCAAAGCCTGCATTGTTGATCAGCATGTCGATATCCACTTTCAAACGTCGGCATTGCTGGTACAACTCGCTTGGTGCGCCCTCTTTCGCAAGATCCATAGATATAACCTCGGCTTTGATGCCATACATCTTTCTGAGCTCTGATGCCAGGCTCTCAAGCTTACCCTCCGATCGGGCCACGAGGACCAAATGGCTACCTTGTTTGGCTAGTTGTCTGGCGAATTGCTCTCCAATACCGGAAGAAGCTCCCGTAACGAGCGCCCATTTACCTTGAATGATCATAGTGCTACTCTCCTTTTAGATACTGTGTTATAATATAGAAACACTGTTACCAGTTGAACAAAAAAATTCTGATTCCTAAGAAAGGCAAAAATCCATTGCACTATTTGGTAACAGTGTTTCCGATTGGACTCATTGTAACCTGCATGATTTAGAAAGTCAATATGCTCTTTCCAGAATCCTAGAACACTTGAACAGCTAACGTCGTCTCATTGACAACTGCTTAACAACTGTATAAAATTCCTTGCAAGAGAGTCAGAAACTTCGTTTCCTGACGAAAACATGATAACCGAAGGTGATGAATATGAGCGGTCAGGATATCTCCTCCAATACAAACTCACGAGTGTTGAAAACCTACCAAGAAGCTCGCTTGCAAAATACTGAAAATCTCCGCAAGCTCGTTGTTGATGCTGCGGCAACACTCTTGCAAGAAGAAGGGCCGGAAGCCGTTACGGTGCGTAAAGTAGCACAGAAAATGGATTGCTCGACAAAAATCATCTATAGCTTGTTTGTCAATAAAGAGGGCTTGGCTCAACAGTTGTATCTGGAAGGTTGTAAGCTTCTTGCGAACGAATTCGAGGGGACACCGCAAACGGCTGATCCGATACAGCATTTTCTTAATTTAGGCGAAGCTTTCTGGCAATTCGGGCAGCGCTATTCCAGCTATTATAAGCTGATGTTCGGAGGAGCCTTTGCAAATTTC
>NZ_VRTT01000107.1 GCF_008017805.1 Paenibacillus sp. N3.4 | reverse complement strand
GTTCTTTATTCGTCATGAGGCAACCTCCTGTAATTTTGGTTGCTTTCATCTTCTCACGTACTTAATTGGCAATGAAGGTGGCTAGGGTTTGACGCTTACGCATCTACATACGTGGCAACAAGAAAAATGGGAGTCACTCACATGTACTCTCTGAGACACCTTAATCACAACCTTCAAGTTTATTTGTATAGCACGCCAATAAAATATCCCTAAAGGTAGAAAGAGTTGCAGACCTTTGTACCCTTATAAACAACTGGTGGCAACTCTATAAAAAAGTCTACAGCGATTTTGTCCATCCCGACATCACAAGAAGTCAAAATTTATTGATACTCTTGCAGATTACGGGGACAACGCTTTACAGACTTGACGCAAGTCATGCCCGAACAAATTGCACAAATGTACAAAAATCGTTGGCAAATTGAGGTTTACTTTGGCTGGATTAAGCAACGTTTAAATATACCAATTTCCACTGAATGGATTGAGACAATTCAGGTTATCTTTCTGACACAAAATCTTTTTGGTTTCTCGAATTATATGTTTATCAACAAACATATTTTTATATAATGTTATAATATGCAAATTAAGATGTTTGGGGACATGGATTAGTACTATGGTGATTGCGCATTTTTCGCATTATTTTTGATATCCATCTTAATTGGCATATACCTTATATATTCTATAGCAACAGTGGCTTCGAATTCTATGAAGGGAGTACCTCATCTCAATTGCTGGAATAGTAATTCCAATAGTCATATCTAAAATTTAACCGAGCGTTGCTTCAATTGCAGCGTACTCAACTACCATGAAAATTAAATATCTGGCAGTCGAAGAAAAAGAACAGCACTAAAGAAGACGCAGTTCATTCATTTTTTAAAATGTGCAGCGCCTAGTTGACTCCACAGCAACAATCGGTATTATTGGCATTAACGACTGAATGACAGATATTGCATACAATACGAGAACTCTTTTAATGATAATAAGATACTGAAGCTTTAAAGTTCTAATCGATAATTGCATTAAACTCCCGTTAGTTTAATCGTTAACCCACTTCTCCTACAACCCGTCGAGAATGAGATAATGTTCTTGTCATCCTACATGAATAATCATTCTAAACAGTTCTGTCTCGGGTTTGCACAACCCCTCTAGTTTTCGAAATGGTAATCGGTCGAATTCTCCAATCTCCGATAAAATTGTTGCAGCCATTTTATGGCCAATACCGGGAATCGACTGGATTAAATCATATTCTTCAATTTCATTAGCGAGGGCAACTATGTTCTGTTCCAACTCAGCAAGATGCTCCTGGTACTGAAGAATAAGGGTGATCAGGATCCTTAGATTAATCAAGTGGCTTGCGTACATGGTTTGCTGAAAGGGGTTTTTATTGGCTGCGACCCGCAGCCGTTGGACCCTTTCGTTAATCCAATTCTCTGAGCGCCCTCGTTTTGAAGAAAGTAGAACATTGATCTTCGATTTAAGCGTTTCTTCATCGGTTTGTAAAACCAAATATGACGTTGGAAACTCATTTAAAAATTGAAGTGAAACACTAGAATACATAGCTCCGAAAACGCCTTTGTATGCAGGGAAAACCTGATCCAGAATAACTTGGAATTGCAGCTTTGTCTGCACACACATCTTAGAGAGTGACTCATATTGCCGCGTCAGATAGCGCAGATTAAGCAACTGCACACCCCTTTTTTGGAAAGGTTCGAACTCTTCCTTATAGTGAAGCTCTGCCAAAAGATAAGCATCAGCAGCATCCGTTTTCATTTTACGAAGATTAGATTTTCTAAACCGATTTGAAATGAGCGGATTGATAACAATGAATAAATAGTGATGCTCCTCCAGGAACTGAACGACGGGGCTTTGGTAATGCCCAGTTGCTTCGAGAATAAGCGTGGGACGCTGTCCAGACGCATGCTCGACTTCCTGAATAACTTGAAGCAACCTCAAGAGTCCTTCTCGCGTATGTTCGAAATGAAACGTCCCCTTGAATGGCTTTCCACGATCTAAAAAAGCCAGTCCATAGCTTTCTTCTTTAGAAATGTCTAGACCGATAACTGGATTCATCCGATCTCTCCTTGGAATAAATTTACCGGCAGCCCCTAAGAGTCTTCTTGTCGCTCCATAGCATCGCATATGATACGGGATCTTTGTCCCAACCAGCCTCAATCATGGTAATGACAAGTAGGGGTGAACATTAGAGCGCTCGGGATCAAGTCCCACGGCCAGGTACGTTCGACCCGGCTACTTTAATCCTCAAAGCAAATGCAAAAAGGATCAACCAGTAAGTTCTGGTTGATCTCATAATACGAACGGGCAGTTATCTTCACTTCAATTTTGGATAATAATGATTTACTGAACTCAATTATATTTATTGAAGAGTGAGATGGGAAAAAATATTTACTTATCATGACTGAGAGAGGTAATAAGCATATTCCAACGGTCTACTATAAATTAGTTTTTTGCTTTTAAAACTCTTTATGTCATTATATATACTTTTTTGAGGTTTTCCGTTCAGTTCAATAATCCGTAGCTTACTATCTTTGTCAATGGCAAAATCCACACTCAATTCTCCCAATGAACCCATATGAATTTCTGCTTCTTGTGCGGCTTTTACACTTACATCGCGAAGTGATTGAAGAATGTCATTCACTTTTTTCTGCGGAAATAATCGAGGGAGAACCTCTACAACATCATAAATATGTTCACACATACTTGTGTTAAAATATTGTTTGTGAGCCACTCTACATGCTATTGTGGAAATCGTCCATTCGCCCATAATCCCCTTTTGAACAAGGACCCGGATATCAAAATACTGATGATCAAGTTGACTCATTAGAATCCCTTGCTGGACCATGTATGTCTTTGGTCCGAGAAGTTCATCCAATTTTTCCTGAATGCTTTCATTTTTTCTACAAATATATCTTGGAGCTAAGCTGTGCAATGAAATGTGTATATCTTCATTATCCATTAATTCAACCCGATATACAGACGCTCCTTTATTTCCATAAATCGGCTTCATATAGACAAGTTTATAGGATTCTAATAGTTCGGATATGTTCACTTCATTATATAGAAATGTGTCTGGTACATATGGTTTTAGAATTGAATGTACTAATAGATTATAGAGATCCCATTTGTTAAAAAAATTGATAGTGTTGAAACACTTATTCCTGCCTATTGCTTCTTCAAGGCGTTGAATAGTAATTAGTTTTTTGTTATAACAACGGTTGTAGACGGCATGAGGAAAAGGGAACGAACTTTGTGTCCATTTACCTTTTTTCAAGCTAAGTCCAATAATACGTTGTTTATTCCACTGTATATCTGTTGGCGTGAAGGCGTAAAGTTTCAAGTTTAGATGCTGATAACGTTGACAAAGGTCCAAAATTCTTTTTCTACTACGCCTATTACTGACCATAATACCTATTAATGGGCGCTCGTCCATTCTTATCACTCCCTAGTCATCTATCCTAAAATTATATAATGCTAACGCAGTTAACTTGGTATGGGACAATCACATAGTATATCTGAATTGTGATAATTTGGGTTTTATTTCCACTATTTTATTTTGGTAGGCATATACTGTGTCTATCTTTTTTGGCTTGTAATATGATGAAATACACTGCTTACAGGGAGATGAGATTAGTATGGGAAAATGTAATTGCCCTCCAGGCCCTCCGGGTCCTGAAGGACCACGAGGGCCTCAAGGAGCAACAGGACCCGAAGGACCGCGAGGACTCAAAGGAGCAACAGGGGCAACAGGGGCAACAGGAGCAACAGGGGCAACAGGAACAGCGGGAGCAACAGGGGCAACGGGAGCAACGGGAGCAACAGGAACAGCGGGAGCAGCGGGAACAACAGGAGCCACAGGAGCCACGGGAACAACAGGAGCCACGGGGGCAACAGGAACAGCGGGAGCCACGGGAACAACAGGGGCAACGGGAGCTACGGGAGCAACAGGGGCAACAGGGGCAACAGGAACAGCGGGAGGATTAATTCCATTTTCAACGGGCATCATTCTTAGTGGTGCTACGGTCGTATCTGCTGCTCCAATTTTAATGGGATTTGGTAATCATACGGTTGAAGTTATCGATGGTTCTGGTGAATCAACGATGCCACCCGAAGCAGGTGGTTTTGCTTTCCCAATTCCCTTTGCGGGAACTGTTCAAAATTTACAAATAAGCGCAGACTTACTGGTTGCTTCAGTGGTTTCAATTAATACTCTCGGTCTTCAATATGATTTTACTGTATTTCTAGCACCTTCCGTTCCTAATAATGGCATTGATCATCTTTCTTCATCTTACCTGACAACTCCGCTGACTAGTTCGGTTAGATTCGGATTTCCAAATAATATAATTACTGCGGGCACTTTCCGTACTGCAACGAATATAAATGTGGGGGGATTATTAGTAGTTGCTGCGGGCGATCGTATTGGCATTCGTGTAAGGACGCTTGCGTCGACAGATCCCTCAGCAGCCGATATCACTCAACTCTCATTTAGCGCTAGTCTATCTTATACTCCTTCTTAAAAATAACCTAGCCAAAAAAAAGGCCCCTTAAATCATCAACATCTAAAGAAACCTTTTATTTTGTGAGCATGTGAGAAGGATCTGTCGTGGCAGATCCTTTTCTGTATTTACTCCTCCTCCCTCAAATATTATTTGATTTTACAATACACTTTTCACCAACATTTGCTAAACAAACGAAGAACGATAGTTGAGGATCTGGTTCGCGGCAGATCCTCTTTATCGATTGAAGTAACGCTAGGATAATTTGGCAGGAAACTTGAATATAATGAGTTACTACAGAGTGTTTATGTTTGTATACATAGAATATCGCGTATTAGAGGTGCGGGGCTTTTTTTGTTAATCGGAACACATTCTTGTCATCCGACAGTGCAACGGGTGCTGCAGGAGCCACAGGTGCAACTGGAGCAACTGGAGCCACAGGCGCTACGGGTGCAACAGGGGCCGGGCTATCCCAATACGGATACATTTATAATTTTAGCGCTCAAACTGTAGCAGTAGAGGCTCCTGTCCTGTTTGATTCTACTGGTGTAACTACAGCTGGAATCACTCATACTCCCGGAACCCCTAATATTGGTATTACCGTTGCAGGCGATTATGAGGTTACTTTCTCTGTTTCTGGTGTAGAACCTAACCAGTTTACTATATTCTTAAACGGCGCACCGGTTACTAATACGGTATACGGTTCAGGCGCCGGCACTCAGCAAAACAATGGGCAGGCGATATTAACCATTCCAGCCGGCAGTACTCTTACTTTGGTTAATCATACTTCCGCTGCCGCGGTTACCTTTCAGACACTAGCCGGAGGTACACAAACAAACGTTAAACGCTTCTATTGTTATCAAAAAATTAAATTAGCGACACTTAAATCTCCCGTATAGGGAGATTTTACTTTAAAATTCACTCTTAAGTTGGCTCACGCATATAAATAATGGAAAGAATACGCAGCTCTTTTACGGGAGTGAACCAATTGATTACAATAAGCCTTTGCATGATTGTAAGGAATGAGGAAGATGTTATTGGAAGGTGTTTAAAGTCGGTTCATGAGGTTGTAGATGAAATCATCATTGTCGACACAGGCTCAACTGATCGTACAAAAGAAGTTTGCCTGGAGTACACCAAAAAAATCTTTGACTTTGAGTGGATCAATGACTTCGCGGCTGCTAGAAATTTTGCGTTCAGTTGTGCGACAATGGACTATATTTTTTGGCTGGATTCAGATGATGTCCTTCTTTTAGAAGATTCCGAAAAATTGATGGCATTAAAGGGGATACTCGATCCGGCTGTTGATTCCGTTACCATGGTGTATTGCCTCGCACAAGACGAACACGGCAACATGACCTCCAGCAACAGGCGAAACAGACTGGTAAAAAGAATAAATAATTTCCAGTGGCGCGGTTTTGTGCATGAGTATCTCGAGGTAGCAGGCAATATCCTTAACAGCGATATCGTCGTGTTTCATAAACCGTTAAAGTACCATGACTCTGATAGGAATCTTACAATATATAAACAGCGCTTAGAAAAAGGAGAAAAATTTTCTTCACGTGATTTATATTACTTCGCAAATGAATGGTTCGACCATGGATTTTATGAGCAGGCGGTAGACTACTATGAAAAATTCTTGGCTACCAATCAAGGATGGATCGAAGATAAAATAGCTGCATGCGGCAAACTAGCAGATTGTTCCCATCATCTAGGTAATAAAGAACGGGAAAAGTATTATACACTCAAATCGTTTGAATACGATACCCCGCGAGCGGATTTTTGCTGCAGGATGGGGTATGGATTTATGCAACAAAACGAGTGGGAAAAGGCTGTTTTTTGGTATAGACTCGCTTCTGAGCTTAAGAGACCGAAAGATAACTGGGGTTTCTTCGATCATGCTTGCTGGACTTGGCTGCCCCATCTCCAACTTTGTGTTTGCTATTATCAATTGGACGAATATGAACTTGCCTATAAACATAACGAAATCGCCCGACAATTTATCCCTAACGATGAAAAAGTTTTGCACAATCAGCACCTTTTAGAAGCGTTATTGAACAAGGAATGAAAACTGTCGTATATGTAAATTTCCATATAATAGTGCCGAGCACAAGAAAAAATTTGAAATGCAGAAAGCATGTATTCAAATGCAAATTACGATGGGAAATCGTCTGGGAAAGTCACAGTTTGAGGTCGATGTGCGATGACCTAATCGCGGAATGGCGAAAGGACGTAAAAAATTAATGTCGTGTGGCAAGCTTGAGCCGTTAGATGGCTTAAGCTTTTTTGTTGTTCCGCGATGTGCGTATGTATTTTAGTTGTAGATGCATTTATTAGATGTAAAATATTTAAGAATCCGGAGGGATATAGCTATGTTGTTGCCGGATAATATACATCCAACTCTTTTTAGTGGAAGATTTAAATGATGAAACTTCAAATGAAGTTGTAATCGAAAGAAACTTTCTATCTCGAAAGCAAAACATTCGTAAAATAAATGGCGTACCTGTACTTGAAAAAGATTTTGAAAGTGTGCTCAAAATTCAGCTAAAAAAGTTTAATAAACACTTTTTAGCTATTTCATTCGAACTCTATGGCGAAAATATGCTTTAAAATATGATAAAATCATTAACAAAAATAAGCAACAATTCTATAAATTTAGCGCGTTCAATGCTAATATGAATTAGGGAAAAAAACAAGGTGAGATATTGTGCTTTGATCTAGCATATATACTTTTCGCAGATGAAGAAGGAATACCTTGTTTGCACTTTTTACTAAATGATAAAAAGGAACTGATGCACGACAACCAGTTAATTAATGTCGCGGACTTTGTTAAAGACAAGAATATACAAGTAGTGGTCTCAATTTTAAAAGATAAACTACCTGAAAGCCTTCTTGAAAAAGTACACGTAATAGTTGAGCTATCTCAAGAAAGTAAATTGTTTAAGATTGAACAGAACTAAAGTATGTTCTCCTTTTTTCTAAGTTAGAGTATTAACGTAAACATCCTTTTTAAAGGAAGTAAAGAAGAGAAAAGAGTGTAGACAAGACTGAATATTGGATTTGTACATAAAAGAGAAAGTCTTATCCAAATTTAGTAATAGCTGCTGCATATAATGCGCGGCTTTTTTTATGTAGAAATAAGAGTCAATATACTCACGATAGCTTTGACATAATGTAGAAAGGAGAGAATTGAATGAAAGTGTATAACAAACTAGTCCGCGATAATATCCTGCGGATCATTGATAGAAATGGTTATATACTACTTTCTCTATTGCTGAAACAAATTGGTCAATTAATTATAAACACAGATTACAGCCGCGATAGAAGTATCTAGTAGCATAATGCAAGTGCTTGCTGCAACAACTTGGTTAAATGAAGCACCACAATGCAACTTCTCAATAGTATCTTTAGGATTCTGTATAGTATAAAGTTTACGTCTGCCCTCCATAAACCCTTCTTTAAGCTTAGCAAAAGCCTTAGCATCATGATTAACCCTCAATGATCATATCCTTCTAGAATTCAGCAATAACCGCAATATAGCGAGGATAGTCCGTCCAAATTGGTGTATCTTCTAATAGCCCCATGTTTGATGCGCATTATTGTAATACACTATGTTTTCGAATATGACACTAATTAATCCATATGTGAAGTTAATCTGGTCCTTACGGAGACTTAAAATCTCAGAGATTCTGCAACCAGTGGAAAAAATTAGACAGAACATTGTAAGATCTCGATGGTATTCTTGAGATTCACTAACTAAAGTATGTAGGAATCTCAAAATGTCATGTCGTGATAAGATTTTAACCGGACGTTTAACCGGCTTGAGTTCATCGAAATTGAACTCCATTAGTCTTACAGGACTTGCAAAGTGGTATTCCTTCTCAAGGAACTTAAAGAAAGCACCGATTGAGTTCTTCAATAGTAAATACTGGTTATAAGAAAATCCTTGTTTATTTTTAAAATAGTGATCGAGTACTTCATAATTTATAGGGTCATGTTTGATTACATTACCAGTTATAGGGCTGGTTAATGTGAAAATCTTTTCAAGATGTACTTCTTCAAATGTGACTTCTTTGATTCTACATAAGAATTGTGTGAAATCTAATAAATTAATTTGGTGTATTTCTTTTCTACTTGCAGATACAGTACTTGTAAATAATAGTTGTTCAAAAGCGAAGGGATACTTCTCAGATACATGCTCTTGAAGTTCACGTGGAAACAATTGGATATAAATATACGTAGTTTCTGGAGATTTATGCCCGAGAATCTGACTCAAATACTCGGTTCTCATTTTGGCTAATAAACAACGAACTGCGAACGTATGGCGGAAAGAATGAGCTGTGAAGTGTTCCGAGAGTTTTAACTTTTTACAGATCTCCAATACCATTCGGCCAATGCTACGAACTGAGATGGGTTTTTCTCTTGTTGTTCCGTAATCTCTGCTAAATAAGAATCCTTTAAGATCTCGGCTCCACTCATTTACTCCAGTAAGGAAAAGATAGTCTAGAACAATTTTCTTCACCTGAGGGTAAATAGGAATATTTCGATCTTTATTTCCTTTGCCTTTATAAATTCGAATAACATTATTCTCGATATCAAAGTCACAAACCCGAAGTTTTGAAACTTCGCTTACTCTGCATCCAGAACCAAGCAAAAAGCTAAAGAGCGCATGGTATCTGTAACCGTGTGTGGTTTGTAATGCTGATTTTAAGAAAGCCACTACTTCTTCCTCGCTGAAATACCGCGGTTTGAGATCAACTGGTTTAAACGCGAATCTCTTTTCATATTGCTTATCCGTCAAGTCAGAATAATAACAAAAATCCAACAACTCTCGAACAATAGCCGTGTAGGTATTTATGGTTCGAGTTGCTAATATTTCGATTTTTTCAGATTTGTCTGTTAGTAGGAAATCTAAAAATATCGCTTGGTTGAATTGACCGATCGTAAGTTCTTTATTGTACTCCAATAAGTATCTCATCAGCCGTTTTAAAAAGTTGGAATAGGTTATCAGTGTGGATTCAGCGATTTGCTCCAGTTCACGAAGTTTCTTTATATGATCCATAATTTATTGATCGCCTTTAAAACTAATATTTCATTTTTTGACTTGGTGCCAAGCAGGCCTCCTGACTCTATGAAAGCAATAAATGATTCATACGGCACGTTTAGTTCTTCACCCATTTCTTGATAATTAAATTTAGATGTTCTATTGAGATTCATTTATTTGTACAATCCCTTCAACTGGATTATATGGCAATGTGTTTTCAAGCAGAGTTTCGATACTTCTATAAAAATAGTGTAGAGTTGATACTAAATGTTTGTGGCCGGCTGTTTGGTCGACTTGGTGGATATCATTACGATCATTAAGTGCGTTCGTGATAAACGTATGTCGTAACGATTTTGCTGAAAAGCGTGCTTCACCAAATGCTTTCTTGTTGTACATGTTTATTTGAGCTCCGATTGCCTTGGTGTTCATTGGCTCGCCCGTTTCGAGGAGAAATAGATGGTCGGTCATAGCTGGAAGATTCTTGCGGTACTCCAGGTATTTCACGACTTGGTTCATCACAAATTTATCGATTTTAAGTACTCGTTGACCGGACTTCTAGCAAAATAATGTTAAAGTTGATTCGGTAATGTTGACATCTGAGATTCTAATATTACAGACCTCAATAGGTCGGCATCCAATTTCCACAAAAATAAGGGTGGTAGCAAGATCTCTTTGTAAATGCCTACTATTCATGTGGATTATTGTTTCTATAAGGGCTAGTCGATCTTCGTTTGTAACATATTCATTGTCACGAGTTATTTTATTCCCTTTGAATTTATGGGGGATATCATACTTAAAAGACACAATATTATTCATATAAAGGTACTTTATAAAAGATTTCAATTTTAACAACTTATCGTATGCTGTTGTCTTATTAATTTCTTTAAGGTTGTACCGCGTTGCTAAATGCTCTTCGTACTTCTTAATACTATCGTATTGCAACAATTCAAGTTGGGAAATGCCTTGTTGTTTAAGAAACCTTAGGAAGTATCCGATAGTACTGTAATGTCCTTCAATACAAGGCAAGTTACTTTTTTTCATTTGTTCAATGTAATTTCTGAAAATTTGATTCTTAACATAATCTTTTTTACGTCGGCCGTTTAGATAGAAAATATTATTATCTTTCTTATTTTTGCTACATCGCACTTTAGAAGTCTTAATAAGTATTTCTATTTCTTGTCTTTTAACTGTTCTTTTTGATGAAGGGCATATTAGACTCCACTCCACATTAACAAGTCCTTGAAGAGTTAAATATTGATAGTACTTTTTAAGTGTATTGAGAGTATCACTGTGCTTACGTTTTGTGATTTTCTTTAGAGAGAGAGAGAGAGGCATTTTTTTGATCAATGTAAACTTTGAAAACCAGAGATACGTTCTTATCTACATCAAATTGTTTATTAATCAAATAATCAAACATAGTTTGCTTGAAAAAACTTATTTCCTTCAGTTCAGAATTTATTTTTTTTGAACCCAATGTGTGAAGAAATTGTGCAAAACTCAACTCCTCATTTATCATTGGTATTCTTAGGGCGTGCTCCATTTTTATCACCTCAATTTTAGTGTTTGCAAGTAAGTCTATTAATATACTAATAAACCTATTAGTATTTGCTTGAAATCCCTTGTGAAACTAGCAAAAGTTAGTATAATAATACTAGAAGTTTCACGGTGAGGTACACTCAGTGCCAAAAACCATTTACGCAAGTTGAATGCCCTATGAGGCGGAAGTTATTCTTGAAGGAGTCCAATTGGACATCGTTACCCTTAGAAGGATTACGCACTCATCAGGGTTATTTTTTCATTTATTACCAATAGCACCTATTTATTTACATTTTATTTCCGATAATTTTTGGAATTAAAGGCTCACCGGGACCTGGATCGTCTGCTAGATGATGCCATTAAGCATAAAACCGACTGGCTGTATATAAGTGGACATGGGCTGACAGAGCTGCCTGAGAGAATCCGGGACCTTACGGAGATGCGTGATCTAGAAATTTTTGAACAGGATCTTTATCGTCTACCCGAAAGGCTGTTCGAGTTAAGCAAGCTTGAACGCTTGAAAATCCTGACGGCTGATTTGGAGAGTATTCCCGCATCCATAGCCAGGCTGAAGAACCTGAGAGAGCTTTGCATCCATTGTGCGAGCTCGGATCGGCCGACTCCCGGGTATCGGGCCAAGCCGAAGGAAGAGATCAGCCTAAACCGCATCCCGCCGGAGATTGGAGAGCTGGAACAACTGGAGCAGCTTACGATTCAATACACCTCGATCCATGAGCTACCGCTCGAGCTAGAGAAGCTGAAGCACCTGCGAATCTTAGACTTAGGAATGTGTATGATCAATCGGAAGCCTGATTTCCTCTATGGTATGAAGCAACTGAAATACATTAATGTGTCTCAGGATTCGTTATGGGAAACGATTGAATCAGAACAGTAGCTTAAATAACGGACAAATGCATTAAGCTAACGCAAAACTATAGCTCAATAAACATTTAGAAGAAAGCGGCCTATATTAATGGATCGCTTGTCTTCTGAGCAAACAAGTAATTACGTTAATAATGAGTGTAAGATATTACAGTATTGGGCGCCGCCAGGCACTATATTTAGAAATGCAAACAGGAAATACGATAATAAGGAATAAAAACAAGCTCTGTTCACCTTGGTGGACAGAGCTTGTTTATCGAAAAATAATAATAATAATACCATTATATGTTATTTAAAGCATATGCCCTTGTTCATTCGTCCAAGCATAGTTGAGTAGAAATCATAAAATACATTACGAGACTTGCAAGTTTCTAATTTTAAAAGATTTGCGGTACGAAGACAATAAAATGTAAAAAAACCTTAAAGAACGAAATATCTTTAGGTAAATTTCTGAGATCAAGTCACTGCTTGGATCTGTTTCGGAACTAGCTACTCTGAAACGGTAGCCTGATGTTCTTCGATGACCTTAAGGTAGTTGGATTTAGTATTTTATTATGGAGGTGGCAAGATTGAGTAATGAAAAGAAATTAGAAAAGGCTATTGACAAAGTTGGAATTGAAAATATCAAGAAAATTGAAATTGAGTATTTCAATGGTAATGAATTTGAATTGAAGTTATGCAGCCAAGATGAGGATGAGAGAGAGGAAAAGCTTGAGGACTTTCTCGATAAACTCAATTGGAGTCAAGTTGAAGAAATTGAGATAGAACTCTACAATGGTGCCAAAATCAAGATTGAGTTCGAGCATTGTGGCGGACGTGGCCCGACTGGAGCTACTGGACCAACAGGTCCGACAGGAGCGACTGGAGCTACTGGAGCTACTGGAGCGACTGGGGTTAATGGAGCTACTGGGGCTACTGGGGCTACTGGAGCTACTGGGGCTACTGGAGCTACTGGAGCTACTGGTGATACAGGTGCTGCTGGAGTCACGGGTGCTACTGGAGCTACTGGTGATACAGGTGCTACTGGAGTCACGGGTGCTACTGGAGCTACAGGTGCTGCTGGAGTCACGGGTGCAACTGGAGCAACTGGAGCAGGTGCAATTATTCCTTTAGCATCGGGTGGTCCGATTGTAATGACAACTGTTTTAGGAGGATTAGTTGGAACTACGAGTCTTATTGGATTTGGTAGTTCTGCTACAGGAATCAGTCTGATAGGTGGAATAATCGATTTAACTGGTACTATTGTGGGACCGATTATAGATTTTGCATTTTCAGTTCCTAGAAATGGTACGATTACATCAATATCTGCATTTTTTAGCAATACTATTTCATTAGCTGTTGGTGCAACAGTAATTACAATTACTGCACAATTATATAGTGCGTCTGCAACAAGTAATATTTTTAGTCCGATTCCAGGTGCATCAGTCACACTAGCGCCAACATTAACTGGAATAGTTTCACTTGGTGATATCAGTAATGGTATTACTTCACCGGTTTCCATTCCTGTAACAGCAACAACTCGATTATTAATGGTTTATTCAGCTTCGGCAGCGGGAGGATTAAGTCTTGTTAATACTGTAACGGGTTATGCTAGTGCAGGATATACAATTGATTAACGATTAAATTTAATTATGGATATTAAGAAGTGCATAAATGGATGCTGTTTCAATCGGAGATATAGCAAATGGAGTAGCTACCTGCTTATCGATACCAGTTACGGCTCAGAACGCTCATTACTAGTTTTATCAAGTCTCGTTATTGGCACTTCACTCACCAATACTATAGTAGGATATAATTGGTAAGCCCTTTTTGTTTGAAGAAATGACTTACTTCGTCTCCAATTCTTTCATTTTATTGTAAAGTGTTCCGTGGAAGAAACTGAAAAGCTTAGCCACAGCACTCTTATTTCCAGTTGTGTTCCGTAATGGTCTAACGGAAACTGATAGTTAAACATTTGAAGGGTTGCCGCGAGGTAGCCCTTCACCCCGCTAACGGGCAGGAAAATGCAGTCTATAATCGTATTACTTCAAAAAGTAAATTATCTACACGAGGATCATCGGATTACAATGATAAGAACAAACATCGACTTCATTGCGCTGACGGAGAACGATAGTGGAGGAGCTTGCTTTGAGGCGGCTCCTTTTTGAATTCGTTGAAGTAAAAGTAATACATCAAAGAATAAAAGTACCATTCCCAAGCCATAGTGAATAACATATTTTATACTTCTGCGAAGGGAATGAGTAACACAATGTATTACGTTGGGAATATGTATCCATATCCATACTACGTTAACGCACCAATGTATAACTATGTAAGACAGCCTGTGTACTTGGCGATTCCACAAGAAATAGAGAATGCAAACCGATTTGGTCATCGGCAATCATCAAACATGAATGAAAAAATTCAGTTAAAAGATTATGGAAGAACACCGTTTGTTGTGAATATTAACGAGGCTACAAAGCTAAACAGTACTTTTCGCACTGCCATATGGACAGGAAATAACTTACAAGTTACTGTGATGAGTATCAATGTTGGAGAAGACATCGGTTTAGAAGTTCACCCCACAACTGACCAATTTTTGCGTATTGAAGAGGGGCAAGGTATAGTTCAAATGGGTGATACTAAAGATAATTTAAATTTTGAAAAAAGAGTTTATGATGAATATGCAATCATGGTACCGGCTGGTAAATGGCACAATATAATAAATACGGGCAATACACCACTTAAACTTTATTCTATTTATGCCCCGCCTGAGCATCCATTTGGTACGATTCATAAAACGAAAGCAGACGCATTGGCTGCTGAATAAAACCATATACTTGCAGACATTCTCCATTAAGGTAATAAGGTACTCTTATAATTGAATTCACTTAGCTACCGGAAACGATAGTTAAATTTGCCGCAATAATCTTGGGGCGGTTTTTCTTTGGGTAAAAAAATCAATAATAAACATTAACAGAGCCAATCACTAAAAGACATATGAACAAAACACTAGCTTTCGTGCAGCAGCGGCATTTGTAATCAGAATGAAATCTGGTCTTCATCTGGCGTTAATGAATCGAGCCTATAATAGAACTCGACCCCTTTTAAAATATAAACATTAAGACTCACATCAAATTGGTGTGGGTCTCTTGTGATCAGTCATGATCATAAAATAGTTAGTTTTATACATATGTACGTTACGCTCCCTCGGTTATCTATCTAAGGGGTGGAGGTCGGTCTTTCTAACGGAACGGGTCAGTGCCCTTTTGCGTAACGTATCCCGATACTCCGTGCTTTCTTTGTCATCCTGCGAATACGCCAACTTACGTTAGTAATGCATAGTTTTTAAGCTGCTAGTGCAAAGACTTTATCTGGTTTGTAAGCTTCCTCACTTCGTGCCAAAGCTACTAAAAGTCGAGCCAACTTTCCGCATAACTTCAAAATTGATTTCATTTTTTTAGCTTTTTTACCTGAACATTACGTTGATGCAAAGCCTTGAATTCTTTGTTAGTCATAACCATGCACATCGTGATTAGGTAGAGGAAGTGTCGCAGGCGTGGTCGTCCCCGTTTACTGAGCGTCATCTGGCCCTTCCATTTTCCAGAGCTTGCCTCGGTCAGATTAAGGCCTGCATGACGCAGTAATGTGTTCCCGTGGATATAACCGCTGAGATCACCGGACTCCCCTAAAACACCAGCAATATTTTTCATCACCTTTAGGGGAGACACTTTCCGAATTTTAACGGAGCTATTAAATACAACTCTGAAGAAACTACTCGCTGCAAATCCTCAATTAAAAGAACCCTTTCCAGCAAATACACGCATAAGGATTCCAACAACCCAGCCTAATTCTCCCAGATCTCTAGAGAAACCACGGAAATCAATCGTAAAAATCAAACAAACAGAAAAGGCACCGGCCATTATCAGACTGGGCAGGTCACTATTAGGAACCCGATATCGATTTGGGGCAGGTCCTTATCCTCGTTCAAGAAGATTTGATTGTTCATCCTATTTACAATACATTTTGGTAAAAACGGAGTCTTGCTACCAAAGAACCTCTGGGCAACAAGCAATAGTGGGGAAAAGGATCAATCAAAGGGACGTAGAGGCGGGCGATATACTCTTTTTCCGTAGACCTCGCTATTCAGATAATCGGATTGGTCATTGCGGGGTCGATATTGGAAATGGGCAGATGCTGAATACGTATCAATCCCCCCCCGGTGTGACGATAACTAGATGGAGAGACCCGTATTGGTTAAGCAGATACATTACAGCCCGAGAGGTTTTGTAGGTTGAGCAAAATCAGTAATTGGAGAGTAAAATGAATAAAACGGAGACGTAGAAAGCAACAAACGCTTCTATCTGCGAGCTGGAGGGAAATGATGACGAAAAGAAGATTAGCAGTTGCCGCAAGTGTAATTTTATTGATTACTTTATTTTTTTATTTAGTCGGGTACAAATTAGATGCATTAAGTGCTGCCAGAGCGAACTCATTTGTACCAAAAGATTCTGTTTTATTAGATGAAGTTGACTACCCATGGGGAAAAGTATTAATCTTCGATTCACTTGAAAAGCCGATTACAGCAATAAGTTTCAAATCATTTGGGTTTTTATGGGTTTCAAGAACGTCAACGTATTATTTTCATAACGATGACTCAATTGAAACAATCGGCGGAGTCTTATACTCGGATGACAAAGGCAGGTCCACGACCGTTATCAGTGTTTTGTTGAATGACCCGCAGATATCTTATTTAGAGATCGGACCCGAAGGAAACAGATTAAGAAAGAAAGCGGCGTTAAATGTTCCGATCACATTTTCTTGGGATAAATCATTCCCATGGAATGATTTTAACGCTAAGGCGTTTAATGAAGACGGGAAGATTCTCTATGAATATCGCTACGCCAAAACAAATTATACTAGATCAGAGGATTTAAAATGGTATCCTGTTTCGGTAAAAAGTCCATAAGGAGATTAACCTAACGCAGAACGCTAGCACAACAATAAGCATTAAGATTAAACCCTCCCAATTCTAGCAAAGCTAGAGATAACTTATACTTGGGAGGGTTTTTATTATGACATTGAAGGAGTTATGGATGCTGTATGAAGCTGACAAACGTATCCTGGGGTTCAGCACGCCTACAATGAAAGCATACTTTCTACAACTAAACATGTTGATTCGTGAACTGGGTAATCTGGAGATTGAAGAAATATCTTTAAACTTGCTAAAAGATTACATTGCAAGGGTATCAGAGTTATTAAAACCTAGTAGCTTAGGTCATCGAATTCGATTTGTACGCTCTCTTTTTCGCTTTGCATTTGAAGAGGGTCATATGACACGGAATCCTTCTCTCAAGTTGAGAGAGCCTAAGATGGTGGACAAACGTATTCCGAAATTCCTAATTGAGGAGGATGCTCACCGTGAGCATGCTCTGTTGGAATTTCTGTACTGCACAGGCTGCCGCGTTGGAGAAGTTCAGAAAATAAACATTGAAGACGTTGAAAGGGAATGTCCGTATATTTGTGTCGTTAATGTCTAAAGATTTATGTCGTTAGACACGACATTTTTGAAGATGTTGGTTGACAAGAACATTGTCCGAATGAAGTCCGCGTAAACCGCGGGCTTTTTTAGTTATCGGATCAATTCTTGTCATTTTGCGATGACAAGAACTTGATCCGATTCCCGATTCGTGACAAGAACATTGTCCGATTGCCGACAAGTAGTAGACTGACCTGTAACTTGTTAAACTGATATGAACGAGGCGGTCAATACCTCTTCTAATAATTAATTGTTTTTTTATTTTTGTCAGGAAAAAAATCCATTTTTAACCATTAATGGAGACAATGGTTGTTACCTTGAAATCTTGGCACGAAGGCAAAGACGTTGACGGTGGTTAACAGTCTGATAT
>NZ_VRTT01000106.1 GCF_008017805.1 Paenibacillus sp. N3.4 | reverse complement strand
AATCCGTGCGAATTCCTGCACTTTTGCAGGAATTCCTCATGAATAAGCCATTTCGATTAAAAAAGCCTGCACGATTGCAGGAATTTCCTTTTCGTTGTACCCTCTACTGAACAATGTATGCTCTAGCTATTCCTCAGGCATGCGGGATTCATTAATTCAACTTATATAGTTATGGAATAAGATATTTTGAAACAACATTAATATCGACGCTCTCTGCCTCATTGTTCAAATATTTAATAAACTCCTTTTGTACCGTTGGAAAATGTTTGTGCTTTAACCGAATCCAACCAAGCGTAAGGTGAGCTGGTTCTTCACATTGCAAAGGAATGAGGACGATATCTCCTCGCTCTAGCAATGGGTCGTTTTTGACACTGAATTCATTAAAGAATCCAATAGCTGTATTTTCGGCAATCGTTCGCTTCAGAACCTCTAGGTTATTAGAAGTCGAAACAACATTCATAGCTCCGTATTTAGCCATAAAATCATCCATGAATCGATTGGAATAGCTCCCGTTAATATGGACGAAGGATTCATCTAATAGTTCGTAAGGTGTCACACTTTCTTTGGCAGCAAACGGTGAAGGCTTGCTTACACAAACGAAGATTTTAGAATCCACCAAGTTATGGTAACCTAAACTGTTATCGTGATCGGCAGGGCAATCAATATAGACTAACCCCAGATCCGTTTCGTTGTTCTTTACCAATTGACAAGTCAGGAATTCGAAAAGATCCAACAACATCCAGTTATTGGATATGACATGATCATGCATATTTCTTCATTTCAAAAAAACGGTATTTTGGATATGATTTTATATCATCATGAACGGTATGATGGGAAGGGATATCCCCGAGGACTCAGAGGTAACGAGATTCCCCTAGCTGCTCGAATCATGGCAGTAGCAGACTCTTTTGATGCAATGACTTCAAGACGTGCATATCGTCCTCTAACAGATATCCATTATGCAATTACTGAAATCCGCAACAATAAGGGGACGCAGTTTGATCCGGAAATAGCCGAACTTTTTATAGAATTAGCTGAATGTGGAGGGAACGAGGCTCTCTTCCGTGGCAACCGTTTAGAATAGTGCTTTCATTACGATTACCTAGCTACTGTATTTCGCCCGCGTGCGTTCAGCAATCCCGTTCATAAAGCAGTGGATTCAGCGGGCTGGCGGCGAGATCGCCAGGTTGGCAGCCGGGCAGCCAATGGGTTAGGTCACTAGCTTGGGCTTTGCTTTCCGGCTCTGCTGCACGAGTGCCGTCCGCGAAGTAAATGACAGTGATGACCTTGCGCATATGATCCGTAGGGTTGCCCGGTGCCGCATGCATCGTCCAGCCGGCATGGAACGTTGCGTCGCCTGCCGCCATTGCACCGTAATTAGCCTGAGGGATACTCCGTGCTTCAATAAACTGGCCCAGCGTTTTATGGGATTCGTCTGAAATTTCCTGTTTGCTCACGTAGCCCAGGGCGTGCGTACCTGATGCGAACGTCATCGTCCCGACTTCCGCCGAAATCGGAACGAGCGGCATCCACATCGTGATCGTATTCTTCGTATCGAGCGGCCAATAGATTTGATCCTGATGCCACGGCGTATGCCCGCCTCCAGGCTCTTTAAACAGCGCTTGATCGTGATAAATGCGCACGCCCGAAACGCCCATCAGGTCAGCAGCGATTTTGGCGAAGCGGCGACCTAGAATGAATGCTTGCAACTGCTCGCTCTGACGCCACACGTTCGAGATCTGAATGAACGCCTTGCCGTACGTATCCCGTTCGGACACTGGCTTATCATGATAATTAAGCTCCTTGACCAAATCGCTGATCATCGGCTCATAAACGTTTATAACTGCTTCGGAAGCTACCCCTTTCAAAAAAATATGACCGTCCCGCTGATAGGCCTCGATGTTCCCCCTATCCAGCAAGTAGTCCTCGCCAAGCTCGGGCAACCTTTTCTCGTTTGTCTTTTCTGACATAGCTGACGTTTCCACCCTTCTCTACATATTGACTTACACACTACCATTGTAGCCAAATTCGGGCGTTTCCGCTTTGTCAATCCAACCGAATTTTTTATCAAAAACAACTGTTTTTGTGCTATGATGAGTACGTTTGATGTTCACTGGAGGTGACCTCTCATACCATCGTTAAGCGATTACATGCTGCATTCACCACTCGTTCCTTTCATTCGAGAGTCGGATTTCGCGATCCGCAAGCCATGGTCGATGCCGGAACGGCGTTTGCTCGACTATTTGCTCATTTATGTACAAGAAGGAACGTGTAAGTTCACTGTTGATCGGGTCGAATACGCGTTCAAACCCGGCGAGTTTTGCCTCATTCAACCGGGTAGCGTTAATAAATTGCAAGGATTGACGAACACCGTGACGCCGTTCGCTCATTTTGATTTATTTTACAACGCAAGCAGACTGGAAAGCTTTCCGACCCGTGCAGGGCAGATCGACCTCAGCGATTATGCGCATCTGATGCAGCCTCGACTGGACGAGCTTTGCGGCTGCCACATACCGGTCAAGCTGGAGATGCATCACCCCGACAAGTTCAGAACTTCATTCCTGCAAGCGGTGGAGCTGTGGCAGTACCGGGACGCACACATGCAGGCCAGAGCCCAAGCTCATCTCACGAGCTCGCCTCCCAACTACTGGAACAATACGTTCCCTCATCTTCCGCGCCCAGACAGCCAAGTGCTGCCTTGGACTGGATAACCTCCTATTTTTCCTATCATTTAAGCAATCCCCTGAACATAGATGCGATGGCCAAACGCGCTCATCTATCGCCTTCCCGTTTCAATGACGTGTTCAAGCGCCAATACGGCGTGACCCCGCACCAGTACTTGCTTGACATGAGAATCAACCATGCCTGTGAGTTGCTTCACCGCTCTGAGCTGTCGCAAGAGCAAATCACCCAGTATTGCGGGTTTTCAAACATCCATCATTTCTCCAAGACGTTCAAGAAAAAAAAAGGAAAGTCGCCAGGGGCGTATCGCAAGTTGGGCCGATTAAACGGCTCAGACCCTCGTGAGTTCCCGTCTCAACATTAAACATAATCATTTCTTGCTAGTAGAACCCATTATTTGGTATATTCTTTATTGAGAACAAAAAAACTCAATATTATACTGGGGGTTGCTACCATGTATAGGCGTTATGAAGAATTAGATTCTCTGCGAGGTTTAGCCGCATTATGTGTTGTGTTTTTTCACATGTACCAAGTTATTCCAACCAACAAATTATTGAAAATAATATTTGAATACAGTCCTCTCCGCTTGTTGATTTCTGGTGGAGAGTCTGTGATCTTGTTTTTTGTTCTAAGTGGATTCGTACTGGCATTACCTTATTTTAATAATAAGCAATCAAACTACTTTTCTTTTATCATTAAACGCATTTGCCGTATTTACTTTCCCTATCTATTCGCGCTTATAGTTGTAATTTGGTGCAGAGAGCTATTTTATGTAGGTAATCTAAAAGCCTTAAGTGGTTGGATTAACTCTTTCTGGTCAGCTCCTGTTAATATCCAAGTGATTCAAACTCACTTACTCATGTTGGGTACTTTTCTCAGTAACTTAAATCCTGTCTTATGGTCTCTAGTCCATGAGATGCGAATATCCATCATTTTTCCATTCTTAATGCTTTTACTAGTTAGATTGGATTGGAAGAAAGGATTGGGGCTCAGCGCGTTAGTCAGTGTAATGGCGATTGTATTATATAGTGTATTTAAACCAGGAGATACAGGGACGGAATACGTTGCAACACTCAACTACACAGCAATGTTCACAATAGGTGCATTGTTAGCTAAATACAAAAGCAATATCGCTAATAAATTCAATTTGCTTACTAATAAAATTAAAATCTTAGGATTAGCATTTGGACTATTTGCATATTTGTTTGCACACCCTTCGTTTGCAATTAAAGCTTTTATTTATAAGGACATTTCGCCTTTTTACAGAACGATTATCGATTCTTGGTTTGTTACGGTAGGAGCTGTAATATTAATCATCTTTGCAATAAACTCCATCTTGATGTCCCGTGTGTTGAAAAACTATTTTGTGAATTTCCTTGGTAAAATTTCTTACAGTTTGTATCTTATTCATGTGGTGGTCATTCTTACGATGCTTCAATCATTAAATGGTCGGGTACCGATCAGTATAATCCTACCTGGTTCATTAATAGTCTCTTTCGTTATTGCTGTTCTGATGCACTTCTTAATCGAGAAGCCATCAATTTCTCTAGGTAAAATGTTAACCAGCCACCGATCTAAAAAGGTAACTTTTAATGAGATATCGCGTTAGAAGCGTTGCAATCCTCAAAGGCCGCTCATCATCGTCTTGAACGGATCGATGGAATCTTTCCAATTCGATTAAACCATTTGCCAAGCCAAGTTCTAGCCATTTGCTGACCCGTTCGAACTCCAATATAAATGGTTAGTAGTGAGAACAAACCTATGGATATCTTGTTGATAGATTCGCAGGAGTGTTGCTATTTCAGTGTCAAGCGCACATGAGGAATAAGCGAAGGTGATGACAAGCTTTTGCTTGTCCGTTAATTGATTAAAAGCAAGAAACAAAAAATGACCAGTCAGATTGTATGCCATATAACCAAACTGCCATATACGCCCTGACCCTTCAATTTGGGCGGTTTCGTAATAATCCTTCGGGATTTGCTGCAGTCCTGCCAGAAATAAAATCACGTTATAATCTATGTTCCAATCGAAGAACATCTGCCAGATCAGAATAATCGAGGCGACAGGAACGACAAGCGGCAGCACATAGGCAGTTCGCAGCCATTTTCGCAGATATATATTTTTATTCAACAACATGGCCAAACCTAACGATAGCGCAAGTATAAGCGGAACACTAACCACGCTAAAATAAAACGTATTGGATGCTGCCTTTTGGAAGGAATCACTCGCAAGCAGCTCGCGGTAATTGTCCAATCCCACAAAATGGCTGTCTACCGTACTATCCATAAAAGAATAGAATATTCCATTGTTTTATATTTTTCTTCACAATGAAGCTATGCCAAAAACCCCACTTCTTCATTCTCCGTTTCCTCCTCCCATTCATACGTTTAGAATAGGGGAGACAGTTAAAAGAAAAAGTAGGGTAAAGATAAAATTTTCATTAAATAATCAGCACTATAATGAACCGAGTCCTTTGGATACGAAATTTTGCGGGAAACGGACTTCAAAAAGCGTACAAATGACACTGCTCTGGGCCGAAATTGTACCTTGATGCTGCGCTACAATATTTTTCGCAATAGACAAGCCAAGGCCAGTGCTGCCCTCACGATGTGTTCGCGCTAGATCGCCGGTAAAAAACATATCGAAGATATGCGGCAGCTCTTCCGGAGGAATGCAATCCCCATAATTGACCACTTGAATCGCCACATCTTCTGCGTCAATACGGCAATGAATATCAATAAACTGGCCGTCTTTTCCATAGCGAATGGCATTCGTCAGCAGATTTTCAAATACGCGTGCCAACAGCTCACCGTCACCCCAAACAATCAAATGCGGGGTCACGTTCAAACGGGTAGTTAGGTTATTTTTCTCAAAGGAAGGGTATAGCTCCTCGTTTAACTGGATGAGAAGCTCGCTCAGATCGAGTTGTTTTTTTTCAAGGGTTAACTTGCCATAGTTCATTCGAGTGATTTCGAATAGCTCGTCAATGAGCTTTTCCAAACGTTGAGACTTGGTATAAGCTATGCTCGTATAGTGCTTGATTTGTTCTGCAGTCAGCTGATCGTCCCGAAGAATGAAATCCAAATAACCCAAAACTGAAGTAAGCGGCGTACGCAGATCATGAGCCAAATTCAAGACCAATTGTTCCTTGCTGTTTTCTGCAAAATCCCCTCTCTCCAAAGCCTGCTGCAATTTTTCACTCGCTAGATTGACATCTCTCGCAATATCCCCGAATTCATCCTTGGATGGGATATGTATACGATTGTTGAAATCGCCATTCGCAAGCCGATAAATCCCGCTGGATATTTCATTAAAATAAACCGCATATCGTTTGGTGAGGAGAAAGAAAAAATAAATGGAAAGAGGGATAAAAATAAGCAGGAAGGAGTTAATGTCCCCAACATCTCTCATGAAATAACGGACTTTAGTCAGTGGATTCTCGAATTTAGTCGAATAATAATAGTGTTGAAGAACTTTATAGATGATATAGGTAATGGCAGCGGAAAAAAGCATGCTTAAACCAAAAAGCTGAATCATTTTAAATCGAAAGCTTCGCATCATTTCAGCCATTGAATGTATACCCCTATCAAACTCTTTTGGAGTTATCTCAATTGTTTCACCATAAAGGCTAACGGTGCGTTGTTCAGGATAAATGAGCAATCCACCTGCTTCCAAAAGAGATTTGTTTGCTGCTGGCTGATTCAACTGCGTGGAACACCTCAGCTGAGCATTCACGCGAGCAACCAGTTCCATCGGGTTGAACGGTTTGGTCACATAATCATCCGCTCCACTTACCAGTCCTGTAATTTTATCAAGGTCGGCTGCTTTCGCGCTTAAAAAAATGATAGGCAGATGATGCTGAGCTCGAATTTGCCTTGTTGCTTCATAGCCATCCAATTCACGGATACACAGTCACAATGACACCATCCATATTGTTGCCTGATATCTGATAGTGACCATTCACTGGCACTTGTATGGTTGTGTTTTTGGAGACGGGATAGTAAGAAATCACATAGGTTTTATGATCTACAATAGTGGTAATGGTCTTCTGTACTTTCAAGAAATCCAAATATTGTTCCAAGACAAATTCTTTTCCTGCATAATTGCGCTGTGCGGCAAACCCACATAGCGAAAATGCCAGGGCTCAGACTCAATACCTGTGATTGCCGTTTTGTCTTTTGGATAACGCAAGATAAACCCGTATCTCCATGCGTTTTTTTTCAGCCACTTTCCTTCAGGTGCTCGAACCATCTCCGTTTGCGTAGATCCAATATCGAGCGATAAACCTAAATTATGTTCGCTATAGCCTGCTGGCAACGCATAATCAGCACCCATTTGTTGATAGAGCAGATTTTGTTCTTTATTGTCCCGAAAACCGCTGCTGATTAAAAATCGGCTAACCCCATCTTTTTCTGCGGCCCCAATCATTGTTGTAAATTTTTGTACCAAGCTCGGCGATAACTGAATCGTTTTATCCAGCACAATGAATCCCTTCACCAGTTCCTTATGCTGAAACAGATTGACCGCATCAGACTCTTCGCCGCCCGGAGGTACAGGATGATTCTTATTGACTAACAGCAAGCTCCCTTTGTAAATCTGATCTTTTGTTACTTTAAGCTCAGTCATTTGAGAAGTCACCCCTTGCGTCTGAATGACTTCTCCAGGTGGTTTCTCGTTAACGACTTTCAGTTTGTGTTGAGCAACTCCGTAGCTAAGCAGTACAAGTATAACAAGCCCAAAAAACCACTTCTTCATCCTTAGTTTCCTCCTAACCATTCATTCACTCTAGGATAAGGAAAACTATTTAAAAAGAAATGGGGTTAAAAATAAAATTTTTCTTAAATCTCATCAACATTTCTCGTGATTTTTTGTTTTAAATCACAAACGCACACGCCACTGACAGGGATTTTCCCACCGTCAATGGCGCGTACGCCGACAATTTTAGACAATAACTGAATTAAAAATTAATTTTCTGTAAGCCAGTTGTCGAGAAGCATTCTTGCCACTGCCGCAAGGACTTGAATATCAATTTTACCATTATTAAAGATATCGGCTGCTTCGATTTCACTCCAGTTGGCATCTGTTGATTTCGTTCCATAATACTTGGAAATGACGGACAGATCATTGATGGTGACACTCGTTTGACCCGGAACTAGCGTAACCATCTTCGTCTGGAATGTTTGCAGTGCAGTATTCACATCTGTTGTCGCCGTGTTCACTTGCGTCTGCGTTGCCGCCGAACTGCCTAATACTGCGTTAGCGCTTGTTATGGCCGCCTGCAATGCCGCTCTCGCAGCCGCCGGATATTGACCGATTTTGGTGCCTTCGGTCACTGCATCATGCTTGCTTTGCGCAGCTGCAATCGCTTTGCTCAGCGCTGATTTGTCTACAGTACCAGGATCGATGTGTACCGAACTATTGAACGTTGTCAACGACGTATTTAGAGCACTCAACGCATCCGCGACTTCCGATTGGGTTGATGCTGCATTATCGCGTACCGCTTTGGCGTTGTTAATGGCTGTCTGTAATATCGCTTTCGATCCGTTCGGATACTGGCCGATATTGTTTCCTTCCGTCGCTGCATCATGCTTGTTTTGAGCAGCAATAATTGCAGCGTTCAATTCCGCCTTATCCACATCTTTAATTTGAATGCTGAGAGATACTCCGGTAACTGGCGTACCCGAACCCGCGAGGGAAACCTTAAAGTCGGATAACGACAACGTTGTTTCCCCTGCTGCAACCCTCGCTTTGGTTTTGGCGCGTACGGTAAACAGATTTCCGATCGTACTAATCGCGTTGTCATTTCCCTCGCTGGCCATAATGATTCGAATCTGGCCTTTATCGGCCTTGATCGCGGTCCCCAACACGTTGAAATGATTTCTTAGTGAGCTCAGGACACCGTCAGTCAAGGAGAGAGAACCGTTGCTATTGGTTACTGTGTCGAACTCCAGCAAGTTCGGATCATAATTCAGAATGACATCTAGCGTAGTGAAGCTTGAGAGCAAGCTGCTCACGCCAACAGTCAAATCGAATTGCTGTTGTTGATAGACAGCCTTCGGACCGATTAATGTAGCTGCAGTTACATTTGCCTGTTGTTCGCCGATGGTGATCGTCATTTCCCCTTTAACTCCGGAGCCGTCATTAGCTGTCGCAATGACTTTTACCGATCCCTCCTTAACCGCTGTTAACAATCCTCCAGCACTGATCGTCGCCTTATCTGTTGCCGTTCCATCCTCGTTGACGACGGACCAGCTAACGGAATTGTTATTCGCATTCGCAGGCCATACAACTGCTGACATTTGCAGCATACCGTCTTTCGTCGTGATCGCTGAACTTCCACCCGCTCCAGTTACGTTAATGTTGGCAACTAAATTCGAAGAAGTAAAAGGTATAGTGCTGCCGTTCAAAGTAAAATTCGTAAATTCGGCGGTTTTGACAGGAATAGCCGTATTGAATTTTCTTGTAAAAATGCCTACTTTGGGATTCGTTAACGTAATGTCGAACGTATCGGCAACCTGAGTCCACTTTGTACCGTCGCTGCTATAATAGCCCTTGTAAGTTGTTCCGGTTTTTTCAATTTTCAAAAAGATATCCGCAGTAGCCACTAGGTCATCGTAGTTTTTATCTGTTTGGGCGCCATTTTTTATTTGAGAAAATCTGAGCTGCTTGGAAGCACCAGGGTTAGCGCCGTTAGCTTGACGTCCGAATGTAATCGCATTGCCGTCATCCTGATAGACGATCAATCCGGCCCATTCAAACCCATTCGAAGCATCAAACTTTACCTTGGTGGAAATGGTGAAGTCGCTAGTATCTGGATTTCTCAGAAGAATATTACTCGGTTTAGATCCGCCCCAGCTTCCTTCGATTGTCGTTAATTTCATTGTGTCCAGACTGCTTTCTGCGTACCAATTGCTGCTGATTTCTCTTACCCATGACCAGCCGCTGCTCAAGTTTCTCCCCGGTCGCGGACCTGGTTCCGGGTATTGCCCGTTATAACTATAAACTCTGACATAATCTACAAGCATTTGTTTTGGTTTCGTCCAATCCGTCGTCGCGTCAGGATTGCCCGGCCAATCGCCTCCGACCGCCAAATTCAATTGAAGATAGAATAACTGGTCGAATGGAGCGGGGAAAGGGTAATCCGACGGTTTACTGTTGTCTTTGCTGAACCAATCATTTTTCGTTAAATAAAGAATGCCGTCGACATACCATTTGATTTCCCCTGGAGACCATTCCATGGCAAACGTATGGAAGTCATCCGAGAATTTCTGATTATTGGGCAGAATATAATTTCCTCCCGTATGTGTCCATGGATTGCCATAATGGATTGTACCGTATACCGTGCCCGGATCATGTCCGAGAAACTCCATAATGTCGATTTCACCACCAACCGGCCATCCACCGTAAACATTTTGGTTGGTTGGCATCATCCAAATCGCAGGCCACATTCCTTTGCCTTCCGGTAATTTGGCCCGAATTTCGTATCGACCATATTTCCAATCACCTTTCGATTTCGTCTCCAGCTTGCCGGAAGTATATTGACTTCCTTGATAACTTTCCTTGCGCGCTTCAATAATTAAATTCCCATTCTCGACTCGGACATTCTCGGGGCGATTCGTATAATTCTGCAGTTCGTGATTGCCGTAACCGCCGCCGCCTGTGGTGTAGTTCCATTTGGATTCATCTAACGTAGAATTGTTAAACTCATCATTCCACACTAACGTCCATTGAGAGTCATTTGTGGCGTCGAGAGGCGTTACCCCTTTCCCTACGCTGCCTTCAGCGGCGTAAATCGGTGATAACGACGCTGCCGACGCAAACAGTACAATAAGTAGAAAAGTTATGATTACTTTTTTGAATGTCAAGGTTTCACACTCCCAGACTCGTTCTTATCTAAAAATCTAAGAATTAAAACAACCGCTTCTCCTCGGGTAGCGTTGTCATTCGGAGCGAATAGATCTTTGTCTTTCCCATAGATCAGTCCTGCTTTGGCTGCCACCGCAACAATCCAAGTGCAAACAATTTGCTTGTCATTTTTATCATTCCCGCTTTCGCCCTTTCCATCTAGATGAAGGAGGACGGCAGTTGCGCCATCCTCCCAATCTTGACATTAATTATCTAAAAGCCAGTTGTCGAGAAGCATTCTTGCTACTGCCGCAAGGACTTGAATATCGATTTTGCCGCTATTAAAGATATCGGCTGCTTCGATTTCACTCCAGTTGGCATCTGTTGACTTCGTTCCATAATACTTGGAGATGACGGACAGATCATTGATGGTGACACTCGTTTGACCCGGAACTAGCGTAACCATCTTCGTCACGAATGTTTGCAGTGCCGCATTCACATCAGTTGTCGCCGTGTTCACTTGCGTCTGCGTTGCCGCTGAACTGCTTAATACTGCGTTAGCGCTCGTTATGGCCGCCTGCAATGCCGTTCTAACAGCTGCCGGATATTGACCGATTTTGGTGCCTTCGATCACTGCATCATGCTTGCTTTGCGCAGCTGTAATCGCTTTGCTCAGTGCTGATTTGTCTACAGTACCAGGATCGGTGTGCACCGAAGTATTGAACGTTGTCAACGCCGTATTTAGAGCACTCAACGCATCAACGACTTCCGATTGGGTTGATGCTGTATTATCGCGTACCGCTTTGGCGTTGTTAATCACTGTCTGTAATATCGCTTTCGATCCATTCGGATACTGGCCGATATTGTTTCCTTCCGTCGCTGCATCATGCTTGTTCTGAGCAGCAATAATCGCAGCGTTCAATTCCGCTTTATCCACATCTTTAATTTGAATGCTGAGAGATACTCCGGTAACTGGCGTACTCGAACCCGCTAGGGAAACCTTAAAGTCGGATAACGACACCGTTGTTTCCCCTGCTGCAACCCCCGCTTTGGTTTTGGCGCGTACGGTTAACAGATTTCCTATCGTACTAATCGCGTTGTCATTTCCCTCGCTGGCCATAATGATACGAATCTGACCTTTATCGGCCTTGATCGCGGTCCCCAACACGTTGAAATGATTTCTTAGTGAGCTCAGGACACCGTCAGTCAAGGAGAGAGAACCGTTGCTATTGGTTACTGTGTCGAACTCCAGCAAGTTCGGATCATAATTCAGAATGACATCGAGCGTAGTGAAGCTTGAGAGCAAGCTGCTCACGCCAACAGTCAAATCGAATTGCTGTTGTTGATAGACAGCCTTCGGACCGGTTAATGTAGCTGCAGTTACATTTGCCTGTTGTTCGCCGATGGTGATCGTCATTTCCCCTTTAACTCCGGAGCCGTCATTGGCTGTCGCAATGACTTTCACCACTCCTTCCTTAATAGCGGTTAACAATCCTCCAGCACTGATCGTCGCTTTATCCGTTACTGTGCCGTCCGCGTTGACGACGGACCAAGTGAATGTTTTATCAACGGCATCCGCAGGCAATACATCTGCAGTCATTTGCAGTGTGCTGCCTTTCGGTGTAATCGCTGATACTCCGGATACAGTGATTGAAGAAACTTCTCCTAGTTGGCCAGTGATGTCGATCGTAGCGCTTCCGGTTCGTCCAGATCCGTCATTAGCTGTCGCAATGACTTTTACCTGTCCATTCTTAACAGCGGTTATCACTCCTGCAGTGCTGATGGTCGCCTTATCGCTCGCAGTTCCATCCACGTTCATAACGGACCAGATGACTGATTTGTTATCCGCATTCGCAGGCAGTACATCTGCAGTCATTTGCAATGTGCCATTCAAAGCAGTGATAGCCGTTGCTCCGCCTGCTCCCGTAACAGCAATAGAACTAACTGGATTCCAATAGGGGATAATGCTGCCGTTCAAAGTGAAATTCGTAAATTCTGCCGTTTTGGCAGCGATAGCCGTATTGAGCTTCCTTGTAAAAATGCCGACTTTGGGATTTGTTAACGCAATGTCGAAAGTATCGGTCACCTGCGTCCAAGTGCTTCCGTCGCTGCTATAATATCCCTTGTAAACTGTACCTACTTTTTCAATTTTCAAATAAATATCCGCAGGATACACGAGGTCATCGTAGTTTTTATCCGTTTGCGCGCCAGCTTTGATCTGAGAGAACCTCAGCTGATTGACCCCAGGGCTACCGTTTGCCTGCCTTCCCAATGTAATCGCATTGCCATCATCCTGATAGACGATCAATCCGGCCCATTCAAAACCGTTTTTCGCATCAAACTTCAACTTAGTGGAGATTGTCATGTCGCCGGCGACGGGACCTCTAAGAAGGATATTACTCGGTTTAGATCCGCCCCAGCTTCCTTCGATTGTCGTTAATCTCATGCCGTTAGCATTATTGGGTACGGTCGCCCAATCTGCTTGGCTTTCCCTCACCCATGACCATCCACTGGCTAATAAAACTGTCTGGCCTATTATGGTGATGGTTCTCTCGCCTTTTACGCCGGAATCGTCGTTAGCTGACGCGATAACCTTCACTGCTCCGTCTTTAAGAGCGGTTAACACTCCGGCACTGATCTTAGCCTTATCCGTAGTTGTGCCGTCCGTATTTACGACGGACCAAGTAACCGTTGTAACGTCCGCATTCGCAGGCGCTACTGACGCAGACAGTTGCAAAGTGCCGCTTTTTGTTGTAATCGTTGATACGTCGCCTGCCGAGGATACGGTGATGGCGAATACTTTCGTGAATTGATTGCTAATGGTGATCGTTGCTTCGCCTTTCACTCCTGTACCGTCTTTGGCTGTCGCGATAACTTTCACCGTGCCGTCATCATAAGCGGTTAACAATCCTAGAGAATCAATCGCAGCTTTGTTCGTTGCCTTACCATCCGTGCCTACGACCGACCAGGTGACATTCTTATTCTCTGCATTCGCAGGCGTTACTGCAGCAGACATTTGCAGCGTGCCGCCTTTCGTTGTGATCGCCGTTGCATTGTTCGCTCCGGATACTACAATTCCCGTCACGGGTACGTTCGGACCGGCCGCTACCGTAATAACGGCTTTTGCCTTGAACGCACTGCCAGCAATCGTGCCATTTACAGTAAAGTTTCCTGCTGCAGCATATTGGGAAGGGTCGATGCTATCCCACGTAACAGGTACCATTCTCATACTGAGATCGTTGTACACTTGTGCGACTAACGCAGGTAATACGGGAGCTTTCTTAGCAATGATTTCTAATTCTACATCCTTAATGCTTAAAATCGTTCTTGGAACGTAATCAGTCAGTCTCTGATTTTGTCCGCCTACGACTACGGCACCACCCATGTTGTTCACAATATGAGTGATTTCGCTTCCAGCCATACCGCTTAAGAAAACAGTCGTCGCATGGTGGACCTTAACGCCTGGCTTATCTGGAACTTCTATTGCGCTTTCAAGTTTCACAGGCGCATCCCTGAAGAAGGAATATACCCCTAATCCGTAAGCTTCATGTTGATTCACCGAGTCCGCGACTTTGTAACCTGCATAACCCTTAACAGTCCCATAGTTGCTCATCCAGCTTTCTTGATCCGGGACGTCGTAAGGAATTTCACATTGATAAAAATACATCTTGCCGCGTTCGCCATTCCAAAGTGTCTGATACTCATGGAAATGTTCTACAAAGAGGCCGTATATCGTTACGTCATTTCCATTTACGATCATCCCATTGGTCGTTAGATTTGAATTCCATGCAGCACCCGTGCCGTGATCTGCGCGCCATACCCAGAAATGGTCGCCAATGACGTGGTTGCTGTTGATTTCGATACATACTTTGGATAAGGCAAGAGCATCCCCGCCTACTCTAAAGTAGAGGTCGTGAAGAGAAATTGGATTAGCAGAGTGATCAGCTGAACTGCCTTTGGGTCCAACCTCCAACAAAACAGGCGAACTATTTGACCCAGCTTCGAACAGAAGTCCAGCAATTTTAACGCCATCAACATCAGCTACTTGCAGCGCCACAGATCCGTTGTCCGAGTGCAAAGTAGCAAGTCCCAGGCCTAACACAACCGTGTTTGGATTCGATACTACGATCGGTTTGCTTACATGATATACGCCTGGAGTAAGCAGCAGATGCTTACCTTGGCTAAGCGCAGCATTGACATTATCTACGTTGAAAGTATCAACGTCTGCGATATAGAACTGATCGATCGGAATGGATGTTCCATCCGCAGGTCCGTTCGTCCAACTGGTTCCTTGCGCAGCACGGGAAACATTGGGAACGAAAACGCTGTATTTATCGGACGCGTCAATGGTGAGGAAAGGTTTTTCCCGAATAATCGGCGTTTGATCGACGATTGTATATGCGTTTGTTGGGTAGTTCTCCACTGGATTATTCGTGTTCCCAACAAGCGTCATATTCCAGAGCGAACCTGCCCATTCACCCCAACTGTTATTTCTGGAAAACCACTGCTGTTGTGATCCAGGAACCACTCTTCCATCGATCTTGGAATCGGATAGGAAGCCACCGCTTGCCCATCCTCCTACATCATGAAGCGACAGATTTCCTTTAACGTGCAAACGTCTCATGGATGCGGCTTGCGATACCGCATATTTCATATCTCCACCTTGAGGCGTTACGGCGAGGTTCTCAATGGATCGCCAGAAGTTTTGAGTAGCATTGTGGTTAGCCATCCAGTTTGCATCAACCGTTACCCCGCCATTGATAGTGACATCGTCGGGCATTTTCCCCAAACCAGCAACATGCGTGTAGAAGCCCACTCTAACTGAAGTGCTGTATGCGCCTGGTTTAAAGAGAAGCGCGTATCTCTCGGAACCAAATTGATTCGTTTCTTGTTTAGAAAACACGTTAGTAGCAATCGTCTGAATGTCTGATGCTGGCATTGCCGGATCAAATACATAGACATTCTTACCAAAGTCAGGCAGCGTTAATGCGGCAATTGCTGTAGACAATGCTGATTCTACGCCTCCGCTTACGGAAGAAACTTTGTAGAAATATCTAGTATTAGGTGTCAAGCCCGTATCTACGTAGTTGTATGTCATTATCGCTGCGGTATTAATCTTGTTGAATGTTCCGTCGCTGCTTGTAGAACGGTAGACGTTATAGCTTGTTGCGCCGGGCACGGTTGTCCAAGCCATGCTTACCGTTTTTGTCGTAGTCGTACTTATACCGAATTGATCAGGTAGCGTAGCTGCAAAGACTGCCGCTGACATCGCTGATTCACCGTCTATGCCGACCGCTGTAATTTTGTAGTAAAATCCAGAGTTTGCGGGCAATGCTGTATCTATAAAGCTAGTTGAGGCAATCGCAGTCGTATTTATCTTGACAAATGTGCCGTTACTGGTTTTCGAGCGGTATACGTTATAGCTGTCCGCACGAGCTACGATTGCCCAGCTCAAAGCAGCGGAATTCGTTGTCGTCGCATCGACTGATGGTGTTGTAGGTGCATCCGGCGCACCTAGAGAGGTGCGGATCTTGAATGTTTCGTTGATACCTATTGTAGCGCTGGATGCGGTTAAATAGGGACCATTAGCATTCGAGGTATTGACGGATATATACAATTTTTTACCACCAATACTTTTGTTCGCCTTTATCGCTACAAACCCAGTCTCAACCCCGTTGCCATCCTTTAATTTTTCAATATAGAATTTTTCCCAGCTAGTCGTTGTCACTCCAGGTGCAGCTTTTGTTGGTTTCAATGCGTCGGTTTGAATAACCTCAGTGCCAACTTTGTAATCTTCGGTGGTAAGGAACATATTGTTCGCCTTAGACTTCATATTGATTGAGCCATCCAGATTTCCATTGCATCTTTACCGTCAACGATCAAAAATGATTCCGCATCAGCCACTGTAGTGTTATTGGCTGTACTATCAGCTGTAATCCCATTCGTACCAGAAGCTTTTACCATTTTTGAATTGGCCGACGCAGTAATATAAGAATAATCTTTAGCGGCATACGCGTGGGTCACATCAGGTTTCATTATGAAAAGGCTTACAATTAGTGATAAAGCAAGAATTATAGATAAACCTCTTCTTAGCATTTACATAACCTCCAACGAATGAATTAGTCATGATTTTTTACTTCGATGCTGAATACCTGAAATGGAAGTTTCAAAGCACCGCCCTTTCCTATTTTGTAATTCCCTCTGATCCAATATGTATCAATCACACTCGCATTAAGTATGACTCGAAAATGGTAGCACTTACAATGTGTGAACTTAAGGTATGTTGTTTGGTTTTTATAGATTGTAGGCATACACACTCCTAATTAATATTTTGTATACTAATGAACCGAAAAAAGCCAAGTTAGATAATTTCTTATTAAGAAGTTATCAGACTTGACTGCATCTTTCATTTACCCAATATTTCCTTTTAATAACTGTTTCAATGCTAGTGCATCTGACATTAATTGTTCCACGTTATCATCCTTAACAAACTCAAACAGTGCATAACGATTTTCATGGTCATCAATCTGTGCCAGATGCTGCCTCCACTCATGCATATCTGCTTGAAGAACATCCATATCATTCTTTGTGATTAATTTTTAAATGATAACCCATTTGTCTGCAAAGCAGTCCTTAGTTTGGGTAAAGAACCTGGTCCCATACCGTGAAATTGTAAAATCTCCGCTTCGCTATAGTTGGATAGCTGTTCCAAAGTCGTTATGCCATTGTTCTCCAATGCTCGTCTGGCTGGTGCTGAGAGTACGGAAAGAAACCCGTTGTCAGGCTTCCGTTCTTGTTCGCATATCGGACAGGTCGGACAGTCGCTACTTTTAAAGTATTTGTGTCCTTTGATGCAAGTCCTTAAACTTTTCTTTGAAATTGTCATTTTTAATAACTCCATTTTGTTATTATTCAATAAACGTTCGCCGTTAACTGAACACATTTGGATTCATTTAATTAACAACCTTAACTCTTCTGTCATTCGTTCAACTAACTCAGGTCTTCCGTGAAACTGTGCTGGGGTGTTCTGAAAAAGTTGTATGCGCCAATTCCCTTCGATTTTAACTACAACTAGAGTATGGTGAGTGTTGACATTTGGATTGAGGTCTGACTTTCCTGGAGGCACCATACCTGCTATTGCTCGTATAATAGCTGCATCAGAACCAAGTGAATGTACATCTTTAATCTTGCTTACGAACTTTGCTGTTTGGTGATGTTCAAAAATAGATTTGAGGTGAGAAAATATCTCGTCACGACCAATTGATTGACTCCCTTGAACCTCTCATGACTAAAGTCACGAGATTCTTGGGTAGTCTCTTCTAACGAAGAGAAGTTTACCAAGCTAACCCTGTCGTTCCGACAGTTCGTGTAGT
>NZ_VRTT01000105.1 GCF_008017805.1 Paenibacillus sp. N3.4 | reverse complement strand
TAAAAAAGACGGCTCCTTCCATTTTAAAATGGAAATGAGTCGTCTTTTTGTTTAGAGATTTAGAAATTCTGAAAAACAGAGAGTTCTTCAGTGGCCTCCCCTTGAGTTTGCTGGTTTTTCTTATAAAATCTATTTACAAATTAAGTTTTGAAGTGCTTATTTCGGGAATAAAAGCCGAATTACAAATAAGTTTTGAAGTGCTATTTACAAAATAAGTTCTGAAGCACTTTACAGACTTCCTTTGTTGTTTATTAAGCTCCCTTCCTTTCTAAATAACCAACATTACGTGCATACGCTAACATTTTTGCGAAGCTCGGGGAGCAAATAATACAGCATTCCTTATTGCGTGTATAACGCATGAAGGAGCTGTGACGGCAGCTCCTTCACCTTGCTTAGCACTTTATTTATCGAGCAAATTGTATATCGCTTTTGCCGTTTCGGCGCGAGTTGTTGTTGCCTCTGGATCAAATCTGCCTTTGTCGCGTCCTTGCATGAATCCGGCATTGACAGCCTTGTTGACTTCTTCATTCGCCCACGAGGAAACATTTCGAGCATCCTCAAAATTGGCTAGCTTATCTTTAGATTCCAGTAAAATACGCTTCTTAAACTCATAAGCTCTTACGAGAAGCACAGCCATCTGCTCACGAGTGATCGTGGCATTGGGAGCAAAATGCGTATCATCCATTCCTTTTATAATCCCAGCATGAACAGCCGCTACTATAGCCTCGGAGTACCATTGCCCTTTGGTTACATCGATAAAGGACGATTGTACACTTGTATTTGGGATGCCTAATGCACGAACCAGCAGGGATACGAATTGCGCTCGTGTTGTAGGCTGAGCAGGTCCGAACTCTTGGCTTGTAACGCCTTCAATCACATGCTTCGCGCTTAGTACTCGAATCGAGTTATAAGCCCAATGAGTGGATTGTACGTCAATGTAAGTTTTATTGTATTCGAGTACAGCATATTTAGAATTGTGTGATAAATCTGCTTCAAGGGTACCATTCGCCGCATTAACATTTCCTCCGATGTACTCCCATTGTTTCAAGGATTCGTTAAGGTAGTAAATGCCGAGCAGAGTTGTGTCTGTACCATTCGATTCCAACTTAAATCTTAATGTAACAGGTTCGTTGAAAACGACCAATCTGCTAGATTTTCCATCTTTGGTTTCGATCGTTAAATCAAACTCATAGAGAACGCCATTTTGCTTTATCAACGCACCGCTTGCATGATTCGCAGCATCCATTAAAGTATTTGTAACCGAAGATTCGATGGCTTTTAAAGTTACTCTAATTTGTGCATCCTTTGCCTCATCACCGCTTAACAGCTTAGAAAGGGCGATCAGAACAGAGGATGGGACCTCAATGGAATTTCCATTGGTAGTCATGATGGCTCCTTTATTTACTTGCAAAAGCAGCTCGCCAGTATTCCCAGGCAAGTAAATGTAATCATTTTTGTTTAAGTCAACGGTAATATTGGCAGATGTTCCTGATTGTTTAATAAGATCATTCAACCCATTGGCAGATAACTGGTTGACGGATGGCAGGATTGGGCCACCGGAAGAACTATTCGTGTTGACTGTAGATGAAGATCCCTGCGTGCTGACTGTAGATGAAGGTCCATCCGTGCTCCTGTTACCGTTCGGAAGCTTAGCCTCTACTTTAAAGGTGTAAGTGGTACCAGATGTTAGAGCCGTTACATGGTAAGTATATACGTTGCCCGTTACAGTGCCTAATTCATTGGTCCCTTCATAGATTTTATATTCCATAACTCCACCATTAGCAGGTGTCCAATTCAAGTCGAGACTTGTTGTTGTCACGTTCGTTGCCATCAGGCTGCTGCCTTCCGGCCATACTGAACCACTACCAAGGTTAACCGTAAACGATGAATTCCATTGCACGGCATGATTGCCCGTAAGATCCGTGACATCAATCGTTAAAGGATGGCTGCCGTTTGTTAAGGCGTATACGGAAGCTGTTACAGTCATGTTCGCTGCATTGTAACTATACGGCAAGTTCTTGTTATCCACCTTGACGACAATCGAAGCAGGATCAATTCCGGTACCTACTTCTGTAAAAGTAGCAGATATGTTTGGCGATGCTGTCATTACTGTCGCCCCGTTTGCCGGGCTCACCAATCCAATAGCCGGAGCTGTTGTATCAGGAGCTATTGCTGTTTGTTGCGTTGCAGTTGGTCCATTCGTAGTCCATGTACCGTTAGGGAGTTTAGCTTCTACTTTAAAGGTGTAGGTAGTAGCAGCTGTTAGAGCCGTTATATGATAAGTGCTGCCTGTTACAGTTCCTAACTCATTCGTGCCATTGAAGATTTTATAATCTGTCACTCCGCCGTTAGCAGGTGTCCAATTTAAATCGAGACTTGTTGTTGTGACGTTTATTGCGGTTACGCTGCTGCTAGGCGTCCAAGGCTTAGGGACTTCGACGATGAGCGCGTCCAGAATCGCAATCTTACCCATTGTTGCGTACGTTGATTGATTGATGGCCTTGATCGTGTGTTTACCCCACGATAGACCGCTTGCGCGAAAGACCTGCTGCTGCGCTAGTCGGATCGGTGAATAGCAGTCGACTGACTTTGCAGCATGCCATCGATGTACACGTCGATAATGCCCATGTCGGTAAATTTCTCCGTCACAACCGCAATGCCTGTTCCTTCGAACGTATATTCGAAATAGTCGCCTTGGGCAACAAAATAATGGATGTCATCCCCATAATCCCCGAGTCCTCGACGGCTGTCCGTGCCATAATCCCCCACGTAAATAATGTCCGAATCTGTGTCATTAATCGTCATCAATTCGACACTCGGATCCGTAACGTCCAGCGTGAAGCTGCCCGACTGCCCTTCAAGGCTGACGGTCAACACGGTCATTCCCCATTTCAACGCCATTACCCTTCCGTTCGCATCGATCGATGCCACGGTCGGATCCGAGCTGCTGTACACGGCTCCCGTCGTAACCGGATTTCGGCTGCCGTTCATGTAGACTGCTTCCGCGTTCAGTTGCATCGTTTCACCGACCTTCAACTCGCTAGCTCCCTGAAGCTCGATCGCCTTCAAGCCGGTGGTTCCGGCTGTTAGTGTAAACTTGTCGAGCAGCATACCTTTACCCGTCGGTTGACTTTCATATACGATGCGGAAGTTATGGATTCCTGCCGTTAATTTGATCCACTTGGACGAATTCACGAAGTTGCCGTCTCCGCCTGTATCCGGTACAGTTACCGAATTCGGCTCGCCGTCCACTTCGAAGCGGAACATCTGGACTGCGTCCGAGGCAACCCTGAAATCGAAGAGGTATAGACCTGTGTAGGGCACATACACGTTCTCATATCTGATGTAATCCTCTTGATTAAATTTGCCTACGGCCGTTACCGATTGCTCGCCATCCATGTAGGTACCTACTACAATACCAGTATCTTTTCCTGCCCATTCATATTCCTTATTCAGGTTCCACTGCATGTTATAATTTTCGGCTTCGATCGTCTTACTGAAGCTTCCTTGCAGGTTGAACTTCATCCAGTTCCAGACGATATTCGCATGGGCTTCCGTCCAGACAATCTTGAAAGAGTGGCTGCCCGCCTCAAGCGACACATTAAAATCCGACGTCTTCATTTTTTTCACGCCACCCGTATCCTCAAGGCTCAACTCCCCCGTCGCATCGACTCCGTCTACGAGCAGCTTGAACTTCAGAGCGTCAGAGTTAACCGTGGAATACCTCATTTGGAACAAATAATTTCCGGTTTGCGGCACCTGTACCTGATCGTACTGAAGCCAATCTCCCATGTCGATTACGGATACGCCAACCGTACCGTCATCATTTATGGCATCGTTCGCAAACAGCCAAGTCCCATCCTGAAGGCTTGGCAATTCCGCCTGGATTTTGATCTCGTCCGGGTTAGCCAAAGTAAACCGCATCCAGTTCATAAAAAACCAACGGCCATCCTCTCTGACGACCTTCATCGTGTGCCTGCCCGAGGTCAGGGTGATTTGCCTTTCCAAGGTCCGGTATTTATTGTAGCCTCCCGAGTCAGGCGTTATTATCGAACCGGTTACATCGGTTCCGTCCACCTCAACATGGAATTTATTCCCTTCTTCCGTTGAAAATCGAAACTCGGCCGTATAAGTGCCGCTAATCGGAACGTCTACGTTGCTATACTCTGCCCAATCTCCTGCATGCTCCATATATAAGGCGCCAAATTCACCTTCCGGAGGCGGCGAAACCCCATAGGCTCCGCTAGCGCCCGTGTAATCCTCGTTTTCCACCCGGAACTGGGCTCTAGGCGCCGGATCCGTATACGAGTCGCTGGAAGAAGCGATATTGACTGTTCCGATTTTATAAAGATTACCGTTTCCGTTCGGCATGGCTAGCGAGATTTTGGGGTTTCCAGCGGGATCGACCATGGCGAGTTTCACATCGTATGTACCTAGAGCCAACCCCTCCGGCAAAGTAAAGGAGGAATTGACATCATGAAAGTCTCCTTTAAACCATCTCGTCTGGTCTAAAGTCACATCCGTCCCGCTCCAAACCACGCCGCCGGTGGATGGATCCGTGAAATCGATTTTCAGCGCATACGACTTGGGACTGAATCCTGCCCCGTTATTGATCCAAGTTTGGGATAACGTAAAATTCCCGCCTGGCTTGACTTTGTCATTATAGGTGGCTTTAGGCATGACAAATCGGTATCCGGAATATCTGGCTAATGTGGTAAACCACTCACCGTAAGCTGCCTTCATATTGTTCCAATCCGCAAAACTCGTATTGTTAATTCCCTGCAGATTCGAGTGGTAAGCTTCAATGGCGTTTTTCACGACCATACGCGGATTGTTCAGCATAATACCGCTATCCCAACCTCCGCCTTCGGATACCTGTATGTGATCGCGACGCAATAAGCGATTAATCCATACATTCTCGCTGACCGTACCGTAATCCATCCAAGGGAATGCACTATTCACGGTATCGGACCGGAATCCCCAATTCTCGTTAGCAGCTGCATGCTCAAACCCGAACGCTGTATAGCGCTTTGCTTGCGTATTCGCATCGGAATCGGAAGGGACTACGGCAGCGCCGGGATTCGGCATCATGACCATCGTGTTTGTGAAAGCATTTTTATAAATATCGATCATGCTTTCTAAGGTACGCTTGCGAGTGGCACTGTCTGGCCATGGGAAGTTGGACGAATCATTCCAACCTGACCATTCGCCGAATAGGGAAAACGCTCTAAGATCAACCCAGGCCATGCCCGGGTTCGTATCGTATCGAGCAGCAAACGCGTCAATCGCTTTCTTAAGCTCCGTCAGAAAGATAGGGTCATAATAGATCGGCTGTTTGGCGGAATAGATTCCATTGTAAGGAGCCATTCTGAACGAAGCTCCTTTAACGTCAAAGAGCCATGCTGGCGGATAAATATACGGAAAAACATTGGGGTCGTTGGCGACATCCGGACTTTCGGACATCAGCAGTTGAAACTCTACCGTTTTCCCCTCGGCATTGATTCGGTTCATGAATGCGTCCAAGCGGTCCCAACTAAAACCATTGTCGGTCGGTTCAAAATCTGCCCAAGCGATCTGTAATCGCACGATGTCCGCATCCGCCGGTATCTGCTGAACCCCGTTAATATAATCCGTTATGGCCGGGTCATTCGAGAATGTGTAGCCAGGAGATCCCGCAGGCTTGGGAGAGTTGATATCAAAGGCTGTCCCGGTATAAGGATTTCCGTGAAGCACCTCGTGCGTGTCGGAGAAATACACCGTTTTTTCCGCAGCGTTTGCCTTATCAGAGAAGATCGTTATACTAAGAGCACACACGCAAAGCAATAGTAAATACCCGAGTTTCTTCATTCCAATCACTCCTCATTTGGGACAATTAGATGATCAAATCTTGATAACGGATGAGGCAGCCAAATTCCTCTCCGGAAGCAACGTACAAACGATTTCCCACGGCTGTGTGTAAGATGCATGAAATATAATGAATACTAGCCCACTCCGAGTCAATATCCTTCAAGCTTTCCGTCTCCTTGTTGACCCGCGGTCTGCCCAGATCCCTAAACCCTTCTCGAGGTGAGAAGGCGAATACGTGCCCGGCATCCTTCGTACCTCCGTAAATACCCGCAACCCGATCTCCCGATATCCGGATCAATCCTCTTAACTCTCCTGTGGAATACAATCTTCCATAGCAAATCACGCTGGTTCTATCGGCTGAGAGGGTATATAAAACACCATCGAATGTACCGCATACAAGTGTTCCGTCGTCAAGCAAGGCAGATGTCGTAATCGTGGATCTGAATGCTCTGCCTTTGATGGCTTGCGAAAGAACGTCAAGTTTCTCCGCATGCCCTGTGGATACCCTGTATCGGAGAATTTCGTCACCCCAACCGGATAAAATAATCTCATCCTCATTTAACTTGACAAGATGGCTCCAAGCTTCCTGCAGACTAATATTTATAAGCTCGTCTGTTTTTGATTCAACAGGGTCGAACAGGTATAATTTACCGTCCGAATCGCTTATGAGCAGCTTGTCTTCTTGGATCAGACAATGAATTTTATTTAATTTTTCGTTTTCAAGCGCGATCACCCGCACGCAAGCTTTCTTTAACAAGTCCACTACAAGCAATCGATGATCGGAAGTCACGACGAGAATCGTATGATCATTTCCGTCGATACAGGAAACCGGACTACCTTTCGCATATAGCTCCTCGAATAATAAAGGCTCCGCGCATTCGAAGTTCATCTGCAGCAGATAAACGCTATCGCTCCCCGTTATACCATATACATTTCCATCCGTACCTTCTTTCATATGCTTCACTTTGGCGTTCTTCCATGAAACGAATCTATGTAATGGAAAAGTACTAATTACTTCCGCTTCCATATGCAGATCATAGATTCTATCGTTATTCATATGCATATTGTGCAAGGTAATCGGTTTGATCTTAGCTAATGGCGCATCATCCCCAGGAACCTGAACCCGTTTCGTATCAACGGCTAAAATATAGGGAGAGTGTTCACCGCACACCTCTACCATATGCAGCAGCCCTCGGCGATCAAAGTGCATTTCGCAAATGTAGTAGGCTTGTTTACCGGAAGGTGAAATTAATCCAAGATTTTCCGGTTCCCCTCCGCCCAGAATATCCCACCTGACCAATCGCATCAATTCTGCATCATGATAAGATTCCAAACCGTAATACAGCACAAAATTCTCGTCCGCCGCTAAGCCGCCTATTGTATGGGTTAAATAAGGAGCCCTAGGCTGCTCCGGTCTTAAATGCACGAATCCATGCCTTACCGTCTCCAGGGTCTCGGGATCCAGCTCAATGACATCTCCATCGATATTAGAAATAAAAAGCATCGTATCTCTAGGCGTGTTAAGCGCGAAAATAAGCATTCTCCTGTATTTGTTACCAAATTCGGAGCGAAAGCTGACTTTTAAGTCCTCGATCACATCCTTTTCGGGATCAAATCTCCATAGCTCACCCGTGTAAGCGCCGCCATAAATACGACCTTTGGCATCCTTGATTAGCCTGCACGAGGCAAATTCACTGATTTTGCCGAAATCTTTCACTTCGTTGGTTTCCAGATCCAGTCGGTAAAAATGTCCGCGCATGTACCCTGTGAAATAATAGTAGCGCTCATCGTTACTCAGAATCCCGCCGTAAATGCTTTCCCTCGGAACAGGGATTCCCAATACACGGACGTCGTTCGAATCTGGATCGACCCCGGATAGCCTTCCCATATGTCCTCGTAGTGCTGCTCAAACAGCCATCGCTTATGATTGGGAGCCGGTGCCGTATTGTGCGTAGCCATAATCAGCCTTCCGTCCGACAGAAAATCTAACGACGTGTGAATTTTACTCGGCGGCATTTGGGCGGGATCGACGACCCAAGCTTTGGCTACATCGCAAATCTCCCTTATATTCCCCGTATCCGGATAGTACTCGTACAGGAGAGCCGATACCGGGTTCTCACCCTCACCGCATACGCTCACAAAGAATCGATCGTCCTTGGAGCGGCAAAAATCCCATGAGGCGTTATGGCCTTTTTCGTTCGGCAATTGCGTGAATCGGGTGTGTTCATCCGGTATACCCGCCAATAAATTATGCTTCATTCCCTTGCAGCCTCCGATGCTCTCCAATTATGGAGGACCCTTTGTGCGAATCCTCCATGTTCTTTCGGATATGAGCTTCTATTTTTTACCCGCCCTATAAGCGGAAAATTGCTTCTGTAATTCCGAGTAATACTTATCCCAGCCTGCCGCAGCCATTTCTTTTTTTGCGACTTCGATTCCTTTGTCATAGCTGATAACCCCTACCAAAATCGGTTTGATCCGCTCGTCGTATACAGAATCCAGCTTCGCCCTTTCCACTTTGACTGCTTCCATGTTGGGCATAAAACCGAACGCCTTAGAAGGGATGGCCCCGTTGTCCCATGTCTTGTTGATGGCTATGAAGCTATCCGGCACTGTCGCTTCATATCTCGGGAAATTCACGTTGAACAGCGCCCATTGGTAGAAAAGCTCGTCTTTATTGATCCTTTCCACTTTGTCATTTACGAGCTTGTAATCTTTATCCTTGACCCCATAGGCGAAGAAATCGAAATTATCCAAGTTCTTCTGCATCACATTCAGCACCATCGCCACTCTGTCGGCATTCTTGGAGTAGGCCGGCACCATGACAGCCGTGCTGGAGTAGGCGTTTTTGATTTTCGGCATGTCAGGAGCGAACAAGAAGTCCTTAAGCTTGGCGTTCGGCACGTTCTTTTGCAAATTTGGCAATACCTCAACGATGTTGTTTCCTCCGCTTCTTCCTTGCATCCACATATATTTGCCGGAGGCGAACAAGTCCTGCGCGGCAGCTTTATTGGTCAAAAAGTCCTTTGCCAGCAAGCCGTTCGTATACAGCTTGTTGAAAAAATCGCTCTGTGCCTTGAATTCCGGACTATCGACGAAGGAAACCAGCTTGCCTTCCGATGCGCTCTCGTCGGTCAAAAAGTATTTCAGCCCCTGATCCCACGTATAGCTCTTGTCGGACAAACCTCGTAAATAGGGCTGCACGAAAGAAACCGTATTCGGCGTCGCATACATATCCGGATGCTTTGCTTTGACAAGCGTGGCGAATCTATAGAGATCGTCCATCGACTTGATTTCGCTCATGTTGACTTCTTCCAACAAATCCTGCCTAACGCTGATTGAGTAAGCGTTTGCAGATAAAGGAGCATACCCCATCGGGATCGCGTAAAGCTTGTTATTGATCGTGAATTCTTCAAAATGCTGGGGCGTCAGGTTCTTTTTCAAATCCGGCATGTATTTGTCGGCCAGTTCAGTCAAGTCGTAGGCTTCTTTCTTCTGTACAAGTTGGTTCAGCCAGGTCGGATCTGTAAATGTGAAATCGAAATCCTGACCGGCGGCGAGCATCAATTCAATTTGCTGACCGGAGCCGTATGCCGACCATGGCATATACTGAACAGTTAATTCCGTGTTCAATTCGTCCTTCAATTTTTTGTTGACATCCGTCATAAAGTCTTTCATCCGTGGAGACTCATCGCCAAGCGCGACCATTTTGATTTTTTTGAATTCTGCCGGTTTGCCTGTACCGGAATCTGACGGCTTTGTCGATGCCTGTTGGGCGACTTGTGCTGACACACTCGGCGTGCTGCTCGTGGGAGTATCCTTCTTTGTCGTGCTACAGCCGGCTGTAAGTAAAGTAAATACTGTAAGAGCAAGTGAAGCGACAGCGATCTTTTTCATAAGCGGTTGGCCTCCTTTTATTATCTTTCTACTTAACGAGTATGTTTAATATGTTAACATCCCTCAAACTGTATGAAGCGAGGTTTTCTTTGGCGCCAAAGGAATTCCCCCGTCCTCCTTTTGTCATGAGGGACAATTTAACCATAGTCCAGCTAGCCTTTCACGGCTCCGATTACAACACCCTTGACGAAAAACCGCTGCAGGAACGGATACACGAGTATAATAGGACCCACTGTTACGCATGTCAAAGCCATTTTCGTCGTCTGCAGGGGAGCCTTGATTGCACTTGCCATCGCGGTGCCTTGATTGTTGCTAAGAAAATCGATATTGGACAGAACAGTGTACAGATAGAACTGAAGGGGGTACAATTGTTGATTTGTCATGAACATCATAGCCAGGTAGAAATCATTCCAGAAGGAAAGGGCATAAAATAAAGCGATCGTAACCATACCGACCCTTGCCACCGGGACGTAAATATGAAGCAGGATGCTGATATGCCCGGCTCCGTCGATTTTGGCCGCTTCGGCAATTTCAGGAGGCACGGTACTGAAAAAATTGCGCAGTAGAAATACATAGAACAGATTCATGAGCGCTGGAACGAATAGAGCGAATAGGCTGTTTGTCAGATGATAATATTTGGTTAGCAGAATGTACCAAGGCAAAATACCCGCATTAAACACAAGAGGGATATAGGCAAGCACGTTCAGCACATTTCGGTGTTTGAAGCTTCTCACCGAGGCCGCATAGGCATAGGTCGTCGTGACCAGCATGCAGGCGGCCGTCCCGACCACCGTGACGAATATCGTCACCAGATAGCCTGACATCACTTTATCGCCAAGCGAGGTGAAGATGAATTTGTAAGCATCCAAGCTGAAGTACTTGGGCAAAATCGCATATCCCTCCGCGACCACCTGCTTTTCGTCGGTAAATGATACACCAAGTACGATCAACAGTGGGTAGATAAAAAAGGCCGCAAACAGCACGATAATCATGTACATGAACGCAACAGAAAGCTTATCTGACAGCCTTGCTTTCAATGTAACGCCACCTCCTAAAAAATTTTATAGTCCTTATCGAATCGCCCTGCCACATAATTGAATGCGATTACAAGCGAAAAGCCGAAAATCGATTGATACAGCCCTACGGCCGACGCCATCGCGAACTCGCCGTTCTTGATAACTGACCGGTAAACGAACGTATCGATAATGTCGGTCGTCGAGTATAAAACCGGGTTCAGATTCGTTAACCCAAGCATCATCGTCAGATCGCCGTAAAAGATTCTTCCTACCGCGAGCAGTGTCAGGATGATGACGGTTGGGCGAAGAAGCGGTAGTGAGATGCGGACCATTTGCTGCAAGCGGGTAGCGCCTTCAACGATGGCAGACTCATAATAGGAGGGATCGAGGTTCCGCAAAACGGCATAAAAGATAATTGCATTATAGCCTGAAAACTTCCATATGCTGCTGATCGTCAGGATGACGGGCCAGTACTTCGGCTCCGAAAAGAAGTCGATCTTGGCAAACCCGAGCCATTGAAGCAACTGTTCGACAGTTCCTTTGTCGTAATCGATGAGGGTAAGCAGCAAGCCGCCGGCCACCGCCCACGAGATAAAGTAAGGGAAGAAAGAAACCGATTGTGCCGCCTTCAAAAACGTTTTCCCCTTGATCTCATTAAACAGCAAGGCCAGAATAAGTGAGATGGCAGTGCCGAATACAATGTAACAGCTGTTCAGCAGAACCGTGTTTTGCGTTGCTCTCCACGCTTTATCGAAGCTGCTGAAGAAAAAACGAAAGTTTTCGAAGCCCACCCAAGGGCTGCCGAATATCCCGTCCATGAAATTGTAATTTTTGAAGACGACCACAAGCCCCGCCATCGGCAAATAACAAAACATCAGCAAGTACATCAGGCCAGGTATCGCCAGTATGTACAAGAGGCCGTTCCCACCTATTTTGTTTCTTGGTTTACCCAATGCAAGCGATTGATTAATTTTAGGCTTACTTCCTGTTTGCGAATGCATCGTCCATTTCCTCCTAGGTTGACATTCGAATATCATTGCTAGCCCCTTCAACCTACACGTCCAGCTTCTTTTTGACAATATCACTTTTTATAAATGCTTATAATTTTTCGGCATTCACAGCTAATAATTATTTGACATCCTATAAAAGTGGCCACAGCTACTATTCGGACGCCTCCGCTCTCTTGTATACTGATTGTCAGAGCAATATATCGGGCAAAGGAGAACATTATGATCAGAAGCTATTTTCCTACGGTCAAAGGGAACATCGTATTGATAAAATTGTTTTTAAGTATTCTGAGCATTTCCACTTTTGCAGTTATTCTGATTGCTATATCCATTTTCTACTTATTTCAAAACAAGACGATTGAGGATCTGAATGTCGCAGATAACCTCGCCCTAACGAATATTCAGACGCTAGTGCATAATTCCATCGACACAACCGAAAAAACGATCATCGGTACCTATCAAAACCCCGCCGTCAAGAAGCTCATTTACGAAAACAATACCGAATGGAACGATACGATGATCGCTACGGTCAATAATACGCTGAGTACGCTTTCCACTTATTCGTTTATCAATTCGCTCTACCTGTTCGGAGAAGGCAATATATTATTCAAGGCATCAAACTCGGGAATCCCGGAGGAGGAAGAAGGACGCATAACGAGAATGCTTCGGACGGAAACCCCGGGGAAACCGATTCCCTGGACGTTCAAGCGAATGTCGGGAGAAGCCCTGCATATCATATCCATCTATATAGGCGAAAGATCGACAGGTAGTCAGGGGTATGACAGCGCTGTCATGGGAAATATCAACATGGATATGATCCATCAAGCAATCTTTCCAGCAGCCTTGTCCAAAGGCCAGGAAATTTACGTAGTCGATAAGAACGGAACGGTTCTTCTCCATAATGACATGGATCATTTCAACGCCGACGTTTCTCAAAAGCCATATATCACAAAAATGATGAAGGACACCAAGGATTCTGGTCATTTTACGACAACCGTCAACGACCGCAAATACAATTTTGGCTACATCCGTTCGCGGGAAGGCGATTATTATGTCGTCCACATGATGGAATATGAATTAAGTGTTCAGAAACTGACTGGAGCGAGGAATACGATCCTCCTAATCAGTTTTCTCGTACTGTTGCTGGTTCTCCTGACATCGTTCTATATTGCCTATCGCATCTACTATCCAATTCATACGATTTTCAACCGAATTAGAGGGTTGTTCGGCGATATCCCACAAGTTTCTTCCAATCGTAACGAGCTCCAGGCCATGTCTAATGCCACAGCGAAAATCATCGAGAGGATGAACAGCTATGACAGGCATGTGGAAAACAAGGCGGCGATGGAGATGTTTAATCTATCCCGAACAGGCATGAAAGGCGAAGAGATCGAAGATATTCTCAGAAGAATGAATATTTTGGCGCAAATGGGCACAGGAACCCCTCATGCCGTCATCGTTCTGAGAATAGGCAACTATCGGCAATTCGAAGAAAACAACACCATACAAGCCATCGACTTTCAGCTTCATTCAATCGGCAATATCGTTTCGGAGTACATACAAAGCTGCGCTAGCTGCCATGTCTATGCCATTGATACCGAACATGCCGTACTTCTCGTTACGGAAGCGCGATTCGGCGAAATAGACTTGAATGCACTCCTTGAAGATGCTTCCCAAGCCGTTTACAACATACTCGGACTTGATATCACGATCGGAGTAAGCCCAATAACCCGCCAGTCAACCGATCTTCCGGCACTTTACAAAGAAGCATACAGACTCACGAACTACCGTTTGCTGTTCGGAAAAAGGACCGTCATTAACGCTCGCAAGGCGAATAAGGAGATCACAAACGAATCGCTGTCCCATATATATATGACGGTAACCGAAGCTCTAAAGAGAACCTCGCTTCCTGATTACCTGGAGGCGCTGAATCGTTTATTTGCAGCCTGCAGCCTTTTGCGTTATGAAACGATTATCAGCCTACTGTCGCAGCTGGCCGTCGACATCGCCAAAATCCCCCAAGCCATTGGAATCAAAGGCGCTGCCGATAACAATCCCGATTATTACGAGCTCTATGTCAAATTCGAAAAATTTGAGGATTTCTCTGCTTTTACCGATGCCTTCACGGTGCTGTATGAAGAGATATCCACCGTACTTGCCAATCTCAATAATACGAATATGCGAGACATCGCGTCAAAAGCGATCGATTATATCGCAAGCAACTATCATAATCAGGATTTGACGGCTAACCTTATGGCGGAAAAGCTGAATATTACCCCATCTTACTTTAGCAAGATATTTAAAGAGTGCTCCCGTACAACCTTTCCGGACTACGTTGCCAGCCTTCGGCTCGAAAAAGCCCGGGAACTGCTTCTTCAGGACTACAATCAGGAAATCGTCGATATATCTGCCAAGGTAGGCTACACGAATGCTTCCTATTTTACGTCAGCTTTCAAGAAAAAGTACGGTATTACACCTTCGAAGTACAGGGTGAACGTTCTTTATGATAGAGAAATAAATTCCAATTAGACAATTATCTTCTAGTGAATGCTTAATATTTAATTGCTCCGCGATTTCAATACTCCGTCCAATCGGCGTAAGTGGGTATTGTTCTCTAATATCTACGACTTTATCTGACCAGGTTAATACCATTAGATAGCGACACTCTTCTTTAGAAAGAGTATGGTGTATTCTACCAGTCTTCCATCCTAATTCCCTGATAATGATTTCTACGAAATATCTTTTATTACAAAACAATGAATCATTGTAATATTTTGGAATGTAGGCCGATTAGTATGCCCACCATTTCATGTTAAACCTATTAAATTTTAGCCAGCAACAAACACTGAAGAAGCTGTATATATCATTCATATGTGATTTACTTTCTTTTTTTGATGTTTACTTGTAAAATTTCTGAGTATCTTTCAGATCCCGTTCATTACTTTTTGCACGAAAAGTAATGGAGTTATAAGTAGCATCGTAATCACGAGAATTCTCTCCTTTTTAATTATTGGTGTCAGATTTTGGTGGTGACTCCGCATTTTTTTCTATTCCACGTTCTGCGCTTAAGGTGACATCAATTAGATCCTTTAATTTAAAATGTAAGTTTATTTGGCGGAATGCTATCGATAAAACTAAAATTGCAATAATCGCAGTCAATGCAATGATTCCATCCATTAGATCCCCTCCCTCCCTTCAAAACTTGCTAATCTAATATACTAAGTAAATTTCGTCATATACGTATACAAAACAAAAGCGACCAGCATTGATCGCGCGTGGCCACTTCGTTATCCCTGTATACACTTATGCTGTTCTCCGCCGCGTCATCTGTTTGTTCCTCTTGCACAGATGGGGTTCGGTTCCCTGCGTTTATTTTTTCAAATACCTATGATGCCGCAAGGACACCTATAGGAGAAATCAATATTACCGTCGATTCAGTTTACGAATATGGTAGAATGTCCTCGATTGAACAACGAACAACACGGCGACAATCAAGATAGAACAGATCAACATTATAGGAACCATAGAAATATCCCTCCTTAATCCAAGTGCTCATCGTCTAGCTGTTTAGCTTTCCATTTGGCTGCTTTTAAGTCTACTTCAAACAAATCCTTCGGTTTGAGGTGAAAACTTGCTTGCCGAAGCGCGGAATGGAGAGAATCAGAAACGATAAGACGATCACTAAAGCAGTAACCTCATTCGGCATGGCTATGGTGGGGGTGAGGAGGAAGAGGCTCAGTAGAGCCTCTCCCTCCTTCCCTTTCAGCCTGAGAAGTGAAAATTAGACGTCTGTCCAGGTAACTCCAGTCTTAACGGTCACGTAGTTTAGAACGTTGTTCGTGATACTGGCTTGGGCGAATTCCTTCACGGTGCCGGATGCAGTTCTGGCTCGGAGCTGGACAGACGGGTAGCTGTCCAGATAGATGGCATCGGTGCATCCGATGTAGTCCTTCATGATTTTGCGAACTTGCCATGCACTGGAGTTGTTACATGCAAGCATGATGACTTTCTTGTCCGAAGTCCGGTAACCGATGGCCGTATGGTAAACACTGAATCCCGGTGTGTTGAAACCATTCACTTCAGAGGTCGTTTCCAAAGCAGAGACTTCATTGATGAAGGCCTGCTCTCCGGTGTTGGGGTCATAGTACTTGTCGAGGTAGTAGCCAACCCCGCCAATGGCCCAGTTCAGCGTGTTGCTGCCGGCGGTGAGTTGACTCAAGGTAGAGACGTGGCTAACAGCAACATAGGTCGAGCCGTTGTACGTATAGCAGTACATCGTTTGCCTCGGGTAACAGTTCGTATCGCCGCCGGTTACAGCCTTCACACCATTCCGTGCGGCAATTTGCCAGACCATCGGCGTACCGCCAGTTGCAGGGTCATTCCCCATATTGTAGAAGGTCCCGTTAATACCGAAGCGGTTCTGGTCATGCAGGTTACCAGTAGATCCAGAGCCGAAGCTTTCCACGGAAACCGCATCATAGTCGGCCACAATGACGTGGCAAGTAATACCATTTGTAACAAACGTGTTATAACGAGCAGTAGCCATATTCAATTCCCTCTATTGTGTAGCGTATCGTTACGCTATATTTTAGGTTAAAAAAAGAGTTGGGGTTTCCAACGCTAGGAACCTTTCCCCTGCGTTCCTGTCGCTGTCGTTTTGCTCTTATTCCTTAACCTTGGTTATAATATACAATATAGCGTAACATAACGCAATACTTTTTTTCTTTTTTCACCCTTCTATTTATTTTACTTTGGCGAAGATCATCATAGGGCTAGAGGCTCGTTGGTTAAGGGCGGCCAAAGGCCGGCGAGGCTTAACTTTACCAATGAGAAGGGGCTTATGATAGCCTTGAAGGGCGTCGCCGATTTGGCAGAGCATACGCCCTGGCAGCGGCTGGCTACCTTTCTTCGAATCCATTCCGAAAGGAACGGCGCACTGTCGCCTTTCCCTTCCTTCCCCCACCCCCTTTACCTCTTTGCCCCACGCCGCCGGGTTCCCCGATTTTGCGAAGCAAAAAAACACCCAATGGAACGGGACATTCTTCCACAGTCGCTTGGGTGTTTAAGGGTGGTCGGGTTTCCTTGGCCTCTTAGCCTTTCTCAATTACTTTACAGGGGAATTCCAATAGCCCAATATAAGCTGGGAGTTTGAGTCGTTTGGATTAAATTCAAACATCTGCCTCCCCTTCCAAAACGGTTCATCATCTGTGGCTTTATGTCGCAGTTCTACATCTCCGACAATTGTATAATCTAAGACCCCGACCCGAAAGGCGAACCCATACTCTGGCAGAGCCTTGATCTTGATGTAGTGTTTACCGGGAGTAGGCCACTCTTGGGGGTCACCCGTTGATGCTGTATCCACCGCTGCAAATTTATCCCCTTCTTTTTGTGGCACATTATGATTAAACACGTACACATAATCATCCAACAGCGCCACCAGTTCTTGTCCCACGGGAGGTAGTTTTTTTCGTTCCTCTACCCCCATCACTTCTGGATTCGGGGGCACATGATCTGTATACGGCTTAAAAGAATGAGCACCTGTACTCGGAAGTACCGGGACGATGGTGGGGACGACGTCTGTACTCGGAAGTACCGAGACGATGGTGGGACTAGTCGTTGGAGGAGATTCCTTCCCCTCACAACCCGTTGTGCTGGCAAACACAATTAGAAAGACAAAAATATATCGCTTCATAGGAGCTCCTTTCGAAGGACTTACTATTTAGACGCTCAATTCCCTGTTTTGTTTCATCGTACACAAATGTCCCTTTCTTGCCACTCTCCAAAAAAACAAAAGCCCCCTCCTATCATTTTTTACGGGAGAGAAAGGTGCTTTTCTATTCGGTGGGTGGTGTATTTCTTCTCCGGGGGTTGCTGGATCTCCCGGATTTGCTGCTCGTGATCCTTACGCAGCTGCTCGATCTGCCTGTACAGCTTCCGGATTTCCTCCGTCGCCTATTCGAGCTTGTCCTGTTGCTTCTCCATGGCATCCGCTTTGTATTCGTCACGCTCAGCGCACAATCGAGCGATCTTTTCACCGTGATCTTCCTCGATTTTCACTTTGTCCCATAAGATCAACTCCAAGATCCAATGTAGCTAGCCTCTTAGTTCTCTCTTTGGCTGTCTGCTCCAACTCGTCATTCGGCGATTTCTAATATTTA
>NZ_VRTT01000104.1 GCF_008017805.1 Paenibacillus sp. N3.4 | reverse complement strand
GAGTCATTAGCTCAGTTGGTAGAGCACCTGACTTTTAATCAGGGTGTCGTAGGTTCGAATCCTACATGACTCACCATTTGCCTTATTTACACTATGCGCGTATGGCGGAATTGGCAGACGCACTAGACTTAGGATCTAGCGGGCGACCGTGGGGGTTCAAGTCCCTCTACGCGCATAATACTCTAATAAGTGACGAACTAGCAGGCAGTTTATTGCAGCCAGTTCGAATCGAGAGTACTGCCTTGCATGGCTATAAGCATGCCGGAGTGGCGGAATCGGCAGACGCACAGGACTTAAAATCCTGCGGTAGGTGACTACCGTACCGGTTCAAGTCCGGTCTTCGGCATTATCTTAACTTCATACGCGCGCCCTTAGCTCAGCTGGATAGAGTATTTGACTACGAATCAAAAGGTCGGGAGTTCGAATCTCTCAGGGCGCGCCATATAAGCCGGCGTGGCGGAATGGCAGACGCGCTCGACTCAAAATCGAGTTCTAACGAGTGGAGGTTCGAGTCCTCTCGCCGGTATGATCTTCGGGACGTAGCTCAGCTTGGTAGAGCACCTGCTTTGGGAGCAGGGGGTCGCATGTTCAAATCGTGTCGTCCCGACCATTTAATTTAGTAACTTGCGGGCGTAGTTTAATGGTAGAACTTCAGCCTTCCAAGCTGATCGCGCGGGTTCGATTCCCGCCGCCCGCTTAACAGAGAAAGAACTTGAAGCCCTTGCGATGCAAGGGTTTTTTTGTTATTAGAGATCCCCTATAACACTGAAAATCTTGCTAACTGATAAAACCGTCAGGATACACTGTAAAATATAATCGCGATGCATAATCCTCCCCTACAAAACCCACATTAACGAAGTTACTCTAACTCGAACTCAAAGGGAGACTTCGCCATGCAACAGCAAACGCAGCCTAATAATCAAACGCAAACGGCACCTAGTACCAACCATGGAGGTCATGAGCTTTTTGATTTACATGAGGTGCTTGGTTGTAACATCAATGTGTTGGACCAATTCATGATTTCCAGACAGTTTGTGCAAGATAACGAACTTCTGGATATTTTGGATCGTCAGTACAATTTTGTGCTTTCGCAATACAATGTAACCGCTGAGTGTTTTACAACAGGGCAAAAGCCAAGTCAAGAAACGTCCACGTATATGATTAAACAGCTGACGCAGCCGATCTACGGCATAAAGCCAACGCAACCGAAAAAACCAAACCAGTCACTCGCTTATGTGAAGGATGCCGGGATTAGCGGACATATGATGGGCCTAATTAAAACACATGCCTCGTTGCTGACAATGACTGCAGTCGAAGTGACGAATCCGGTTGTTCGACGCGTTTTAGCCTCTCAGGTACAAAATTATATAGAAATGGCCTATGAAATCTTCCTTTATCAGAACAAGCATGCCTACTATCAAGTGCCGCAGTTAGAAGCTTCCGATATGCAAAAAATGCTTACAGCTTTTGTCCCTGCAACAGGGACACCGCAATTGCCAGCCAATAACAAAGCAGCAGCGACTGTTCACTAGCTTACGGCTTCTGAAGCCCAGCCTCGGTCTAAAAGCCGCTGTTGGGCTTTTCTTAAACAAACAGGGGAGGCCGATGGCCGATGGTCACTTCGCGGCATAGTAACAGGGACGACAATAAGAACAAGCTATCTTGGTGGCAGCTAATGATGTTTGGCGTTGGCTGTACAATAGGTACCGGATTTTTTCTTGGTTCCAGCATCGCCATTCAAAAGAGCGGCTTTATGGTTTTGTTTATTTTTTTACTGGCGGCGTTAGCGACTTTATTTGTTTATGATGCACTGGCACAAATGACTGTTTTGAATCCTGAGAAGGGATCATTTCGAAGCTATGTGAAAGAAGCCTATGGCCGCTGGGCAGGTTTTGGCATGGGATGGTTGTATTGGTCCTCGGAAATGCTTATCTTGGGCAGCTCCTTAACGGCGATTGGGATTTTTACGCAGTTTTGGTTTCCGAGTCTACCGCTTTGGCTGTTAGCTGCAGGTTACTCGGTCCTTGCACTTTTTGTTGTTATTCTTGGATCTAAAGGAATAAACAAAACGGAGAACATATTCGCCATCGTCAAAGTGGCGGCTATCATGATGTTCATCCTCGTAGCCGGGATTGCCTTTATTAAAGGAACTAACGGAGTAAAATCTATTCAGGGTAGTGCGATTCAATGGTTTGGATCTGGTTGGACCGGAGCATGGAGAGGGCTTTTGTATGCGTTCTATGCATTTAGTGGCATAGAGGTGATGGGCTTCATGGCGGTGAATTTGCGTAATCCCCAAGATGCTCCTAAGGCAGGAAGATTCATGCTTCTTGCTATTACAGTACTTTACGTGTTTTCTCTCGGACTAGCGCTTCTTTTTATTGCGAAAGATCATCTAACGCCTGATAGGAGTCCGCTGCTTATTCCGTTAGAGATTATGGGTTTACCTGTTCTGGTGCACATCATGAATGCAGTGCTAATTATTGCAGGATTTTCTATCCTCGTTGCCTCGTTATACGGCGTGTCCACGATGTTGGTTGCTCTGGCGGAAGGTGGGGATGCGCGTCCTGGTTGGCAGATAGGAAAGGCAAGAAGCAGTTGCCGCTTTATGCGCTAGGCATGAATACGATAGGTCTGTGTGTTTCTATTATTTTGGCGTTGGTGATGCCGAGTCGAATTTTTGAACATATAACGACGGCTGGTGGTCTGGTTCTTCTATATACGTGGTTGCTGATCGTGGCATCGTACCTGAAAGAGCATAAACCGGGAATTAGCGGGCAACTGAAATCTTGGGTGGCGATCTTTCTCATTGTGACGGCTGCAACGGGACCACTTCTGGAGAAAAGCGGAAGACCCGGTTTTTGGACCAGCCTGCTTATCGTCCTAATTATTGTGCTAATCACGTTCTGGATGAAGCAGAAATCGTCACTTAAAGAACCGGCGTAACGGTTATTATTTGTGAAAACGTACACCTATGGTCTTAAGTTTATTTTTCATATAAGTGTAGGGACATCTAGAAGGGATGCTTTCATCATCACGCAAGAAATATTGCTTCCATTCTTGGTTATCCTCCTCACCGTACCATTTCAAAGAAGGATGCGCGGGGATACCATCATATTCGACTAATTTCTGACGAATTCGTTTTTTCATATGACGTCCATAAGGGGTGGAATCGTTGATTTCTTCAAATACCCACCGTGGCTGGAAAGCGATGAGGAAATGCGGAAACATCCGACTCTTTCGTACGATATGTGCAGGTGTTCCGCAAAAGGAGAAATACGGCTCCCCATCGAAACAAAACTCCCAGGAATGGTGGGAAGGATCTGTTGATATATGCTCAGGCCATGGCGTTTGGTCTTTGGCGCTAGCCCGGCTTAGGACAGACCAAAAAAGCTGCTCGTAGTCTTCTACAGAGGAGCTTTTAAGCATGTCTTCGGGCGTATTGAAAAAAATAACGAGTGAGGCAAATTTGCCTGTTTCCCGTGAACATTGGCGATACGCCTGTAGGAGCTGAACAACTTCCGAGATCGCTTGTTCCGATCTTGGATCAGCTGCAAAGCCAAAGCGCAGGTTATTAGTAAGGAAACCCTGACGCCCGGGTATACAAGGGTATGAATTTTCTGGATCTGCAATCATGTTGCCGAATTGGCGAAAGGCGCCTTGCTGCCATGCCGGCAGGGTGGTTAAATGTTCATCGAGCCAGGCTTTGGCGTATAGATCAGCCATGTAGGTATAACCTCCTTCATGAGTACGAAGCATACTATGCGAAGGAGGCTATATGGGTGAGTGCCCACTTAGGTGCTGCAAACCTTTCGTTTAATCAGTTAGCTGTCTAAAAGCTTGATAGCCAAAATAAATACCAAAGCCAATGAGGGAAAGACCAGCGATTCCAGAGATCGTTTGCAAGGTAGTGCGATTTCCGAACTTGTGAAAGGAGCTGGCGAGCGTGGCCATGACAATATCCCACATTAGGATACCGGCAAAAATGCCCGAGCTGTGCCACAGTACCTGGATAAGACCATAGCTCTGTACACTTTCTGCTAAAATGGAGCCATAAATGCCGAGCCAAAATAAAATATTAAGCGGATTCGTAAGCGCCATAATAAATCCGGAGCGAAATGAGCTTACGCTGGATTGGATCTCAGACGAGCTGGTTGCTGGGGGTTGCTTCACATTCTTTAAGGTGTCTATCCCGGTATAGATAAGCACAAAACAGCCAAACATCCATAGAAATGTTTTCATAAAAGGCGTACTCAGAAAATGAGCCAAACCAAAATAAATGAGCAGCATATACAGCAAATCGGCACACATCGCGCCCAAACCGATCAACCACGCATGGGTAAAGCCGAATCTGGCTCCCTTATCGAGTTGAGCTGCGTTTATAGGACCGATGGGTGCCGATAACGATATACCTAGAAACATATAAGTGATAAAAGCATTCATTCACATCGCTCCCTGAACATCAAATAACTTATACAAGTTATTGTATGCCAGCCAGCTTCTTGTTAGAAGGATTAAAGCAGCTCAACAGCAATGGGTGTACACTTGTATCCATTGCAGATGCTTTCTTCACAGGGACAAGCAGATATGGCCACAATCAGGTCCATTTCCGCACGAAGCTCGATAGAGTCGCCTGCTTTCGATAAAGGTTTCTCTATACGGATTTGTCCTGAAGGCTTAATGACGGTGTTCATAAATAAATTAAAGGGATAATGCTGATCCGGAGCGGGGATATCGAATTGGGCCAGTGCGTTATTTAAGTTCATATAGCAACTCGCATGGTTTCGCTTATTGTACAGAAACTCATACATTTCAGGGCGACAGGCTGAGTTAATAAAATCGTGCGTTCCTACGGTATCCTTAACAATGGTAAGCATAGGCTTATATTTATTGGAGTAGATCACATCGCCTGGCTTCACTTTCATGGCATGCAAAGCATCCATGGTAACGCTAGGGTCAAGACGTTCGCTAAAATCATCAGCACGATAGGCAACAAAATCGGCTACTTGTTCACCTGCAACATCAGTAATCCGAACAACTTCCCCCTTCTTCAGCTGGAGGCTAAGGCCCTCGGTCGCAGGAATTAGCCATTGTTGTGTGATCATTCATGGTCCTCCCTATGTAGGTTACACTTACAGTATGGCTCTTCGTATACCAATTCATTGATGGATTTATGTGGTGATTCCTTCCTGGGTTATAAATAGGATGTTTATATGTGTGACTGAGAGAAAAGGATGGTTGGATCATTGTCCAACGACAGAATAATAACCTGTCTTGCGACAGAAATATGACCTCTCATTTTTTTGCGACAGAATAATGACCCGTCTCACAACATGCTTTTCTTGTTAATTTACTCCAACATGAAACACACCAATTACGGTTTCACCATCAACGTCATACAGCGGAATATCACGACCGCCTGGCGATCTACTGTTCTGTATCTCAATGGCTTCCTCGGGTGATTTTGGTAGCTCACTGTCTATGTCTTTTTTCAGCACATATCCTTTTTTGCCATCCACACCTATAGCACTTATTAATTCAGGTCCCATTTCTGGAGAAGTAGTATCTGTGGCAGAACCGTATGTCTGTCCGTTTTTATTTTTAGGATAGTTCATATTCTTAGCTCCAATGTGAAAAGAACCAATTATGGTTTTCCCATCAACATCATATAACGGGACATCACGACCAGGTTCACCGAGATAATCTTTTTTCAGCAAATATCCTTTAATGCCATTCATACTTCCTGCTTGGATTAAATCAGGTAGCATTTCAACGGAGGTGGTTTCTTCAGCAGAGCCGTATGTCTGTCCATGTTCATTTTTAGGATAGTTGAGAGGATTTGTATAACTTTGATTAGTCGCACTTTTAGCATATATGCTTTGGAATGCCATTGCACCTCCCACTACACAAACGATAAAAACAACACCAATCAATGTTCTGAAGCCTTTAGAGTAGTACACCCTCACATTTGTTCACTCCCTTCTAAAGTTTCTCACTCTTTACTCTATAATCGTTCTACCCCTTCTTTTTACTTCTTATACGACACCAAGCATTAAAAAGTTGCGTATATCTCCCGTTAATTCAAAAAAATGGAATAAACATGAACGAAAAGAATGATTTTGACTAGCTACGCATCAGGATCGCCATCTTTTGCAATATTCAAGTGATTATTTTTCATCTATCAACTGGTATTGAAATAAGTCTTTTCGAATTTGGGATAATATGATAGACTAATCCATTAATATGAATAATATCCTAATTTATGGGGAAATGAGGTGTTCCATGTCCTATAATTAGACTGTCAGTCGTCTAAAAATATGATTCCGTTAGTACGAATAAGGAGGAATAATTTAATCATGTTTATTAAAAAGAAGATAGCAGCATTAATCTGCACGTTGATAGTGGGTGTTGTTTCTGCAACAGTTGCGTCCGTAGCATTTGCGGCCAGTGCAACTGGCTCTCTAACTGTTTACAAAGTCGATTCTACCACCTACTCTAATTATGCAGAAGTACATAATAGTGAAAGTAGTTTTTATCCCAACGATGTAGTCGCACAGGGAAACCTTTCCGTTAGTGGTAATTCTAATGTTCCAACAGGCTACATAGGTGTAAAAACTGAGTTATACAGAGCAGGTACTCTATGCAAAGTGCATGACTGGTATTATAATGCTAGTGAGGCTGGAGGTCTTCAGACTAGTTCCCAGGATAATTGCGGGGCAGGCAACTATACAGCTAAAGGACAAACTGCAGCATATAGTTTTGGCGAATACGTTAAATACAATATACTTAGCAGCCCAGCTATATCTGGAGGTTCTAATACTCTGGCTATTACAATGACGAGTTCTTCAACACTTAGTGCATCCACTAACGAAGTTGCTTCCAGTTTCTCGAAAAATAAGAATGGCGAGACATATGGATCAGCGGAAAAAGTGGCACCAAATTCAGAACCAGATTTAATTCAAGCAATTGGTGTTGATGGTATTTTTGGATATGTGCGAGCTGCGGATTTGAATACAAAAATGCCAAAAAAACCAGAGGAAGCAATATCTAAACAACATAGTTTTGCTCAAGAAAGTTTTAGAGAAATTAAGTTATATGATGTGGATGGCGAAAAGGTAATAGGTACATTCCATATATCTCAAAGACCAGATGATGTGAAAGAATTTAAGAAATAAATTATTCATTGATTAAAATTATAAGCGTAAGAAAAAGGTGTGAGGATATTTTCTCACACCTTTTTCTTACAAACTCCTTGGTCGTTGACGATTCATCAATGATCTGCAAATCGTGCTCCAGGTTTAGCGTGGAATGTATGTGTCTTCAGCCTTCGTTCTTAATCGAGCCTCCCGATGAGGAGGGGCCAATCGTCGTCAAGAAGTCTAAAATGGGAAGAGGATTGCAGACATAGCGGAATCAATCCTTTCTCAAATGTCACCGCTCAGTTTCCCTGACCGGGATCGCTAAAATGATTGCAGAAGCTCATTTCAGAGAACAGGTCACTATTCTGTCGCCAACTTACAAACAGGGCACAATGCTGTCGCATTTTCACGACAAGCATTGTGCCCTGTTTGTATTTAGAATTGCTGTAGCATCAACATTACCAAACAGGTCACATTTCTGTCGTTGGACAATCATTCAGAATAAATCGTTCAGTTGCTCATTCGAAGTCGGATGGGCTCTTATTCATAAATAATTATCATTCGTTCGACCAATCTTGTGATACGATCTAGATAAAAGGAACGCTTTCTTATATACTAGAAATGAAAACGTTATCTTTTTAAGATCATTATAGAAAAACTGCGGGGGCATTGTTCTGAAATGAAATTTAAAAGAGTTACAGTTCAACAAGGTAAAAAGCAGTTTACCATTTTACAGCCGCTTGATCAGCCACGAAATCTTTGGTTTGCCGAACCTGTTATTGATTCACGCAGTGTATTAGCAAACGCGGAAGGATTTGCTTTCTTAAGAGATTTATTTCTTATCGCGGCTCAAAGTACCGATCCTCATGAATGGTTTTATGCATTGGGACAAGGCTTTAATGAACGAACACCGACGATGGTAACGGAAGAGACGAGGAACTCGTATACCATGGGTGAATTTGATTTGAATCTTGCTTTATTTAACGGTGGTCAAATCCCTATTCAGCTTCGGAAGGTAGGCTCCATTCATCATTCTCTCTCGGGCTTGGAAGCGGAGACCATAGAGATTGAGCCTGACTTGTCTATGCTAAGCTTGGCGGTTGAACAGCCAGAAGTCACTGCTTCATTTCATGTATCCACCACCAACGAGAAGGTTAAAATGATGACAATTGGTGCAGAAAAAGACATCCTGCTGCGCCTCGCTTATCTATCCGATCAATTCACTCGTATGGAGGATGATTCGAAGCATAATTTTCATTCGCATATCGATCAATTCGCTTTGGCCGAGATCAGCGGTCTGAATCTTATGTATTATTTTAGTGCCTAATTTGTTTCACCACACAGAGCCGCTCTTTCTCATTGTAGAATAGAGCGGTTTTTATTTTGACGCTTCATGTAACCTTTTGATGGATGTTATGGTATAGTCAAATCACGAGCTATCGTGTATGGCGCGGCTTTCAAAAGGGAGAGAATGAAATGAATCAACAGATACTGGATAAATATTGTGTAGAGACCATTGGCTATGCGGTTTCAAAAATTGGGAAAATCAAAAAAGTGACAGACCGGACGATCCATGTAGATTGGGGAACCAAGGTCATGATCTATCTCAATAAAGATTTCAAGTGGATACCGGTTACTAAAGAAGAGATTGAAAAAAAATACAAGAAGAATAAATTTACAGATGCTATGCTCAAAAGAGCGTTGGAACTAGGTTTTACCATCCAATAGCATGTTAGAAGTGACGGCCAGAACATCCACCAAACGTGGGTGTTTTTTCATATACGCATGAGCTGAATACACAGCCGCAAAGCAGCCTTTCTCAAATTATGGTTAAGGTTCATTGTACATTTTCCCAATTGTCTGATTACTTTTGCATCCTTCATCAGACCTGTGTAAGATTAGATCTATAGACAATCTATATAGGAGGGGTTTCATGGTTTTTGGCGCACGTGTATGGAAGACGGGAATAGCCGTGGCATTGGCCTTGTATATCAGTGCATGGCTTGGTTTCACTCCTCCCGTTATAGCCGCCGTGGCAGCGATCTTTGCGATGCAACCATCGATTTATCGCTCATGGCGTTATTTTCTTGATCAAATACAAACCAATATTCTGGGAGCAGCGTTGGCTCTCTTAGCGGGTATGTTCTTCTCCAATAATGTGATTGCAATTGGGATTGTATGCATTCTAGTCATTATTGTTTGTTTAAGGATGGGTATGGAAGAAACGATTGGAGTTACGCTGGTCACGGTTGTAGCGGTCATGGAGGCCTCCGGTGAATGGCAGTTTGCCTTAAATCGATTTCTACTGAGTTTAATCGGAATCGGTTGTGCATTCGTAGTGAACGTGTTGTTTTTTCCGCCCAAGCCGAAGGAACAGTTTGCTGCACAGATTCAAACTACTTTTCAAAAAATGTCGCTCCTTTTACGCACCGTAATTTCGGATGAGATCAAGGAAACCGTCTTCCGTGAAGAGAAGGGCTCGCTGGAAAGCGGCTTGCAATCTTTGAGCAGCAAGTATGGGCTGATGGAGGAAGAGGTTAAGAAACTGAGACATGCCGGTCTCAGCCGTGTTCGTCAGCTGATTATTTACAAACAAAAGCTCCAGGTTATGTACAAGGGACTTGCTGTTCTCAATGCTGTAGATGAGCATTATTTCCAATCCCCCCGTACGGAAGAACTGGATCGTTATTTTGACAGTCACATTGAAGAACTGATCAAGTTTCACGAGCACGTCTTATTGAAATTCGATGACAAACTAAAGTCTGATAGTAAAGAAGGGTTGGAAATGGACGCGCAGAATGAGCGTTTCATGTCCTTTCTTATGGAACATTATCATGACAAACCGAGCGGTATGCTGCGGTTAGCAATCGTTGCTGCTGCCATGTACGACTATGGTTATCAAGTGATGCGGTTGGATAAGCTCGTTGAGCATTATCACCGCGGGGAAACAGAAGAGAAGGAACCCTTTGATATGCTGCTCAAAAGCATTAGGTTGAAATAGCAGGAATGCCGTGAAATCGCGATGCAGATAAGTAGAAAAGGAGGGGGCTTTTATCAGTCCGCACATCAGATGATGAGACAAACGAGAAGAAATCGGGCAGTTAAAACAAGGAAGATACCCCATTTTCACCAACGCATTGTTCAGATGGCAACAGCTTTAATGGCATTAATTATTATTTGCCTGTTATTTGTGAAACCCTACATCGGCATGGCCGATAATGGAGATTTTTTTAGAGAAATTCATAATGTGGGTATATATGATTTAACGACTACCTTTGAAGATCGTCATTTCGGGTATTTTACTCGTTTATTTGGGATCAGACAATTTCCATATGAGTTGAACACGACATTTATTTCCTCATTATCCCTAGTGATTCGGGTTGCGTTAACGCTTGATCTATGGCTGACAGCCGATAATATTTTTGATGTTAGAATGATGGGTGTTATCTATACAGTCTTATTCCTTCTTGCTTTTTACATGCTTCTTAAGCAGTTAACAGAGCGAATGAAGGCACCGTTAGTGGCGATAACAGCTGCCATTTCGATTTTCATATTTGGTGATATCGGATATATCGCCTATTTTAATTCATTTTACGGTGAACCGGCCTCTTACGTATTTTTGTTTTTGACTTTGGCATTTATGTTTAAGTTGTTGAGGACATCTAAACCTTCTGTGTCGAATTTTATTCTTTTCTTTGTGTGTGCGTCTTTTTTCGTGGCGGCCAAACAACAGAATGCACCAGTCGCGATATTAATCGCGATCGTGTCTGTTCGGTTCTTCTTTCTTAGGAAAGACAAGCTGTGGAGGTCGACAGTCATTACGGCGACAACCCTGCTGATTGCATTAGGGGGTTTTGTGTTCGGTTCGATTACAGATGATATTAAGCACATTAATCAATACCATGCTTTAACACGGGGTATACTTGCGGATTCGATCAATCCGGAGCGAGATGTGAAAGAGCTGGGACTTGATCCGAAGTACTCCTTATTGGGAGGGACGACTTACTATGACAAGTATGTGGTGGAACCTCCAGAATCGGATCAGATGAACAAAGAGTTTTATTCTAAATTTGGGTATACTTCCATTATCAAATATTATGTCTTACATCCGGACAGAGCTTTTGAAAAACTGGATCTGGCCGCCAAGAATGCCTTTGCTATTCGACCGCAAGTGATCGGTAACTACGAGAAAGCCGCAGGGAAATTAGAGGGTCAGAAGGCAGCTCTATGGTCAGGCTGGAGTACGGTGAAATTAGTCATCTTCCCTAAAAATTTCAAATTTATTGTGTTCTTTTATGCCATTTACTATGCCGGTTTAGTACGGATCTATGTACAGCGTTTGCGGAGCAAAGACACGAAGGGAATGATCAGTCTGGAAGTGTTTGGCTTGATCGGCTTGATTGGACTTGCTCAATTTGGAGCTTCCTTTCTTGGTGCCGGAGATGCGGATATGGCCAAGCACTTATTCTTATTTGATGTTTGCTATGATTTTATGTTCGTTGTCATCCTTGTCAATTTCATTGATGCATTATACGTGAAACTTAAGGTCGGAGAAAGGGTGAACCTGCCATGGGAGAAGCCAAGAAACTCGATATCTGGGTAATTGTACTTGCAATCTTGATCTATGGGGTTGTCAACCTGTTTGTTTTGCTGCCTAAAGAGTTTTATTTTGAAAATATGATTATGCTCAGCGTATTGTTCACCATAGCTATTCTTTCTTATTTCACGGGGATGGTGATCTCCTTGGGGATGGGCGCTTTAGTTATTTTTTTCTATGGCAGTTATGTGATGTACGGCACAGTTGTACTTGGAAAAGCGGTCGAATCTCATGTGTATTATTGGATGGTCTTGGTACCTGGATCAGCCGTCGTTAGCGCCACGATCGGGAGTAAAATCCGGTTGATTCAGGAAGAGAATATTCGGATGAAAAGCGATTATGCCAAATATGTGACTGTAGATGAAAGTACGGGTTTGAATAATGTAAAAGCCTTCTATGGCATGCTTACCCAATATATGGGGCTGTCCCGCCGCTATAAGCTGCCGCTTAATTTGATGATGGTCAATATCATGTATTTCGAAGATATCAAAAGTATAGTCGGACAAGACAGAATGGAAGACATTTTGAAACTGATCGGCCAACAGCTTGTTGATTTGACGCGCGTGGAGGATCGCAGCTACATGCTGGAAGATGGGCGAACCTTTGCGACACTACTTTTTGGCAACGCTGTTGGCGCTGAAGTCGTCAAGCAGCGAATTAAAGAAACGATCCAGCAATACAGCCTGGACCATGCTGTTGCTGTTAATATGGAATTAAGAGTAGGTATTGCTGAATATAACGATAGCATCAAGGATGTTATCAGTATGCGCAAGGCGGCTGAAAAGGATATGGAATACGATGTTTAGCAAGCCTAAAGGGGTATTGTTCTGTCTTGTTCTTCTTTTTTTTATGCTTATAAATTCTTCTCTAGGTAAAGCTATGTATGTAGTGCCTGATAAGGAAAGTAGTTCTGTTAAACAAGGGGACCCATCTGCGATACTCTTGTATGGCGGTTATGATAATCCCCAAGAGGGAAGACAGGAGCTTATGACCCTATATAGTTTAATAAGGGGTTATTGCTCGAAGGTGAGTCTTGTCCGCATCGATAACTATCGCTCTGATTTGCTGGACAATGCCCAGTATGTTTTCTTAGCAGGCATGAGCCAGGAACAAGTAAGAACGGATATCGGCTTAGATCTGCAAAAATTCAGCGGCGTCATAGGCTGGATCGGAGGCGGAATAGAGCGTTATGCGAATTACGGACTTATGACTGGCTTTGCGGTTGACGGATACACCAGCAAGTTTGCTGAGCTGCATTATCCATTTCGTCTGATCAACCGGAAAGTAGGTGAGAGTCTACTCATTGGCCAACGGGGATTAACGCCTAAGCTGCGTTCCTTGGATGAGCAAAATGTGTCAACCTACGGTTCTTTATCCGACGGCACACGATCGTATGCTTATGCGCTAAGAAGCGGGAATGTATGGTGTGTAGCAACCTTTGCCAAAGAAGGTACAGACAGTCCCGTCTTCCGGGACTTATTAAGCCGAATGTTCAATAAACCAGCAGAAACGCCACGCGTATTTGTAAAACTGAATCAGGTTAGTCCTTTTATCGATTTTGCTAAGTTAGAGGCAGAAGCCAAATGGTTGAACGGACAAGGCGTGCCTTTTATCGTCGAACTTCGACCTATTTTCGTGAATACAGATTTGCCGCAAATGCAAAGGTATTATCAGACGCTGCAGCATGTGCAGGAATGGGGTGGAACGCCTGTTCTAGGAAATCTGCTTGGCTGGAAACTGCCGGATGAATGGCAATCGGATATTAGCGGATATTTGTCCATAGCCGGGGTAGACACGATGACACCAGCCAAGTTAATGGATGCGTCCTTGCAAGCTTATTTGCAAAATCATATTTATCCGGTTGCTTTTTCGGGGCCTCCCGATCTTTTGTTTGATCCTGAGCTGTCAGGGGTATTAAATTATTTCTCCATGTATGTCCAAAATGGCGCTTGGCAGGGTTACTCTCGTGATATGCTGCCGGAACAAACGTGGAAAGGAACTTTTATACCTGATATAACGTCTGTTAAACAAGATATTGACAATATTGACCAAAGGTCGATAATGGTTCCCGACCTCACTCAAGCTGAACAGCCCGCTGTTCTTGATTTTGACAGCACAACAGAAGAGGATCGCCTTCACGCAGTCGTTCTGCACTTGAAAGAGACTGGTGTAGGTTTTGTAAATCTGGGGAGAAAAGATAGCCGCGTTACTTTTGGGGACACCCATATTGCAGTCAGCAATGGCATTCTAACGGTTAATGATAAACGACCTGCTGATTTGTCAAATCAAGTTATCTCGGGTGGAGGCGGAGAGAATCCGACAGCGATAAGCGGAACGAATAAGCGAATTAAGCAAACGATGTACTTCGTTTTGATTTTAGCTGGATTATTCGTAGGGTTATTTATCGTCGCTTTTATTGCGGGCAAGAGAATAAATAGGAAGAAGCATGTGAGGTGAGAAAATGGGGCAGCAGCTTGGCATTGTGGATTACCTGTTTCTGTATTGCATGGTTTCGATATGGGTCATGCTGTTTGTGAACATCGTCCTTACCATTGGCGGATATATCTATTATTTGAAAACGTTGAAAATGAATTTGGATGAACCGCTTAATGCTTATCCGTTCGTTTCCATTCTCATACCTGCGCATAACGAGGAGAAAGTCATCGGGCAAACGGTCTCTGCGCTTATTGCCCTCGATTACCCGAGGGACAAGTATGAAATTATCGTCATTAATGATAACTCCTCGGATCAAACAGGTGAAATCTTGGCCAATATTCAACGGCGGGTGCCTGATTTTAATTTGAATATTATTACGACGGATACCGTTACAGGCGGTAAAGGGAAATCAAATGCGCTTAATATTGGTTTTCAAAAAAGTAAAGGCGAGCTGATTGCCGTTTATGACGCGGATAACACGCCTGAGCGCAATGCGCTGAAATATTTGGTTCATGCGCTGAGGCGGGATGATTCTCTCGGTGCTGTCATTGGTAAGTTCCGCACAAGAAATAGAAACAAAAACATGCTGACCCGTTTTATTAATATCGAAACACTTGGCTTTCAATGGATGGTGCAAGCAGGCAGATGGCAGTTATTCAATCTGTGCACGATACCGGGAACGAATTTCATTGTTCGGAAAAGCATCATCGAAGAAATGGGCGGCTGGGATACGAAGGCAATCGCCGAAGATACGGAAATTAGTTTCAGATTGTATCGCCTTGGTTACAAAATTAAATACATCCCCATGTCTGTTACCTGGGAGCAGGAACCCGAAACCATTCCTGTATGGATGCGGCAAAGAAGCAGGTGGGTGAAGGGTAATGTGTACGTCCTCGTCAAAAACTTCAAATTGCTTTTTTCCGGCGAATCCAAGTATATCCGATTTGATCTTCTGTATTTTTCTTCCATTTACTTTCTTTTTCTCAGCTCTGCAATCATTTCTGATCTTATTTTTTTACTTGGCGTTTGCGATATCATTCAATTCAAGGTGGCAGGAAACACCGCGTTATTATGGTTGATGGCCTATCTCATTTTTATTTTGGAAATAGCCATCGCTTTAAGTATGGAAAAAGGGGAAAGCAACCCTAAAAATATTGCATTGATTGCTTTGATGTATTTTACCTATTGTCAACTTTGGTTAATCGTGGCAATCCGAGGTGTATGGCTCTATGTGAAGGACAGTTTTCTGGGTCTGGAAGCTAAGTGGTACAAAACCGAAAGATTCTAGAAAGGAGGAAAGAGATGAAGCTGATGAAGCATATTCTGTACCTTGTTATATGCGTAGGGTGCCTACTTATTCTCTCACCCAGCACTTTTGCTGTAGAGAATGACAGCAGTGCTAGCACCCATAATTACTTCTTTAGTGATGATGCGGAGTTTAAGGGAAGCTATGGCGCTGATCGTATGTATGTGACTGTGGACAAGCACTGGAAGCTGCAGAACGCATCGCTTCATCTCTTTCTGACCGTTAGTGAGTTGGCGAAGCCTGCAGCCATAACGATCCTGGTTAATGATCAACCTGTTCATTCCGAGGCGCTTCGGCGGGATAACAATCGAAAGGATACGTTGGAGATCAGTCTGCCTACGGAAGTGTTCAAAACGGGTAACAATGAAATTCGAGTGGAAGTCAGCGAAACAGACGCTACACTCGCTTGCGTAAACGATCAAACCGATGGAAGCTGGGTTGTGCTGCACAAAACCTCTTATGTGCATGTAGATTTTGAGGAGCAGGCGTTGTCGAACAATATTAATGAGTTTCCGTATCCGTTTTTGAAAGCAGGCGAGGAAAAAGGTGCCCAGTCCAGCTCTCTTGTCATTGCTGACCAAGCAGATGACGAAGAAATCGCTGCCGCACTTCAAATCGCCGCCAGCTTGGGTGGATATGCCAAAGAGCAGGATATTCACCTCAACTTGGCCACCTATTCACAAACGATGGCAAGTCCAAAGAAAAACAATGATCTTCTTTTTATAGGCAAATGGAAGCACCTTCCTGCTGAAATACGCGTTAAGACCCCACAAGAAGTGGTTGAGAAAGTAGGTCAGGGGGCACTTTTATACAAAGTTCAGTCCCCTTATGATCCTGCCAAAATTATTATGGCGGTCGTTACGGATCTAGATGATGGCATGTTAACCCTTGCTGCTAATCTTCTGCAAAATCAAGATCTGACGGCCCAGATTAGTTCCGATATCGGATTTATTGCCAAAGGAATAGATGTGAGTATGAAGAATCCCGCGCCAGCCGATCATATGACATTGAAGGAACTTGGCTACGCAGGAGGAATAAATTTAAAAGGGCCTTACCGGCAGCAAACATCGGTAGGGGTCAAGCTTTCTTCTAATCGACTTGTGCTTCCAGGGGCCAAAGTATCCTTGCAAGTTCGATATGCAAAAAACATTGATTTTACGAAGTCCCTCCTTACCGTTTACATCAATGGAACTCCTATCGGAAGTAAAAAACTAGAGCAGGATAAAGCAGATGGAGATTCCATCGAAGTAAATATCCCTAATAGTGTGATTGGCGCACGATATATGGATGTAAGTGTAGCTTTTGATCTACAAATGACCAACGCCAACTGCGTGCACATTGATAACAACACACCTTGGGGTTTCGTTGATGAGGCATCCTCCATTTATTTGCCTACGAAAGATGAGCGTGCTTTGTTGCTGGATAACTATCCATGGCCTTTCATTAAAGATGGCAGATGGAACGATACGGTTGTTATGCTTCCTAGTGCCAATTGGCAAACGCAGCTTGATTTGATAGGAAACATGTTTGCGTATATGGGGCGTGATATCCAAGATAATACCGGATCGCTCCGGGTTCTGCGTGAAGCGGGTTTCTCAGATAAGCATAAAGATGCCAATCTTATCCTAGTAGGAACTCCCGCAAGCATTCCTGCTCTGAAAGACATAAACAATCATTTGTGGTTTAATTATGACAGCAGCTTCAGTTATTTTTTGTCTAACGAAAAGAGACGCTTACTTGAGGATTTCTCGCGTAATTTGGCTTCTATTCAATTAATGGTTTCGCCTTTTAACAATCAGCATGGATTATTAGTTGTCACAGCGCCAAAGGAAGCTAATTTAGACCACGTCAAAAAGTTCCTGACCGAATCCAAGTACGTCTCCAGTATGGTTGGCAATGCTCTTCTTGCTGACACATGGGAAAACTTCACGAACCATTACTTTGTAAAAAATGATAATCTCTCTCTGACAGAGAAGATCAACATGAGCAGTACGCAGCTTAAAATATTCACGATTATCTTCTTAACCATTCTGATCCTATTGATTATCGGTGTGGTGCTTTACTGGAGGAAATTCAGAAGGAGGTAGAGATGTTCTCGCATCATAAACCCCGATTTCTTTCCCTTGCTGTTGTGATCATTGTGACGGCGGTAGTTGTATTTACATGGATGCATGGGAAAGTTATGCCTTCTTCTGATTTACTATCGATGAAATTAAAGTCAGGCAATTTGTCGGTCGACTATACATGGAGTCAAGCGCTATTGGATGTGGACCGACTCTCCCTAAATACAGTCAATGTTCCCGTGAAAGTTTCGATTGATAACGTACATGCAAGTAAAATGAGCCTCGATATCCTTAGCGTACAGAAGGCAAAGGAATTGATTAAGGAACTTAAGAAAAGAAACATAACGGTCATTTTAGAGCCCTATCCGTGGATATCCTCAGGGGAACAGTACGAAACCGATTGGCAACCCGATAATATCCCGGATTTCTTTGATAATTGGCAGAATGTCGTATTGAACCCCCTTATTCAACAAATAGCCATTCCAGAAAGAGTGGATGCCTTATGCATGGCTTCAAATCTTCGTTATCTCGAACCATACGTGGAGAAGTGGAGTTCTGCAGCGGATAAAATAAGGGAGCAGTATAAGGGGCTCCTCACCTACAAAAGCAATTGGTGGTATACCGCTGCTTGGGACGAGCCCAGTAAGCAGGCTTTTGAAGAGAAGCTGAACAACGCTATTTTCTCCAAAGTAGATTTCATTTCAATTGGTGCATATTTTGAACTTTCGGATCGCTCCGTCAATACGGTTGATCAGCTCAAAGCGGATTTGCTTGCTTCTTCTATTTATCATCGTCAACAGCCTATTATTGATGAGATCGAACGCTTGCATATAAAATGGAACAAGCCGATCTTCTTGGGGGAACTTGGTTTTCCCAAACGCGATTATGCAGCTATGCACCCATGGAATCCCTCGCCTTCTGATGTATACAATGGTGAGGAGCAAGCAAGAGGCTTTGAAGCTTACCGGCAAGCATTTACACAAGACTGGTTTTTAGGTTTTTCTGTATTTGCCATCGGTAAGGATGGAGAGGATAAGCATTACTATCCTTCTGAAGAAAGTGCTGCTGTGATTAGGAAATGGTTTGAGGAATAAAGAAGAAGCCTCTAGTGAATAATGAGGTAAATCACCCTATTTAAAAAATAATCAAGTTAAAGCTTGCAATCTCTATCCGGATTTGTTATATTACTCCTTGTCGCTTCGGCGGCCGAACGAAAGATTGAGAGATAACGAAAAAAAGTTCTTGCAATCGAATAGGTCGCTGTGGTATATTAATCAGGTCGCCTTTGAGGGGCGAAGGATTAAAACGAAAGAAATTGATCTTTGAAAACTGAACAACGAGTGAGTAAGCACGAACGAGCAATCGTTCAAAAAGAGATTGTAAAATCTCGCTAGCAACGCAAAT
>NZ_VRTT01000103.1 GCF_008017805.1 Paenibacillus sp. N3.4 | reverse complement strand
AGAGCAGAAATAGCATTGAATAACAATTTATGGTATGTTCACATCGAACCATTCAGGTGAAACAAGGAGGATAAATGAAAATTGACGATGTGAAAGAGTTGCTTTGGTTTGCTTGGAAGGAAGCTCTTTGTTGTATCTTTCCGGTTATCATTTTCTTAACACTAGCGCTTTCTAAGTTAATTGAGATTCCCTATCTCCCTAGATATGATTTTATTTTACTTATCTGTATGTTAGTTCAATTATGGATGGTCTGGACAGGGCTAGAAAGCTTAAATGAACTTAAAGTCATTACTCTTTTCCATTTATTGGGGCTAGGTCTTGAGTTATATAAAGTAAGTATGGGTTCTTGGTCATATCCAGAGGAAGGCTGGACGAAAATAGCCGGTGTACCGCTATACAGCGGATTTATGTATGCCAGTGTGGCGAGTTATGTTTGTCAGGCATGGAAACGGTTTGATTTGCAACTCATCAAATGGCCTCAAACTTACTCAGCGATGTTCCTTGTTATTTTCATCTATTTAAATTTTTTTACTCATCATTTCATGTACGATGTTCGTTGGATTTTAATCGCAGGGGTATTCCTTTTATTTAGAAAGTCGAAAGTATTATTCACGGTAACTAAAAAACGGTATGAAATGTCAGCGATCGTTTCGTTTATATTAATTGCCATCTTTATTTGGTTTGCAGAAAATATTTCAACATTTTTTGGCGCTTGGAAATATCCGAATCAAAACGATGTTTGGCGGATTGTACATTGGGGGAAAATCAGTTCGTGGTTTCTGTTAGTTATTATTAGTATTATTATCATCGCTCAGCTCAAAAAAGTGCTATACGGTCAAAAAATGGAGGAACACCATGTAAACCAATCTATACGCTAAACCTTTATCAGAAAAGGTTTGGCGTTTTTTTAAAAATATAAGAATTTATATGTTTTGGGTTTTCCATAAGATGACCCCTGGTATTATTGCGGGATTGCATACCTTCGGCTCACGATTAAACTTTAATCCGCACATTCATATGCTAGTGACGATGGGCGGAATGAAGGCAAATGGAGAATGGAAGACGTACGATGATGTACCGTTCGAGATGCTTAGAAAACAGTGGCAAACAGTCGTATTGAAGCTGATTCGAAGAAGCTTGAACGAAGAAGAGCGTGCAACGGGAAAAGATCCATTAGTCTGTCCAAAATGCGAATGTTATTAAGAATACAAGGGAGAAGTCTGTCTAGAAGAAGGAAAATTAAGGATTAAGTACGCAACTTGCGAGAAAACACGCGGCTATTTGGAAAGGATGATTCGAGATCTCACAGGGAAGCAAGAAAACCAAAAACAAAAAGAAGAAACCGCAGTTGTCCATAAGCAACTACCTTCTGTCGAAGCAGGAAGTGAAGTATATATGGCAGTTGGAACCCCACATCCATCACTCCCCATGCACAAAAGTATGGGTTTACACGTAAAAGGACCGTCAGGATGGTTTTCCCTGACGGTTTTTCTTAGAGTTGTTGCACCATGTACACTTGTTCCAATTGCGAGGTAAAGCCTGCAAGTCTTATCGCTTCAACAGCAAAACTGCTTGAGCTGGAGAGATTCATCGTCATTCGTTTGCATGCGCCTATTTGAGGAGCGTATACTTCGTTCATCATAGCGGCGATTAGGGGAGCAGCGTCGTTGATGCCAGAACCCGTTTCACACTGATATAAGACAATAGCACTACATTCCCCTTGCTCATTATAGGTGCGTTTATAGAGGGAATATCCGAGAACCTCACCGGAGTTGTTGTCAAAAGCGAGAACGACCTCGCCGCCGCGGAGACTTTCCCATTGTGTTTGCCAAGCTCTATCTCTTCTATATATAGGAATGAATGCAAGTTCTGAAGGAACTGTTTTTTTCAGTGAAAAAGAATGGCTTCTACGGGATATCGATGTGAAAGCTTGAACCGGCAGCGCATCTGTCATTTGGAGAATATGCAATCGATCCTTAATCTGATAACCCATATTTTCATAGAGTCGTATGGCACGCTCATTTTCGGAAATAGCTTCTAGAGTCGCTAGATGTACCCCTTGCTCACGATATAAGCGGATCGACTGCTCGATAAGTAGTTTGCCGATTCCCTTGCCTCGGTAGTCGGGAATGACGCCTGTTCCTCCGTTCCAAGCCATTTTCTGTCCTTGATGCGTTCGGAATCCATTCGCGACAAAGCCGATAGGCATTTCTCCATCAAATGCGACAATAGAGAGATCTAAAGAAATCCCTTCATTGGCAGTACGCTGTACAAAAGTATCTACAGTTAAAGTAATGGGGATAAAATAGTGCTCAAAGCCCTTGTTCCAGAGAGATACGGCGTCCTTCAAAGAAAGATCGCTAAATGTGCGGAATGAAATCAAGAGTGGTCACGCCTTTCGTCTTATAAAATAAGATTTCATCTTCCATTTTAGCATGCCGAAGAATTAAATGGTAATATATTGAAATGACAACGACAACGATATGTCGAGGAGGGTTGGATGGGTTGGACGTAAGACCTATTTCAGATCATTTGCAGCAGAACCTGCGTATTCTTTTCGTCGGCTATAACCCGAGCCTTCGTTCTGGAGAAACGGGACATCATTATGCCAGTCCGAGCAACCGATTTTATAGGATTTTGTTTCAAGTAGGCTTAAACCACGTTTATATAAGCCACAAGAGGATGGAGATTTATTGCAGCTGGGTTATGGCTTTACGAAATTGTCGCCCAATGTATACAACGCAGAAAAACTATGGTAAATTTAAAATTGGGTTTTATATAGTGGTATTGTATTTCATTCTGTGAAACTTATTTTGGTCTAATAAGAAGGAGGAACCCAAATGGAAGATTCGATCAAAAAAAATGTGCAGCAGCAATTTGCTAAAAATGCCCAAAAATATGTCACAAGCCCTCGTCATGCTCATGGAGAGGATTTATCGTTGCTCGTCTCATCGTCCAATGCGGATACGCACATGGAAGTATTAGACATAGCAACAGGTGGCGGGCACGTAGCCAATGCTCTCGCCCCGCTTGTTCACCGTGTCATTGCTTATGATTTGACTGAAGAAATGCTAACGAGCGCTGCCGGCTTTATCCGTGGAAACGGTCACTTGAACGTAGACTTTGTGATAGGTGATGCGGAACGGCTCCCATTTGAGGATGCTTCCTTCGATCTTGTCACTTGTAGAATTGCCGCGCATCATTTTCCCAATTTACCGGCTTTTGTGTCTGAGGCATTCCGAGTAACCAAACCAGGTGGCAAATTGCTTCTTATCGATAATGTTGCTCCGGAAGATGACCACTATGATCAATTTTACAACCGTATTGAAAAACAAAGAGATCCGAGTCATGTGCGAGCATGGAAAAAGTCTGAATGGGTTAACCTTTTAGAACGCGCAGGTTTCCGAATTGAAAAGATCGCATGTTTCTCTAAACCTTTCCATTTTAATGACTGGTGTGAGAGGTCAGGCCTACCGGAGAATGAAAAAAACGAGTTGGCGCGCATAATTCAGCAAGCCTCACTTGAGGTGCGCGATTTCTTTTCCACCCAATTTGACGACGCTGGTGAACTTCTCGGGTTTTCAGGTGAATCCACTTATTTTCAAGCTGTTCGCCAAAAATAAATAAATCCTGTAGGGTATACAGGATAGTAAAATGGAAAAAGTACGCTAAGCCTTGAAGATAAAGGGCTTGGCGTTTTTTTATTGGCGAAATTTGTCGCTTTCTCTATTAATTTTAGGTTATCATAGGAAGATAGATCACTAGACAACCATCACGAGACTATTTATGAGAGAGAAAGAAGTGCTAACATTGAAAAACTTGAAATTATCCTCACTTTTGGTAAGTATGACCCTTTTATTCGGCTGCAGTCATTCTGAAAATAAGGTTGCGCCACTTCCAACAACAGCTAAACAAGAAGAGATAGTAACGGTAATCAATAAAACGGTTGCAGAAAAACCGGCTATTGAAAAGCCAGAAGAACGTGTCATTCATCGTGTGAACACCACTGAACGGAAAGTTGCCCTTACATTTGACGATGGACCCGACAATAAATATACACCCAAAATTTTAAATATTTTAAAAACAAATGACATAAAAGCAACTTTTTTTGTCATTGGCGAGCATGCGGAAAAATACCCTGAAGTCATGAAACGCATCGCCCAAGAGGGACATGCCATCGGTAATCATTCCTGGGATCATGCCAATCTTGCTAAATTACCTAATGATCGCATTAAGTCGGAAATAACAGACACAGATACGAAGATTAATAGTATTGTCAATCAAGTCCCGGTATTGTTTAGAGCTCCTTATGGTGTAGTAAATAATGAAATTAAAAATATTGCAGCAAGTACTGGCCATCAAATTATTGGTTGGTCGGTGGATACGTTGGATTGGGATGGGAAAAGCGTTGCTCAAATCTTAGCTGCTCTAAAAAAGGAAGTTAAGCCTGGTGCCATCATTTTGCAGCATTCTGCGGGTGGTAAAGGCGGTAACTTAGGCAACACGATCGAGGCACTCCCACAAATCATTACTTACTTGAAACAAAATGGTTATTCCTTTGCAACGGTTCCCGATCTGCTAAAGATGGACAAAGTAGAAGCCGTTGACGCGACTTCTAAGCTTGTAAAATGATAAGTGTAAATGATGAATCGTTCAAATAAGTGAATTAATTATTCAAGCTGATGTCAGTAGTACATGACGTCAGCTTGTTTTGGTATGAAACTCAAGAATCGCTGCCATCCATAATGATATGGCCTTGACCGAGTTCGATTTCAGTGAAACCAGCCATATGGCGTAACTGGTATCTTACAGGCTCATTTCTGCCGATAATAAGGATATTCTTGATATCGGAATGACTGCCTGAACGGAGGGAAAATGATTTGGTATAGGCATATTCTTTATTAAGAGTGCTATGAATGGCGTTGATTCGTTTATCATTTTCACCTTTGCCCATTAGGTTCATGATGAGCGAGCCCTGGGGATCAAGTTTTTCTTTGGTTATCTTAAAAAATTCTCTTGACGTTAAATGCAGGGGCGTCCCTTTACTGGTAAAGGCGTCCAACATAATCGTGTCATAGCTATGTTCCTTCTCATTACTCAGAATATGGCGTCCATCACCAATGACAACATTATCTTGGCTATATCCGAAAAATTCCTTGCTTAACGCAACGACTTGATCGTCAAGCTCAGCCACTTTACAGCGCTTATTCGCTAAATGGCCAGGGATCGTTCCGATCCCATGCCCGATGACGAATACATCCTCAAATGTTGGATTATTGCATGCCATTAAGTGGATCATCGCCCTGGGATATTCAAAAACGATGCGTTCGGGATCATTCAAATCTACAGCACCTTGTACGGCTTGTTTGGAAAACTGCATGACGCGAAAATTTCCTTTTTCGCCATATAACTCTGTTGTGTCATAAATAGCAACCTCATGGTTCGTACTGAAAGCCTCAAATAATATGTGCAAGTCATCGATCTCCTTCAAGATGAGGATTATAGGTGGGAGGTTCCTTAGTTGTAGTATATCATTGGCTATTTCATGAAGTACAACGGGAGGCGTATTGCACGCATACTTGTTGAAGATTTCACTATATTGCTTTTATACTCGGTATTCGAAACATGTTGCGTTCCTTCAGGTATAGTAAGGATACACAACCAAAATTCTCAAAGGAGGAGAATAGCTTGCTGACGATTGCAACAAAGAAATTTGAATATGGGCAGGAAGACATTGATTATCTAACTAGTGTTGATGATACGCTGGGAGCAGCGATGGCACGGATGGGGAGAATTGAAAGAGTTGTTATTCCGGATCTGTTCATAGCACTCATTTATGCCATTGTTGGACAATTGATATCGGTGAAGGCTGTACATACGATTTGGGAAAGGATGTTGAATCAGTTCGGGAGATATCTCCACAGCATTTAGCAGGGCAGTCTCCAGACGATATTCAAAAATGCGGGATGACAATGAAAAAAGCGGTGTGTATTCAACAAATTGCTGAAGCGATTTCTGAAGGCGCTTTTCATCTGGACGAGCTATACACTTTGTCTGATCAGGAGGTTATTCACAAACTTACAACCTTACGTGGTGTCGGTAAATGGACAGCGGAAATGATGCTGATTAATGCCATGGAACGCCGTGATGTCGTCAGTTGGGGTGATATTGCAATACGCCGCGGTATGATGAAACTATATGGACTGGATGCCATTACCAAGGAACAATTTGAACAATATCGCCTTAGATATTCGCCTTTAGGTTCGGTTGCTTCGATTTATTTATGGGAAATTTCATTCGAATAGTGGTTTATGTTGTTAAAATTAAGCGATGAGGGAGCAGTAAAGTGGGAAACACGATGAAGGAGCATTTATTCGAATTAGCGGAGGAGGATTATCGCAAATTTTCCGCGGCATTGATTCCGAATATTTCCAATGTGATGGGCGTAAGATTACCGATATTGCGAAAGCTCGCCAAACAAATAGCAAAAGAAGATTGGCGCACGTATCTTGAACATGCTGACCAAGTATTTTTTGAAGAAGTCATGCTGCAAGGTATGGTTATTGGCTATGTGCAAACAGATCTAGAAGAAATTCTTCGTTATGTTGCTGGTTTTGTTCCAAAAATTGATAATTGGTCAGTCTGTGACAGTTTTTGCATAGGATTAAAGTTTACGCGAATGAATGGAGAACAAGTATGGGGATTTATACAGCCTTATCTATGTTCTACAAAAGAATATGAACTCCGTTTTGGTGTAGTCATGCTGCTTAATTTCTACATGGAGGAGCCCTATATAGGGAGAGTTTTACAATTGTTGGATCGCATCAAGCACGAAGGCTATTATGTGAAGATGGCGGTTGCATGGGCTGTATCTATCGCCTTTGTGAAGCAGCCTGAACCTACCATGGCCTATTTACACAGCCATACATTAGACGATTTCACTTTCAATAAAGCCTTGCAAAAGATAACAGAATCATTTCGAGTAGATCAGGATACCAAAGTATTGATTCGAAGCATGAAACGCAAATAAATAAAGGGAAAAGGTTTGTCGCGAAGAAATAGTAAGGAAATATGATCCAATGGCAGGGCTGCTGGAAGGAGGAATTTATCGTGCAGGGGAATCTACTCAGAAAAGTAAAAAGGAAGCTTTATCTGGCTTCACTTACACTTGTATTACTATTTACAGGAACTGCTTGCCAGTCAACACCCCAGGTACAGGATTCCCCCTCGTCTAGGCAAGCTTCAGCGACAGAATTGCCTTCCACAGCGATTGCAGCGAGAGTAAGCGAAAACAGCAATGGGAATGAAAATAGGATTAAAGAACCAATAATTGTCGCGGAAGGCATATTGAATACGAACGTAAATGGGATGAAGGCCATGATTCGTATTTGGATGACAGAGGGTAAGGAATTAAATGATCCGGAGCCCGGACCTTTCCAAGGAACAATTCTTAAAGGGAAATTTGATGCAGTTGCTACCGATCCTGAGGGTAAGGAACTTGCCAGATTCGAATTGAACCAAGGTTTTAACGGTGAAGAGATGAGTTTCAAAAAGGGACCACCTTTTAGACTTCTGTTCGATGATTACAATGGGGACACCCAACCTGACTTTACAATTGGGCAATGGGGAGGAAGTAACGGAAATTTCTATACCATTCTCACGATAGGTCCGAGCGGATTTGGCATATTGGACTCAAACATTTATTCGGCTGATCACCGTTCATCCATTCGATATCGTAAAATTGCTCCGCAAGCGTTCCTAAATAAATACTATGATCAAGAAAAAGGAACCTATATCGATCAAATCCATCGCTGGAAGGACGGGGCTTTTCTTATAGAAGCTCCCTTCACAGCAAAGGAAGTGAGCGCAGCCGGTGTAGATGATGCGTCTCTATCTGATGACACTTCAACATGGCTCAGTTCGAATCTGGAAACTGCTGATGGGACACTAAGAGCGTCCGCGAAATCAGCAGCAGGTAGTATTCGCATTGTTTCTGTCGGTCAAGAAACGGCAGAGAGGCTTGGTGCTCCGAGTTGTTTAGGTAAGGAAGAAGACTATCGCATTCAAGGGAGTTATAAGGTTATTTTCCAGAAGACTAATCAACAGGAAAAGCTCATTGCTTCCTTAAACCAACTTACGCTTATTTCTCCTTCGATGGACGCGATTAATATGGAGAAACTGCTGCTTGATCAAGTTGAGATCTTTACCTTTTATCCTCAATATCAGGATTGCCATGGCATCAGCTTTTATCTATTCGGGATCGACAATCAAACTGGAGATGCATATTCTTACTCATTTGTCATTGACGGAAAAACACAAGACAGTTTCTATGTGAAGCCAGGAACGAAGCCAATTATTAATAATGGACAACTAATTATTATGGTTAGCACGGGACCAGGTGGCGAGGTTTCGGAAGATCAGTATGTATTTAACACGGATCTAAAGAATCATCGCATGGAATTAGTTGAAAAACGTATCTCATCTAACAAATAAAGTTTAATTTCTTTTTATTTAATCAAGGCTCGAAGCCCTTCTGACTCACATAAATCTGATCCTCGGGAAACACCTGTTTGAATCGCTCATAGACGATTTTGTATGCATCAGGGTGGTACCATTCTTCCAAATCTAAATCTTTATACAATGCCTCCATGCCTAATTGTCGTGTCCGTTTACCACCGCTGCCGTCTCCCATAAAATAATCATCCAAACAGACTCGATGGACCACTGATTGAAGGAGGTAAGGAAAAGCTTCACTGCTTGGCAGCATTGGAGCAATAGCAGCCTGTGTCGGAACACCGGCATCCGCCAATAATTGAAGGGTCTTTAATCGAGCGTTTATGGGAGGGGCACCCGGTGAAAAATGCTTACGAATATCTTCACGATCCGTTTCCACTGTAATACTGACACGAACCTTCTCACCAAGTCTTTGCAATAAATCAATATCTCTGCGAACAAGCGGACTGCGTGTCTGCACGAACAAGAAATCAGGTGGATCTGCCGCCATGACCTCCAGCAAAGATCGGGTGACTTGTTCCTTGTATTCAATAGGTTGATAGGGGTCTGTACTTGATGACATAAAGATAGTGACAGGCCCTTTGGTTTTGGCCTTCGTTAGCTCTTTCCGGAAGATGTCTGCCGCAGATTTCTTGATATCTACCCATGTCCCCCAGTCAGCGTTGCGGAATATGGAGACAGGCATTCCCCGCACATAGCAGTAAGAACAGCCGAACGAACAACCTGTATAAGGATTGAGTGAATGACTGTAATCTGATAGAAAGCCAGTTCCTTTATTCAGGAGTGTTTTCGGATATTTGTATACGTATTCCAGCTTCATAGGCGATGTATGTCATGAACGTTCGTCATAACAACCTCCTGACTATTTGTCTTATTTAGCATCATGGAAAATAATACCTAAACTGTATCGGGTTCCGGATGTAATTGTGCTTACACCATGCCGAAGTGTAGTTCGATAATAACCACGCGTTCCTAAAACCGGACGGTAATTCGTTGGGAAAATAAGGCCTTCACCTTGTTCGAGCGATATGACATGACCTCGACTTTGTGCACGAGGGCGCTGTTCCACTAATAAAAACTCTCCACCAGTGAAGTCTATCTCCTTTTGATTAAGTGCGAATACGACCTGAAAAGGAAAAAACACATGGCCGTACAAATCCTGATGCAAACAGTTATAACCACCGGCCTCATATTTCAAAATCAATGGGGTGGATCGCGTCTGTTCTTCAGCATGGCATTGATCCAGAAATTGTGTTAATGCTGCCGGGTAAGAAGAAGTCATACCTAATTGTTCCAGCCATCGATTTGCTGTTTTGGCAAGTTCCGGGTAAAGTCCTTCGCGCATCTGTTGCAGCGAAAGAGGAAGGGGAGCATCGTAATACTTGTACTCCCCGATGCCAAAACGGTATCTGGCCATATCTATGGTGTTTCGGAAATAGTCCGATACTTCGTAAGTATCAATGATATCTTTGCATTCTGAACGATTTAACAAAGCAGGGAGCTTGGCGTAACCTAGTTCGTCAAGCGATTGCTGAATGAGGTGCCAATCCAGATTAGCTATGCGATCAGTTAGAAGATGAGGCAATCTGTAAACCTCCTTGAACAAGAGCACCGTTCTGCTCCAATTGTAATAATTTCGTCTTCATGTCCATGCCGCCGCGATAACCGGTCAGTGCGCCATTTTTGCCGATAACTCGATGACACGGAATGGTTATGAGAACAGGATTTGCACCAATGGCCGCTCCGACTGCGCGAACGGCGGCCGGTCTTTGGATCTGATGGGCAATATCGGAATAAGATTGGGTCTGTCCATATGGAATGGCGCAAAGCGCGTTCCAAACAGCCATTTGAAAAGGTGTTCCATGAAAATCACAAGGGATGGCAAAGCTTTTAAGATTGCCTTGCAAATAGTCAATAAGCTCATCCGCATAGGGCTGGAGCTTCATGTCATCTTGAATCAGCGGGCTGCCTGGAAAGCGAGCGTTAGCCCAGTCGGCCAACTCCTTCAAAGAATGATTCTGAGAGCCAACAAAGCAAAGTCCTTCAGATGTAGCCGCGATGTGGATATGCCAATCCTCATGCGTGAGCAGTGTCCAATAGAGTGGCGAATTTATTTTATTCTTCATGATCAAAGATCTCCTTCATGGTTGTTATTAGAAAGTTGGCGATAGCCTGCGGGCGTATGCCTCGTTTTCTTTTTGAACAGTGTGATAAAATAAGGCGTATTCGAAATACCTACACTTGCACCTACCTCGGCAATAGGTTTATCTGAATAAATAAGAAGTTCCTTGGCTTTATCTATTCTTTTTTGCTGGATATAAGCAACAGGTGTTAGACCTGTGACTTTCTTAAATGTTCGATGCAAATGATAAGGACTGCCATGTCCAATATCCGCTAAACTTTCTAGTGTTAACGTGCTCGTATAATTGTTATCGATATATTCGGTTATCACAGCTATCCATTCGTCATCAGGCAAGCGCATACCGGTTGGTTTACATCGTTTGCATGGTCGGAATTTTGCGGATAAAGCTTGCTCGGCGGTTTGGAACAAGTTAATATTTTCTTTGTTTGGCAGCCTGGATTTGCAGGAAGGTCGACAAAAAATACCTGTGGTCTTTACGGCGTAAAAAAATAGACCGTCGAAAGCAGCATCATTATTGACGATAGCTTGCCATTTCTCATTTGTCATTTTGTCCAATCTTTGCTGTGCCATAGGCCATCACCTCCACAAACAGTATACCCCTAAACAGGAGCATTTGTGCGTATTTGCGAATGTAACAGCAAGATAACGAAATTAAATAAAGCAAGATATCGTAATCCCGCGGTGGTTTGAATTGCAGATAAGGATGTGAATGATGTGAACCATCTGAAAAACAAAGCACTAATGATCTTTATGCCGATTGTTCTTATATGTTTATTTGGATGTACAACACATACAAAAGTAGAGACGAGCCAGACGAGCGAATTTGAAAAAGATTTACGTTCTCAGTACAAGGAAATTAAAAAGATAATAATCCAGTATGCGCCAACACAAATACAAATTATTTACTATATGGAAAATGTAAAAGATGATACAGAAAGTGAACGAATCTTTAGACAGACCAAAGCACTTATTCAAAGCAAAAAATTTCAAGATGAAGTTATTCAAGGCAGTTACTTCAAGAAATATCCCCAAGCCGATGATTGGGAATATCCGCATATTTCCGTAAATTTTGATGTGAATAACGATGGTGAATTTGATTTTGAATACTCTTCACTCAATAATAAACAGGAGAACAATCAAGAGAATGTCCAATATGCAGTATGGTACTATTGGGATTATAAGAGTACTCCGGTACCCTTGCCTTAGATTCCCAATAATTGGGAGGAATATGATGGAATTCAGAATGATCGATGTTATTACAGATAGAAAAACGATGGTATCCTTTCGCAAAGATTCCTATGTGGTGAGCTTCGGAAGTGAAGAGGGCTTTGGTGATGAAGATGATTATATGAAACGCATAGAAGATAGAATGATCCGCTTTCCCGAAGGGATAGTCCTTGTTGAGCATGACGGAATACCGATTGGACAGATTGAACTTCAAATCGTTCATTATCAAGGGAAAGATATTGGTTATGTAAATCTTTTTTATTTGACACCTGAGAATCGCAGTAAAGGATTTGGCAAACAATTAGTAGCTTACGCGGAAAGCTTTTTTAATCGTCAACAAGTGAATGAGTATCATTTGAGAGTCTCTCCAACCAATTTTCATGCTGTCAGATTTTACGAAAAACACGGCTTGAAGATATTGGAAAAAGAACAGAATAAATATGAGGTTTGGAGAATGATAAAGGAGCTTAATCCGAAATTATAATGGTAGGGGGAGCTAATAAATGTAGATGGCCTCTAGCCATATTTATTCAGGCAGAGGCTTTCATATTTTGAATGGGGAAGTTTCTTTTCCGAGTTGTATAAAACAGGATGAGATAACCGAGTGTCACGAGTGTGCATATGAAGATATCTACACCGATCAGCACCTGATAGCTCTTAAAATAATCAAAGGAAACGCCTCCGATCAACGCACCAAGAATGCCTCCCCCTTGATGGAAAAGAAGTAGGAAGCCGGTTTGTTTACCCTTTCCTTTTGCAAATTCATTTACAATCAGCAGCCCTCCAGGAATCGCGCTCAAATACGTTAGACCGAAGGCTATAGCAAAAAGGACAGGTGACCAGCCTAGGTGCATAAATAGGAATGCAAATCCCATAATACGTATTCCATACAAAATGGTCATCATAACCATTTTATTGACTCGGTCCAACAAATAACCGAAAACGAGCGACCCCATAATTTCCATAACGCCAAGCACACTCATGGATAATGCAATCATACCTGGTGACACACTGGCCAACTGATGGATGGCGACCAAATTCATCTCGACAGTCCCCATATTAAAACCGCAGGTGAACAATGCGCAGGCAACGATTATGAAAATAGGCAATTGTAAAGCTGCTCCCTTGAGCGAAGGACGGACTTTTGGGGGACTTTCCTGATCTTCGGCGTTAGCAAATTTATTCTCTTGCGCAATCTTTTCTTTGTTGTCCTTAGGCTTAACGCCTTTAATACCAAACCAAATGACAGGCAAGGTTACAAAAATGCCTAGAATGAATGAAGCCAGAAAGGCATCTTTCCAAGTCAACCAAGTTGATGAAACAAAGATTGGCGTACTGACCGCTAGCCCTAGAGAGGAAGCGCTCGCTAACAGCGCTGTTGCTTTGGCTCGATGATGTTGAAACCATTCAAACATCAACATATAGGTCGTGGTCGTTCCAATACCAACGAAGCCGGAGATTACTCCGTATCCGATAAAAAAGACGATGGAATGATGCCCTAGTACGACGGTTCCTGTCCCTACAATACCGATGACCGCGCTAACCAACATGACTTTTTTAGGACCATAGCGATCCACAAGCCATCCTCCAAGGGGGGCGCAAATGGCTGCAATCAGTAAGTTAGTTGACCATGCCATTGAAATAAATCCCCTGCCAATTCCTAAATCCTCTGATATTTGAACTTGAAAATAAGCCATAATGAACCGCGTCAATGCGCCTATAAATCCGATTATCCAAAGCGAGCCTAATCCCATCCATGCATGCTTAGGCTCCTTAAACCATGTCGCACTCACTGCACATTCCCCCTATACGACGTTAAATAATAAAGATACCGATCGGTATCTTTATTATAACAGAATGTTCAGCCATTTCAATAGATCCAGTTCATTTGTTATAATGAAATTAATATTTCATGTTTGCCATGGAGGATTAGCATGCAAAAAGGTGAAAACACCCGCAACCATATTATCGCTAAAGCCGCTGAGCTTTTTAACCAGAAAGGTTATTCAGGTTCATCCTTGTCTGAAATTACAGAGCTTACAGGCATTAAGAAGGGTGGCATCTATCGCCACTTTGACAGTAAGGACGAAATTGCTATTGAAGCTTATAACTATGCAGGAAATGTAGTTGGAAGTAAATTGAATGAGGCGATCAATCAGCAAGAAACAGCTGTTGGCAAGCTGCTCGCCTTTTTACATGTTTACGAAAACGTCGTTGAAGCGCCACCATTTATCGGAGGCTGTCCGCTTCTTAACATAGCCACCGAAAGCGACGACAATCATCCGATCTTACGCGAAAGAGCCCAGCGAGGGATGGAGGGGACGCTGGACAACATGAAAGCGATAATTTCCCAAGGTATTCAAAGCGGTGAATTCAAAGCGGATCTTGATATTAATGCTCTAGCTACCTTCACGCTTTCCATCATGGAAGGCAGTGTTATGATGAGCAAGCTGGAAGGGGACAACCGGCATATCCGAATGAATATCGATAGCTTTTCCGCTTATTTGAAAGGAATCTGCTTAAGATAAGGAGAAAATTGCTGTGAAGCTTTCAGTACAGCAGCCAGAGATAGGGATGACATCTTCGAAGGGAACATGTAGAATGGGGTTGAAAAATTGCTCAAAGAGGAATTAAGCAAAATTGTTGAAAATGAGTATGCATTGCCAGAAGGAATAGATGATTATTTGATCGTAAAGCAAGTTATTCTTGTACTTTCTTCACCAGATCCGGAATTACGTGATAAGTTAGCTTATCGAATTTTATATAACTGGCTATTAGAAAAAAAGCTGCTTCAAGATGAACAATTAGAAAATTTGCTTGAAGATGCGATTTCTCAAAGTATGTTATTCAATGGCATGGGTCAAGCAGGTACGGATACCATCTTTTTGCGTTCCTTTTCCTCATTATTAATAGCGCTAATCCTTATTCGTGATAATAAGGATCATTTCTTAGCAGAACATACCATTCGGAAAGTAATGAATACTCTAGTCCGCTATTGTAGGGAAGAAAAGGATTATCGCAGCTATGTAGAAGGAAAGGGATGGGCACATGCAGCAGCCCATATTTCCGATGCCCTTGATGAATGTGTCCGCAGCAGGTACATCGGGTTAACAGAATGCAAGTTGGTGTGGAGTGGGCTAAAGAAATTGCTTGAGAATGCACCAGAAGTGTTTAATTCGGAAGAGGACGAGCGTATCGCTACTGCTGCAACTGCAATGGTAGAGTTGGGTAAAGTACCTCTTTCGCTAATATGCGAATGGCTTATGGATGTAAGATTGCCAATGGAGAATGACATTCATCTAAGGCACATACGAATTAATTTCAAGCATTTCACGCGGTGTTTTAGAATGCGTTTACAGAAAAAAGGGTTGTTGCCTGCGGAAAATAAGCTGATCATAATCGAGGAGAAATTTAATCCTTACATGAGATAATTTATGGAGCGACATATATTTTTTATTTAAAAAGATGGACATATCTATAAAGTGCAAATGCTGCTATAACTATATAGATAACTATTTCATTCCAAATGGTTTTTCGTCGATGTGTAACTGTAATACCTAAATCGCGATCCCAGGTTGTTTCCCTGAGTTTGTGTTTCAAGTTGTTATAACCGTCCCAATAAGTTATCAAAGTAATAACGGGTATACCCATGCCAAGACCACGCCACCATACGAGAAGACCTCGTTTCATTGCTTGTTTAAAAGTTAATTTTAAACCATTTTCATTGTGTACTTTTACCCCAAATAAAAACTTGCCTAAGGTAGTTCCTATTGTGGAAAGAAGTACAGCTTCTATAAGAATCCACAATATGAGTAGGATCATACCAAAAATATATTTCCAAAGACCGAAATAGGGTGCGAAAACAGATATGATTTCTAGAAGAACGCCCACCAGAAAGCCAAAGACAAACATATCTATTTGCCTGGCCCACATTCGCATCCAAGGTCTTACCTGGGTTTTTGCAATATTAAATTCTTCATAAATTTCTGCAGATAACCAATCTCCCGATTCATCATTTTTTAGCAAAGTATTCTTTTTTATCAGATCTGTGTTAAATAGGTTACTAATCTCCTCGCTTGAATAAGGGCCAAAAGATTGATTTCCTTCTTTATAATACCAATTTAAGTTCTTAATCATCTGGGACTCCTTTTAATATGATATTGTCTTATTTTATAATAATTTAGCGGTATGATAAATAGTCTGCATGTTATTTATTTCCAAATATTAAGTCGGATGGGATCCTCATTGGCATGTTGAAGAAGCTTGAGTGGGATGGATATGCAGATGCTAAGGAGATGAAGCTTTTGACACCACCGGGCGTCAGGCGGTCGCACACATATCGAATACTTTAGGAGCCGGGATATTGATCTGCTAATTGTTGGCGAGACGAATGAATGGGAAACGAACGAGTATGTGAGGGACGCCGCTGATATGGGACATGCGAAGGCACTTATCATTACAGGCCATCAGAAAAGCGAGGAAGCTGGGATGCTAACTGTCGTTGAGAGGATTCGCGAGGCGTTTCCTGAGCTTGAAGTAGCGTTTATCGGAAGCCCTCTCGCGTTAAGCCGGATTTAATATAAAAATCTAATCGTATGTGTATAAAAATAACGCTTCAGCGGTAGACAAGGACTTATTATTAAAGTCCTTGGCTGCCGCTGTTTTTATTTTTGAGACTGATAGAAATAATTTTTTCTCAATGAAGTAAAACATTTGCGTAAAAAGGAACCTTTTGGATGTAACAGGGTCTTATTTATTGGGGTGAGTGTAATGGCGAATGATTTGGAATACTTGAAGAATCTGGCTCGGGGTTATGACCGAGAGCTTGTACTGCAAGATGTAATGAATAAGTTTGGGGAAGATGTCTGGAACTTTGCCTACTTCTTGACACGCCGTCCCGATGTCGCTGATGATTTAGCGCAAGAAGTATTTCTCGCGGCATTCAAGGGAATGTATGCGTTTCGTGGGGAATGCTCAGTAAAAAGTTGGTTACTAACCATAACTCGAAATAAAGCATTGCATTATTTACAAGGTGCATTCATTCGAAAAGTAACATTGACTGATCGTTTTATTTCAAATGAAGTCTCACCTGGAGCAGAGCAGGTCTTGTTCAATCGAATCGAGAACCGGGATTTATGGGATACGGTTATGACTTTGCCACGTAAATATAGAGAAGTGCTGATCTTAGATTACCATTACGGTCTCAAACTGAATGAAATCGCCCAACTATTGAAGGTTTCCGTTGGGACTGTTAAATCAAGATCCCATCGAGCGAAAAAAAAGATGAGTGAACGATTAATCCATAACAATGAGGAGGTTTAGGAAATGAATGATGATAAACCTGTCTGGGCTGAGCTAATGGCAGATTCGCCATTTGCTGATCGTCATTTTACAACCGTTTTGGAGGACAACGTCATACACAGTGTCAGGGAAACACGCCAAGAGCATTTACGTATTTATAAAGTCGTTGCAGCAGCAATAGCACTTGCCATACTGTGGCTTGTAATAGGTTTGGATGCAAAAATGAACAATATAAATTCTTCTCATGAAGTAAATGTCAAAATGGTTGAGAGGAAAGCATACTACGACCATGGGCGACTGCTCTTTTCAGTTGCACCGCAGCCAAACGCAAGGGCTGGTGAGACGAATGGCTACATGTTTCATTTCGAGGAACCCCTGGGGACATATATGGGAAAAACATTGACCATTCAAGCGGTACAGCTCCTTACAGGAACAGTAGAGATGGTCTCATCGGAGGTCATTGCAACGCCGAGTCCAGGTTATCCTGGGCTTGAAAGGTATACGGTTCGATTCGCACTGCCTCTTGAAGGTATTTGGCGATTAGATGTTTTACTTGACGACAAGACATACGGCGATGTGACGGTATTGATGAATAAACCGTCGTGGGAAACCAGTCCTTTGTTCCAATCAGGCAAGTATTTAATGCGTGGTAATGAGAATCAGGATGGCTTTATCGATGCAGGCTTCATTGCTGGAAAATCGCAGAAATATATGTGGCATTTCTGGGGAACTGAGGCTCAGTTAAATGGACCTTTTGAGATAAAAGCAGTGAAAGAACATTCCGATACAATCATCCAAATCTTTTCTTCAAATCCCTTAAGTTCCTCAAATGCATTAGCCAGTGAACTAAACGGAGCAGACCGTTCTGCTCAACGATGATGATGCTGCCCGAAAAAGGGCGCTGGCGCTTGCTTCCCTATGTTCATGGCCGTTTGTTGAATACAATCGTTGTGGAAGTAAAGTAGAATGGAAGGGTCAATCAGATTTTGTGGTTGACCCTTTGTCATCTATTCGTTAAAGTCGTTTTAACATAAATTGCAAAACCATATAGACAGCTAGAATCCATATCAGACAAGCAGAAATTTTATTTATTTTGGCAAGGAAAAGGCCTTTGTGATCACGTTTTCCGAATTGGCAACCTACGAAGGCTAACCCAAAAAACCACAGCCAGGAAACCAAAATAATACTAATTGTGAACGCCCATTTTTCTCTTCCAACATAGTTTAAGGAATTGATCCCGATAACGCCGATTGTATCCATAATCGCATGAGGATTCATCAAGGAGACCGAAACGGCAAACAAAATTTGTTTTCTTGGTTTGCTTTCGTGATGTAATACGGTATGACCCGGCTTACTTGTCCATAGTACCCTTCCCATATACAACAGGAAGAAAAATCCGATGATAGTTAGAACAGCTTGCAGCCAAGCTAAGCTTAGTACGACAAATGAAACTCCCAAAACAGCCATTAAAATAAGTACCGTGTCACAAAAGGATGCTGTGAGAATAACAGGTAATACTTTTAAGTAAGAAGGTTGGTTAGCACCTTGATTAAATACAAACATATTTTGTATGCCTAATGGCAGAATAAGTCCAAACCCTAAAATAAAGCCATGTAACACAACTTCCAGCAAAACAATCTCCTCCATCTTTACTTGAATTCTCACTATATATGTTGAACTAATGGCTTTCGTTGCAATGGAAAGGATTTATTCCAAAGCAAGGATTGTGAAGAAAATGATAAAAATTACTGCAATTGTACATCTTTTTTTCTCCGCATCGATTCGCGTGATTACATTCATGCGAATCTACATGTTTTCTCCGCTCCCGTTTGAGTTGGGTCCATAATCCGTGCGAATTCCTGCACTTTTGCAGGAATTCCTCATGAATAAGCCATTTCGATTAAAAAAGCCTGCACGATTGCAGGAATTTCCTTTTCGTTGTACC
>NZ_VRTT01000102.1 GCF_008017805.1 Paenibacillus sp. N3.4 | reverse complement strand
TTTCCTCCCCACAATTTCTTTTTAATCTTAGGAAACTCTTTAAACAAAAGTCTGGCGGAAACACCTTTTAATGCTTTAATCATACTAGGTATTGAATGCAGTGGTGTACAATCCACTAAGAGATGGATGTGATCGGAGTCGCTTTCAATTTTAGATATAGTGAAGTTGTTATTGCGCGCTATACGTCACTCCCGTCACTGACGAGGCTACTGCTGATTTCCCTTGGGAAATAGGTATTTCTGACGCCGAAGCTTGCTGAGAAAAAGTAAGTACGGTAAAAAGTCCAAATGCAACAAACATGAGAAATTGGATTACAGTTCTTCTGTAAACCGGAGACGTCATGTACACCCCCCATTCTTAAGCGCTTACACTAATTTTACCAGAAAGCGGATTCTTTCGTATATAGTCCTATTGAATAAAAAAATCCGCCTCCTTAGAAGGAAGCGGGTCTAGTCATCATCGTTTAGAAGCTTATTACAAACTTAGGCTCTTGAATCTTTCTACGGCTTTTTCCGTGTTCTCACGGCTGCCAAAAGCGGTTAAACGGAAATACCCTTGGCCATTTTGACCAAAACCTACACCAGGGGTACCGACAATGTGCGCTTCAGCAAGCAGCTTATCAAAGAAATCCCATGAAGTAAGTCCTTGAGGTGTCTTCAACCAAATATATGGAGCGTTCACACCCCCATACACTTGTACACCAAGCGCGGAAATTCCTTCGCGAATGATTTTGGCATTCGTCATGTAATAGTCAACTAATTTGGCAATTTGTGCTTTACCCTCTGCCGAGAAGATGGCAGCTGCGCCGCGTTGCGTAATGTAAGAAACCCCGTTGAATTTCGTTGACTGACGACGATTCCACAGATCGTTAACCAGTACTTCGTTGCCGTCTTCGTCACGAGCAATCAGCTCGCGGGGAACCACCGTATAAGCACAGCGGGTACCTGTAAAGCCAGCTGTTTTGGATAAGCTGCGGAACTCGATAGCCACTTCTTTGGCGCCTTCGATTTCATATATACTGCGCGGAACGTCTTTTTCTTGAATATAAGCTTCATAAGCAGAGTCGAACAATAGAATGCAATTGTTCTCACGTGCGTAGTCTACCCAAACTTTAAGCTCGTCTTTTGTAAGTGTCATCCCTGTCGGGTTGTTAGGGTAACACAGATAGATAATATCTGCTTTTTGCGTAGGAAGTGCTGGCTTGAAGTTATTTTCGGCATTGCAAGGCAGGTACACGATATTCTCGTATTGACCTTTCTCTTTGTTAAACTTACCAGAACGTCCAGCCATGACGTTCGTATCCACATAAACCGGATACACAGGATCTTGAACAGCGATAATGCTATCTTGGCTAAAAATCTCTTGAATGTTGCCTACGTCACATTTGGAACCGTCACTCACGAACACTTCGTTTGTACCCAGCGTGATGCCGCGGGATTCATAATCGTGCTTAATGATTTCATTAATTAAGAAATCATAACCTTGCTCGGGACCATAACCACGGAAGCTAGATTCGTTTGCCATTTCGTCAACTGCTGTATGCAAAGAATGAATAACGGAATCCGGCAGTGCGCGAGTAACATCCCCAATGCCTAAAGAGATGATTGATGCATTCGGATGATCCGCAATAAATTTATTTCTTTTTTTAGCAATTTCAGAGAATAAATAGCTTCCTTGGAGCTGCAAGTAGTTTTGATTAATTTTCGCCATCTTTTTCACCTGTTTTCATGAATTTAGCACTATCATTAAACGCTGCTTTCCATAGACTGACCTAAGGAATTTCAGGTTCTTTAATACCATTAGTCCAAACATTACCGTAATTACTGGATGGACTGAATGGACTAAATGTCACTTTTTTTGCACTTTTTAACGTATTCGAATCGTATTTAACAGTTCATTCATATCATCGGGAATCGGCGCTTCGAATTGCAGCCAGTCACCTGAACGTGGATGCTTAAAGCCCAGGACGGCTGCATGCAGCGCTTGTCCGTTCATGAGCATCCCTTTACTCTTACCGTACATAGGATCTCCAACGAGCGGGTGACCGATGAATTTCATATGTACACGAATTTGATGCGTTCTTCCGGTTTCCAGCTTAAGCTCAACTAATGTAAAATCACCAAAACGTTCCATTACAACAAAATGCGTAACAGCGTGCTTACTATTTTTCTCCGTGACGGCATACATCTTTCGATCATGTGAATCGCGACCGATTGGTGCATCGATAGTCCCCTGATCATGTTGGATATGCCCATGAACCAGAGCGATATACTTCCGGTTTACGGAGTGATCTTTCAATTGCTCAGCCAGACTCGCGTGGGCTTTATCATTTTTGGCTGACATAATCAGCCCAGAGGTGTCTTTATCGATCCGATGCACAATGCCTGGACGAAGTTCGCCATTAATTCCCGATAAATCTTTGCAGTGGTACATTAAAGCATTTACTAAGGTGCCTGAAGAATGACCAGGTGCAGGATGGACAACGAGTCCGCGCTGCTTATTGATGACGATCACATCTGAATCTTCATATACCACGTTAAGAGGAATATTTTCCGCTAGGAGTTCAACGCCTTGAGGTTCGGGTATTTGTAAGGCAATAACATCGTGTTCAGAAAGCTTGTAATTCGGTTTAATTGCTTTCCCGTTTACGTGGATATGTCCATCTTTTACCCATTGCTGAACTTGAGTACGAGATACGTCCTCTTCCAAAGCTTCAGTTATGAATTTATCGATACGTTCACCGGCATATAGCTGCTCAACTGTCCATTCCACTGCGTCAGAGGACGCAGACTCAGGTGAGGTCTGATTTGTGTTCATGTGTGGCTCCTTTTTTCTCTTTTCTCCAAGTAAGCAATGATTCTAAGAAAATCAGGATAACCCCGACCACGATGGCTGAATCGGCTATATTGAAAATCGGATAGACATAATAAATATCTTTACCAAATAAGCTAAAGTCAAAAGTAAACTGCAAGAAATCTACGACTTCTCCAAACAATGCGCGATCTAGGAAATTACCAAGCGCCCCACCCAGCAGTAAACTCAGCGCAAAGGATAACAGACCTTTTCCCTCACGGATCGTCTTACGAATGTACCATAGAATACCAATAACAACAGCAAGTGTAATAATGATGAAAAACCATCTCTGGTTTTGCAAGATACCGAATGCGGCGCCGCGGTTACGATGCGAAGTAATGATAAAGAAATCCCCAATGACAGATCGTTCTTCACCAAGTGGGATACGCTTTACAATTACCCATTTCGCTGCCTGATCCAATAAGAAAACAACAAGCGCATATAAATAGTATTTCATATATTTCATTTTCTCTTCCTCCTAAATGTTCATAAGCATGAAAGGTTCCTTATTTTCAAGGAATTACCTCACTAAAAAAAGAAGCCACTCGGCATGATAACGGTATGAATCGCCTGTAAGAAAGGAGCTATAATGACCTATGAGCCATTTGACCGAGCAGCAATTAAAAGAACTTCAACTGCAATTATTGGAGGAAAAGCTGGATCTTGAAAAACATTTTAAAACCAATGATAACTTTGGACTAGCCAACTCTTTTTCTGACAGTATAGGCGAACTCTCGATGTATGATAATCATCCGGGTGATATCGCCACAGAAATTTATGAACGAGAAAAAGATATTTCACTTAATGAACATGCTGAGTTTCATTTACAACAAGTTGATGAAGCCTTGGCACGTATGGCAAGCGGCGAATATGGGATCTGTGTTTTTAGCAAAAAACCGATTCCTTTTGAACGCTTGCAGGCTATTCCAACGACGCTTTATTGTCTGGAGCATGTCCCTGATCCGCATATTTCAAATCGTCGACCTGTTGAAGAGCAAGTGCTCTTTCCCCCATTTGGTCGAACAAGCTTGGATGAACATGACGATGAAACCGAATTCGACGGCGAGGATGCTTGGCAAATCGTTGAGAGCTGGGCACTTCCAATACACCCGCATTCGCGGAAGATCCAAATGTAGAGGACTACAACGAAATGTACATTGAAGCCGACGAACAAGTTGGCTACGTGGAATCCTTCGAGAGCTTTGTTGCCACTGACCTTTACGGTGAGCATGTCACTATCGTGCGAAGCAAAGCTTATCGCGATTATATGCATAATGGTGAAGGGGACCCTCTTCTCGAGCCTGAAAATATCCAGGATATAGACGAGTAGTCCGCGGAACAAACAGGACAAACGAGCCTCGTTCAATAACGAGAGCTCGTTTGAATCCTTTTTTACTCGTGGTAATGAGCAGTGATAACCTCATCACATCTAACGCAAAGGGTTGGATGCTCTTTACTCTTCCCAACTTCTGTGGACACTATCCAGCAGCGCTCACACTTTTCGCCTTCTGCAACATCCACAATAATGGCTGCGCCTTTCGCCTGATAAGCACCTTGAGGCACTTCCGTTCCAGGCTTGTGCACTTGTACAGCAGATACAATGAACAATTGATCTAATTGGTCCAATTGCTGAAGCATGTTATAAGTTTGTTCATTAGGATACAGATGAACGGCTGCTGATAGAGAGTTTCCGATCACCTTTTCTTTCCTCGCTTCTTCAAGAGCTTTCAGAACCTCATCGCGGATCCCTAAGAATTCATTCCATTTATTTTCCAATTGTTCCTTATACAAACTTGTATCCACTTCAGGCAATTCTGCAATTTGTACACTGCTGAACTCCACGCCAGGAATATACTTCCATACTTCATCTGCCGTGTGGGGAAGAATGGGCGAGATCAGCTTCGTAATTGCTGTTAAAGCTGCATACAGCACCGTTTGTGAAGCTTTGCGTGCCGCATCCTGCGGTGCTCCAGCGTATAAACGATCCTTTATCACATCGAGATAAAATGAACTCATCTCGACAGCGCAGAAGTGATGAATGGTTTGGTAAACAACGTGGAATTCATAAGCCTCATAAGCTTTCGTTACCTTCTCAATCATTCGGTTCAGTCGAATTAATGCGTAACGATCCAATTCCGACAAGCTATCTGCTGCCACAAGGTCATTTGCCGGATTGAAGTGACTTAAGTTCCCCAGCAAGAAGCGCAACGTATTGCGGATTTGCGATAGACCTCCGTTGTTTGGTTCAAAATGTTGTCTGAAATCCGATGATCGGATTGATAATCAACAGAGGATACCCATAAACGCAGGATGTCAGCGCCTAACTTGCCGCAAACTACATTGGGATCGATGGTATTCCCAATTGACTTGGACATTTTGCGTCCTTCGCCGTCAAGTGTAAAGCCATGGCTAAGAACACCTTTGTACGGAGATTTTCCTTTTGCAGCAACACCCGTAATCAAGGAAGAGTTAAACCAACCCCGATATTGGTCAGAGCCTTCCAAATACAGATCTGCCGGCCATTTCAGTTCTGGACGAGATTCCAGCACAGCCACATGGCTAGAGCCAGAATCAAACCATACATCCATAATATCTGTTTCCTTACGGAAATCAGCATGACCGCACTTGGAGCAGCAAGTTCCTTCAGGAAGGAGCTCTTTTTCGTCTTTGATAAACCAGGCATTCGAGCCTTCTTTCTCGAATAGCCGTGCCACATGCTCTATGGTTTCTTCGTTCACAAGCGGTTCATTACAGCTGCGGCAGTAGAAAATGGGAATCGGAACTCCCCACGCACGCTGTCTCGAAATACACCAATCTCCGCGATCAGCAATCATATTATGCAGGCGAACCTCGCCCCACTCCGGCGTCCATTTCACTTGCTTAATTTCGTCGAGCATTTCCTGTCTGAATTTATCGATTGAAGCAAACCATTGCTCAGTAGCCCGATAAATAACAGGCTTTTTGGTCCGCCAGTCGTGCGCGTATTGATGTTGTATCTCCCCTACCTTCAGGAGAAGACCGGATTCTTGCAATTTCTCGATAACAAGTTTTCCGCCCTTTTCATAAAACATTCCCTCAAAGCCAGGTGCTTCTGCAGTAAAATGCCCTTGATCGTCTACAGGACACAGAACTCCGATGTTATAGCGCTGACCAATCGCAAAGTCATCTTCACCATGCCCCGGTGCTGTATGAACGCAGCCCGTACCCGCTTCAAGCGTAACATGCTCACCAACCATAACAAGCGATTCTCGATCATACAAAGGATGTTGACATGTCACAAACTCAAGCTCACTGCCTTTTATCGTAGACAATACTTCGTAATCCGTCCAACCAATTTCCTTTGCAGCACTTGCAAGCAAGCCTTGCGCCAACACATATTTCTTATCTGCAACACGTACAACCGCATAGTCAAATTCAGGATGTAAAGAGATCCCTAAGTTAGCAGGTAGAGTCCAAGGTGTTGTGGTCCAAATCACGATTGCCGCATCTTGTGGCAGCTTTCCCTTGCCATCTTTGATAGGAAATGCCACGTAGATGGAAGACGAAGTTTTTTCTTTGTACTCGATCTCTGCTTCCGCCAGTGCGCTTTCTGAAGATGGGGACCAGTACACAGGTTTCAACCCTTTGTAGATGTAACCTTTTTGCACCATTTGACCGAATACACGAATTTGTTGAGCTTCGTATTCCGGTTGCAGCGTAATATACGGATTCTTCCAATCCCCACGAATCCCAAGACGTTGAAATTGGCTCTTCTGCTTCTCTACGGATTGCAGCGCATACTCCTTGCAATATTCGCGAAATTCAGGAACCGTCATTTTCTTACGATCCACTTTACCGCTGTTTGTAATAACCTGCTCAATTGGCAGCCCGTGCGTATCCCAGCCAGGTACATAAGGGGCATCGAAGCCTTGTAACGTTTTGAATCGTACGATAATATCTTTCAACACTTTGTTAAGCGCGTGCCCGATATGAATATCGCCATTTGCATAGGGAGGCCCGTCATGCAAAATAAACTTTGGTTTACCTTTGCGGCTCTCCTGCACTTTGGCGTAAATGTCCTCTTCCGCCCACTGCTCTTGCATTTTCGGCTCCGCCTGTGGTAAGTTCCCTCTCATGGGAAATTCGGTTTGTAATAAGTTTAATGTTTTTCCATAATCCATGTTTAACCCGCTCCATTCCAGCCTTAGACTATTCTGTCTAGAAAACAAAAAAAGCCTCTCATCCCTAAAAAGGGACGAGAAACTCTACTCGCGGTACCACCCTCGTTACTAAGCAAAATGAAAAAAACGCGCTCACGCGTAAAGATCATCGCTTAATCACTCGATCATGTGTAACGGCATGACCCGTTTCTCTCTACTTCATTTCAAGAGACGCTCCTGGGGGATATTCGGCACGCTGCAGAGATTAGGCTCACACCGAACTCCCTAATTCGCTGTCACTGCGGTAACGTCCTACTCGTTCCAGTCATAGCTTTACTGAGATACATTTAACTGGAGTATACCCAATTCATTAGGCATAGTCAATACAACAAACACTTGCTGGCGCAATTGTTATTCGTCCTTCGTATCCAATTGCATACTCTGCCAACCTTCTGTATTAAGAAGCTCCAATTGCGCTTCTAGCAATGCGCGAAAGCGGGTACGATAAATCGAAGCCTGCTTCTTCAGCTCTTCGATCTCTAAGGCTACCTTGCGAGAACGTGTGAGGGATTCGTTGATAATGCGATCCGCATTTTTCTCGGCTTCTTTTAAGATCAATTGCGCTTCTTTTTTGGAATTGCTTCTCACTTCATCCGCTGCTTCTTGGGCAACTATGATCGTTTTGCTAAGCGATTCCTCAATATTCGTGAAATGATCCAAACGCTCTTGGAGCGTCACCGTTTGATTATGCAAGTCTTTATTCTCGCGAATCAACGCTTCGTAGTCTTTAATGACTTGATCCAGAAACTCATTGACTTGATCTTCATCATAGCCGCGAAACGAGCGGGAAAACTCCTTATTATGTATGTCTAACGGTGTTAATGGCATCAGTGCCCCTCCTTAGAGCTTTCATAGAAAGCTAACTTCGTAAGCCATTGCTAGAAAACCAGTTCAACACACCGCGATGTGTGAAGCTCACCCGTTTATCTATACAGTTCAGTTCGACACAAAATAAGCAATTCCTGCATTGTTCGTGGATAAATTATCCACACTTATGCAAACTTGCCGATCTTCACGCGAATTCTGCCTTTTTTCGATACGCCTTCTACTTCCATTAGCTTGAATCGGCCAAACCCTTGCAAGGACACCATATCTCCTTCTTTAAGCGGCTTGCTCGGATCTTCTTCCAATTTCCAGTTCACGCGACAGCGACCGGCTTGGATAGGTACAAGCACTTTCGCTCGGCTTAACCGAAATACGTCACTGACAATGCCATCCATTCGCATCGATGCCACAGACAAAGTCAACTCGTCCAGTTGTACTTGAGCCAAGACCAGCTTATCTAGCGGCAATAATTCAGTCTGTACATGAACCCTGTGAACTTGGGATAAGTTCATATGTAAATAATCAGCTGCATCCTGTGTCACTAAACAATGGCAGCCTCCGTCTATAACATGAATATCGCCAACCTTGTCTCGCTTCATGCCGAGTCCAAGAATGGCGCCCATGTAATCTCCATGTTCTAAGGTTAGAAATTTACCGTCACCGGATGAGACAGACAGGACGCTTATAGCCATGTCTTCTCCATCCAAAGCACGGTAGTCCGGTGCAATAAGCGCTCTCTTGCGTTCAGCAGCCCCGTACCCGCCTTCTATCCGGCAGTGTACATCGGGATGACGGTTCACGAGCGAAGTAAGAATAAATACTTGTCTGGGATCCAGAAAGTCGGTCAGCTTCACAGCATGCTGCTCGGCTGCCCGTTCCACCCAATCCAAGGCTTTATCAACAAAATGGTGTTCATCCGAATGAAAATGCCCATAAATTTCTTTGATCAAAATTAAAACATCCTAACTATGAAATCAAGTACGGCCACGATACCCATCACAACAAATCTCAGTGCAATCAGAGCAACGATAGGCGATAGATCAATCATCCCCAGACTCGGAATCACTTTCCGGAAAGGGCTTAAATAAGGCTCAACTAATTTCCCAAGAAGGCCACCTATAAAGCTGCCTCGTGCGTTTGGAAACCAGGAGAGAATCAAATAACCGATAATCATAAAATAATAAATTTCCATAAAGTAGTACAGATAATATTGAACGTAAGCCACTTATGCATCCACCTCATGTCTGATTATGTGCCTAATCCTCACCCATCATCTCGGAGATGTGACCATGAATATCTACGGAATCCGGTGTACATAGGAAGATATTCGGTCCTAGTTTGGAAATAGCGCCATTTAAAGCATATACCGTTCCGCTTAAGAAATCCACTATGCGAATGGCTTGGTCTCCGCGAACGCGCTGTAGATTGACGACGACAGCTCTTCTGGAGCGAAGATGATCTGCAATGTCTTGCGTCTCTTCATACGTTCGAGGTTCACTAAGCACAACACGCGCATTTTTCTGTGAATGTATGCTAACGACATTTGCCTTATTTTTATTACGCATTTCATAAGGATTGGTTTCAGGTTCTTCGGTTGCTTCAACAATTCGTTCACGTTCCACAATCTCTTCCTCCTCTTGGAGGCCGAGAAAATTCATAAAACGATTATAAACCCCCACTATAATTACCTCCTTGTCTTAGGCTTGATCCAACAAGACTACTTATAGTTCTTTACCCACAAGCACAGTCCCTAAACGTACCCACGTGGCTCCTTCTTCGATCGCTACCTCGAAATCACCCGACATCCCCATGGACAGCTCGGAGATAGGGTATGAGAAAATCTTCCGTTCATTCAATTCATCGCGAAGCTCTCGCAGCCCACGGAAAACAGGCCTTGTTGCATCGGCTTCCATCTCATACGGAGCCATGGTCATCAAGCCGGTGATATGTAAATGTTGCAGCTTGCTTACTTCTGCAGCTAATTCAAAAAATTGGTCAGGCGCAACGCCATACTTAGACTCTTCACCGGAAACATTGACTTGCAGCAGACATTTGACTTTCATTCCCAAGGCCCCTGCTTGCCTGTCTAATTCTTTGGCCAACGACATACGATCCAAAGAATGAATATAGGCAAATTTGCCAATAACATCTTTTACTTTATTCGTCTGTAAGTGGCCGATGAAATGCCACGTACCACGCTCATGCAGCGCTTCCCATTTGGGTTTCACGTCTTGCCAGCGGTTCTCGCCAATGTGTAAGAGACCTTCGTCCAAAACGGAATTCGTTGTCTCCAGAGAGACATATTTCGTCACAGCAATGATGTGGACATCTTCTTCCTTGCGTCCGGAACGCTCACAGGCTGCAGCAACACGGGCTTGAACTTCTTGCTTACGATTCATTAAACTCACGTCTGTAGACACCTCAATTCAACACCTAGCTTGTTCACACGTCATTCCCTAGGAAAGACCTATCCAAGCCATCATTCTACCTGTAGATCCGCCTTCTTTTCGATGAGAAAAGAACGTATGCGAGCTACAACTTGTACATAACTCAGTTACTTCGATATGGGACGACAAAATTCCTGCTTGCCGCAACAATTTCCGGTTTAATTCTTGCAAATTCAGCATGTACTTGCCGTTTTCTTTAGCAATAAGAACGTTTAAGCCATCTTCCGAAGGTATTTCAATAACCGAAAGAAGCTCTTTCACACGTTCACCTACCACTTCATCCACCTCATAACAGCAAACGCCAATAGAGGGCCCAATCGCTGCCCGAATGTCCTCAGGCCGACTACCAAAAGTATGTGTCATTGAGGATATTGTAGCCATGGAAATGTTTAGCACTGTACCTTTCCAGCCTGCATGGGCAAGACCTACAACCTGCTTCACAGGATCGTAAAAAAACAAAGGTACACAATCAGCAAACAGGGCGCAAAGCACAATCCCCTTCTCGTTGGTAATAAATGCATCCTTGGCTTGGATTGCCGATTCTCTCGATGTTCGCCCCATCCCCTTCTCCAGTTCGCTTACGACGATGACTTCCTTGCCGTGCACCTGCTCGGCGTAGGTGAAGGAATCAAATGAATGACCGATGGTTTCAGCGATCAATTCACGATTGTTCACAACATCTTCCGAAAGATCCTGAACATGAAGTCCACAATTCAGTGTAGAATAGGGGGCTTTACTGACCCCGCCATGACGGGAAGTAAAACCAACAGTCAAACCGTTATACGTTTCCATCCAATTCGCTATTGTATATAATATCGGTTTGCCTTCCTTCTCTTGTTTCACAAATGGTTCCACGCTTCTCTCCCCCAAACGTTTTCTATATACTTACTTTAGCACAAAACAAAAAGACACACGATGTCTGCGCAGCTGACCCTATGCAGGGTTTCCTGGCACGTGTGCCTCATCTCAGTTCTGAAATTGCCGATTGAATTCATAAACGCCTTCATTTTCATCGCTTTGACGGTACGGACGTGTATCTTCAAGTTTCACGAGGACGACATCAGCACCTATTTTCACGATGTGCTTCCATGGAATAATCACGTCTGTACCAGAACCAAACAGACCGAAAAAACGGCTTTGATTGGGTACCACAATCGATTCGATACGGCCTTGACGCAGGTCCAGCTCTAAATCACTGATTTGACCCAGCTTTTTTCCATCCACAATGTTAATAACGTCCTTCGTCTGAAAATCAGATATTTTCATGAGGCTATTCACCACGAATCTCACTAGGATTTTAACCGATTTTGTACTAGTATATGTGCAGGATGGGCAAAATGTCCTGAAAACAAAAAAAAGACCTGTCGGCTTGTCTAAAAGCCATACAAGTCTTTATGTAGCAAGCTTAGGATTTCACGTGCTTCTGCATCTGAGAGATCGCTGATTTTTCCAACCTGGAAACTTGAGCCTGTGAAATGCCAATTTCGTCGGCCACTTCCATCTGCGTTTTTCCTTCAAAGAAACGCATTGATAAAATCATTTTCTCCCTTGCATTGAGTTTACGCATCGCTTCACGAAGGGCAATTCCTTCAATCCAAGACATATCCTTGTTCCGCTCGTCACTGATTTGATCCATGACATAGATGGGATCCCCGCCGTCATGGTAGATAGGCTCAAACAACGAAACTGGGTCTTGAATGGCATCAAGAGCAAACACCACATCTTCTTTAGGAACATTCAGCGCTTCGGATATCTCATAAATTGTAGGTTCACGCGAATTCTGATTCGTTAAGCTATCTCTGACCTGTAAGGCTTTATAAGCGATATCCCTTAAGGAACGAGATACCCGAATAGGGTTATTGTCGCGTAAATAACGGCGAATCTCACCGATAATCATCGGTACAGCATACGTAGAGAATTTGACGTTTTGGCCTAAATCAAAGTTATCGATGGCCTTCATTAAGCCAATACAACCCACTTGGAAGAGATCGTCCACATACTCTCCACGATTGTTGAATCGCTGAATGACACTGAGAACCAATCTAAGGTTCCCATTCACTAATTTCTCTCTTGCAGCTCGCTCCTGTTTGGTTTGCAGATCAGCGAACAGCTCGCGCATTTCGGCATTCGTCAGAACAGGCAGTTTGGCGGTATCAACACCACATATCTCGACTTTATTTCGGGTCACCGTGATTACCTCCCAAGGAGAAACATTACTGTTAATTATCCCCCTGAGTAACCAATTTATTCGTGTATCCTCCTCCTCCGATCCACTTGACAAAAGGGTTTGAAGTTGCTCCCTCCCGTGTCTGTTGAACAATTTGGAAGTTGCCCATCAAAAAAAATTTAATTCCTTAGACCATTTTGTTAAATTCCTTACGCAATCTTTTAATAATGCGTTTTTCCAATCTGGAAATATAGGACTGCGAGATGCCCAATAAATCGGCGACATCCTTCTGCGTCTTTTCTTCCCCATCCTGCAAGCCGAAACGCAGCTCCATGATGACTCTTTCACGTTCAGTTAGCTTATCAAGAGCTTTATGCAGCAGCTTACGATCAACCTGTTCCTCAATGTTGCGGTAGATCGTATCATTCTCTGTTCCGAGTACGTCGGATAATAGAAGCTCATTGCCGTCCCAATCAATGTTAAGCGGCTCGTCGAACGATACTTCTGTACGGATTTTACTGTTCCGCCGCAAATACATCAAAATTTCATTTTCAATGCAGCGCGAAGCATAGGTCGCTAGTTTAATCTTCTTTTCCGGATCGAACGTATTCACGGCTTTAATGAGTCCGATTGCACCGATAGATACCAAGTCCTCAATATTAATACCTGTATTTTCGAATTTTCTAGCTATATAGACAACCAATCTCAGATTGCGCTCGATCAACATAGCCCGAATCGCCGCATCCCCAGACGGTAATTTTTCCAATAAGTATTCTTCTTCCTCTCTCGTAAGAGGGGGTGGCAACGCTTCACTACCACCTATGTAATAGATTTCCTCACCTTTAAGCCCAAAGAACATCAACATGCGATAATACGTAAGCTGCCAAAGCAATTTCCACTTTAAGAACATGATCGTTTCCTCCTAAGAATTTTGCGCTAGCAAACCTGCATCGTAAGCATACTCTAAGTTTCGCAATTGAAAAATGTATCATATTCGTAAAATGGGATTTCGCAGAAGCCTTCGAATCTCTCAAGACTCCTTTTGGATTCATTATCCTACTTCCGAAATGAGCGCTGGATGAATAATCGCTTGGTAGGATCCATCGCTGCAAAGCTTACCTCCATCAAGTCCAATAAGCACCTTGGATGCTTCTAATTGCCTGTTATTATGGGTAATCACCACCTTATCAGGTTTAATAGCCAACATAAATTGTGTATTCCGGTTTACTCCGCGGTAAGGTACAAGACGTAAGCGATCTTGCCAAACAAAATCCTCTTCTACGCCCAATCCGCTAATGATTTGATCAACATCCGCTGTACGAATCCTTTGGAGCCACGCGATTGGTAAAACTTCACTCCATTCTGACACTTCCATAACCATAACTGGGGTACGCGTTAGCGGATCGTACAATTGATTTCCCGTATCAATTAACCCTTTGCAAGAAGTTGTAAAATCACCTACATGTATCGTTACCTCGGCCAAAAAGGTCGTCAGCACCTCTCGCTGCTTGGCGCTTCCAAAAACCGTTCTGAACCACCACATCAAGGGGCCAACCAGAGCCAGTACAAACAGCATACCTCCAATGTGAACTTGAAACATCGGCGTGCCGGACTGTGTAAACACAATACCCTTCATAACGTCCGATGAAGATGCCCAAACATAATGAATGCCAAACATGCCGCCGGCCACTGCGAAATTAACGAGCAGAAACGTTCCTAAGGTTCTCAGGAAATTTTGCAAAGACCCAAAACCAAAAGCTGTCATAATCATACCTGCACCAAACATACATTTCACAGAAAATGTAAATAGAAACGAAGGAACAGGTAAAAACATCATGACCACATACGAAGCTCCTAAAAAAGCTGAACCTGCAATTCTCCACCATCTAAATGATAGCTTTCGCGTTTTTGCTGTCACAATCAGCATGGCCGCATCCATCAGAAAGTTTAGTAGGAAAATGAGATCCGCATAGACGACCACAATGTCCTCACCTCCGGATGCAGCTGCCTTATATAGCAATTATTGTGACGAAACTTTAAGGTTCTAAATCAGTATAGGTGAATCCTATTTCAAAGTCTGTCTAAACTTGCTAGTAGGCAGCTACTTTTTTTGTCAGTTGATGCGGTCCATACAAAGCTAGTAAACCCTTATGAACAACAAAAAACCGAAGCCCCTACATCGAGTAGGGCTTCGGTCTCTTTACAAATTTGGTGTAATTATTTGTCGGTATTCCTACCACGATTGCGCAAAAACGTCGGAATATCTAACTGATCGTTGGAAGGTTGACTACCGAATGGTTTCAAGTTGTTCAATCGGTTATCAGGTGCTGCTTCCGGTTGTCCAGTAGATGGTCTTTTGATGGGTTGGTGAACAGGCGCACTTTTGTGCTCAAAGCCTGTAGCAATAACCGTAACAAGAATCTCATCCTTGAGTTTTTCGTCAATGACAGCTCCGAAAATCATGTTCACTTCAATATCAGATGCAGACGCAACAATATCAGCTGCTTCATTGACTTCATATAAGCTTAAATTCATACCACCTGTAATGTTCATAAGAACACCGCGTGCACCTTCAATGGATGTTTCCAACAAAGGGCTGGAAATCGCTTTTTTGGCTGCTTCCGCCGCACGATTCTCGCCCGTGGCAACACCAATACCCATAAGAGCTGAGCCGCGTTCCGTCATAATGGTTTTCACATCGGCAAAGTCCAAATTAATAAGTCCAGGTACAGCGATCAAATCTGAAATCCCTTGTACACCTTGACGAAGCACGTTATCCGCTTGACGGAACGCTTCCAGCATAGGTGTCTTTTTGTCTACAATCTCCAAAAGACGATCATTAGGAATAATAATCAAGGTATCTACCTTCTCTTTCAGAGCGGCAATCCCTTGTTCAGCCTGCAAAGAGCGCTTACGACCTTCGAATGTAAACGGACGAGTAACTACGCCTACTGTCAAAGCTCCTACTTCTTTAGCGATTTCGGCAATAACGGGAGCCGCACCTGTTCCGGTACCTCCACCCATTCCTGCAGTTACGAAAACCATATCCGCACCACGAAGGGTATTCAAAATAAGTTCTCTTGATTCTTCAGCCGCTTTTTTGCCTACTTCAGGATTTGCGCCGGCGCCAAGACCACGCGTTAGCTTGTCCCCAATTTGCAATTTATGCTCAGACATCGCATGATGCAAAGCCTGCGCGTCTGTGTTTACCGTAATGAACTCAACGCCTTTAACACCGTTCTCAATCATACGGTTAACTGCATTGCTTCCACCGCCACCAACACCGATGACTTTTATTTGAGCCAATTGGTCCAAATCCATATCAAATTCAAACATGTGAGTCATATCCCCCTAACTATACATTCGCTTAAATAAATTCGCTGAAAAAACTTTTTACCCTTTCAAGCAAGCCTGGTTTATTACTTTCGGAGGATTTTTTATTTGAAGAAGTCTTGAGTACATTTTTCTTGGAGAACCCTGAATTACGATTTTTCATGTATTTAGAGACGAATTGAATAATGCCAACTCCGCTTGTGTAGGATGGGTCCCGCACACCGATAAAATCGGGCACAGCGATACGAACAGATGTTGCAAGTTCATTTTGCGCGACAGCTAATATACCAGGTATACAAACAGTTCCACCTGTAAGCACGTAACCACCTGCTAAGTCACTATAGCCCAAACGATGAACTTCTGCACGAATCATCTGAAAAATTTCCTCGACACGGGGTTCAATGATATTCGCGAGGTCAACTTGAGAAAATTCCTTCTCTACATTGCTCCCCATTCTAACTACTTTAAACACTTGATCGGGTGCTGAATCTTCAACAGACGCACAACCGTATTTCAACTTGATTTTCTCGGCGATTTCGAGCTGTGTCCGGAGCCCGATAGAAATATCATTGCTAATATACTCGCCACCAATCTGAATGGTGGACGTTGCTACTAGATTACCTTGCTCGAACACGGCAATTGTCGCAGCACCTGCGCCTACATCAACCAGGACTGTACCGACTGCTTTCTCATCTTTAGAAAGCGCCAATTGCCCTGAGGCGAGAGACATCAAGATAAGCCCTGCAACCTTTAGTTCAGATTTCTCCACAACACGGAGTAAATTATGTATCCCTGTCTTCGCTCCAGTAATAATCGTTGCTTCCACTTCTAAGCGAACACCAATCATGCCACGAGGATCGTTAATGCCTTCTTGTCCATCAACGAGATACTGCTTAGGTACAACTCCAATGATTTCACGCTCGGGAGGTAGTGCGATGACTCTGGCTGCCTGAATAACACGATCAATATCCTCTTCCCCGATTTCTCGGTCTTCATTGGAAACAGCCACAACACCGTGACTTGATTGAAGAGCAATATGATTGCCGGAAATCCCGACGTAAACTTCGGAAATTTGTACGCCTACCATACGTTCAGCATGATCTACCGCACTGCGAATCGAACTCACAGTCTGATCAATATCAACGATAGCGCCTTTACGAATACCCTCTGACTCGGCAGATCCCACTCCTATTATATTAATGGTTCCGCCTACGACTTCCCCAATAATAGCACGAACCTTGGATGTACCGATGTCTAAACTAACAATGATATCATTGTTGCTCAAGCCCTTGGCACCTCCTGTAACTTAAATATGATAGTAAATTCCTTACAACTTTTATATGTATTCCACACAATCGTCATATTCCCTCTTTTTTCTGCATTTTTTTGCCTTTAAGGAAAGTTATTTAACGCATTTGCTTCTAAGGAAAAGAAATATGATAAAACTTATCTAGTAAAAACTTGAAAACCTTCAACTAACTGCTATAGATGCCCATTTAACCATAAATCTAATTTTAACATTTTTTTAAGCGATTGAGTAGTCCAGCTCCTGTTTTTTATCAAGATGGACGTACGGATTCTTTCGGAGACGATTTGGGTGTTGCTTTAGGCGTAGATTTGGGCGTTGCTTTGCTATTATCTTTATTTCCGTCGGTAGAAGGGTTTGGGCTACTCCCTGCTTTTTGACCTGCTTGGTTATTTGCATCGCTCTTAGGTTCTTCATTAGGCTCAAATGGTGCATGAATGTCAACTTCCAGCATTTTGATAACGCCATTCTTAATATGGTCTTCTTGTAAGCTTGCAATATAAGCAGGTAAATTGTCAATTTTCTCAGGCAGATAAGCAATCGTTGTATAAACTTCAAATTGAGATCGTGTGTAAAGCTTAATTTTGTCAGGATAAGATTCCGAGGGGTCCGGCTTGATTTCGGAGATGTCAGAAAGAGCGCTCTCCGGAATTTCTCCGAGTGCTTTGCACAAAGCTGCTTTGTTCGGATCACCGTCTGTCCATCCGGTCAAGATCGGCATATCCAATGGAAAATCTCCTTTGGGCAGCAAAACGACAGAGCCATCGGCAAGCACGGCTTGTTTTTTCCCGTCAGCGCTAATCTGAAAAGCAACTTTGGGAAATTCTTCAATCGTAATGAGAATCTCGCCTGGAAAATACTTCTTCACCGACGCAGTTTTTACCATCGGCAATGTCGCTATACGTCTTTCTATGGCTGATGAACTGACTGCAAAAAAACGATCGCCCACTGCAACCTGACTGGCCTGTCCAATAGCATCAGAAGCCATTAGTTCATTACCTTCAACATGAATAACGCTAATCCGGCTAAGTGAGGATTGGAAAAATAAAATGATGAGCACGACAATAAAAAAAAGAAATAAGAAAAAAAGTAATTTCCGATTCGTCCGTACACTTGGTTTGTTACTAGGCAAGGCGGGTACTTTGAGGTCTTCGGACAAGATGGGCACCACCTAAGAGTTTGTGGAGAATTAGAATGTAGCATAGTGATTCTAAACCTATTAAAACGAAAAAATCATTGCATAAATGAAAACCGTGAATCCCCTCAGCAAGTGCGAAGGGATTCTCGGTTATTCCTGATTCACTCGCTCGGAACAGGTGATTGGCGATGCACGGAAGCGCCTAATCGAGAAAGCATATGTTCAATTCTATCATAGCCTCTATCAATATGATGAATCTGCTCAACGATCGTTGTGCCATGCGCAGCTAAACCGGCAATGACAAGCGCTGCACCGGCACGCAAATCTGTTGCTTCAACCGTTGCGCCATAAAGTCTCGGGACACCGCGGATAAAGGCTGAGCTCATATCCACACGGATATCTGCGCCCATGCGGGACAGTTCATCTACGTGTTTGAATCTACCTTCAAAAATGGTTTCTTTCATCACGCTCAGTCCGTCTGCTAGAGACAACAGTACCATGACTTGCGATTGGAGATCAGTTGGAAAAGAAGGATGCGGTGAAGTAACGATACGTTCAACCGCCTTGGGTCTTGTCGGACAGCTTACATGTATTATATCACCGTCCGTAATGATTTGAACACCCGCACGCTTTAAAACATGGATAACAGAGGTTAAATGAGCGGGATTAACCTTTTCCAATGTAATGCTGCCTTTTGTAGCCGCAGCAGCTACCAAGAAGGTTCCTGCAACGATACGATCAGGAATAATGCGATACGTGCAGGGTGACAATGATTGAACGCCTCGAATGGTGATCGTATCCGTTCCTGCTCCAATAATATCGGCTCCCATGGCATTCAAGAAATTTTGCAAATCCTGAATTTCAGGCTCGCGAGCTGCGTTATAAATGGTCGTGATGCCCTCCGCCTTTACAGCGGCCATCATAATATTTTCCGTCGCGCCGACACTGGGGAAATCAAGCACGATTTCGCTCCCGACCAGCGATTCAGCCGTGCAAACAATCTGGTTGGAGAATTCTTCAATGCTGGCTCCAAGAGCCTGTAAACCTTTAAGGTGTAGATCGATTTTACGTTCGCCGATTGCGCAGCCGCCGGGTTGATAGACGGTCACGCTGCCGAATCTGGCGAGTAGCGGACCCATTAGAAAGATGGAGGAACGCATTTGTCCCATCAATTCTTCCGGGATATGAGAG
>NZ_VRTT01000101.1 GCF_008017805.1 Paenibacillus sp. N3.4 | reverse complement strand
GAAATAACTCACCAAATCCGCCTCATTCGCATCGCTTAATGGCCCGTCTATCTTGTATTTCTCCGTTTTAAACACTTCAGTTCCGCCTATTTCCATAGGACTTGCCTTGACCTTATTTTTCTGTCCGTCAATACGATAAAAGTTTACGTATCCGTTCTCTTTGATGTCCTGATAGGTGTTACCGTTTTTGATTTGCATAAAGTCAAAGCTTTTGATATTTGTATGGCTGTTATCCATCTTTTGGTAACCGATACTGAGAAGCCTTATCCTTCTATCCACATCGTCCACTGGGTAACTGAAATCCATCTTTTGGGATACATAAGCAGTCACAGCTTGAAATCTCCCCAGTGCTTGCAAGGGGAACCTAGGCGTAAAACCGATTGAATCCGGAACACGTTGTAAATCATCAACATCATAGATTCTAACGTTTAACATATTAGGGTTTTCATAACGATCCTTAATCCTATCATCTGGATATTTCATCGAGGATATCATGGTTAGGAATTCTTGATTTGAAAGGTTTCCATTTCCTTTAATTTGATACTGAATATCATTATCCAGCCACACATAAATCACTTTTTCTTTCTTTCCTGTACCAACTGTCACCTTTAAAGCATCCCAGAGCTGATTATTCAGAGGCTCTTTCTTTATCACTAATTCACTATCTGTTCCACGTTTTTCATACTGTTCGATATCCGCGTAAGCGGCTTCTAGAGTGCCTCCATAAACGGCATCAAGTTCAAAATTTCCATAATTGATATTTCCCCTAAGTTCTTGGAAATAAACCATTACTTTACTTAGCTTGTTGTCGACAGCTTCTTTCGGTTTAAGACTTACACTTTCAAACTTGTAACCCTCGGGCAAAAAATCAGGGACTTTAAACTTAAAATCGGCTACCTTTGCTGCCTTTTCCAAATTGTTATAGGACCGAAATGAGGAATCAAACAGAATCCGGTCCTTTACCGCCGTTTCGGTGACTGCAGGAAGGATTTCAGTACTGCTTGCCATCATCGGCTTTCGAGAGTTCGTTAACGTCACAGTAGCTATGATAGCCATACATAAGACCGCAATGACAGTCAGTTTATACGATCCCTTCTTGAATGATTTGATCATTCTGAGCCTCCTTGCGAGTTGATTATGGTTGCTTGATTCGTAAAAATAAAGCGAGCTTGGCTGATATCGTTTTGCCGATAAGCGCTTTAGAAACTCAATAATCGTCATGCCATACGCTACGGCTTCGGCTTCTCCCAAAATCTCTAATACATAAGCATCACAGGCGAGCTCCCGATCTGCCTTCATTTTTCGGATACACATCCAAATAAATGGATTCATCCAGTGGATAGCCAAAATAAAACTTCCGATCATATTCCAGGCTATATCTCTTCTTTTAAAATGAGCTAATTCGTGTGAAAAGACATGAAAAATCTGAGTGGCACTCAATTCTTTGCCAATGGCTTCCGGAAAATAGATCCACGGACGCATCAGCCCTGAGATATAAGGACTTATCGCATAGTTACCTGTATACACGGAAATAGGCCTTTTAATGTCGAATTTCACTCTGCAATCATCCATGCTCTTTAAGATCGAAGAGTCCGCTACAACTCGGAGACTGCTGAATCTTCTTCTCATTTTGAACATACAAAAGATGAAATAAATAAGTATGGCAACCATCCCCAAAAACCATACCGTAGAAACAATTTTTAAACCTGTAGAATATGTAACTAAGGGAGCCGTTACTTGGTCTTCAGTTCCTTTTGCTGATAGATTTTGCTCAATGTTATGATCCAGACTTCCCATGTTAAAATCTTTGTGAATCTCATCATTTTCTTGGTTGCTTTGCAATAATTCTCTTGATGTATGGTTTTGCGTAAACGGGATGATGGAGACAGCACTTTTCAGGTCTGTCACCAATGGCAACATATTAAAAATGCTTATGTCACTGTTCGGAAAAACAGGAATCAGCAATCGGATACACACAATCAACCACAGTGCGTGCTGAATGCGGGCACTCAAAAAACGATGAAACAATTTCTGAATCGCCATCACCAATAAAGCAACGACGCTTGCCGCAAAGGTTGAATATAAAAACCACAAGAAAATATTGCATATCATATTCATATAAGTACCTCTTCAAATGAACTTCGACACTTCATTATGCCTTTGGATTGTTATCAGCTTTCTCCTGTTTTTCCGTAAGGATCTTCTGAAGCTGTTCGATCTCCTTTTCGGATAAGTGTACTTCCTCCAAAAAATTGGTAACCATACTCCCTGCAACACCGCCAAATACCCTTTTAAGAAAAGACTGACTCTCTGCCTTCACACATTCTTTTTCGGAAAACAAGGGGTAATATTTATAACCTCTTCCCGATTTTTCAAAACCGATAACTTGTTTTTTCAAAAGCCTGTTAATAAAAGTACGAACTGTTTGATCGCTCCATTGGTTCTCATCGGGTAGTTGAAGCAAGATTTGCTCAGAGGTTATCGGACTGTCCTTCCAAATAATCTTCATGATTTCCCATTCTGATTCCGATATTTTTGGGATATTGTGCATATGAAAACCAGCCTTTCTTGGTTTTTTAAATTACAAATGTAAATATAACCCGTCGAGATTACAATTACAACTGTAAATATAAAGATCGCTTAGATGCATACCTCAGTTAATAATAAAACTTTTGTATGGAAATTGAGAACGAAGATGAATAGTTGAATAAAGAACGGGGACTTTATTAAAGAGGAAGAAACAGCTGATTTATAAGAATATTTAAAAACTCTTTTTTTGTTCTGCGTTAAGAAGACATGCCAAGTTGCTGGCGCAGCTCAATCATCTGCCCAGTTAAGGTATCAAGCTTATTTTTTATCAAAATTGTATTCGCATATGGATAAGGAATACTTTCGAATCCGTGATACACGCCGGCTAAACCACCTGCAATGGCAGCGATCGTGTCTGTATCTCCTCCTAAATTGGCTGCGCGCTGAACAACCTCAGGAAACGAATGACTTGTAAGCAAGATATGCAGCACCCAACGAAACGTATGAACAACGAAACCACTCGATTCACACTCAGGTTCTCTTGTAAGAATATCTTCGTACTCTGTCCCCACGATTTCACTTTTGATCGCTTCCACGAGTAATTCATCATGCAACAATTTAAAGACGATACGATTGTATATTTCACAAGCCTGATTACATCGTTCATCATAGTGAGTCATTTTCGATTGTATACGTGAAATGTTTTCAATATCCCTGAGATGGGGATAAATGAGTCCTACTGGGATACAGCGCATGAGTGAGCCGTTGCCTGCACTTTGACCAAGGTCTAAGTCGGCTAAGAAAGCAGCCTCAAACCAATTTCCCTCATATGTAGATAATACTCTCTTAATAATATTGCCTATATCTTTCGGATCAGATTGATACCATTGAAGAAACTTCTCGCCAATTGCATGTTTAGGGTCTTGAGGATTCTCTAAAATTCCTTCAGCTACACACAAAGTCATTTGCGTATCATCCGTTACTTCCCCAGGCCTAAGTTCCCATACCCCTCCCCCAATCATTTCTGTGAGATATCCGTAGCTTTGCTGAATTTCTTTTTTACTCATAAACTCCGTAGTTCCACCTAAAGCATCCCCAATGGCGACGCCATATAATCCACCCTTTATTTTATTAAAAAGACCCATCAAATTTCCTCCGATACGTCAATTTTTCAGCCTTATGGTGTGAATTCATAGAGTGAAACTTCAACATCTGTGAAAATATCTTGAATCATTTTTGAAACTTTTTCCCAATCTCCGCCACCGCGGTCACATCCGATTTTGTAAGGGAGCGCAACCGTCAATTGATTGGTTTTTGCAAACTCATACAATTGAACAAGAGCATTTCTTAAAGCATCATCGTTCGTATACTTCTTCCCATCGGCACCAAAATATTGCTGACCAAACAAGTTTGCCACATACTTGTCCGCCCCATTGATAATACCAACAATTTGACATCTTCCTAATAGATGCTCTTTGTGATCGCGACAATACTGTAAGTACTCCTCATAAACCTTAGGAAAAAGCTTCTTTATTTGTACAGCTACACCGGACCCCATTACTGCTTGGCAATTTACTTGATGCCCGATAATGTGTTCAGAAGCTCGCATTAAATCTCCTTTTACTAACTTAACAGCCATAATATTTCCACATCCCTTTCTTGTTCATTTTAGCAATGTAATTTTGTCGGACTATTTGCTCGGCGTATTTTCAACAATTTCTTTAACGAATAATATATCCGTACCTGCAGGTGCAAATAACGTAATATCGTAGGAGATGCCTCCAGGTTTAGTCATCACTACCTTGAAATCACTGTCTCCCGTGCTGACCTCGCTAATGCTCCGATCCGAGTCTATGACGATTTTCTTCTCACTGGTCGTGGCTATATTTTGCAGCACATCTACGTCATCTGAGCTCATCAAATTCGAACAATTCACTAATGCGACAGTCACAGGATTGCTTAACCATGGCTGATGACCCTCGTTATACTGTTCAAACACAATCTTCGGCAATGTTTCGAACTTTTCCTGCCTATAGTAAGGAATTTGCGTAAGTGGTTTGATCAATTGCTTCTTTTCTAGTGCATACAGAATTTTTCTTTCTGGCTTTGGCGTAGGTACTGTGGTTGGTCTAGCCGCTTCAAATTCCGCTTTTAAATCGAATGGCTGTCCATTCCTATCCATAAAAGAATCTTTTTGCTCGTAAAAGAAATTGTTATAGGAAAATCTGGACGCTAATACAACTTCACCCTTTGGGGGAATAGCGAATTGAGCGAAATTCACAAGGAAAGCTGAACCCTTATTCACCTTGTCTTGGAGAACGCCTGCAGCACTTAATGGTTCATCTATAATAAGATGAAGTGTTTGCCCTTTGTAATCGTAAGCGACTGGATTATTGACTGGACTTACGTTTTGTTTCACCATGAGGTCAATAAATTGAACTTGATCATCCGAAATTTGGAGGTCTGTAATGACACCTATTACACGTTGAAGACGGCTCACCTGTTCCCAATCTTTTGGGAGAGCAGATTGCTTTGGAGCTGCTTCTTCCGTTTCGGGCGGCGCAGGTTGATCTACTGGCTCCTGAGTGTTTACAGGCAGCGAGCTGACGAATGGCGATGGAATTTCTGCTTTTCGTTGTTCTTTACATGCCGACAATAACAAAACCGTTATGAAAATGGCGGTACACAGACGTACGCCTTTCCTTAAATTAGCTATTGATAATAGAGGTTTAATAGAACTCACATCCTGTAAACGATTTATATAAGTAGACGATTGCTATAGCTAAGTAGTTGCTTCAGAAAATAGATAAAATTGAAAATAGTGGAACCAAATCAACTTCAAATTATTTCCTTTTTTAACGTATGACCGGAAAATTTCGTTGCCACGTTTACCTATTTACAACCGTCTCAAACAACGCTTTATTGTTTATACATAAAAAGAAGAAAAACGGCTCTATTCGCCTCGAAAGCGAAAGAACCGTTAAGGTATGAACGATCAGATGCATGCACAATAGCTGCGCTTTTCTCTTATAACTACGATGTATTGTGTCATTGTGGATCAGATGTATGGTGGTGAGGATGTGTAACATGGTGGTGATGATGTGGATGCGTAACATGGTGGTGATGCGGATGGGCAGCATAGTGATGATATGGATGAGTTGCATAGAGATGGTGTGGGTGAGTTGCATAAAGAAGGTGTGGATGGTAAGCATGGTGTTGCATCGCGTGGTAAGCATGGTGATGCATCGGGTCGTGGTGCATCGGGTGGTGATGCATCGGGTGGTGGTGCATCGGATGGTGGTGCATCGCGTGGTGAGCATGATGATGCATCGGATGATAGGCATGATGCTGCATCGAATGATAGGCGTGGTGCTGAGCATGAGGATGGTGGGCAATGTGTGGCTGTGGTTGTACGTATTCTCCTCCAACTATGGGTGCTTGAGTTGGATGGATAGGAAGGTTATCCCCCGTCCAGGCTGGATTTTGGATAGGGAGGGCATTCTCCGTCCAAGTTTGATTTTGATTACCGATAATTTGCTCGTTTCTTGTTGCACTTAAACGAATTGGTAAGTTATCCTCTGTTGTTGAATTTCTTTGAATCATGTTCATTCTCCTCTCTGGTATGGGCATTCTTCATGGTATGCAAAACGGAGAAAAAGGGCACATGTCTATATAAAATGGGCTCATCTCCATTGTTCTTTTTGGAAAACAATTCATCGAACGAATGTCCAACTCCCTATTTTCGCCAAAATAGGCTGCTCCAGAGTGCTTGATTGAAATTGTGAAAAGTAAGAAAAATCCAGATAAACAAAACAATCCGTCAGAAACGCCGACTTCGTGCTGCCTGGATCCCTATATTTGTTAAGCACATAAATGATGTCTTCAGCAGTTGCGATTCCCATGCCATGTCCATGGCCATAATAGAAACCGTCCTCCATCAAGATAGCATTTTCCCCTTTCCACCAAGGGAGTAATGGAGAAAACTCAGGATTCTCAAAATATAGTACATCCCCTGCTATCGCTTCTTGCCTATTGGTCTGATCGATAAGATGCAATTTCCTGTTATAGTGCCAATCAAATAATAAAAGATCCGAAAATAACCGATCGAAGTGATTGGGATCAATCGATTCTAATATCGCTCTATACAGGACGATGACGATCGCCGTTGCACATTCAAACGCATACAGATTTCCGTTCCTGAAGATGTCTCTAATCGCATCCTGCGGGGACACGTTGTTTTTCAACTGAAATCTACCGTGCTCTGTAAGGTGCCAATACAACTCATTGCATTTGGATTTTTTGAAACTGGCAAAAAAGACACCACTTGTACTCAGTGCCCATGAGGATTGTATAATTTTGTTTCGCATCTGCAGTTCAAACAATAAAGTGCTGATGGAATCGTATCGATACTCGACAAGGCTGTTTTTCTTTTTCTCATACATGTTTCGTTCTGACGATGACAATGTGCCTTCATCGAAGGTCACCTCACTATCACATGTGAAGACGATCATAGACTTCTCCCCAATTTGTAATATCAGTAAAACAATTTCACCTATTGTATGGGAGATACCGATAATACGTGCTTGGGAATTCTTATAAGAGCAAAGTTAGAATCATTGCTATTAGCTATATGTTAACTATTTGTTCCACTGCATGATAAAAAAAGACTGGAAATCATCGAGGCATGCTCGATCCATTTCCAGTCCTTGATATATAAATGTGAATATTGACTAGGCAGGATTTGCAGCTGCTTCTGCTCCATCATGAACCGTCTTGATTTGGATCATAACCGAGCTTGGGTCAGTCAGCACTTCGATGCCATCCTGGAAGACCAGATCAGACACGAGAATTTGATCGCCGATAGCAAGTCCGCTGATATCCACTTCCATGGAAGGTGGCAGATGATCCGGCATACAACGTACTTCAACTTCGTACATGTCTACTTGAAGAACCCCGCCTTCTTTCACACCCACTGACTCTCCGTGAAAATGAATGGTCACCTTGCTGTCCATGCTTTTGTTCATGTTTACATGATGAAAGTCGATATGCATTAGTTTGCCTGTTAATGTTGCCCGTTGGACATTTTGAATGACTACCGGTAAAGTTCCCTCAGCAGAAGTAGAAGCCTGTAGAATAGCTCGTGGATGTTTTCTCAATACGTCCAACACTTCTTTTTCGTTCACTTCGACGGACACTGTGGTTTTGCCTACCCCATACAATACAGCAGGAATACGTCCCAACTTTCTTCCTTCGTTCCGAATGGACTTCGTTGTGCCGGCACGTTCGCTTAACTGAATGGTTTTACTCATAATTATAGGTTCCCGCTCTCTTTTGACCATAATTTCTTGTCACACTTATCATAACACGACCATAAAATCTTGTCAAATGGAGAAAGTTAATCACATTCCTTATTCATATTCTTTAAATGGATCCGGAATCTCTATTCGATAAGCCTCTGCGTCACTTACCCCTACTGAGAGTATGGCACGGCCATTTTCTAAACGAACGAGTCCACCACTGAATATTACATCCTTTAGATCTGGCCGTTTGCCAGGTCCGTCCGGAAAATCGCTTCTGGTCGCAATAATTTTAATTGGGGTTTTCTCGCAGGTTTCGGGATTTATTGAAAAGACCATCGAATAATAGTGTTTATTTAGTTGCTCATCAAAGCAAGCGATATGTCCCAGAACGCCAACATGACCATTTTTCAATAAATGCGCTTCATTCGCGCCACCCCATTCTTCAGGAACGAATTGATCTTGCAAAATATCTGCATGGATAAACGTTTGTTCATCCAGTTCATCTATCGAGTGGATAATCGTGAACCCAATCTGGCCTCTTCCGCCTCTAATCCCTTGCGGTCTGGTGAATACGCCTATTCTTCCATCAGCGAGCTCTATCAGTCGAATATCCTTCATCGTGCCAGGACCCGAAGAGAAGTGACATAACGAATCAATGTGCCGCCCCCGATAAAATTGGGTAACCCATGAAACGATGAGATGAGGATTTTCTGCTGAAGTAATGATTTCAACCCCGCCAAAAATCAATTCTCCATTAATAATCGTCATACATGGGTCTTGCAAGTTATAAGTATGAGTATGCACTCTGGGATTCCATACCTGGTTAGTTTGCGTAAAAAAAAAGACTTGAGAGAACTCACTATCTCGTTCCTCAACTCTTCCCACGATCACCTCTTCGCCATCATAGATGAAAGGTGCTGTTATATTATAAACATCTCTTTTTCCAACTCCGGAGAACCTTAGTTTCTCGACCTTCGTCATCCGCGGCGCAGCATGGAATTTAACAAGTAGTTGTTGGCAGGTTTCAGCTTCTGTGCGTTTAACCGTCATTTAAGTTCCTCCTGTTGTTCTTCCGATTCATCTATGATAAATTCACTTCGCTCCCTATCCTCTATGACAATGAGCTCTCCCGGCTGTACATCAAAGTAGATACAGAGCTTTAACAGCAAGTCCCGAGGGTATTGAACCATCTCATCCTTGTACATACGACGAATGGAATCGAAGTGATAATTAACATCTTTGGCAAGCTTGCGGATCGATAATTTAGGATCATGTTTTTCCATAACCTCTTTTAAATTACTGCGTATAGCTGACATTCCAGCACCTCCTACAACAATATATATCGATCCCTGTGAAGAGTCAATCATTTGACAAGAAAAAATGGTCATGGTACGCTGTGAATAGAAATTTGAATTGGTACATTTTTCAGACAATTTAATACCCGTCTCATTTATTTTAGAAAATAAAGTGCGCTTTATTTTCTTTTTTTATTCAAAAAATCGTAAGAATAGCCATGGGAGGCCCCACTATGAATCGTATCAATAACCATTTAAATATTGTTTTTTTAGGAACCAGCCTGCCAAGAGAGTGCGGGATTGCCACATTCACACAAGATTTAATGGACCAATTCGCTCAAAAAAAAAACTTTAACAAACCCCGGATTATTGCGGTAAATAACAAAGAAACGTACAACTATGATGATCAAGTCATCATGCAAATCGATCAGCAGCAAGTAACGGATTACGTGGAAGCCGCTGATTACCTGAACACCTCGAATGTCGATCTGCTCGTTATTCAACATGAATTCGGGATTTATGGAGGAGAAAACGGCGAATATGTCATTCCTTTTGTTGAACGATTAAACATTCCTTTTGTCGTTATCTTTCACACGGTATTAACAACGCCTAGTCCAAAACAACGACATATTATGAATCGCATTGCGCAATTAAGTGCGAAAGTAGTCACGATGGCGCAGTCTACCGTTACAGATTTACATGTGATTTATGAAATTGATCTTCATAAAATTGTGTTTATTCATCATGGCGTCCCTTATGTCGAAACGAAGTCAAGAAGCGAACTGAAAGAGCAATTTGGATTCACAGACCGGAAGATCATTTCGACTTTCGGTTTTTTGAGTCCCGGCAAAGGTATTGAGTATGGCATCGAGGCGATGCGTGGAGTGATCGCACAGCACCCAGAATCCCTTTATATCATATGGGGAAAAACACACCCTGTCGTCAAAAAGGAAACCGGCGAAGTGTATAGACAGAAGCTGACTGAACAGATCAAAGAGCTTGGTTTGGTCGAGAACGTTCTGTTTGTCGATAAGCTGTTGACACAGGAAGAAGTCATTCAATCACTGGTTATGTCTGACATTTACATGACACCCTATTTGGGCAAAGATCAAGCCGTTAGCGGAACATTGGCCTATGGAGTGGGTTATGGCAGAGTTATTGTTTCAACTCCTTATCGGTATGCCGAGGAGATGCTGGCTGGCGGAAGGGGACTGCTAGCAGAATTCCGCGACTCTTCCTCTTTGGAAACATCCATTAGCAAGCTGCTTGATAATCCTTCTCTGGTAAAAGAAATGGAAGCCAGTACACTGGCACTTGGGAAAACCATGATGTGGGGAGAAATCGCCAAACGTTATGCTGCCGTCTTTGAAGAAAGCATAAGCACCGCTCATTTTTCCAAAAGGAGTGTGATTTAATGAACGTACAAACCATCATGCACTTTCGGTCCGATTATATGAATAAAATGACCGATGATACAGGAATTTTTCAGCATACGAAATTCGGTATTCCCGATCGCTCTAAAGGATATACGACAGATGATAATGCGCGAGCCTTAATCGCTGCTGTATTACTTTATAGCAACGAAAAAGAACCAAAAGCGTTGGGCCTCATACAAACGTACATCTCATTCATCTATCACTCTCAGAATTCGGATGGAAATTTTAGAAATTTCATGGATTACAATCGTCAATTCATTGAAGATAAAGGCTCAGAGGATTGTCAGGGACGTACCCTATGGGCACTTGGCTTTACTCTCTCCCACCCTTCTGTACCGGACAATCTACAAAATACTTGCCGCTATATGATCAATCAAGCCTTGCCACACATCCATGCATTAGGATCTCCTCGCGCACAGGCTTATGCCATGATTGGACTTAGTTTTCTGCTTCAAACTCCTCATGCCCTAACCTATTCGTTTCCGTATTCACATGTTGAGAGCAGCGAGGAAGCAGCCGCATTTCTGCCAAGAGACATCGTCTTCAGTCTGATCGAGCATATGGCAGCACGTCTGAAAGATCAATATAAACAGAATAAAGGCAATGGATGGCATTGGTTCGAAAACAGCCTAACGTACGGCAATGCCATGCTTCCGTGGGCGTTACTCAAAGCTGCAAGCCTCACAGGTAGAGACGATTTAAAAGAAGTCGCGAAAGAGAGCCTGGATTTTCTGGCATCCAAGACATTCTCTCCATTAGGTTATTTTAAACCTATCGGCAGCCATGGCTGGCAGCTGCGCGGCGAGGATGCCGCTCCCTATGATGAGCAGCCCATAGAAGCTTGCGAAATGCTTCTAGCTTGTAAAGAGGCATTTACCTTACTTGGAGATCCCTCTTATCTGAAACAGGCATCCTTGTGCTACGAGTGGTATGTGGGCAATAATTCGATGAATGTCTCTTTAATCGACCCCCAAACTGGAGGCTGTTATGATGGTATTCATTCCACAGGATTAAACCTTAACCAAGGCTCTGAAAGTATTATTTCTTTCTCCATTGCTCATTTGGTGATGCATCATGAATAAATTCGCAATCATCCTTGCAGGCGGAGGCGGAACCCGCTTCTGGCCGCTTTCTAGGCAAGAAACTCCTAAACAGCTGCTCAATATCAGCGGTAACGATATTATGCTAAACGATACGATCGAACGGTTTAAGGGGATCATTCCACAGGAAAATACGGTAATCGTAACGAATCGTTCCCAAGCGGTTTTGTTGGAAAGCATCATGCACAGCAGTGTATTAAAGGGGAATATTCTCATCGAACCGGTTGCTCGGAACACAGCTGCCAGCATTCTTTTTGCCGCCTTATTTATCGAGAAATGCCATGGAGATTCATTAATGGTTGTCCTCCCTTCCGATCATCATATTACCGATGAAGAGCAATTCCGACAAACGTTAAATGAAGCCTGTACAGTAGCTATGGATTCTGATAAAATCGTGACCATTGGGATTAAACCAACATTTCCTTCTACCGGCTACGGTTATATTTCTTATGACGATGTGCCTTATACCAAAAGTCCTTGTCCCATCTATGAAGTCGCAGAGTTTGTAGAAAAACCTAATTTTCAAAAAGCGCAAGCTTATGTAGCTTCTGGGCATTATTTATGGAATAGTGGTATCTTTATATGGAAGACATCGGTTATTATTGAAAACTTCAAACGTTACTTGCCTAGACTGTATAAAACGATGCTTCCACTTCGAGATTATTTGGGGACAGATCAAGAAGAAGAAATGACCAACAAGATTTACCCAACGCTGCAAAATATCTCTATTGATTATGGGATTTTGGAACGCTGCGATGAAGTCGTTGTTCTCTCTGGTAATTTTGGCTGGAATGACATTGGCAGTTGGGATGCGCTAGGCGCTATTTTCCCTCCGGATGAGTCAGGCAATATTGTTAAAGCGAACTACATGGGCATAGATACACGAAACTCCATCATTTATGGGAATGGAAGACTGATCACGACAATAGGCATAGACGGCTTGATCATTGCAGACACGGGAGATGCGTTATTAATTTGTCCCAAGGATAAAGCGCAGTCTGTCAAAGACATTGTCGATATGCTGAAGGAAAAAGGAATGACGGAATATGTGTAAATGAAATTAGGCAAGGGGAGGGAACATAAATGACAACCTTACATGAAACGAATACATTTGATCATCATATGAGAGAATTAAAAACTACACACGCATTTGATCAAGTTGTCTTTGCGAGAAGCAACGATTACTTCGTTTACTTTGAAGGCTTAAAAAGCGGAGTAATCGTTGAAATTAGATATAATATTGAAGCCAACCGTTATGAAGCATCTGATTATAGTAAGTGGTTACCATTGTAACGAGGATTGAAAAGAAAGAGTAAGCGATTGTTTCGCCTACTCTTTTTTTCTATTATGGACGATTGATTTTACAAGCAGGCTGCTCATTCCATTCAGCACCAATTTGTCTAAATAACGTAGCTGTATCGAATAGTGCCCAATGCTCCGCTATCTTTCCATCTTCTAGACGAAATTCGCGATATTGATTGACTTCAATGATCTGGTTCGTTGGTTCCGTACCACGGAAAGTTCCTGTATGCGTTCCGCGCAGCGTCAGACGAATAACGACTTTATCATCTTGTGCGATCATACTTTCGATGGTCCATTTTTGATCAGGAAAAGCGGAATGAAGAATGTTTGCCATGTTCAGCAAACCCTCTTTATGATTCGGCATATAGGCGTGGTCTACATAACCGGAAGTTAGAAATTCCTCTGTTCCTGCAAACTCCCCTTGATTCCAAAACAACTCAATAAATGAACGTACTACATTCGTATTTAAATCGATCGTACTCATCATGATTTCCCCTCACACTCCATTTAGTCAATTTATTTGACTTTAATAATGTAACACCCTCTTGCGATTTAGTCAAGTAACTGGACTATACGAAAGATTCCGCTTATGTTGCATGGAATATTCATACATCATATAATAAGCAAAGAATATGTCTAGTAAATTGACTATATGAAGACAGAGGTGTTCCCTTATGACGAAGCAACCGCATCATTATGATTTAGCGTCCCTTCTTTCACTCACATTTAGCTCAATCATTGATGAACTTCACCTTAAACTAGATGAAAAAGGTTTTGATGACGTCAGGCCTGCGCATGGATTCCTGTTTCAACGCATTATGCCTGACGGAGCTACCGGAACCGAACTGGTCGAGCATTTGGGAATTACCAAGCAAGGAGTCAGCCAGATGATTGATTACCTTGAGGAGCATGGTTACGTAGCCCGCCAGCCTAACCCTGATGACAAAAGAGGGAAAATCGTCATCCTAAAGGAGCGCGGGTGGGCATTAATTAGAGCCAAAGAAGCTATCTATGTAGAAATCGAGCAGAGATGGGCAGAAATCATTGGCGCTGAGCGAATGTCACTGCTCCGAGAGGATTTAGGGCAGATTATCCATTCAATCAATGAGAACGGATCTTCTCTACCTTTGCGTCCTGTTTGGGGCTAACTAATCTTCGAACAGTGACACTGGGTAAAGATTTTATTTTACCGGCCTTCCTTTCATCCAAAGAAAAAATAAATAACGCCAGCTGCAGCATATGAATCTAGGCTGCAGCTGGCGTTCTGTATGGTCCTCATCTACGATTCGTTAGCCGTTTATCCAAGATCTTGCTGCATGCGAATCATGTCACGACACTGAATCCCATTTTCATAAATCGGTTCGGCATAATGCCTTGTAAAAAAATCACGATCAACTCCGGTTATCCGGAATCCACATTTCTGATACAAGCCGATCTGCCCGATACTAGAGTTTCCTGTCCCAACTTCCAACGTTTGATAACCCAATTTTCTTGATACTTCTATCGCATCTAAAACTAATCGCTTCCCTAAGCCTCTACCCTGCATCGATTCTGTTACTGCAACATTGACAAGTTCAATAGTCAGGGGTCTTGTCGGTAATAAAACATAGGCTCCAACAATTGCACCGTCGAGTTCTAATATGTAGCACAAACCTCGCAACAAATAGCTATGAATTATCACTTCGTCTGGGTCTGCAAGAAGCAGCAATTCCATGGGTACTTGTTCGTTTTTTTGTAATTGTCTTATTTTTCCCACTCTCTGTATCTCCTTTGATTGGTTTCACACATTACGTATTCGAATTTCTTATATAATCAGGACGTCTTCTCATAAAGCGTTCGGGATCAGATTCAAAATCGTATTGTTTATATAATTCATGAGCGTCCATTGTTCCCAAAATGCCCATGAGGTCTTTTAATTGTTCCGAATTTACAAGACTTTCAACTAATTTTTTCCCCAAGCCTTTCCCCCGATGTTCTTCATCAATAAATACATCGCACAAATAGTACATCGTAGCATGGTCAGTAACGATTCTGGCATATCCAACCTGTTTACTTTCCTCATAGATCCCATAACAAACAGAGTTCTCAATCGATTTTTCCGTTCTCTCCTCTGATCTTTGATTTGCCCAGTAACTTCTGGCTAAAAAGCCCTTTATTATTTTCAAATCCAGCAATTGTTTATTATCGCTAATGACATAGTTGTTAAATGTGATTTCCATGTTCCTCTACTCCCCTTTAATCATTAAATCTCTATATAATCTGAAACCCTTGATTCCAGCAAATCAATTAATTCCTCATCCATAAATCTATAGTCATCAGGTATGTCTAAACAAATGATGCGTTTATACCGTATGAATATAATCGAGCTCGGCAAATGAGTTATCATGATGCTCACATCCTCTCTTCGATCCTATCTACTTCGCTGTTTCCCAAGAAAATCCTGCTTTATTTAGGTACCGAAAATTCATTTCAATCCAAATAAAACGATCAATCCATACCCCAAAATCGAAAGTAAGACCGATCCAATGAGGCCCGATACAAACGACTTCATCCCCCAGCGGCGAAACAAGACGATGTCAACATGAAGGCCTAGTCCGGCCATCGCCATAGCAATTAATAAATATGCCACAATAATGAATTGATTAGTGACAGACATCGGTATGATGCCCAGTGTGTTGACGCCGCTCATACAAAGAAATCCGACAATAAACCAAGGTATCGGAATCGACTTCCAGCTTGCTTTTTGAACATCAGAGTTCTTCTTGCGCTCCTTTCGGTTTGCCCAGATCCCAATGACGATAGCTACCGGTACTAACAGAGAAACCCGTGTCAACTTCACGATAACAGCAAGATCAACGGCTTCTTTGCCACCTGGTGCTGCCGCGGCGATTACGTGGGCAACCTCATGAAGCGTAGCACCCGAGAAAATACCGTACCCCTTCGCGGTTAAACCAAGAAACGGATATATAATCGTGTAACAAAGAGTAAACATAGTCCCCAGAATAGCCACTGTGGCTGCACTTATGGCCGTCTCGTTATCATTAGCCTTTATTTGCGGGGAAATAGCTGCTATAGCTGCAGCACCACAAATGGCCACACCACATGCTGTTAAAAGGCCTAAACGTTGTTCAACTTTCATTAATTTTGAAATTCCATAAACGACAAATATCGTAAAAATAATGTGAATGATCGCTATAGTGAAAACTTTAGGACCCGCATGAACGATATCGGTCAAATTCAATTTCATTCCGAGCAAAATAATCCCATATCTCAATAGTTTTTTATTGGAGAAGGAAATGCCCATCGTTGCATGGCGAGGTACCCCGACAGCAGCTCTCCAGGCGATTCCTAACAAAATGGCGATAACTAACTGCCCCATGATACTTAGAAACGGAAATCCAGCCAAGTACTTAGCGATTACCGCAAGTAATAGCGTTAAGCCAATCCCTTGTGCAAAACCTAGGCCCTTTTTGTTCTTTAGTGTTATGTTGAATGCGTATGCCTTAGTCTCTGTCATAAGTTCTCACTCCTGCCTTGTAATGAAGCCATTCTCTGTAGGTTCACTATAAAGCCATTTTAATCATAAGAGAAATACCGATATCCTATGAGTATCATGAGAAAAACTTATGATTGAGTTGTTCTATTCCCTTCGTATAGGTACAATGGCATTAAGGAGGAATGAATATGATCGCAGAAGCACTTCGAGTTTATGTAACGGTAGCAGAACAATCTAACTTCTCCAAAGCTGCGGAGTTACTTAACCTGTCACAACCCGGTGTCTCACTCATTATACGTAATCTGGAGAACGAGTATGGGGCCAAACTTATGCATCGTTCACCCAAGCAGGTCAAACTCACGGAAGCTGGGGAAATTTTATATAAACGTGCGAAGCACATACTTTCTCTTAATGAAGAAGCCAAACAAGCGATTCATTTGTTGAATGAACAAGTCACCGGATCTATTCAAATTGGTGCAAGCTTTACAATCGGAGAGTATATTTTGCCGCGAGTGCTCGCAGAATATGCGGGTCAATTTCCGGAGGTTGATTTATCCTTAATGATTGCGAATACCGAGGAAATCACACTTGCGCTTAAAGCCAATAAGCTTGACCTGGGTATCGTTGAAGGAACTGTGGCTTCCCATGGCATCAACATCACCCCTTATATGAAAGATGAAATGATCCTCATTGCATCTCCCGACCATCCATTAGCATCGAACAATACCATAAGACCGGATAAGCTCCAAGATCAAATCTGGGTACTCAGGGAAAGTGGTTCTGGTACCCGTTCATTTTGCGATCAATTTATTCGTCACGCTCGTCTTTCAGTCAAACGTTCCTACGTGTTTACCAGCAGCCAAGGCGTTAAAGAAGCTGTATCAGCCGGTCTCGGTATCGCCATCCTATCCCGTTGGGTTGTAAAAAAGGAGCTAGCTTCCGGAGAAATATGCCAAATTTCTGTTAACCCAAAGCTGTCGGAGCGTAATTTTTGGATCATACAGAACTGTGATCATTCGTCATCCATGGCTTTGAATGTATTCATCCAGAAACTGCAGCAAAGATGAACGCCTGCCTGTCTAGATTATTTAGAAATATCAATAAATCCTTCTCCAAACACATCTCGAACATCATGAATCGTAATAAACGCATGTTTATCGTTTGCTTTCACGATTTTTTTCAGTCAAACTCAGCTCCTGTTTGCTAATAACGATATATAAGATTTCTTGTGGTGTTTTCGTATAGTAACCATGTCCATGCAAAACGGTAACTCCTCGATCCATGAGCGAGTTCACTTGATCGGCAATTTTACTATGTTCTTTGGAAATGATGGTAACGGCCTTCTTCGGGTTCACACCTTCAATGATGAAATCCATTACCTTTGTTCCTATATAAAGTAAAACAATAGTTAGCATAAGAGCTTGAGCCCCAATAATGAAATAGGAGGAAATTGCAACGAGTAAATCAAAAAACAACAACGCGTAGCTAATATTCCAGTCCAAATATTTATTCGCAATTCTAGCCAAAATAGTTGTACCTGCTGTTGTGCCCCCAACCCTGATAATTAATCCGATCCCAACTCCTGTGAGTACGCTCCAAATATAGCATTAATCGTTAATTCGTTAGAAGATAGATGCCACCCCGCTGTTACATATAAAAAGAGAGAGTTAAACAAGACCGCAATGATTGTATATATAACCGTTGTCTTATCCAAAAATTTATAGCCTATTAACAATAAAAAAGAATTAATGATTAAACTAATCAATCCGGGAGACCAACCAAACAGGTAATACGCAATAATCGTTATACCTGTAACTCCTCCTTCGCCAAATTGATTTGGAATGACAAATAGATTGATCGACATCGCAAAAAGGAATGCTCCAACCATAATAACAAAAATATCAAATACCCTTTTTTTCATTTCATGCACCTTTCTTAGCTGAACCTATAGTTGTGTAGATCCCTATTCTATCAGATATGGCACGATAATGGATAGGGATCTCCCTTGCATAGCATTTACATGAATGGCTTTTCAGAAATTGGTTATGATAAAACTTGTCAATCATTACGGATTAGGAGACAACATGAAAATCATAGCCATTGTTTGTATCTGCCTTTTTTTGTTGCCCCCTTATGCTTATGCCGCCCCTAAAAAAGATCGGGCCTATTATGAAACACGCGGAGAGGTCGTTTGGGAAATTCCAACGGATGAGAAGGTAATTGCCCTTACTTTCGATGATGGTCCTCATCCTGAGTATACGGCACAAATTTTGGAACTACTTAAGCAATATGATGCCAAAGCAACATTCTTTGTGGTCGGCAACAAAGTAAAGCTTTATCCCGATGTGCTCAATAGAACGCTTCAAGAAGGACACGAATTAGCTAATCATACGTATAGCCATGCTTACTTAGGCAGAAATACGAACATGAAAAAAGAAATCAACAAAGCAGAAGAAATTATTTTCGCCACGACTGGCCATCATTCCCATCTGTTTCGCCCACCGGGAGGCATATTCAACGAACACCTGGTTTCCATTGTCAAACAAGAAGGTTATAAGATGATTATGTGGTCTTGGCAATTGGATACGAGAGATTGGGATACACCTGGAGTCAACAAAATTGTGAAGCGTGTTCTGGAAAATTCGAACAATGGAAATATTGTGTTATTTCATGACTATATAGAAGGTCCTACGCAAACCATTGCCGCATTAAAAATCATACTACCGGAGTTGAAAAACCGGGGGTACAAATTTGTTACCATTTCGGAGCTCTTAAACTACAGAAAAGCGATTCCGGTCAAAATCCGGTAATTTCCTTAAACGTTAAAAATAAACATAAAAAAGACTGTACACTTACTTGAATGTACAGTCTTTTTAGATGCCCGATTTCGTTATTACATCAACGCTTATTGTCTCGATTCCTTCCACATTTTTGCAAAATGTAGACAAAATAAAGCGCGGCAACTTGATATCAAGTTGCCGCGGCCTGTTGTTAAACTAACACCCTCTGCGTTCAAAAACTAATACATTTCGTCTCGATGATACGATTCTGAAACCATGTGACAAAAGACAGACTTCTGCAAAAGATACACGTCCGCCGATGAATATGAATCGTCTGCAAGGACTTGCAAAACCAACTATACGGAAGCTTGTAATGATTCTGCGTCCGGTTATCGTATCGCCTAAACACGATTGTCACTACATCATTCTTATACGGGCCTATATCTAACTCCTCGCTTTCTGCTAAAGTTACTA
>NZ_VRTT01000100.1 GCF_008017805.1 Paenibacillus sp. N3.4 | reverse complement strand
AAAAAAGATGACCCCTGTACAATACAGGAATCATCTATTGTTAGCCGCCTAAACTAAACCAGGCTTTTTTCAAGTGTCCTTGACAGAGGGTCCAGATCAGGTTCCTTCGGGAGAGGCTTATGGCCTTTCTTTTCCGTATCTTAGATATTATGCACATGAAGTGCTTTCAAGCATGAAGCAGCGCATCATTCACATGCTCCCACGCCCAGTCCAACTCTTCCTGCGTTATCGTCAGAGGTGGAGCAAAACGGATGATATGTTCATGAGTTTCTTTGCAAAGAAGTCCTTTTTCTTTCAGTATTTCACAGAAAGGACGCGCAGCAGCGGTAAGCTCCATACCAATGAACAATCCTCGACCGCGGATCTCGGCAATCCATGGAGATCGAATTTCCTGAAGTCGCTTCAGGAAATAGGCGCCAAGCTCCTCCGAGCGCTCTGCGAGCTTCTCGTTTAGCGTGACCTCCATCGCGGCGCAGGCCACCGCGCAGCCGAGCGGGTTACCGCCAAAGGTGGAGCCATGCGAACCGGGCTCGAAAACATCGAGAACCTCGCGGTCACCGACTACCGCCGAGATTGGAAAAACGCCGCCGCCAAGCGCTTTGCCCAAGATATACAGATTCGGAGTGACATCTTCCCAGTCGCAGGCGAACCTGCGTCCTGTGCGGCCGAATCCCGTCTGAATCTCGTCGGCGACGAGCAACACCTTATTCGCTTGACACAGCTCATAACACTCCCGCAAATAATGGTCGGGCGGTATGCGAATTCCGGCTTCGCCTTGTATCGGCTCAAACAAGAACGCGCAGGTATTTGGACCCATGGCTTCGCGCAATGCATTCGAATCCCCGTAAGGGATGATTCGAAAACCAGGCGTGAACGGTCCGAAGCCCCGCTGATAGTCGGATGAAGAAGAAAACGAAGTGATGGTAACCGTACGCCCATGGAAATTGCCTTCACAGACAATGATTTCTGCCTGATTAATCGGTATACCTTTCACTTTATAGCCCCAGCGACGAACGGCTTTTATCGCGGTTTCTACAGCCTCAGCGCCTGTGTTCATCGGCAGAATCATTGGTTTGTTAGTATAATTGGAGAGCATTTCATAGAAATTGCCCAGCGTTTCGCTATAGAAAGCCCGAGAGGTTAGGGTCACTTTATCGGCTTGGTTGCGGAGTGCTTGTATGAGGTAGGGATGACAATGACCTTGGTTCAAAGCGGAATATGCGCTCAGCATATCCATATAACGATTCCCTTCGGGGTCTTCGACCCAAACACCGGATGCCTTGTATATAACAATCGGAAGCGGGTGGTAATTATGCGCGCCGAATGTGTCTGTTTTTTTGATAATATCAGAGCTAGAGGTGTCCATAAGTTTTCCTCCCTATTGGGCAAGTCTATAGGCATGTATGCGGGTAATAGCCCGTCATTCATAGTATTCCAGCTTCTGATGAACGTTGCCGCATTCGTCACATAGAATTGTCAAAAGAGGAAATTTTAATGAAATTGAGCATACTGAAGGGGAGATATTATTCAATTAATAGCAGGAGTCCCTTTGGGCAATCGCGAAATGATCTAATAGGCTTTTGAATCCATGAGCCAGAAGCTTGAAGAGAAAGAAGGATTTTCGGAGCACCTGCTTCAAGACGAGCAGTTACTTTACAAGAGGGAACGGTGTGTACGATGACTTTTCGAATCGAGAAAGACTTTTTAGGAGAAAAACAAGTTCCTTCCGATGCCTACTATGGCATTCAAACAATGCGTGCTTTAGAAAATTTTCCCATTACCGGCGTCAAGATTCACCACGAGTTGATTGTGGCCTTGGCGGAGGTGAAGAAGGCTGCTGCGTTAGCGAATATGGATACCCATATGCTGCCTAAGAAAATCGGAGAAGAGTTAGTGAAAGCAGCCGAAGATGTAAGGCAGGGTCAACTCTTGGATCAGTTTATTGTGGACTCCATCCAAGGCGGGGCAGGCACCTCCATCAATATGAATATGAACGAAGTGCTGGCCAATCGAGCTTTGGAGCATATGAATGAGAAGAAGGGTACGTATTTCCAATGCAACCCAAACAACCATGTGAATATGTCGCAATCCACGAACGATGTCATTCCAACAGCTATTAAAATAGCTGCCTACCGCTTGGCACAGCAATTGATCGAAACGATGATTTCGCTGCAAAGTGCTTTTGCTAAGAAAGAGATACAATTTGATGATGTGATTAAAATGGGGAGAACGCATCTCCAAGATGCGGTGCCTATTCGACTTGGTCAGGAATTCGCGGCCTATGCACGTGTTTTACAGCGGGATATTAATCGCATCCGGCATGCATCGCAAGGACTTCTCATCGTGAATATGGGAGCAACGGCTGTTGGTACAGGACTTAATGCTAAGCCTGAATATGTCGATCGCGTCATGTTTCACTTAAAAAAAGAGAGTGATTTGCCGATTGAACTTGCGGAGCACTTGGTTGACGGTACACAGAACATGGATGCCTACACAGAGTTGTCAGCTTCTTTGAAGGTATGCGCAGTGAACCTTTCCAAAATATGCAATGATATTCGCTTGATGGCTTCAGGTCCGCGAACAGGATTAGGAGAATTGAAGCTGCCGCCGAGACAGCCTGGCTCATCAATCATGCCTGGCAAAGTGAATCCGGTTATGCCGGAGGTCGTTAATCAAGTGGCGTTCCAAGTCATAGGAAACGATCATACCATCTGCTTGGCTTGTGAGGCAGGGCAATTCGAGCTCAACGTCATGGGGCCGGTAATTGCTTTCAATTTGCTTCAATCTCTTAAAATACTGCGAAACGCCGCGGATGTATTTGAACGCTTTGCTATTGAAGGACTGGAAGCAGATCGGGAACGCTGTGCGACCTACGTGGAGCAGAGCTTCGGCATTGTTACCGCTTTGAATCCTCATTTGGGCTACGAAGTCGCCGCGCAGTTGGTGAAAGAAGCTATACGCACGGGGATGACGCTCAAAGAGCTCATTTTGGAGCGAGGGCTGTTAACGGTGGAAGAGATCGAAGAAATCTTAAATCCGATTCAAATGACAACACCGGGTATTGCCGGTGAGAGACTGCTTCAGCCTATTGACTAGGCGGCTAGTCTTGTAAAATAGAAGAAACGTCCCTACTCATCGCTAGATGAGGCAGGGACGTTTTTATTTGTTATACCTATGCCATTCATCAGTAAGTAAAAAGTTGTGTACATCGTCATGATCACGAACCCCAGCAATAGACAGAATTTAAAAGCTTCCGGATTCAGGGTTTTCTCAATCACATCCAATAACTTCGATTCATTAACGCATCCCAGCTGTTCAATCGGTATTCTCTTCCTAACAAAATGCCATAACCGCTTAATAGAGCTATAGCTGTAATAAACATCCACGATGATAAGCGATTGAATTTCTTTCTCCACATGTAGTGAGAGAGATACATGGAACTGCATCCAAGCAACAGCCCATTCCACACGAATAAAAAAGCGACAAAAAAATCGTACCAATATTTAAAAGATACGGCTCCTTTATGAACGTAGTTATCTTTTAATATGGTCAAGTGAAGCAAATCGGTTATTAAATAGGGCGCATTGGGCAGGAAAAGCAGCCAGACTACACCCAATATGACTAGCAGAGCATGGTGGAATAGCGTCGCTTTCCGCGTGTGAACGTAATAAGCAAACAAAGATATCACATAAGGTATCCAAGCCAGAAATAAATTCCAAAGCAGAAAATCGTAATACGTTTTATTTCTGAATAAGAGGAAGATGCAGACTGTGGCCACGCTGAGAACGACTAAAAGTATGTTGATGTACCACTGGTTTAAGGCTTTCATGGTTTACTCCTTTGGCATACTGCACAATGTCTTACTGGTACCATCCCTGCTTTTCACAAAATTTGTTTCCCCATCAAAGAACAAATTAAACCAGCAGTTAAGAGCGAGGTTTTATTGTTTTCGTCCAAAAGAGGGTTCACTTCAACGAATTCGGCAGATGTTATAATCCCGGCCTCATGAAGCATTTCTACAGCTAAATGAGCTTCGCGAAATTGAAGTCCCCCTTTTACTGTCGTCCCAGTTCCAGGCGCTTCGATTGGATCGAGGGAGTCGACGTCAAAGCTAAGATGAACGCCGTCTGTACGGACGCGGATATAGTCTATAGCCTCTTGCATAACAAGAGCCATCCCTTTGCGATCAATGTCATACATCGTAAAACATTTGATGCCTAGGGAGCGGATCAGCTTCTTTTCGCCTTCGTCCAGTGACCGAGAGCCTATAAGAACAACATGTTCAGGCTTTACTTTAGGCCGATTATGTTTAATTTCGGTTAAAAGGGGATGCCCCATCCCTAAGCTGACGGCCAGAGACATACCGTGTATGTTTCCGGAAGGACTGGTAGCGGTTGTATTTAAGTCGGAATGCGCATCGATCCAAATAACGCCCAAATTGTTATAATGCTCGGAAAGACCAGCGAGTGTGCCGATAGCAATACTATGATCCCCACCAAGGATAAGAGGGAATTGTTGAGTAGCGACAACTCTTGCAACTTGTTCTGCAAGTCTTGTATTAATAGCAGCAACTTCTGCCAAATAATTGAGGTTAGTTGTATCCACATTCGCGCCAAGGGGGTCCAACAGTTCATTTATTAGACAGATTTCGGATGTATGGGCAATTGACAATGATAATTGCTGCAGATCATGTAACAATCCAACTTGCATGACAGCCTTAGGTCCCTTATTTGCGCCGCGCCGACCGGCTCCGAGATCGAAAGGGACGCTAATTACAGCAATCGAGGGGATCTTACTCATATGATCAACTCCTTTGATTGGATGGGATCATAACGTGTCTTTATGAATAGAGTATCATATCCGAGCTCATTCTTATACTTTTCCCAATGAGGGGGACTTGTTGTATAAATAAGTATGTCATCGTAGTCTCCTTACTTTGTACCTGCGAAAAATACACATTTATGATATACTAAATTGAGAATGATTATCAATATCTATCAAGGAGGAACCTGGGTGAGTCGTGTGATCGACAACGAAGTCTATTTACAGGGGACTTTGTTAGAGTTAGTGGAATTGGATGTTATATCCAATGTGGCAGAGTGGAGCTTAAATATGCCTAAGGTTAGGCATCACACGCTGCTCTTTTTTGTAAAGACGAGAGGTCAGCTCCAAATTGAGCAGGATGAAGTTCATATACTGGGTGGGAGAACTTTGATCTTGCTGCTGCCAGGTGAAAACGCAGAAACCTTGAACTTATCGGGCAATGACAGCAGCCTTATTTATAAGTTGGAATTTGATTTGTTTCGCATTGCGGAAAATACGAGCATTCGTAAAGTATATGACCGCGAGCTTTCATTTCCCAAGCGAGGTCTACTCCAGGTCGATTTATTAGTATTTCAACGCAAAATGCAGTTGCTGGCATCCGCTTATGGCAGTTCCAGCGTTAGGGAGCATTTGCGGCAGCAGTACGTGTATGAATTGTTGGAAATGATTCTGAAAGATCAACCTGAGCTGCCAACTGTGCCCAAAGATGCCGATGCGTCTCTGCAGCTTACCATTCAATATATGCAGGATGCTTACCATATGGATATACATTTAGATAAACTAGCCGGAATTGCAGGTATGCATCCTGCTTATTATTCGCAACGTTTTAAGCAAAAGATGAATAAAACACCGATTGAATTTCTTACACAGGTCCGCATGAACAAGGCTAAGGAAATGCTGCTGTTATCCACCCCCAAAATACGCGATGTTGCTGGCTTAGTGGGCTATCGGGATGAGTTTTATTTTAGCCGCCGTTTTAAAGAAAGCAGCGGATATGCGCCAACGCAGTATTCCTATGAGCGGATTTCGAATATTGTTTCTCTTTCATATCCATACACAGATCATTTACTAACACTAGGAATTATTCCTTCGGCTGCTCAATTTTATCATGAAAGTCAGATCTCACAAGTATCCAAGTCATTAAGATTGCCTTTTCATGCGACAGACGCTTGGGAAATAAGCCGACAAGCTTTTCTTGATGCCGAGCCGAGTTTGATTGTATGTAAAGAGAACGTTGTCTTGAAAGCCAGAGAGCATATTGGCGATATTGCGCCTATCATTTCTATTCCGTGGACAACACTGGATGTGTTTGACCATTTGGAGGAAATCGGTCAGCTTGTGGGTCGGAGGCATAAGGCAAAAGAATGGATCCAGCTTCATACATACAAAGCGGAACAGGCGCGCAAACGAATCCGAAAAACGTTCGGAAGTCCGACGTTAGCGATTTGCCGAATGACGAATAAAGGACTGAGATTGTACGGAGCAAGAAATGTCGGACATATTTTTTATCGTTCTTTGCAGTTGACACCTCCAAGTCGCATTGCCCGGGAAATGAACAAACACCGAGAAGGCACCCGTTTTAATTGGCTTGCGGTGACTCCAGAGGAAATGAGCCAGTATGAATCCGACTATATCATTTTCTTATACCCAGCCGGTCAGGATGCGGCCAAGCTGAGGCAGCAAATGACCACAGACCCTGTTTGGCTTAGTTATCCGTCGATTCGTCAGGGACGATATTTCTTTCTACAATGGGAGGAATGGATGGTCTATGCCCCCCAATCCATTGAGCAGCTGCTTAATCAGGCCGTTTCTTTATTAACGGGTACTAATGATTAGAACAGACAGCCAATCCAAAAATAATCCAAGGATAAAATCTTTAAAAATGACATGGACGAAAGCAAGAGACATTTCTATAATTAGTTTATTGATAATGATTATCAATATTAACGAGAGGTATGAAGCTTAACCATGAAGTCGAGTCGTGCGAGCATGAATGGAGTTACATTTGGAATGATCAGCGTCATGGCACTGTTTGCACTTTTGGTCGTCATGTTTATCGCGATTTCGTTTGGTGCCAAAGATTTGACGCTAAGCACCGTATGGTCTGCGATTTTTCATTATAATGGAGCGCTAACTACGCATCAGATTATTCATGAATTACGTTTTCCACGGGTTTTGGGCGCGGCGATCATCGGAGCGGGCTTCGCGGTCGCGGGTGCTTTGATGCAGGGAATTACACGCAATCCCTTGGCGGATTCCGGCATACTGGGCATTAATGCGGGGGCAACCTTCATGGTAGCCTTAAGCTTCGCATTTTTTCCTGCTATTTCGTATTCCACTCTCATGCTGGTTTCATTCTTAGGCGCTGTGTTTAGTACCGCTGTTATTTTTCTGCTCGGGTCTTCCACGCCGGGAGGATTGACGCCTCTTCGTCTGACCATAGCCGGTGCCGTTGTAGCCGCGCTGCTGCACTCGCTGAGCACAGGCATCGCTATTTACTACAACCTGAATCAGGATCTAGCTTTCTGGTATGCAGGCGGTGTCGCTGGTGTGAAATGGCATCATCTCAAACTGCTGATACCTATCATTCTACTGGCGATACTATGCAGCATGATGATTAGTCGATCTATATCCTTAATTTCTTTAGGTGATGAGGTATCGGTTAATTTGGGAGTGAAAACAGGACGGATTCGCGTGCTTGGCATCGTGCTGGCTGTACTTCTCGCCGGTATTGGCGTGTCAGCCGTAGGTTCCATCGGTTTCGTCGGACTGGTCATACCCCATATCGCGAGAAAGATCGTTGGTGTCGATTATCGTTTCATTATCCCTCTATCCAGTCTATTGGGAGCTGTCTTGCTCGTGCTTGCGGATTTAGGAGCACGCATGGTACATCCGCCTAAAGAGTTGGCAATCAGCTTGATGGTGGCATTGATAGGCGTACCTTTCTTTCTGTATTTGGCGCGGAGAGAAAGGAGGAGTTTGTGAGTGGAGTTGCAGAGGCATATTCAGCGTAGGAGGAAGAGCATAACCGTAGGTATTTGCTTGCTGCTGATAAGTGCAGCCATTATCTTAATTAGCTTGAATACGGGCACGATTCGGCTCTCGCCACTTGCTGTTTGGCAAACCTTCCTAGGTTACGGCAGCTCGGATAGTCAGTTGGTGTTATTTGAATATCGATTGCCGCGCATCTTGGTTACGATGCTGGCAGGCATTGGCTTAGGCGTATCCGGCGCTATTTTGCAGGGCATCACGAGAAATGGACTTGCTGATCCGGGTATTCTCGGCCTTCATGCAGGTGCAGCGTTAGGTTTAATTGTCTTCGTCAGCTTCTTCCATTCCATGAAGGGAATGCCGTCTTTGCTCATTCCTGTGTTCGCCTTTGCGGGTGGTGTTATCACTGCTTTTCTCATCGTGGCCTTGGCCTATGACCGTCACAAGGGTGTTGTACCCATCCGCTTGATTCTTGTAGGAATTGCAATTGCCGCAGGATTCAGCGCAATCACCTTATTCCTTTCGCTGCGCTTAGATGATGCCACATATAGCTTTACGTCAAGATGGCTGATCGGCAATGTGTGGGGGAGAAATTGGATTCATGTGAATGCCTTGCTTCCCTGGATCGTCATTTTCACTCCCTTCACACTCTCGAAGTGGAAAGTTTTGAACGCTTTTTCTCTAGGTGACGAAATGACCTCAGGGATGGGCATTGCAGTAAATCGAGAGCGATTGCTGCTTCTCATGAGCGCAGTCGCATTATCCAGTGCAAGCGTAGCGATGGCAGGAGGCATTGGCTTTCTGGGGTTAGTTGCGCCGCATCTGGCGCGCCGACTCGTTGGGCCTATGCATCAGTATGTGCTTCCGATATCAGGATTGATCGGATTAGTCATTTTGGTGGCAGCGGACACGGTAGGACGTTCCATTTTCCAGCCCAATGCCATACCGGCAGGCGTCGTAGTCGCGGCAGTGGGCGCGCCGTATTTCTTATACTTGTTAGTAAAAACTAAATAATGATCGATGAAGGAGTTTTATTGTGAAAAAGAAAAATGTAGTTCTCATGAGTCTCATCAGTTCCCTATTCGTTTTGGCTGCTTGCGGACAAACAGCACCTAAACAAGGAGCAGCCTCTGCGATACCAGCACCTGCCGCATCTACGACACCAACAGCAGCGAGTTCTGTAAAACCGGTAGAAAAAGAGCCTCGTATCGCTTCTGTTTCTATCCATTTAACGAATGACTTGTTGGCGCTAGGCATCACGCCTGTCGGCTCTGTCATGGGGGGAGATCTTAAAGCATTCCTGCCTCACGTTGCGGATCGTCTGCAAAATACCAAAAAACTAGGGGTCGCTACAGAGCCCGATATGGAAGCTTTGCTCGCTTTGAAGCCTGATGTCATTTATTTGGATCAACAGTTTGCAGGCAATGATATTGCGAAGTATGAAAAAATCGCCAAAACGGAATTGTTTAACCTGGACGAAGGCACATGGCGCGATCATTTGAAAAAAATCGGTAAGCTCGTTAACCGCGAGCAGCAGGCGGAAACTTATATAAAGGATTACGAGACAGAGGCAACGAAAGTGAAGGGTCTCATCAAGGATAAAATTGGCGACGGGAAGGTTATGGCGATCCGTGTAACAGCGAAAGAGCTGCGTGTTATGGGAATGAAGCGTCCGCTGGGACCGATTCTCTTTACTGATTTGGCGTTGAAGCCGGCAAACGGTGTAGAGAAGATCAACAAAGCTTACGAAACGATTTCGCAGGAAGTTCTGCCTGATTACGATGCAGATGCGATTTTTGTCATTGTGAACAATGAAGATTCGGCGAAAAAGCTTTTCGAACAGTTATCCTCGAATCCCATTTGGAAAGGGCTCAAAGCGGTAAAAGCGGGGCATGTTTATCCGATTGCTGACCAACCTTGGTTGGATTACTCAGCAATTGGCAATAGAATGTCGCTGGATGCCGCAGAAAAGCTATTCGCTAAGTAATTTAGCGTCTATGGGAAAAGCATCAGCCTTCCCAAAACGAAAGCAAGGGGTTATCCCTAGAGCCAGTAACAAATGACTCTGGGATAGCCCCTTCGTGTGTTAAAATGCCCAATTGCCCTTACGGAAGATAGGCTCTCTGCTGCCGTCCGCATGTTCGCCGTCAATATCCATGTCGGCAGAACCGATCATGAAGTCGACATGAATGAGGCTAACATTTAGACCGGCTTGGATCTGTTCTTCTTTAGACATGGTAGTGCCACCTACAATACATGTAGGGAACGCTCTACCCAAAGCTAAATGATTAGAAGCATTCTCATCGTAAAGTGTGTTAAAGAAAATCAAGTTGGAGTCCGAAATCGGTGAGCGATGCGGGACAAGCGCAATTTCTCCTAAATAATGAGCGCCTTCGTCCATCTCGATCATCGCTTTGAGAGACTCGTAGCCTTGTTCAGCAGAATAATCAACAACTCTTCCCTTGTCGAAAGTGATCGTGAAATTATTGATTAAGCTGCCTTGGTAGCTTAAGGGTTTCGTACTTCGAACCGTTCCGTTTGTGCCCAATCGATGGGGAGAAATGAATACTTCTTCCGTTGGTATGTTGGGGTTGAAGTCGAAGCCGCCCGTCCCATTTGTGGCAGAACCGCCTCTCCAAATGTGGTTGTCCAGCAGCTCAACGGTAAGTTCTGTGCCTGGGGCATGGTAATGAATCTTCCGATATTGCTTTTCGTTCAGTTGTTCTCTTTTGCTGCGAAGAGTCTGATTATGGTCATTCCAAGTAAGCACAGGGTTCTCTTGATCCACTCGTGCAGCTTGGAAGATGGCCTCCCACAGCGCGCTTATCGCAGCGTCCTCTTCCAAATGAGGAAATACTTTCTGTGCCCAGGCTGCTGAAGGCGCGGCAACGATCGACCATGTCATTTTGTAAGAGGACATAAATTCTCGCCATTTTACAAGTTTAGGACCTGCCGCTTTGGCATTAGCCGCCATGCGCGCAGGATCGACATCCTTCAGCAGTTCAGGATCATCGGCATCAATCCATAAATAAGCGCCATTATTGTCGGCCAGCTCATCAAGGGCTTGCGCTCTCCATGCAGGATATTCGTGAAACGCTTCATCGGGTGCATACATATATTTAATTTTCGTGCTGATTTCATCCTGCCACTCGATATGTACATGCTTGGCTCCTAATTCATAGGCCTTGCGGGATATGAGGCGCACAAGCGCGGGATGATCAATCGGTGCGTTGATCCACAGCGTTTGGCCGGACTGAATATTCAGACCAACACGAACAATAAGTTCGGCATACTTGTTCAGATTATTTTCAAAGGTCATAAAAATCCTCCTCTAGTTGAATATAGCCTTAAGTTACATTTCCGCAGTCCAACTGTCAAATAAATTTTACCGTTGGCTGTTTACGAACGTTCGAGGGTTCATGCCGTACCATTTGCGGAATTGATTCGTAAAATGGTTATAGTTCTGAAACCCTACATCGTAACAAACCTCAGAAGCGCTGCGATCCGTATGTTCCAGCAAAAGCACAGCCTGTTGAATGCGCATCCGGTTCAAGGTGTCGATAATGGAATACCCTGTGCTTGTTTTGAAAAGATGAGATAAGCGAGAAGGGGAAAGCCCCACGGCTTGAGACAAATCTTCAATTCGGATCGTTTGGCGCATATGTTGTGATAGCAGGTGAAGGACTTCTTCAATGCGCGAGTCCATTTTTCTGCTTGTTTTCTGTGCCATGATGTACAAAATTTCCCGTAAAGAGCCTCCGCACAGCTCATGCCAAAACTCGCCGCGTTCTCTAAAGTCTCCTAACATGCGTGTGCAAGCTTGATAAATACGCTCGCGTAACGACCCTTTTTCGATGCTAAGAATGAGCAGTTCTTTATCTGGCATCAGGTTTGTTTCCGTGAAACGAGTTGGAAAGTGAGTCCATACGAAATTCCAAGTTTGACCTTTTCTCGTGCCGTAGTGATGAGGAGCCCCTGGCTTGAGTAATGTGAGATCGCCCGCCCTACAGCGTTGTTCATACCCTCCGGTCATAAAATAACCTTCCCCTTCAAGAGTGAATGTTAACAGCCAATTGTCTAGTCCATGCGGGCGTTTGATTACATAGGAGTCTGGTTCTAAAAAATGGCCCGCCAATAGGGTTTCTTTTTCGATGCTCACGATGCTCATTCCTTTCCTGCTGTAGAGACTTTTCTACTTATCATAATAGGAAAGTCTTATTTATTTCAATCAAATAGCAGGATTGTAGGAGTATTTAGCATCATCCTTACTTCTATGAGAGATGTAGTTTCGCTATGCTTATGAGGAAGGAATTTTGGAATAACGATTTACTTTTGGGGAGGAATGAACATGTCACAGATATTGCGTATGCTGAAAAGCGAACAAAAAAAACAATTTGAAACCGATGGGTATTTAATCGTTAAAGGGTTGTTTTCTGACCAGCATTTGTCTGAAATAGACGAAGCCTTTGAAACAATCAGTCATCAAACGATTCCTGGCTATTTTGAGCCGGAGCTGCAAGCAGACTGGAACGATCCCTTAAAACGGTATCCTCGCGTTATGCACCCTCATCGTTTTAATGAAACAGCCAAGACGTATATGCTGCATCAACCGGTCATGGACGTTTTAGCAGATTTATATGAAGAAGAAGCGCTGGCTGCGCAAAGCATGTTTTATTACAAGCCTCCGGGCTCCCGGGGACAGGCACTGCATCAGGATAATTTCTATTTGCAGGTGGAGCCGGGCAATTGTATTGCAGCTTGGACGGCTATAGATGCAGCGGATGAGGAAAATGGTGGTTTGCTCGTTGTCCCGAAAACGAACCATATGGATATTGCTTGCCCCGTTAGCGCGGATGCCAAGGAATCGTTCACGACGCATTACGTGAAGCCGCCTAAAGATGAAAAAGCAATGCCTGTCGTTATGGATCGCGGAGATGTTCTCTTTTTTAATGGAAATCTGATTCACGGCTCTTATCGCAATAAGACCAAGGATCGATTCCGGCGGGCATTTATTTGTCATTATGCCAATGCCTCGGCAACGCATATTAGTAATCATTATCGCCCGCTGTATCGTCAAAATGGCACTCCGGTCGACCTGGAAATTAACCCATCCGGAGGTCCTTGCGGTGAAGAGTTTGAAAACGTGTACCCTCACTAAAGAGGCGGGACCCCGCTTAGAAGTACTCATGTCGTGGTGGGCCATGAACGGTATCGGTGAGGAAGGCTGTGAATGGTCGATAGCGGAGAAATTTCGGCATATTGCGGAAGCAGGCTATGACGGGATCAATGGATTTCTTCCATCCACGGAGTCAGCCGCTGAGTGGAGGCGACTGCTTGATCATTATGGTCTATCGTTCAGTGTTAACGCTTATCCAAAATCAGCTCAAGATATGAGGGCATTTATAAGCCAAGTGAAATCTTATAAGGGACGGGTTTCTTTTATCAATGCGCAAGTATTAACCCCATTCTTAACAGGCCAACCGGCGGAAGCGCTGCTGCAGCAACTGACTGATATCTCAGAACAGTCTGGGCTTCCATTGTTTATTGAAACTCATAGAGGGACGATCACCCAAGATCTAATCCGAACTGTTGAATATGTCGAGCACTTGGCTAATTTAAACCTAACAATCGACTTCTCTCACTATGTTGTAGCTGGTGAAATGCACACAATCAGCGATGAAGCGGAGATGCTTTTGCAAAAGTTATTGACCCGTACGACAAGTATCCACGCCAGAGTATCGAACGGGGAGCAGGTTCAGGTCAGTATCGGAGATTCCGGTGAGCATCCGATGCTTCATGAGTTTGAACGGTGGTGGCGCAGCGGTATGAGTCACTGGTTGAAATGTTCCAAGCCCGACTCGCTATTCCCATTCGTCTGTGAATTAGGTCCTGCTCCCTATGCGATTACGATGGATGAATTTGCAGGTCGGCAGCATGAAATTAGCGATCGTTGGTCCCAATCGCTCCTTTTCGCTGAGCGAGCAAGAGAGATTTGGAAGCAACAGACTGCCTCGTGGTTGGATCGACCCTAGAATAAACTTCAGGGGTTATATGAAATGGAGGGGGAGATTTCATTAACATAGTATGGATTATTTTCAATTGTTTACAATAGGGAGGGGGTGTTTTAATTTATGAGTTATGGATGGATGGCAGGTTTGCTGCTTCTTGTGCAGCAAGGCGAGGCACCAACTCAAATAACCAATGATATCAACGGCAAAAACTTCGCGGATGTGGATCGTGAGCACTATGCGATTCATCTGCTAGATGTGCCGATGGTTGACAATGTACGTTTAGATCGTTTGGCTGATGATATTGCAAAAAAGATCTATCGCAAGCCTGTGAATGCAATCATTAATGACGCAGGCAGCATACAGAAGGAGGCAGCAGGGACACAACTGAATCGTCAAGCTTTTATCGAGCAATTTTATAAGCATTTTTATGAGGAGGGGCCTTTAAAGTTCGAAGTACCCGAGTTAACGGTGTATCCGAAAGTAGACAGCGAGCTTCTGGCGAGTATTCGCGTGTTCCCCATAGGCCATTATGTAACTTATTTTAATTCGAATAACAAATTTCGGTTTATTAACATAAAGCTTGCTGCCCAAGCGATCAACAACTACGTCGTACAGCCCGGTGAAACGTTCTCTTTTAACAGGGTTGTAGGCGTTCGGACCCGTGAAAGAGGCTATATGCCGGCAAAGGTGATTGTTCGAGGTGAATTCTCGGAAGGAATCGGCGGGGGGATTTGTCAAATTTCGTCTACATTGTTTAACGCGGCAGACCGAGCAGGTCTGCAAATCGTAGAACGTTACTCACACAGCAGGTCTGTTCCCTACGTACCATCTGGGCGTGATGCAACGGTGAATTGGGGGGGCCCTGATTTCAGCTTTAAGAATAACTATAATCAACCGGTTCTGATTCGCGCACAAGCTTTGCCGGGGCGTATCTATATTACCATTACCTCCTCCGATGTTATCAATTACAAGCCAAGGCATATTCCCAGCGCTTCAGAAGAGCTTCCTGAGGAAATCCATGCGGGTACGGATGTTGGCCAGACCGTTCCATAATACAAGTAAGAAGCCCCATTCCTTACGAAAGGGGCTATTATTGTTTCTTGAAGCATGATTGTAAGTAGCAAGATGAGGTCAATATATGCATATTTTACAAAATGAAAGCAAAAAATCACAAGATTTTTGAGTCGAATTCTTGATAAAATAGATGGCAGATTGTATAAGAAGAGAAGGGTGGGAATAATCTTCATGAAAACATTTTTAGATGAGAACTTCTTATTGACCAATGAAACTGCTATTCATCTATTCCACGAGTTTGCGAAGGATTTGCCAATTATTGACTATCATTGCCATTTGAGCCCTAAAGAAATTTACGAAAATAAGCAATTCAATAACATAACAGAAGCTTGGCTATATGGTGACCACTACAAGTGGAGAATGATGCGCGCTAATGGTGTCGAGGAATCAAAGGTTACAGGCGAAGCAAGCGATTATGAACGCTTCTTGGCTTGGGCTTCCACCTTACCTATGGCCATCGGCAACCCGCTTTACCACTGGTCTCATATGGAATTGCGAACCTATTTCGATGTTCAAGAGATTATTAACGAACAAAATGCGCCTGTGATCTGGGAAAAAGCGAACGCCAAGCTTGCTGAAGGCGGTTCACGTGCCAGAGATTTAATTACAAATTCCAAAGTAACTGTCATCTGTACAACCGACGATCCAGTGGATTCCCTGGAATATCATATTAAGATCAAAGAACTTCAAGATTTTAACACAAAAGTATTGCCTTCCTACCGTCCGGACAAAGCGCTCGAAATTAACCGCGCTACATTCCTGCCATGGATCAGCCAATTGGAAAAATCCGCAGGCATCAGCATCAGCAGTTACGACGATTTATTAGCGGGTCTGGAGAGCAGAGCGATATTCTTCGATTCAGTTGGATGTAAAGTATCCGATCATGCGTTGGATTATGTGCCTTATGCGGCAGCAACCAAAGAAGAAGTAGATCAAATTTTCAAATCCGCGCTATCGGGTCATGCCGTAAGCTTGGAAGATGAAAAGAAATATAAAGCGTTTACGCTGCTATTCCTAGGTGGCGTATACAAAAAGCTGGATTGGGCCATGCAGTACCACATCAATGCGTCTCGCAACAATAACGGACATGCTTTTGCAACACTGGGTCCGGATACCGGCTTCGATTCCATTAACGATAGCGCTGTCGCGAGCGCATTAACGGGTTTATTGTCTTCCTTAGCTGTTGCTGAGTCTTTGCCGCGAACCATTTTGTACTCGCTAAATGCGCGTGACAATGAAATTCTCGCTTCACTCATGGGCAGCTTCCAAGGTGACGGAATCCCTGGCAAAATCCAACTCGGCTCCGCTTGGTGGTTCAACGATACGAAGGACGGCATGGTTCAGCAGATGAAATCGCTTGGCAATTTTGGCTTGCTAGGGCGTTTCGTAGGTATGCTTACCGATTCCCGCAGCTTCTTGTCCTACACCAGACATGATTATTTCCGTAGAATTTTATGCAACATGTTCGGTGAGTGGGTCGAAGCGGGTGAATTCCCGAACGACGATCAGCTGTTGAAACAACTTGTACAAGGGATCTCATATAACAACGCCAAGCAATATTTTGGATTCTAAATGAAGCCTTCATGCCTCTTCGGTATGGAGGCTTTTTACTTTGGGATGATGCTGGATGCTTGTGTAGAAGGACATCTCGCAGCCGGCTTAATTTTACCGCTTATTCGTCTTGACGCATCAGCTTTGTCGCATCAACTTTCGGCATTCGAGTGGTGTTTGTCCGGTCACCTGCTTGAACACGCGCCCGAAATGCGCGACACTATCGAACCCTGACTGCTCCGCAATGTCGATCACTTTGTTTTTTGTTTCGCGAAGCAAGCGCTGGGCTTCACGAATCCGGACATTGTTCAAATATTCGATGAAAGAGAAGCCGGTTGTTTCTCTGAAGGAGCGGCAAAAGTAACTTGGACTAATATAAAAGTTCTCGGATATGGAGGCTAAGGTTAAACGATTCCGATACTGTGCATTTATATAGGTAACGATTTCATATATCTTCAGATTCTGCGCTTGTGGTTGCTCAGCTTCCGCAGCTGACTTTTCCGAGAGTCGAGAGCAGAAGACAAGCAGCTGCGTAAGCAGGGCTTTGCTATTCAGCTGCCAGCCACTAAGCATCTGCTGCTGTTCGCGCAGCAAACTGAAAAGCAGATTTTCAACGGTCGTTCGATGTATGCCTGCGAGAGAGAAAAGGTGGTGCTTTTGCCGGAAAGGGGACAACAAGCATTCTGCTGCATCTTCACCAATGGAATGAATCCACTTATCATCGAAGCTGAGCAAAATTCGCTCATGGTGGTGATCATCATAGCCGCGAGTTTTGTGAAGCTCATTTTTATCAATAAAGACAAGTCCTCCTTCTTGGATCAAGTAAGAGCGATCTTGGATAAAATAGTATCGTTTTCCGCTAAGTAAATAATAAATTTCATAGTGATCATGGAAATGATTCACCGGCATGGAGAAGGGACGATCTCTTGCGAAGACGTTCGATTTCGTAGGTTTTCAAAGTTACCGCCTCAATTCTGGATAGGAGTTTCATCTGTATCGTCATTATAGCAAAATATGCAAGGAATGATAGTGAATAGATAAGATTTGATTAGAAACGCAACAAATATTGTATTAACCTTGGAAGTAGGACATATCTATTTTCGAGAGGGGTTAATTTAAAATGAAAAAACGTTATGCGATTGTTGGTACTGGTGGACGAGCAGAATTTTTCTATGGTGCGATGGTTACTGATTTTAAAGAAACATCAGAACTGGTAGCCATTTGTGATATTAACCAAACTCGTATGGATTTCACCAATCGTTTACTTGTCGATAAATATGACTATCACGCGGTTCCGACGTATAAAGCGGACCAATTTGAAAATATGATTAAAACCGAAAAACCTGACTTCGTAATCGTCACCTCCGTTGATCGGACACATCACACGTATATTATCAAAGCGATGGAGCTCGGCTGTGATGTCATATCTGAGAAACCAATGACGGTTGATGAAGAGAAGTGTCAAGAAATTTTGGATACGATCAAACGGACAGGACGCCAGCTTCGCGTCACTTTTAATTACCGCTATGCGCCGCATAATACCAAAATCCGCGAATTGATTATGGATGGGGTTATCGGCGACGTTCATTCCGTACACTTCGAGTGGCTATTGAACACGCAGCACGGGGCTGACTACTTCCGCAGATGGCACCGCGATAAGCGTAACGGCGGGGGCTTGCTCGTACACAAATCGACGCATCATTTCGATCTTGTTAATTTCTGGTTGGGTACGAAACCGCAGACGGTTTTTGCTATGGGTGGATTGATGTTCTACGGCAGAGAAAATGCTGAAAAGCGTGGTGTAACAGAATTTTATCAACGAGCTACAGGCAATGAAATTGCAAAAAATGATCCGTTTGCGCTTCATTTGGATTCGAATGAGCATCTCAAAGGTTTATATCTGGATGCGGAGCACGAGGATGGCTATCAAAGGGATCAAAGCGTATTCGGAGACGGTATCAATATTGAGGATACGATGGGTGTCATGGTTCGTTATCAGAATAAGGCCATTTTAACTTACTCGCTTAATGCCTACATGCCTTGGGAAGGTTTCAACGTGCAAATTAACGGCAGTAAAGGCCGTATTGAATTGAGAGTTGTAGAGAAATCATATGTCAACTCAGGTGGTCTTAAAGAAGAAGAGGGAGCTTTGAAAGAAAAAACGATCAAGGTATTCCCCATGTTCGCCGCTCCTTACCAAGTTCAACTGGAAGAAGGCGTTGGCGGTCATGGCGGCGGAGATCCGGTGCTGCTTAAAGACATTTTCGATAAACCGTCAGACGATCGTTTCGAGCGCGCTGCTTCTCATGTAGACGGAGCTATGTCTATTTTGACAGGGATTGCAGGCAATATCTCTTTGCGCACAGGCCAGCCAGTTGTGGTTGACAAGCTTGTCACTTTCTAGACATTAAGTTTGCTAGCGGAGGAGGAAATCGCGTGTGGCATCCTGATACTGCGATGGAGAACCTGTATCGCAACTTTGAAGAGAAGCGTAAGCAGTTGAAAAAGTCAGAGAGTGCAGAGCAGACGAAAGCGAGGGTCAAAGAGAAATTAGCAGGCTCCTTGGGGATCTCGAAAGAGAAAGATGAGCTTCGGCCTATGCTGCTTGAACGTTTAGAACTGGAGGATCATTTTCGGGAGCGAGTCGAGTTCGGTACGGTTTGGGGATTTCGTGTTCCTGCTTATGTGTTGATTCCGAAAGGAGCTAGCGGGAAAACACCGGCGGTGTTGGCTATCCATGGTCATGGATATGGCAGCAGACAGATCGTCGGTCTCCACCCAGACGGAACGGAGCACACGGGGGAAGCGGATATCCATGGCAATTATGCCCGCGAGCTCGTAAAGCGCGGCTTCATTGTCATAGCGCCAGAGGTGATCGGCTTCGGTGATCGCAGACTTGAAGCCGATCAGGCCAATGGGCAAGTCGGTAATTCCTCTTGTCAAACATTAGCCTCCCATCTGCTGCTGTACGGCATTTCGCTGGCTGGGCTGCGCGTACAGGAAGCACTCTGCGCATTGGATTATATCGTAACACGCGAAGACGTAGATGTGGATCGGGTTAGCTGCATGGGATTCTCAGGAGGAGGACTCCTTGCAGCCTATGCCTCAGCGTTTATTGGATGAGATGGGTCTTCTTGCTTACAAAGACTATTACCCCCCACAACTTCGGGGGGATGCGCCAACGGGTGGCGCTTGTGCGCACATTAGCAACAGACCCTGAAATTATGCTGCTCGATGAGCCGTTCTCCGCTTTGGACTACCAGACG